>NZ_JAHKRO010000170.1 GCF_019396325.1 Nonomuraea ceibae
CTCCCCCTGGCGGCGCCCGCCGTCGTCGCGCTGACCGGTCTCGGCGCGGCCCCGGCGGGCGCGCAGTCCGCCGACCGCGTGCAGAAGAGCCTGGACGCGCTGACCGACGACGGGTTCCCCGGCGCGCTCGCGTCGGTGCGGGACCGCGACGGGCGCACCCGCGACTACACGGCCGGGGTGGGCGACCTGAAGACCGGCGCGGCGGTGCCTGCCGACGGCCAGGTGCGCATCGCCAGCAACACCAAGATGTTCACCGCCGTGGTCGTGCTGCAGCTCGTCGGCGAGGGCCGGATCGAGCTGGACGCGCCCATCGAGAAGTACGTGCCCAAGCTCGTCCGGGGCAGGGGCGTGGACGGG
This sequence comes from Nonomuraea ceibae, assembly GCF_019396325.1. Lineage (GTDB taxonomy): Bacteria > Actinomycetota > Actinomycetes > Streptosporangiales > Streptosporangiaceae > Nonomuraea > Nonomuraea ceibae. Next base: position 358 of record NZ_JAHKRO010000170.1, read on the forward strand.
CGGAAGATCACGGTACGCGAGCTGCTCCAGCACACCAGCGGCCTGGCCGACTACGACGACCTGCTGATCAAGGACTACTTCGCGATCCAGCACACGCACTACGAGCCCCGTGACCTGCTCGACGCCGCGCTGACCGGCAAGACGGCCAAGGGCTGGAGCTACAGCAACACCAACTACGTGCTGGCCGGGCTCATCGTGCAGAAGGTCACCGGGCGGCCGATCGGCGAGGAGATCACCCGGCGCGTCATCAAGCCGCTCGGCCTGCGCAAGACGTACTGGCCCGGCGTCGGCGAGCAGCGCATCCGCGGGCCGCACCCCAAGGGCTACTTCGCCGCGAAGCCGGGCGACCCGTACGCCGACGTGAGCGTCATGGACCCGTCGATGGCCTGGGCCGCCGGGCAGCTCGTCGGCAGCCCGGGTGACCTCAACCGCTTCATGCTCGGGCTCATGGACGGCAGGCTGCTCAAGCCAGCGCAGCTCAAGGAAATGAAGAAGACGGTGGCCGCGCCCGACTTCGACACCGCCGGCGGGGCCCGTTACGGGCTCGGCCTCGCCACCTTCAAGCTGAGCTGCGGCGGCTTCGCCTGGTCGCACGGCGGTTCGGCGCCCGGATACGCGACGAGCAATGGCGTGACCGAGGACGGCAGGGCGGCCACGGTCGCCGTCACCGCGCTGCCCGCCTCGATGCCCGCGCTCAAGCGCCTCGAAGCCGCGCTCGACACCGCGCTCTGCTCGGCTCAGGCCGGGCGGACGCGGTAGAGGGCCGCGAACAGGGTGGCGAACAGGGCGGCCAGCCCGGAGAGCGTGAAGCTTCAGCCGGGACCGCCCGCTGACAGCACCGCCGCCCCGACCGCCCCGGCGTGCTCGACGGCCATCGTGCCCAGCGCCGCCGAGGAAGCCCACGAGTTTCTATATATGTATAGAAAGTAGCATGGCGGCATGCGTACCGGACGGCCGCCGAAGATCTCCAGGGCCGACATCGTGGCCGCCGCCCACCGGGTCATCGAGGAGGACGGCGTCGAGAGCCTGACCATGCGCCGCCTGGCCCGCGAGGTAGGCAGCACCGCGATGGCCCTCTACCACCACGTGCGCGACAAGGAGGAGCTGCTCCTGCTGCTGCTCGACGACTACGCGGCGAGCCGGCCCAGGCCCGCGGAGCTGCCGGAGGAGCCGCGCGAGCGCGTGGTGGCCGTGGCGACGGCGATGCGCGAGGCGCTGTCCGGCTGCCCGTGGATCGTGGACGTGCTGCGGGCCGACGACCTGCTGTCCGTGGGCGCGCTGTGGTATCCGGAGCGGATCATCGACGCCGCCGTGGAAGCCGGGCTGACGACGGAGTCGGCCGTGGAGGCGTACCGGATCATCTGGCACTACACGGCGGGGGAGCTCGGCGGGCGGGCGGCGGCGGGCAGGCGGCGCGCCCAGGGCGGGAGCACCTACCGGGAGCGGGTGTTCGCCGAGCTGGACGCGGAGGAGTTCCCCCGGCTCGCGGAGGTGGGGCGGCGCTGGGAGGAGCTGACGGCGAAGGACACCTACGACCGGGGGCTGCGCGCGCTCGTCGGCGGGCTGCTGCCGTAGCTACGCGACGTCGCGCCGCAGCGGCGCGGCGACCGCGATGGCGATCGCGACCAGGGCGTAGCCGACCAGCACGGCGGCGCCCGCCGGCGCGGACAGCAGCGCGGTGGCGGAGCCGCCCGTCTGGTCGGCGACCGCGTCGGCCAGGTAGGTGAAGCCGGTCAGCGCGGAGGTGGCCCCGCCCGGCAGCCACGGATAGATCAGCTTGACGCCCGGGATGAGCATCAGCGTCGTCTCGATCATGTAGAAGTACGCGCCCACGACGGCCAGCGCGGCCACCTGGTTGCGCAGCAGCGCGCCCACGGCGACGCCGAGCAGCGTGTAGACGGCCATGGTCAGCGCGATGCGGCCCAGCAGGGCGAGCACCGTCGAGACGGGCAGGCCGAGCGTGACGCCCTTGAGCGCCGCCGCGCCGAACAGCGCGCCGCCCGCGACCGCCGAGGCGGCGACGCCGTAGACCAGCCCCGCGCCGGTGTAGACGGCCAGCTTGGCGGCGAGCCAGGTCCACCGCCGGGGCGCGAACAGCGTCGAGGTGGTGATCGTGCGGTGCCGGTGCTCGGCGGCCACGGCCACGGTGCCGAGCAGCGCCGGGGCGAACACGGTGAAGCCGAGCAGGCCGAGCAGCACGCGGGTGCCCTGCTCGGTGTCGAGGCCGGGCATCGGCGGGTTGAAGTTCTCCGGGCCGACCAGCGCGAGCAGGCCGACCAGCCCGCCGCTGGCCAGCGCGGCCAGCAGCCCCCACAGCCAGAGCCTGGTGGCGGCCAGGCGGGTCCATTCGGCCGACAGCAGCGCGGTCATCGGGAGCCTCCGGTGAGGTGCAGGAACGCCTGTTCGAGGGTGGGGCGTTCGGATGTGATCTCGTGCAGCGCGACGCCCAGCGCGGTCGCCGCGGCGGCCACCTCGGCGGCGTCCAGGCCGTGGACGCGCAGCGCGCCGGGCGGTCCGGGCTCCACCAGGACCCCGTCGCGCGCCAGCCCGCGCGCCAGCCGCTCGGCCTCCGGGGAGCGCACCAGCACCGTGGCCGGGCCGTACAGCTCGCCGATGGGCCCGGTGCTGACCAGCCGCCCCTGGCGGATCACCACGGCGTGGTCGGCCAGGTGCTCGACCTCGCCGAGCACGTGGCTGGAGACCAGCACGGTGCGGCCCTCGGCGGCCAGCTCGCGCAGAAACCGGCGCAGCCAGGCGGTGCCCTCGGGGTCGAGGCCGTTGCCCGGCTCGTCGAGCAGCAGCACCCGGGGGTCGCCTAGCAGCGCGGTGGCCAGGTTGAGTCGCTGGCGCATGCCGGTCGACAGGGCGCGGGTGAGGCGGCCGGCGAACGCCGACACCCCGGTCAGCTCCGCGACCCGGTCGGCCCGCGCCGTGCCGTACCGGCCCATGCGGGCGTAGACCCGCAGGTGGTCGCGGGCGGTGTGCGCCGGGTGGAAGCCGGCGCCGTCGAGCGCGGCGCCGACGGTCGCGGACGGCGCGGGCAGGTCGGCGTAGCGCCTGCCGCCGAACAGGGCGGTGCCGGCGGTCGGCGTGACCAGGCCGAGCATCATCCGCATGGTGGTGGTCTTGCCGGCGCCGTTGGGCCCGAGGAAGGCGGTGACGGCGCCGGGCGGCACGTCGAAGCTCAGGTCGCTGACGGCGGTCACCGTCCCGTACGTCTTGGTCAGGCCGCGGACCTCGATGTTCACGCCGTCACCGCCGTCAGGCGCAGCAGCAGGTCGTCGGCGTCCGGCAGGCTGAGGATCAGCTCGTCGTGGCCGGCCACCCGGCCCGTGAGGGCGATGCGCAGCCCGGGGACGTCGTGGCGGGCCGCGACCAGGCGCTTGACGCCGTCGGACGACGTCCACGTGCCGATCTTGACGAAGCCGCTGACGAGCAGGCCGAAGTGCGTGCCCCGGGCGGCCGCGAGCGGCCGGTCGAGGCGGTGCGCCCCGGTGATGGCCGCCAGCGGGACGCTGACGACGGCGGTCCTGGTGAACAGCCGTGCCCAGGGGCTGAAGCGCACGACCAGCGTGTCCTCGTGAAGGTGGGCCTGGATCATGATCTGTCCTCCTCGCTCTATCTGTTCTATTAGTTGTATATCAGATAGAGTGTGGGTGTGCACCTGATCCTCGACCTCGACAGCGAGGTCCCGATCTACCAGCAGATCCGGGACCGGATCGTGGAGGCCATCGCCGGCCGGGAAGCCAAGGAGGGCGACCCGCTGCCCTCCACGCGCCAGCTCGCCGCCGACTTCGGCATCAACTTCCACACCGTGAACAAGGCGTACGACCTGCTGCGACAGCAGGGCGTGATCCGGATCAACCGCAAGAGCGGCGCCGTCGTGCGCCGCGACCCCGACAGCGGGCCGCCCGAGGCCCCCTTCACCGACGAATGGGAGGAACGCATGCGTGTGCTGCTGGCCGAGGCCACGGTCCACGGCCTCGACCGGGAGGACGTGCTGCGCCGGTGCGCGGCATTGCTCGACGGCTTCGGAGGCGCGCCATGATCGCGCTCGCCGGGCTCGTCCTGATCACCTGCCTGACCCTGGCGCTCCCGGCGCTCCCCAGGCCCACGCTGCCGTTCGGCGTGCGGGTGCCCGTGGAGCGGGCGGGCGATCCCGTCGTCGTCACCGAGCGCCGCCGCTACACCCGCGCGGTCGTGGCGGTGTCGCTGCTCGCCGTCCCGGTCCTGTTCCTGACGGGATGGGCGGAGGCGGTCTGCACGGCGGTGGCCGTCGTCCACCTGCTGCTGTTCGGGCTGGCCCACCACCGGATCCGGGCCGCCGCGCAGGCCGGGGCGTGGGCGGCCGGGCGGCGCGCGGGCCTGACCGTGGACACCACGTTCCGCACCGACCCGGTCCGCGTGCCCTGGCTGTGGGGCCTGCCCGCCGTGGCCGTCGTGCTGCTCACCGCCGCCGTCGGCTGGATCGGCGGGGCCGCGGCCTTGGAGCCGGTGCTCCACCAGCTCGCGGTCACGCTCCTCGTGCCGCTGGTGACGATCGTCGTGCTGCGGGCCCGGCCCGACCTCGACGCCGCCAGGCCCCGGGGCTCGGCCCGCCGCTACCGCGTCTACCTGCGCGGCGTCGCCACCATGACGCTGCTGTCGGCCGCCTGTCTCAACCTGACGCTGTTCGCCGGGGCGCTGCGCCTGTGGGGGTTCGTCCCCGGCACGCCCGTCTGGCAGGTGGCCACGTACCTGCCGCTCGCCGCGTTGCTGGCCGGGTGGGTGATCTGGGAGACGCGGGTCGGTCAGGCCGGGCACCGCCTGCCCGCGCTGCCCGGCGAGGAGCAGGAGGACTCCGGGCTCGGGCAGCGCGACGACAACCGCCACTGGCACCTGGCCGGCACCGTCTACGCCAACCGCCGCGACCCCGCCCTGCTCGTGCACGCCCGCGTCAGCTCGTCCTCCTGGACGCTCAACCTGGGGCACCCGGTGGCCTGGGTGCTGCTCGGCGTGCTGGCCGCCGTCCTCGTCGTGGGCGGCGTGCTCGCGCTGTCGGGCGTCATCGACCTGCCCGAGAAGCGCGGCTTCCTGTAGTGCTCAGGGCACCAGGACCAGCCTGCCGCGCAGGCCGCCGCGGTCCAGACGGGCGTGCGCGTCCCGGACCCGCGCCAGCGGGTACGTCGCGGCCACCCGCAGCCGCAGGCGGCCATCGTCGGCCAGCCTGACGAGCTCCGCCAGGCGTGCGCCGTCGGGGCGCACCTCGATCGCGCCGGTCCGGATCCCGCGCACCTCGCCGGGCTGCGCCCCGGGAATCACCCCGGTGTACGCGCCCCCGTCCCGGACGAAGGCCAGCGCGGGCGCCCCGATCACCGCGGCGTCCACCACCCCGTCGAACGACGCGGCCGGGTCGTCCGTCGCGGAGCGGGGCAGGAAGTCGTCGGCGCCGAACGAGCGCACCAGGTCTTCGTCGGCAGGGGAGGCCATCGCGGTGACCCGGTGCCCGGCGAGCCGGGCCAGCGCCACGGCGTATCCGCCCAGGCCGCCGGCCGCGCCGGTGACGAGCACGGAGGCCCCAGGTTCGAGCGCCAGCAGGTCCACGGCCTGGGCCGCGGCCAGCGCGTTGAGCGGCAGCGTCGCGGCGTGCGCGCTGTCTGCCGACCGGGGCGCGGCGGCCACCGCGTCCGCGTCCAGCACCACGTACTCGGCGTGCGAGCCGAGCGGCTTGACCGGCCCGTAGACGAGGCCCACGACCGCGTCGCCGACGGCGGGCCCGGTGACTCCCGTGCCCACCGCGTCGACCGTCCCGGCCAGGTCCCAGCCGAGCCCGACCGGCCCCGCGTCGCCGAAGGCGCCGGCGCGCACCCCGGCGTCGACCGGGTTCAGCGCGGCGGCGGCGACTTTGACGCGGACCTGGCCGGGGCCGGGCTCGGGCACCGGCACCTCGACGATCTCCACGGCTTCCGGGCCGCCGAAGGACTTCACGATTGCCGCACGCATGGGTTGCTCCCCTGTTCGCAGTGACGGTCTGTCCGCCTGCTGCGAACGTAGGGGGTGTTACTCTCTTTCGGAAAGTACGCACCCGCAAGTGCGTACGGGACCCGGAGGTGCGCCATGGCAACCCGGACGGCCGCCGAACGCCGCGCCGACGAGCGTGTCGCGTACGACGCCTACCTCAAGGACTGCCCGACCAGCCAGCTGCTCGACCGCATCAGCGACAAGTGGGTGAGCCTGATCCTCAGCGCGCTGCGCGAGCAGGGCACGATGCGCTACAGCGACCTGGGCCGCAAGATCCCCGGCGTGAGCCAGAAGATGCTCACCCAGACGCTGCGCTCCCTGGAGCGTGACGGCCTGGTCGCGCGCACGGTGACCCCGGCGGTCCCGGTACGCGTGGACTACCGGCTCACCGAGCTCGGGGCCAGCCTGAGCGGCTTGATCGTCGCGGTGAAAGAATGGGCCGAAACCCATATCGACCAGGTCAGAGCGGCTCGCGAACAGTACGACGCGGAGGAGTAGGCCATGCGCGCTGTGGTGATGGACCGGCTGGGCGGGCCGGAGGTGCTGCGCGTCCGCGAGGTCCCCGACCCGGTGCCGGGGCCCGGCCAGGTGCTGGTGGCCGTCGCGTACGCGAGCATCACGTTCGTCGAGACGCAGGTGCGGGCGGGCACCGGGCCCGCGGCCGGGTCGGCGCCCGAGCTGCCGCGCGTCCCCGGCAACGGCGTGGGCGGGCGGGTGCTGTCCGTCGGCCCGCAGGCCGACCCCGCGCTGGCCGGCACGACCGTGGTGACCACGACGGGCGGCACCGGCGGCTACGCGGAGCTCGCCGTGGCCCGCGCCGACGACCTCACCCAGGTCCCGGCGGGCGTGTCGCTGCGTGACGCGGTGGCGCTGCTGGCCGACGGCAGGACGGCGGTGCTCGTCCACCGGCAGGCCGAGGTGCGGCCGGGCGAATGGGTGCTGGTCGAGGCGGCCGGCGGCGGCGTCGGCAGCCTGCTGGTTCAGCTTGCGGCGGCCGCCGGGGCCAAGGTGATCGGCGCGGCCCGGGGGCCGGGCAAGGCCGGGCTGGTGACCTCGCTGGGCGCGCACGCCTACGTGGACTACTCCGAGCCGGGCTGGGAGCGCGCCGTCGCCGAGCGGTCCGGCGGCGGCGTCGACGTGGTCTTCGACGGGGTCGGCGGCGAGACCGGCACGCGGGGCATGCAGGCCGTGCGGCCCGGTGGCCGGGCCTGCCTGTACGGCATGGCGTCAGGCTCCTGGACCGAGCCGGCCGCCCACGTGACCGTCGTCCCGCGCAGTGTGCCCACCCCGGCCGAGATCCGCGCTCTCGCCGAGGAGGCGCTGGCCCACGCCGCGGCCGGGCGGCTGCGCCCGGTCATCGGCCAGACCTACCCGCTGGACGGGGCCGCCGAGGCGCACCGGGCGATCGAGGCCCGCGCCACGACCGGCAAGACCCTGCTGACCGTGGCTTAGAGCCGTTAAGGAAACATAGATGCCATAGACTGAGGCGGCTCCCCTGAGGAAGGTGACGATGTCCACACCCACCACCAGCCGGCGGGAGAGGCTGCGCCAGGCCACCCTCGACGAGATCCACGAGGCCGCGCGCAAACTGCTGGTCGAGCAGGGCACGGCCGCGGTGACCATCAACGCGGTGGCCCGCGAGATCGGCATGAGCGGCCCCGCCCTCTACCACTACTACGCCAGCCACGACGAGCTGGTCGGCGCGGTGACCGCGGGCTTCTTCCGCGAGCTGGCCGCCGCGATGGAGCAGGCCCGCGACGCCCACGCGGGCGAGCCGGTCGCCGTCCGCCTGATCGCCGCCTGCCGCGCCATGCGCGCCTGGGCGGTCGGCCACCCCGCCGAGTTCGGCTGGATCTTCGCCAGCCCGATCGCCCCGCCCAACCTGCGCCGCGACTCCGTCCGCCACCAGGCCGCGACCCGCTTCGAGCAGGTCCTGCTCGACCTGACCGTCGAGCTGTGGCGGACGCGCCCGTTCCCGGTGCCCGCCGACCTGCCCGGCTCGCTGCGCGACCAGCTCACCGCCTTCTCCGAAGGCATCGGCGGCGCGCTCCCGCCGGAGGCCGTCCACGTCTTCCTGTCGTGCTGGATCAGGCTGTACGGGCTGCTGTGCATGGAAGTCCTGCACCAGCTCGACTTCGCCTACACCGACCTGGAGCCCGTCTTCGAGGAGTGCCTGCGCGACCTGGCGGGCATGCTCGCCCTCGACTACCCGGGCGGCTGAAAATTTTCCCGGCCCACCTGTCCGGAAGCGGCGCCCCCGTTCGTCACCCTGGTGAACGCACGACCGAAGGAGCGCACGATGAAGTACATGATGTTCGTCTGCAGTGACGCCGAGCCCGACACCGACCGGTCCGACTGGCCCGACATCGACGTCTGGGTGGCGGAGAACGACGCCCGCGGCAGGCGCGTACGGGGTGCGGTGCTGGCCCCGGAGAGCGCGGCGACCACCGTCCGGGTCCGCGCCGGCGAGCTCATCCTCAGCGACGGCCCGTTCGCCGAGACCAAAGAGGTGATCGTGGGCTTCGACCTGCTCGAATGCGCCGACCTGGACGAGGCGATCGAGGTCGCCCGCACGCACCCGATGGCCCGCGCCGGACGGCTGGAGCTGCGGCCGTTCGCCGAATTCGAGCAGTGACGGGCCGCCTGGATCGCCTTGAGGAGGTGGCCGCCGACGCCTACGGGCGCATCGTCGCCACGCTGATCCGCGTCACCGGCGACTGGACCCTGGCCGAGGACTGCGCCCAGGAAGCGCTGGCCCAGGCCGTGCAGCGGTGGCCACAGGAGGGCACACCCGACAATCCCGGCGGCTGGCTCATGACGGTGGCGCGCAACCGCGCGATCGACGCGCTGCGCCGCGCCACCGTCGAACGCCGCAAGCTGGCGGAGCTGGCCGCGCTCACACCGGACGGGACCGGCCCCGGCGACCGCGGGAAGGAGGAGGAGGTCGTGGACGACCGGCTGAGGCTCGTCTTCACATGCTGCCATCCGGCCCTGGCCCTGGAGTCGCGCGTGGCGCTGACGCTGCGGACCGTCTGCGCGGTGCCGACCGCGGACCTCGCGCGGGCCTTCCTGGTCACGGAATCGGCGATGACCCGCCGCCTGACCAGGGCCAAGACGAAGATCGCCGACGCGGGCATCCCGTACCGGGTGCCGAGCGGCCCGGCGCTGGACGAACGGCTGTCCGGCGTCCTGGCCGTGCTCTACCTGCTGTTCACGCAGGGCTACAACGCCGACGGCGACCCCGCGTTCGCCGACGAGGCGATCCGGCTCGCGCGGCTGCTGCGCCGGCTCATGCCGGGGCGGCGCGAGGTGCCGGCGCTGCTGGCGCTCTTCCTCCTGCAACACTCCCGGCGCGCCGCCCGCCGCGACGCCGAGGGCCGCCTCGTCCCCCTGGAACGGCAGGATCGGACCCGCTGGGACCGGGCCGCGATCGCCGAGGGCCTGGCCGCGCTGGCCGACGCCGACCAGGACGGCCCGTACGGGTTGCAGGCGCGCGTCGCCGCCTGCCACGCCACCGCGCCGACGGCGTCCGCCACGGACTGGGCGGAGATCGCCCGCTGCTACGACGCGCTGTCCCGGCTGCGCTCCACGCCCGTGGTCGAGCTCAACCGCGCCGTCGCGCACGGCTACGCGCACGGACCGCAGGCCGGGCTCGCGCTGCTGGCCCTCGCCCGGGAGGGCGGCGCGCTCGACGACCACCCGCTCGCGCTCGCCGCGGAGGCCGACCTCACCGCCCGGAGCGGCGACCACGCCCGCGCAGCCGACCTGTTCCGCCGGGCGGCGGCCGTCGCCCACAGCGACCCGGAACGCCGCGCCCTCCTCGACCGCGCCGCCGAACACTCCCTCTGACCGGCGGGTCATTCCCGGGGGCGGAGTCGGTGGCGCCGCGCCCTTCTCGACCGCGCCGCCGGGCACTCCTCCTGACCGGCGGGGTCATTCCCGGGGGCGGTGGTCAGAGGCCGTCGAAGGGGTGGTGGAGGGGGAGTTTGCGCAGGGCGCGGGAGATCTGGAGCGCCGCGGGCCGGAGCGCGTCGAGCAGGCCGTCGGGCTCGCGCGACCGCACCTCCACGAGCACCGAGACGGCGGCCACGACCACGCTTTCCGTGCCGTACTCGAAAACGGGGAACGCGTAGGAGTCGACGCCCAATTGGCGCTCCTGGTAACAGGTGGCGTAACCGCGTTCGCGAATGCCGGCCAAATCCTCTCGCAAACGCTGCGGAGAGGTGATCGTGTGGCAGGTGTAAGCGGTCAAGTTCCGGCTGAGAATTCTTTTCCGCACGTCCGCCGGTGAATAGGCGAGAATGGCTTTCCCGACGCCGGTGGCGTGCAGCGGGAGGCGTCCGCCCACGCGGCCGACCGGTTTGACGGGAAGGCTCTTGGAAAGCCTTTCCACCAGCAGCGCCTCGTCACCGGCGGGCATCGCGAGCAGCACGTGTCCCCGGGTGATGTGATAAAGGTTCTGCAGGAACGGCATGGCGACCTCGCGCATGATGGAGGCGCGCGGGCAACGGGTGCCGATCTCCCACATGAGTTTGCTCAGCGAATATCGCCCCGACGGCGACTGGACGAGCGCGCCGTGGGCCACGAGGTCCTGCAGCCAGCGATGGGCGGTGCTCGACGTCATGTTCGTGCGGTCGCAGACTTCTCTCAGCGTCAGTTCGAGCTGGTCGCCGGTGAAGGCCCGGAAGATTGACATGGCCTTGCCCGCGGCCGACGTCCGGGGGCCCTTGCCGTTCCCCGTCATTGAGTCTCCACTCAGTCCCGATTCGCGTCCTGATCCGCATCGTCCCAGGTGGGCCAGTGCGTTTCCCGCTGGGCGGGATCGTACTTCATGTGCGGCTCGCGTATCACGCATAGTGTTCCACACGTATACGTGAAGTTGCTTTTCACCCGATCGGGCCATATGCCCTATTTGGGAATTATCTGGCGGGAGGTTCCGGATGGGGGAATGGGCGGATCCGCCTGCCAAGCCGATCCGTTACGGGTTCTTACTCCGGTTGTGGGACGCCTATCAGGGATTCCGGGACGGGCGTCGCCGCATTCCGGCTATCGGTGAAGCCGAAAAGGCCGTCGTGGTCACGCCGAAAATCGAATACCTGCGCCATCTCGCCCGCGACCAGATCGACCACGAGCGCGGCGCCTGGCTCGCCCGCTCCGGCGCCCTGCGCGCGAGGCTGGCCGAGGCCCGCGAACGGCGGCAGGCGGCCGAGCACACGGCCCGCGTCGCCCGGCTGGCCTGGGTGGAGGCCCGCACCTGGGTCCCGGACCCGGACGAGCGGCGGCTCGCGGAGACCATCAGGGACGGGCGGCCCGGCTCCCTGGTACGGGCGCGGCGGCAGGCCGACCACGCCAGGAGGTGCGCCGCCGCCGAGACCGTCTGGGCGGCGGCCGAGAGCCGGCTCGCCGCGGCGGTCCGCGAGGTGGAGGCGGTCACGCAGGAGCTCGCCCGTGCGGAGGCGGGCAACCGGGCGCGGGTCCGGCGCATTCACGAGTTCACCAGCCGGCGCGTGGCGGCGTACCTGCAACAGCTCGTCCGCACGCACCCGCGCGGCCCCGAGCTGAACGCGCGCCTGGACCTGCTCGCCCCCGAACTGCCCGCCTGGGCCGAGGAGGACCGCCCCGAGCCGCAGGCGCACGACCACCCGCAGACGGACGCGCACGAGCGCCGCCCGTGGGTGAACGGACATGTACGCACACGAGGAGGAGAGGTCCCGGATGGCACGATGGCGCCCTAGGCGCGCGGGCGCGCCCGAACCCGGCCCGTTCGTCCCCCCGGACGTCGACGAGGAGGCCGCGCGCGCCGAGATCACGTTCCTGGTGGAGGGGCTGGCCCCCGGCGGGGTGGACGAGGCCACAGGGCATTCGCTCGACAACCTGGTCAACGCCATGTCGGCGCGCTGGGAGCAGGAGGTCCAGGCCGAGTACGCGGCCTACTGCGCGGAGGCGACCACCCGGCTGGGCGTGGCCGACGCGGCGGTGGCCGGGAGCCGGCCCGCCGAGGAGGACGCCCGTGAGCGGCTGGCGGACTCCCGCGCGGCCCTGGACGCGGCCCGGTCGCGGCTGTCCCCCGGCGGGGAGGCTGGTTGGGGCGCCCGGGGCCACGCGGACCCGGCGCTGATGGCGGGCCGGCCGCTGGGGCCGCTGCTGCTGCACGCGGCGGCGCTCGCGGCGGCGGTGGCGGCCGACTGGGCGGCGTTCCTGGAGGTGGTGAAGCTGCTCATGCGCGGTGAGGGCGACGTCGTCACCTCGGCGGTCGTGGTCGGATTCACCGCGATCGTGATCTATCTGGCGCATGCCGCCGGGTGCATGTTCCGCGACATCCGGGCCGGTTCGGCGGGGGTGAGCCTGCCGCTGGCCGTGCTCTGCGTCCTGGGGTGGGCCGCGTTCGGGGCCGCCGCCTTCCTGGCCCGGCTCACGATCACCGCGCGACGCCCGGCGTTCGGCGCCGAGGCCCCGCCGGACGACGGCGGCGCGCTGATGCCCGCGCTGTTCTTCCTCGCGTTCTTCGTCGGCACCGGCATCGTCGCGGCCGTCGGCGCGTATCTCACGCACAACCCGCTCCGGTCGGCGTACGGCAGGGCGGCGCGCGTACACCGGCAGGCGCTCGGGGCGGCCGCGACGGCGGCCCGCGAGCTCGCGCTGGCCGAGGCGGCCCGTTCCGCGCACGCCAACCAGCTCATGGCCGCGCGGCAGCGGCTGCTGCACGCGCTCCAGGTCCGCCTGGCCCTCGCCGAGCGGCTCAAGCAGCTGGCCCGGGTGCTGATCGCGCAGCACGCCCAGGACCCGGCCGTCACCGACGCCATCCTCGAACCCGACCTGCGGCCCTACGCCTGGCAGTAGAGCCCGTTCACGGAAGACACCGATGCCTGCATCCATCACCCGTATCGCCGCCGCCCTGCTCGCCGGCCTCACGCTCACCGCCTGCACGGACAGCCAGGGCAGCCCGGGCAGCGAGGGCAGCCCGGGGAACGCGGCGGCCTCGCTCGGCTGCGAGCTGCCCGGCGGCGGCCCGCTCGCGCTCGCCGTGGGCGCGCACGCGAACGCCCCGGAGCCCGCGATCAGGTCCGAGGTCGTCGACCTGATGCGGCGCACCGCCAAGGCGGGCCACGACATCTCCGTGATCCGCCTCGACGGCACCCCGGAGGTGGTCTTCGACACCGAGTTCGCCAGCGACGCGGGCAACGACGTCGCCCTGGAGGACGACGTCAACGCCTACCTCACCGAGGTCGAGCGGACTCTCGGCGCCGGCGCCCGGGCCAAGGCCCCCGAGGTGGACGTGCTCACCGCGCTCTCGCTCGCGGCGGACGCCACCGGGCCCGGCGGCAGCGTCGTGCTCGTCGACCCGGGGCTGCAGACCGTGGCGCCTCTCGACTTCCGCGAGGTGATCGACGCCGAGCCGGCCCAGGTGGTCGCGTACCTGCGGGACAAGAAGCTCCTGCCGGACCTGACCGGGCGTACGGTGCTGCTGTCCGGGCTCGGCTACACCGCGACGCCCCAGCCCGAGCCGCACCCCGGGCTGCGCCGCAACATCGTGGCCATCTGGCGCGAGATCGCGCGGGCCGGCGGGGCCGCCTGCGTCGCCGTGGACGCCAGGCCGAACCACCACAAGGCCGCCACGGACACCCCCGCCGTCACCGTCGTCGTGCCACCCGCCGTGCCCACCACGTTCACCGCCTGCGGCGAGGCGGAGCTGAGCGAGGGCAACCATGTCGGCTTCGAGCAGGGGACGGCGACCTTCCGGGAGCCCGCCGAGGCCAGGAAGACGCTCGCCAACCTGGCCGCCACCATCGGCAAGGACCGGCTGAAGGTCCGGCTCACCGGCAGCACCTCGGCCGAGGGCGGCAAGGCCGACAACCTCCGCCTCTCGCGCGAGCGTGCGGAAGCGGTCAAGCGCGAGCTCGTCGCGCTCGGCGTCCCCGACGCGGACATCACCACCGAGGGCCGGGGCGAGCAGTTGCGGGGCCGGGCCGACGACCTCGCCCCCGACGGCACACTGCTGCCCGGCCCGGCCGCCCGCAACCGCAAGGTCGTCGTCCGCCTCGCCTGCCCGGCCACATGACGCCGATCCGATACGGCCCGCTCGCCCGCGCGACCGACTGGTACCACGGCTGGCGCGACGGCCGGGCCGAGATCCCCTCACCCGCGGCGGACGGCGAACCGGACCGCCCGGTCACCACCCCGCACCGCGACGCCCTGATCCGGCGGGCGCAGGACGCCTTCGAGCACGAACGGCTCCGCTACGAGGCCGTGCGCGCCGGGATCCTGGCCCGCCGGGCCGTGGCCGCGTCGCTCAAACCGCAGGCCGAGGAGCAGGCGGCACGGGCCGAGGAGCGGCTGGCCGCCGTCTCCGCGCCCCTGCCCGACGAGGAGCGGACCCGCCGCCGCCTAGGCGAGGACGACCGCGACGAGCGCGTCGTCGTCACCCGGCGGCTGCGCGAGCAGGGCAGGCGGGTCCGCGCCGCGCGGGCCGCCGCCCGCGACGCCCGGGCGGAGCTCGCCACGCTCGACGGCCGGATCGACGCCGCCTCCCAGGAGGCCGACGGGCTCCTGCGCGCGGCCTCGGCCCGCGTCCGGCGCGTCCACGAGCACACGCAGCGCAGGCTCGCCGGTTACCGGCGGCGGCTGGCGCGCACCCACCCGTACGGGGCGTGGGTCAACGACGTGCTCAGCTCGCCCGCGCCGGAGATCCCCGGCTGGGCGGTCCTCGGCCCGCCGCCCCCGCCGCCCCCGCGCCGGACGCCGCGCCGGACCTCGGGCCCCCAGCCTGAGGAGGAGCCGCCCGCCGAGGAGCCGCCGCCGTCGATCCCGCTCGGCGACGTCACGGTGTTCGGCTCCGACCCGGCCGCCGACGTCGTCCTCGACGCGGTCTTGGCCGCCCCGCGCCACTTCACGCTGCGCCGCGAGGGGGCGCTGTTCCGGCTGACGGACCACGGGTACGGGCACGGGCCGTTCATCGCCGGGCAGCCGGTCAGGTCGGCGACGCTCGGGCCCGGCGACTGCTTCGACTTCGCCGACCACCGCTACCGCATCAGCGCCGACGGGACCGGCCTGTCGGACCGGCCGCTGGGCGGCTGCGCGCTCGTCGTCTCCGGCGTGTACGCCAAGAGCGGGGCCAAGTCACGCCTGACGAACATGTCGTTCGTGCAGCGGGACGACACCCTGCTCGCCATCCTCGGCCCGTCCGGGGCGGGCAAGAGCTCGCTGTTCGCGGCGCTGCTCGGCGAGCTGGAGACCGAACGGGGCGAGCTGTTCTTCCTCGGCCTCGACCTCAGGACCCATGCCCGGCAGATCCGCGACCAGCTCGGCTTCGTGCCGCAGGAGATCGAGCTCTACCAGACGCTCACCGTACGGCGGCTGCTGGCGTACTCCACCTGGCTGCGCAGCCCGTGGCGCCGGCCCGAGCGCGAGCGGCGCGTCATCGAGGTGTGCGCCAGGCTCGGGCTCGGCGAGCAGATCGACCAGCTCGTCTCCACGCTCTCCGGCGGGCAGCGGCGGCGCGTCTCCATCGCGCTGGAGCTGCTCACCCGGCCGAGGCTGCTCATGCTCGACGAGCCCACCTCCGGGCTCGACCTGGGGATGGACCGCGAGCTGATGACGCTGCTGCGGGACTACGCCGAGGACGGCAACACGGTCATCGTGATCACCCACGCGACCGAGCACCTGGACCGGGCCGGTCAGGTCCTCGTCGTCGTCCGCGACGGGCGGCCGGTCTACTCGGGGCCGCCTGAGCAGGTCAGGCCCGCCCTCGGAGCGGCCGGTTACGCCGACCTGATGAGGTCGCTCGCCGACGACCCGCTGCCCGCCGCCCAGCGCTACGCCACCGGCACGGCGGCCGCCGAGGCGGAAGGGGAGGCGAGCC
>NZ_JAHKRO010000171.1 GCF_019396325.1 Nonomuraea ceibae
GGGATGGTGCATCGGATCTTGCGGGCGCGCAGGTGCTGCCGGATCGCGCGGGAGGAGTACGCCTTGTCGGCCCGGACGACCTCGGGCCGGGTGCGTGGGCGGCCGGGCCCCAGCCGGGGCACCTTGATGGCGGCCAGGACCGCGGGGAACTGGGGCGCATCACCGCGCTGCCCCGCCGTCACCACCAGGGCGAGCAGGCGCTGGCCCTGCTCGCAGGCGAGGTGCAGTTTGGTCGACAGGCCGCCCCGGGAGCGTCCCAGGGCGTGATCGGCGGGTTCGGGCATGACGCCGCCGGGCGGCTCAGCCTGCGTCTGGCCGTATCGGGATGCGCCGGCCGCGTGCTGATGGGCGCGGCAGACGGTGGAGTCCACCCCGACCTGCCAGCCGATCAAGCCTGCAGCATCGGCCATGGCCTGCAGGCGGGTAAGGATCTGCTGCCACAGCCCGGCGCGCTGCCAGCGGCGGAACAGGCTGTAGACCGCCTGCCAGGAGCCGTAACACTCGGGTACGTCCCGCCAGGGCGCCCCGACTCGTACGCGCCAGCGGATCCCGTCGATCAGCTGCCGTTTGCTCCATCGCGACGGTCGACCTGGCCTTTTGGGTACCGGTAGCAGCGGTTCCAGCCGCGTCCACTGCGCATCGGTGAGATCGAACCGCCGCGTCACCGCTAAGGTGGCCACGAGGTCTCCGGGGTATGAGGTTCTTCTTGGTCGTTGAACCCTTTACCGGAGACCTCTTCGCGTGTCCGGCTACGACACGCGTTGATCAACACTTTGAGACAGGCCCTAGGCATTCCGCAGCGCTGGTCATCGTCCAGGCCGGCGCCGGGGCCCGCATCTGCCCTTCCCCGGCTGGTTACGCCAGAGCATCGAAGCGATCATCTGGACGCTGAAGAACCAGCTCGGTCTCGAACGCCACCATGCCCGCCATACAGACGGCCTCTGGGCACGGGTCAGCCAGTCGCATCCTCGCGCTCAATGCCGTCATCTGGCACAGCTGGAACATCGGCGCGCCCGTGAAACGATCCCTGATCGCCTACGATCACTAACCCGAAATATTTCACATCAGTGATCTAGGGCTGAGAAGATCCTCTCCCTCGACGTCGGGGACCTCGACCTGGAGTACAGGCGCGCCCGCGTCGTCTCCAAGGAGGCGCGCTCGAGTACGTGCACTGGGCTTCCGCCACCGCCCGTCTCCTGCCCCGCCTGCTGAAAGGACGGCAAACCGGGCCGGTCTTCCTGACCGACCGACGCGCCCCCGCCTCCGGACGAAGGGCTCCCGCAGCCGCCGACATCTGCCCCATCACCGGCCGCGGCCGGCTGTCCTACCCGCGCGCGGAGCACCTGTTCATGACCGCCTCCGCCGAGCTGGACCCACACCGCGCCGGCTGGACCCTGCGCCAGCTCCGGCACAGCGCGCTGACCCACCTGGCCGCAGCCGGCCGCACCGCCCCTGAACTGCAGGCCAAGTGCCGCCACCAGCACCTATCCAGCCTGGCCACTACGTCCGCCTCGGCGAGGAGACCTCCGCCCGCATCACTGCCGAACACGACCCCACGGCCCGACGACGCATGCGCTGACGCCAGGCAAAACGGCTACAGACGGTGGGTTTCTGGCGTGCTCTAGCCGTGCCCGACATGCGGACCAACGAACGCCCCACCGCCCAATGGCCGCGCATCCACGCCGGACACTCCGACGACCCTCGCCACTGTCACTGATGCCGCATCAGCGAATCATCGCGCCGTGGTGATGCGACGCACCGGCCGGAGGCCAGGCCGGCCTGGTGCCGCCAGGGGCGACAGAGCGCGTACGCCTGTGGGACACGGCCGCGACTCGCAGAGCGCACCTCAGCTCGCCATCGCGCAGGCCGCGCTTGTCGGCGAAGCACGTCCTGCTGGCCGCTGCGTTCGACGATGCTGACGCCGTCGGAGAGATCGGCGCTCAGCTGGCTGGCGGGGGCGAGCCGCGCCACCTGGTCACGGACGGGGTCACCGAGGCCCGCCTGGAGCAAGCCGTTGTCGATAACGGGGGGTACATCCCATGGAGATCCGAATGTCCGCAGGCGGCCCGTGCAGCGAGAGGCACTCCCGCCCAACGGGCTCGACTCAGTCTCCGCCGTGCCGACGCTCATGGCCGCGATCCGCGACGGCCGGCCGCCGGACGGGCACTTCGCCTGCGAGGAGGGGCCTCACACTCCTGTTCGACGGCACGAGGTCCGGCTCCACACAGCGTGAGGGCAGCTCAACGGCTCTTGCTGCGGATCGTGATCATCTGCTGTCCAGTGCATCGCGTACGGTGGCGAGGCTGGCGGCCAGGTCGGCCCGCTGCGCGGCGGCCAGCGTACGTCCCCGATCCGTGGTCGAGGAGGCGGCTTCAAGGTCGGCGATTCGCCACTCTTGGAAACGGACGTTGGAGCGAGTGGCCTTGAGCCGTTCGTCGAGAACTCGGTCGCCGACTGTGAGCTGGCGGACCCTTTGCCTGAGCGCTGTGTTCTCGAAGCGGGAGCTGGATGGTATTCAGCCGACGTGTGCTTCGGCTCGTGCCTTGGTCGACACGATGCCGATATGGTCGCGGCGCACCTTTGTGCGGGTGGCCTGACCGGCTCTCGCCACGAATTCGTGTGTAGTCACTGCCAGATCGCCTGGCAAAGGTGACGATAGCGGCGTGAACAGACGCAAGATCGGCTGGCGAGTCCTCTTCGCCGCATTAACGGTCCTGGCGGCAGGCGCGGTGGTAGCTGTTGTCTGGCGGGTCTTGGATCCAGAAGACCCGGTCAACCGGGCCGATCTGGCCGCCGTGATGCTAGCGGCCGCCATGCTGGCGGGCACGGTGGTGGTCTGGGCCCGACGCTCCGCAACCACCCGTGCCGATGCCAGCACCGACACGCGCAGCGCCGTGGACACCGCCGCACACATGCTGGCCGGTCTAGTAGGGCATCAGTGGCGCACCGAAGCCCGCCACCGGCTGCTGGACGACCCTGAACCAATCCCGGTGCGCTGGCAGCTCATCGCCGACGAGACGGTGATGAGCCAGCCCCGCCTGATCACCACCGAGGCCGAGCTGACGTTGACCGGCCGCAGCGACGACATCGCGGCCCTGGCTGACGCCTTCCGCGCTCTGGCCAGACGACGGCTGGTCATCGCCGGCGGCGCGGGCATGGGCAAGACCACCTTGGCAATCCAGCTGCTGCTGCAGCTGCTGGCCACTCGCGCGGCCGACCAAGCCGCCGCCGGTGAAGGGGAGGTCGTGCCAGTGCCGGTGCTGCTGCCGGTATCCGGCTGGGACATCAGCGCCCATCCCCGGCTGCAGGACTGGCTCGCCGTCCGCCTGATTCAGGACTACCCGGCACTTGCCGCCCCCGAATTCGGCGCCGGGGCTGCGGCCGCACTGGCTGACGGCGGCCACATCTTGGCTGTCCTGGACGGCCTGGACGAAATCCCCGCACCCGCCCGCGCCCAGGTGATCGCCGCGCTCAACGCCTCACTGACCGCCCGCGACCAGCTCATCCTGACCAGCCGCCGCACCGAGTTCGCCACCGCCATCCACGACACTGGTCGCCCGCTCACCGCCGCCGCGGTCATCGTCCCCCAACCCGTCCCCCCACAAGCCGCTGCCGACTACCTGACCGCCTGCCTCCCCGCATCCCCCACCGACGTCTGGAGGCAGACCCTGACCGCACTACGCTCCCGCACCGTTCCCGGCCTGACCCGGCTGGCCGCCACCCCGCTGGGCCTGTGGCTGATTCGCACCGTCTACGTCACCCCCGGCGCCGACCCTGCCCCCCTGACCGGTCCGCTCGGCGCCGACGCCGGCGCGCTACGAGCCCACCTGCTGGACCACGTCATCCCCGCCGTCATCGCCGCCCGTCCACCCAGCACCGGCCCCGCCGATCACTTCCGGCCCCGCCACCGACTCGACCCCGACGCCACCCGCCGCCACCTGACCTACCTGGCCCACGCCTTCCCCCCGGTCATCACCCGCGACATCACCTGGTGGCACATCGCCCGCACCACACCCCGCATCCGGTCAACAGTCGGGCTCGCGACCGGGATCGTATTCGGGCTAGTGTTCGGGCTCGTCGGGCTTGAGCTTTGGCTCCTCGGGCCCATCCGGGTCGTGTTCGGGCTCCTGTCCGGGCTTGTGTTCGGACTCGCGGTCGGGCTTGTGCGCGCCAGGTCCTGGGTTAACGAAACACCCGGCTGCTACGCAGGCCTGCGCCTGCGCGGACGAGTATCCCTTCTCATCCGTTCTCTGAAAGGCACCCTCGCGTTCGGGCTCACGATCGGGTTCATAGTCGGGCTCACGATGGGGTTCGTGTCGATGTTCAGTCTCGACAGCTCCGGGATTGATCTCGATCCCGACTTCCATTTGGTCTTCGGGTTCGTGTTCGGACTCCTCGCCTGGCTCGGGACCACCCTGGCATCCGGACTGATCGCCTGGGCGGAACAACCCACGCTTGAATCGACCAGCACGCCCCGCTCCAGTTGGCGAGCCGACAGAGCACTTACCCTTCTGCGATTGGTCATGGCCGGACTCACGTGCTGGATCCTGTTCGGGATCTTCGAGTTCGTCGCGTTTGCGCCTTCGCTCGTCAAGCTCGCCGGACTCGGGTTGGGGCTCGTGTTGGGGCTCGTGGCCGGACTCACAGTCGGACTCTCGCTGGGGCTCCCGATCGCACTCGTGGCCGGGTTTGTGATGGGCAAGCATCATGCGTGGCTGGTCTGCACCATCGCGGTGACTCGGCTAGCTCTCCAACGCCGGCTTCCCTGGCGACTCATGAACTTCCTCGACAACGCGCACCGCCTAGGACTGCTGCGTGCCGTTGGCCCGGTCTATCAGTTCCGCCACGCCGCCCTGCACGACCACCTCGCCTCCGCGGACATGTCCCATGAGACTTCTCAACGGATCGGACACAGCTTGTGAGGTGACGTCGCAGACATGCTCGCGATATGAAGCTGAATCGCCCTGGGTTCGGTGGAGACTTGATCTCTTGAGAGGATCGAGTCCATGCCTGGTTAGTCTCCCTACCCCGCCGAGCTGCGCCGCCGAGCGGTGCGGATGGTCGCCGAGGTGCGGCCGGATTACCCAACCGAGCGGGCCACGATCAACGCGGTCGCGACCAAGCTCGGCATCGGCACCGCGGAGACACTGCGCACCTGGGTCCGCCAGGCCCAGATCGACGAGGGCAACCGGCCCGGCCGCACCACGGACGAGTCGGCCGAGCAGACCCGCCTGCTACAGCACGACGTCGTGCTCATGGACATCCGCATGCCCGGCGGCAACGGCATCGACGCGGCGCGGGCGATCGCCGACGCCCTGGGCTGAGCAGAACCCGCGTCGTCGTGCTGACGATGTTCGAGCTCGACGAATACGTCTACGGGGCGCTCAGCGCCGGGGCCAGCGCCTTCCTGCTCAACGACGCCACCCCCGAGCACCTGGCCGACGTCATCCGCGGCCCTCACTGTCACCATCCACACCGTGAAGGCCTACATCGGAGCACTACGGTTCAAGCTCCACACCCGCGACCGCGCCCAGCTCGTCATCACGGCATCCAGAGAGCGGCTTGAGGCGCAGCCCCTCGCTGTGACCGCCAACTAGCGAGCGGTACCGGCTCGGGGGCGAGCGCCGTGGCGGGGGCAGAGTACATCCATGAGAGCCATCACCCCCGACGTCGTCCACCCACCGCGTCCGGGCAGAGACTGCCACCCCTTTCTGCGGCTGGGGGCCGGGACGGGACAGGACAAGGCCACCGGGGACTGCAGGCCGACTAGAAGATCGCTTTCCTCCAGGCTGCGCCTAGCTGGACGCTCGTTGCATGCGGCAGGACGCCGGTCATCGATGACCCAGAAGCACTGCATGTGGCCCGCCAGATGCAAGGGCCTGCCCGATGACGCGGCCGGGCTGGTCCACCCAAGGTGCTCTCGTGGGACGTCCGCAAGGCGGTCGACGCCGCTGTGGGGCTCCAGGCCCGCCGTGAGGTGGAGCAGCCGGGCTACCCGCGATCGCTTCTTTGCGACGATTCTGACACTCTGGCAGAAGCCCGTGCTCAGAGCCTGATCGGCGGCAGATCCACACCCCGCATGAGCACCACAAGCGACTCAGCCGCGCCCCTGGGGTCCCGCCCCTGCACTCCTGCTCGTGACGAAGGTGTCAGTGGGAGCCACCGAGGTCCAGGACAAGCCCTGCGGCGGGATCCGGGCGGACATGGACACGTTTGACCGCATGTCGGTGGCCAGCAGTCGTGCCGAGCACCAGGAGGTTTGCCTGGAGTACGGCGACAAGCCGGCTGCGAGGGCGACGGCGCCGCCGCTGCTGTCTTACCCGCCGGGGCTACATCTCCGGCGGCGAGCAGCTTGAGGTCCGGGCGGAGCGGCTGAGGGTCGGCCTGTGGCCGGCGAGCGCCTCTGATCAGCGTCGGAGAAGTTCGGGCCGGCGGTCCTGCGCCCATCCAGAATGCTTCGCGTCGTCCAGCGGCTGGTGCCCATTCCATCCCGTTCCAAGTCGATCAACTTACCTGACCTGCGAAGAGACAGTCGAGTAGCGACTGAAGCGACTGACGCCCATTGTCATACGGCTGATGGGCTCGCCGTGAGGCCGTCAGCGGTATGAATCAGCGGCCGAACTCGTGCAGAGCGACCATGGAGACAACAGTGCTGGCGCTTCACAGGAGCCCTTCGGGGTCGCCAGCTTGTGGCCTTTCAGTCGCTTGAGTCGCTGCGTGTCCCGGCCCCCTCGCGGGGGTTCCACGCCACGGCCGAGGCGGCGCCGAGGCCAGCTTCAAGTTCAGCGCCAGCAGCCCGGTGCGCTCGTTGAACGCGGGGGAGAGCGAGCACCTCCCACCGGATACGGCGCGCCCGCTTGTGCCCCCTCAGAACAGGTTCTTACTAGCCAGAGCCTGAGCTTCCATGGGTATCGGGAGAAACTGTTTCGCAGGTCCTGGCGGCTCGCCCCTGCAAGGAGAAGCTACTCGAGACTTCTGCAAGGTCGCTCCCTCGGGGGCGGCTGCAGTGTCTCTGCTGGCTGCACAGTCCCTGCTGCAGGGCTCGCACAGCCGTCCGTGGCCAGACAGCTCTTGAACGGCGCAGCTCCGGGAGAGGCTCGTGAGCTTCGGCGGGCGCGCCTTGCGTGCGCATCCTCTGTTGTCTTGAGCGCTTCGCACCCGGCTTTCGGTCGCTTGAGTCGCTGCGCTCCGCAGGAAGGGGCCGGGGGAAGGATCCGAGCGACCTAAGCGACCCAAGCGACTCTTGTCCTGGCATGGCTTGCACCTTTCCAGGCGGCACAGCAACGATCGATGCCCTTCGGCTCGTCGCTTCGGTCGCTGTCCCAAGGGGAGGGCGGTCGGGTGGTTCGTGAGTCGGAAGCGGACAGAGCCCCGTGGAAGGGCTGCGACTGTCAGCAGCGACCGACCGCCAGCGTCAGTCGCTGCAGCCAAGTGTCCCCATAATCGCAGGTCAGCGAGATATCGAGGGCGGAGCAGCGACCGAAGCGACCAGGGGTGCCATATATGCCGCTGTTAACGCGGCCGGTGTTGCCGTCGTCATAAACGCAAGCGACAGTCGCTTCAGTCGCTCTTCCCGGCGCTGCCACCCGCAAAGCCGCTGTTCGCCGCTCTGCAGGAGCCGATGCCGCCCTGGCGTGCCGCTGGCACGAGAGTCGCTCGCCCGCACGGCGATTTCTCCCGCCACGCTGGAACCATCCCGCGCAACAGGCACACAGTCCGCTACTCTGATGTGCCATGTTCAAGGCTCAGTCGCTTCAGTCGCTCAGCCCCGCTGCGGCGCAGCGCCCGGTGAGCGAGCAGGGTCAGCGACTGAACACCCTGGCCAACATCGAGAAGGGATGACGTGACTCTGTACGCCCCTCTCGAGAAACATCCTGCCCCTCCCCTCCGACGCGGCCAGTCGCTGCATGTCGCGCAGTGGTGTGCCAGGCAGGGATGGCCTGTCCACCCCCTAGCTCCCGGCCGCAAGACCCCGGCCCGTAACTGCGCAGCCTGCCACTCCCCGAACCATGCCGCCGACAACTGCTCGTGCCCGGCTGAAGGCCGCTGGTGCCACGGTTTCCACGCAGCGACTCTCGACCCCGCTCTGATCAATGCCTGGTGGGGGACGCACCCAGGTTTCGGGGTGGGCGTCGCCTGCGGCCCCGCCGGCCTGGTTGTCATTGACATCGACGCCCACGCCACCCCGGTCCCCGACCGCAACCGGCTGCTGCCCGGGATCGCGATCGATCCTCGCGTCGACCTGACCGGTCTCGAGACCGGCTACGACACCCTGGCGCTGCTGGCGGCGCTCCGACATGCGCCCCACCCGGCAGAGGACGCCTCCACCCTGCGGGTGCGAACCCCGTCAGGCGGACTGCACGTCTGGTATCGACTCGAACCCGGCCAGACCTTCCAGTGCTCCACCGGCTCCAGTACAACGCGCGCGCTGGCCTGGCAGGTAGATGTGCGCGCTCATGGCGGATACATCGTGGCGCCAGGCACCCGCACCAGCGACGGGATCTACACCCCGGTGGGGGAGTGCCGCGAGCCAGCACCGCTGCCCGCCTGGCTCGCTCAGGACCTCACCCGTACCGGGCACGCCCCCACTCCAGTCCAGGCAAACCTCCCACCTCCGACAGCGCCCGTTCCCCCGCGCGCCCGCCAAGCCGTCATCCAGGCAGGCGGCGGCCACAGCTCCGCCGAACGACTCCTGCGCACCTTGCTGGCCGAAGTGGAAGCATGCGCCAGCACCCCGCAGGGCGCCGGCTTCACCGCCAAACTCAACCGAGCGGCTTACACGGCCGGAGGCCTGGTCGCAGGAGGGTACCTGTCCGTGCACGACGCCGAGACCCAACTGGCCGCCGCCGCCCACCACGCCCGCCCCGGGCAGGAAAGGCGCTCCAATAAGATCATCGTCAGTGGGCTCAGCCGAGGCGCCACCCGGCCGTTCTATCTACAGGAACGCGTATGACGTCCGGATCGCTCCCCAGCGGCTTCAACGCAGAAGCCGCCGCCCAGCAAATGCTGGAACTGGCCGAACTCACGCCGACCGCCACGGAGCCAACCACCCTCGCCACGGCGCCCCCGGCGCCGGTCACCAGCGACGGGCTGCTGCCAGAGTCGCTGACCGACCGAGGCAACGCCAAGCTGTTCGTCCGCATGTACGGCCGCGACTTCAAACACGTGCCTGGTCTCGGCTGGTATAGGTGGGACGTCTACCGCTGGATCCCCGACGAGAGCGAAGCGGTTCTGTGGGCCGCCGGGGAAATGGCCGACCAACTCGCCAACATCGACCGCACACACCGCTACACGGCCGCCGACCTGCGCCGCCACAAGAAAAGAGCACTCTCGACCGCAGGTATCCATGCCATGCTCGTGCAGGCCAGAGCGGCGCCCGGCATGGCCCTCAACGCCGCCATGCTCGACGCCGACCCCTACGCCCTGTGCACCCCGGCCGGAGTGGTCGACCTGCGCACAGGAGTGATCGCGGCCCCGGACCCAGAGCGCCACCTGCACTCACGCTCCACCACCCTGGCCCCGCAAGCCGGCCCCATCCCCCGCTGGGAACGCTTCCTCGCGGACACCTTCGGCGACGACGCAGAAGGAAAGGAGACCATCGACTTCCTGCACCTGATGCTCGGCTACTCCATCTCCGGCGACGTCGGCGCCCAAGTCCTGCCCTTCCTGTTCGGAGCAGGCAAGAACGGCAAATCCGTTCTCCTGGAAGTCATGCTCCAACTGCTCGGGGACTATGCCGACGCGGCCCCACCTGGATTCCTGATGGCCAAGTCCTTCAACGAGCACCCCACCGACCTGTCCGAACTCCACGGCCGCCGGGTCATCGTCTGCTCCGAGCTCAAGCCGGGAGACCGCTTCGACGAGGCGCGAGTCAAGCTACTCACCGGCGGAGACAAGATCAAGGCACGGCGGATGCGCCAGGACTACTTCAGCTTCGACCCGACCCACCATCTCTGGCTGCTGGGCAACCACCGGCCGGAGGTCACCACGGGCGGCTTCGCCTTCTGGAGGCGGCTGCGGCTGATCCCGTTCGAGCGGGTAGTGGCCGAAGAACATAAGATTGACAACCTGGCCCGCATTCTGGTGGATGAAGAAGGGCCTGGAATCCTAGCCTGGCTGGTCGACGGTGCACGCCGCTACCTATCGGGAGAAAAGGACTTGTCCGGCCCCCAGCGGGTACGTCTAGCGACTGACGCCTACGAAGCGACGGAGGATGTAGTGGGGCGGTTCATCGGGGACGCATGCGTGCTCGACGCAAGCCTGCGTGCCGAGCAGACCAGTCTGTACGCGGCCTACACCCGCTGGTGCGGCTCCGAAGGCGCCACCCCCGTCTCCGCCCGCAACTTCGCCGCCCGCATCCGCGACACACTCAGGATGGCCTCACCGAAGGACATGATCCTGTCGAACTCGCGTAAGTTCTACCCGGGCATCGGCCTAAGCTCCGAGTTCTCTGGTGAGGAGCCCCGGCGATGAGCCTGATCAACGAGTCGAACCTGACCCACGAAGTCGAGCTGGTGTGGCTCGAGGACATCGACAAGCTCGACTACGTCCGCCAAAGCCTCGACCGGCTGCCGACGCGCCGCGGCAAACCCGCCTACTACCGCGGCGGACGCATGGTCGGCTATGCAGTCCTCGACCGAAGCGCCAAAGCAGCCCCCGCTTCGGGTACCTTCCACCGCCGGGTCTTCTGGCTGGCCCCGCACGACCGCGACACGCTGCCCGACGGCGAATACAGCACAGGAGCCCCCCTCGAATCAGTCGACCCGCGCACCCTGGCGCCCGGCAAACCCGGCCACAAGACTGAACGCTCAGAAGGTGGCCCCGCCTCCCCGGCCATGGTGGCGCTCGGTATCACCTTGCCCAAGGCATAACCGACGCCGCCTCCAAGGTGGGAGTCAAGGGCATCCATGCGGCTAGGAGAGCGGTGATGGCCACCTCCGCTCCCAGTCGAGCGCGCTGGCATGAAAGACCTGACCCGGCCTGCTGCGCATGGCCGGGTCACTGGAAGTACGGGCAGACCACCGCCTCGCTGGCGAGTCAGCGGCTGGCCACCGCCCGGCCGAACACCCCGGTCGCGGACGGCCTTGCGACGGCACCCTCGACGCCGCCGCACCCACGAGCTTCCGCGAGCTGACCATCCCGAGCGACGGCCACGTGCTCCTTCCGCGTGAGCTCTACCTGGGCCTGACGGTCGAACGGACCGGCAGCGAACGCTACGCCCAGCTCCTCAACGGAGACCGCCCCATCAGCGCCCTCGGCATCTGGGTGCACGTCTCCGCTCCGCTCGGCCACGCCGGGCACGCCATCCGCTGGACACTGGAGATCCGCGCCGCCAAGCCCGTGCGCGTCCCCCGGGATGACCTTCGGCAAGCTCGTCTTCCTCCAGGCCTTCGGCGGTCCGTCCAGCAAGCAGAACATGGACAAGTACCGGGCCACCCCCGGGATCGACATCTCCCGCCTGTACGAAGAAATCGGAGACATCCTGTGAGTCGCGTGATCATGGCGCTTGACCTATCAGCCGACAGCCCCGGCGGCAGCGTCGAACTGCTGCACGACCTCTACTCCGGCACCTCACCACTCATCGCCGGCCAGGTGTTCATGTTCCCGCCCAAGTCCCCCGACAAGCAGATCCCGGCAGGCGTTCAACTGGTGAAGGCGCGAGGGAAGTGCGTGAACGGCCTCCCGTTCTGGAGCTACGTCAAAACCCTCCGCCGAGCGCTCGCTCCGCACCTCGACTCGGGCGGCGTGGCCGCCGTACACTTTCAGAACCTCGCGTTCGGAGGTGCCCCGGCCCTCATCGAGCTGCTGCCCAAGCATCCGCGGCTCGCGCTGGTGCACGGCACCGGCCTGCTGTTCGCCGCTCGTCACCGCCCCTAGCAGCGTGTCCTCATAGGCAGTCCAGGCTGCCCGGCGCGTGGTCGTGCCCACCGTAGTCGTGACCGGCATGCTGTCGCAGCTGACCCGAGTCGACGGCGCCGACGTCGTGCACATTCCGTGGGGCATCCCTGATGAGTTTATGCAGGCCCCACCTCTGCGAGAATCACGTCAAGGACCGCTACGGCTGCTGTATGCCGGGCGGCTGAGCGAGGAGAAGGGCGCCAACGCGCTCATCGGCACGCTGGCCACAGTCGGCGACGTCCACCTGAGCATCGCCGCTCCGGCGAACGAGTACGCCACCTGCGAGGCGGACCTGGCCCGTACAGGCTGCCGACTGTCCAGCCTCGGCTGGCTCCCCCGGCCCGATCTGTGGCGGGCCTTCGCCGACCATGACCTGCTGCTCGTGCCCTCTACCACGCTGGAGGCGTTCGGCCTGGTCGCTGTCGAGGCACAGGCGTGTGGCCTGCCGGTGGCCTACCGCCCGGTGCCCGGCCTCACCGAGGTCGTGGGCGGCTCGGCGTCGACCTGACCGACGCTGCCGCCCTGGCCTGCGTGATCGCCCAGGCCGGGGCCGACCCGAGCATGCTGGAGGATCTGCACGCCGCCGGCCGCTGCAACGCTGAACGGTTCCCGCTCAGCGCGACCGCCGACGCGCTCACCAACTTGACCACACAGGTCATCAGTGGCCGCGGTGGCGTAGGCCAGTTTGAGCGAAGGCACGTCGTTGAGCAGCCAGTCGGCCTCGACCCACAGCAGGCGCGGGAGAACGCCGAGCCGGTCAGCGAACGGTGCGTAGGCAACGAGCCAGAGATCGAACACCAGAGCTCTCTGCCCGAGACATCATGGACGGCCACACGGACCTAACCCGGATATCTAGCCATCTCTCGGGCAGATAACAGTCTCGGCGTGCTGCTCATCGCAGCGCGGCCCATAGGTCTACGTCTCTTGGGCGGGCAGGTCGAGTACTGCCTTCATCAACTGCGCGGACGCGGTAATGAAGTCCTGAGCTGAGCTCGCGGAGGGCGTTCTACCCGCTTCGATGATCTTATCCAATTCTTGCTTCAGTACGGCCAACTCGACTCCAACTCGGAAAAAGTCGGGGGCCAGGCCTTTCGCCTGCATGTGGGAGAGGAGACCGGCCACCTCACCAACGCCTAACGGCTTGCCGGGAATGTCAATCCTCCAGGTTGCCGCACTGCGCACCAGCAGGGCTTCCAGTTTGCTCCAACCCTCAAGCATCATCGCCACTGGACGCACACGAGCCATCCGGGTGGCTACTTGAGCCCAGTCAGCCACATCTTGTTGAGACAATCCCACCCGCTCGGCGACCCGCTCGCCGCCAGTATTCCTGCCGATATCGTCTTCACCCTGACGGTTTTCCGAATCATCCTGAGTCGTGGCAGCCTCTTCCGCGAGCAGGACTGTTTCCCCCACCTCTCGGTCGAAGCGGGCAGTGAATCCATCCGGTGAGCTGATCTCGCTGAGTCGCCCCAACAGAGTTCGAATCGCGGGGGCGAAACGCAGGAGAGCCACGACCACGATCACAGGCCACGCAAGGGCCTTGAAGTACTCCAGAACAATCTGAGCGATCTCCACGGAACGATGATGCATTAGATCGGTGGAGTCAACTATCCCATTGCAGGTAATGACGCTGAACTCCATGCAGTTGCGGGCGAGCCGCCGCAAGCAGAGCCACACGGGCCGATCAGAGCCAGGCGCGGCGCGCCTCATCATCCATGTTGGATGAGGCGTCCGTGCTCGTCGCCAAAGTCGAGACGAGCACCTCGCGGGAGAACGGATCAGTGACCGAGACGGACGGCGTCAGGTGCAGCCACCGAAACTCGGGCGTTCCTGCTCTGCCCATGAGGGGACCTGAGTTGTGAGCTGGTGATGGACAGCGCGGCGGCTAACACAGCGGGCAGGCGAGCTGACCTGGGACAATGACGGCTCGGCACGACTATCGCTGAGCAGCTGCACGGCCGTGTCCTGGTCGGCCACAACATCGGCGTGGACTGGCGGCTCATCCACTTGCGTCTGCCTGACATCGAACCGGTGGGTCTGATCGACACCGCCCGCCTCGTTCGCCATCTCCGTCCGGATTTCAAGCGATGGAACCTGACCGGCCTGCTCGCCGACTACGGACTAGAAGCCGAGGTCAGCGCGCTGGTCCCAGGCGGACGGCCTCACCGGGCGCTGTGGGACGCAGTGGGTGCCGCGCTGCTCCTGGCCGAGCTGGTCGGCCAGCTTCCCGGCAAGGCGGATACCACCCTGGAGACGCTCACTCGCGTTACGGGCCAGCCGCATCGGCCAGAACGGGAGAGCGACGATCAGCTGACTCTCGACCTGCTACCGGATATCCAAGAGGGCACCTGATAGCAGCGCTGTGCGATCACGCGTGCGTCGGCTTGGTCATCCCCGATGCTCGCGACACGTACTGGCTGCTAGATCGCGGCAAGCCACCGCCCGGATGGGCCTTCGCCGCTGGCCACCTGGATGACCACGGCGCCCCGGAGACGGCAGCCCTCGTCGAGCCCGGCAGGAGATGGGACTCACCGTGGTCAGCCTCATCCCCGCGATAGAGGAGTGGTTCCCGAACTGGTGCCGTCGTCGGCCTCAGTCCGGGAAGCCGGGCCACGAGTGGCGGATCTTCATCGCCGAGTGGGAAGGCGAGCCGATTCCCTCGCCTGACGAGGCTCGCGAATCTTCACCGCCTGCATGATCTGGTTCAGCCGGACAGCGTAGGCACGGGGATGGGTGGTGTTGCCGTTGTGGCCGCCGGGAAACTCGGCGACCTCGGTACCGAGCAGCGTGGCGAGCTCCCGCGCGCAGCGGTAGTCGAAGACGGTGTCCGGGGTGGTACGGCCTGTGGCGGGGACGATGCGGGTGGGGGTGCCCGCGAGCTCGTTGAGCGGCAGGCAGTCATCGATGATGGCGGTGAAGTCGTGCTCGATGAAGAAGCCGAAGTTGATGATCCGCTCCGGGGACATGGGGTGCGGCGTAAGATCTGGCTCGGCGCCGGGGCCGGCCGGGTCGATGCCCAGAACTTCGGCGATGACCGTGAGCGCCTGCGCGAGCCCCTTCTCGCGGTAGAGCTGCTGGATCTCGGCCAGCTCGGCCTCATGGCGGGCGCGGTCCGGGGCGGGCAGCAGGCAGGGCGCGACCGGCTCGTGCGCGATGAGGGTGTGGAGCTGCCCGGGGTGCTGGACGGCCAGGTGAAGGCCGATGACCGCGCCCAGGCTGCAGCCCAGCATGGCCGCCGGCTTGTCGGTGAGCGCGGCCAGCAGCCGGTGGACATCGTCGGCGTGCTCGGCCATCGTCACACCGTTGCCGGGGTCGTCCAGGGTGCTGCGGGACAGGCCCCGCCGGTCGTAGGTGATCACGGTGTAGGCGTCGGCGAGCTGGTCGACGAGATCGGCGCTGCGTCCGGCGTCGCCCTCGCCGCTCTGGGCGATCAGCAGCGTGGGGCCGTTGCCGCGCATCTCGTAGTAGAGGCTGGCGCCCGGGACGGGCAGGTAGCCGGTTGTCGTGGTCATGGGAGGGTCCTTTCGCCTCGGCTCGCGATCACCGTACTCCATCAATGCTGATACATCAAAACTGATACATCTCTTCTGATGTAATCTCGGTTAGGTGAACGGAGTGGACCTGTTCCTTCTGGGACGCACCCTGATGAAAATCGGCGAAGAGGCCCTGCCCACCGAAGGGCTGGGCGACCAGCCCGGGAGCACCCGCAGCGTGCTGATCGTGGTCAGCGACATCCGCGCGCACCCCGGCAGCGCGATCAGCGAGATCGTCACGCGCACAGGCCTGCCGCAGAGCGCCGTGTCGGCGGCGGTCGCCCGGTTGCGGGAGGCGGGCGCCGTCGTCACGGAGCCCGACGCCCGCGCCCGCCGGCGACTCCGCGTCCGGCCCGCCCCGGAGC
>NZ_JAHKRO010000172.1 GCF_019396325.1 Nonomuraea ceibae
CCGTCGAGTGCGGCATCAACCGGCTCAAACGCCATCGCGGCATCGCCACCCGGTACGACAAGCTCGCCGTCCGCTACGCAGCCACCGTCCACATCGCTGCCATCAACGACTGGCTCACGATCCTTTGAAACACGGCCTAGCTGTTGCGGTTAGCTCATGCGGGGTAGGGAGGTCAGATCCGGAGTCGTTGGGGATGCAGCTGGCGATGGCGGGGGCATAATAGCGAGCGCCGAGGTCGATCAGGTCGGTGGAGGCGTCGCCGGGTCTGTCGAGGAAGCCGCGGTCGGTGACGGGCAGGTCGTCGTCGCCGCGGCGCTGGTCGAAGGCAGGTAGCGTTCGCGGTTGGCCGCGCTGGTGGTGTCGTTGACAGGCAGCTGGGCACGGCAAACCCGTTATTCATGTCGGCTCGCTGAGTCGCGTCGGGTGGCCGCCGACGGTGTCGTGAACGAGGTCGAGGTGTCGAAGCATCGTCTTAGTCATCCCGGGTTCGGGGCTCGGCGAGCGGGGTCAGAAAGTCGCCTACGAGCCGGTCATAGCGCTGCCGGTCCACGTTCCACGCCTCGGTGTGGTCCCCGCCGGGGAATTCCTCGTACTGGATGTCCCAGTTCAGGCGAGGGCCGGCGGCGGCGAGGTCGCGTGAGATCTGCACCGGGACCTGGGTGTCGGCGTCGGTGTGGAACAGGAGCAGAGGGGGTTTGACCGCGGGCGGATGGTGGATCAGGTGGAGGTCGTCCTGATCGATGCCGATGCGCCATTCCACGACGCGGCTGGAGAGCCAACCGGCGAAGGCGGGCATGCCGAACCGGCCGGCGTTCCACGCGCTGACGCGTTCCAGGTCGTACGGGGATGCGTCCATGATGACGCCGGAGACCAGATCCGCCAGGGGTGATCTCGCCAGGAACTGGCCGGTGACGAGACCGCCCATGGAGGTGCCGTAGAGAACGACGCGGCGTGCTCCCATGTCCCGGGCGGTGCGGACGGCC
The DNA here is from genome assembly GCF_019396325.1 of Nonomuraea ceibae. Lineage (GTDB taxonomy): Bacteria > Actinomycetota > Actinomycetes > Streptosporangiales > Streptosporangiaceae > Nonomuraea > Nonomuraea ceibae. The sequence goes on from NZ_JAHKRO010000172.1 coordinate 984, forward strand.
GCCTCGAGGTCGCGCCATTCGGTGTCGCCCAGGTGGATGAGCCCGTCCGGTGAGGCGGGGGCGCCTTCGTCGTTGCGGTAGGTGATGGCGAGGAACGGCATGCCGAGCCGGTGGACGACGGGAAGGATCTTCTGCGTCGCCTTGCGTCTGGCGTTCTGCCCGTGAATAGCGATGAACCATGTGGTGTCGTCGCCGGGGACGTGCCAGGCGGGGGCGGGACCGAGTTCCGTCGGGATCATGATTTCGGAGTAGCGCAGGCCCCAGGCGATGTCGGGGTCGCCGGGCGGGGAGACGTTGACGCTGCCGGAGGTGCCGATGGACGGGGTGGCGCCGCCGAGTATCGTGCGGGTCACCCGGCCGGGGCCCGTGACACCACGTCGCCGAGCATGGTGTGGGCGCCGCCCCATTCCAGCCAGCGGATACCAGGCTGGCGAGCGCCCGGGGTGTCCGTCAGAGTGACGGTGCCGTCGCGGGCGGCCAGCACCGTGGTGTCGCCGGGCCCCCAGCGCTGTACCTTGATCGCCTGGTCGCTGCCGAACCAGGCACCGTATCCCAGGGCGCCAGTGAGGACGGCCAGGGTCGCGGCGAGCGCGATCCAGGCCCGCCGCCGCCAGCGGCGGGGCTCACGCTCGGAGGCCATCGAATATTCTCCTCGCGGTGCGGGTGCACAGGGCGCGGAACGCTTCCTCGTCCAGGCCGATGCGTCCGCCGAGATAGAGCTGGATGAGGCCCTGGCCGGCGGCCGACAGCGTCATCGCCACTTCGAGCGGATCGTCTTGCCGCAGCAGCCCGGTGCGCATGCCTTCCTCAACCATTGAGACGATCTTGGTGAAGGCGGGCGAGCCGCCTCTAGTGAAGTCGTCGGGGAACCGTCGTGCTTGTTCGCGCCGATCGGTCATGAGGAAGCGGTAGAGGTGCGGGCTGCCCAGGGCGAAGTCCAGCAGGTCGGCCAAGAGGCCCAGGGCGCGGGTTTCCCAGTCGCCTTCGCTGACGCGTGCTCCCCAGTCTTCGCCGAGTTCGCGGAAGGTGCGATCAGCTACCTCGGTCAGGAGCGCCTCACGGTTCGGGTAGTGCTTGTAGATCGCCATGGCTGTGATGCCGACCGAATCCGCGACGCGTCGCATGGTGACGGCCTCGACACCCTCGGTCACGAGGATGGACCGGGCCGCCTCGGCGACCCGGTCCGCCGTCTTCATCTCTCTCATGTCTACAACGTATACCCGAAAGGTGTATCTTGTATACCGGCGTGGAAGTGGGCGGCGATCCCCGCGTGCTGGGGTAAGTACATGCGGCAGGGAGGCCCTTCCAACCTGGGTCGCCAGCTTCAGCAAGGGCGGCGAGCCCGTCGCCGGGCCGTCACAAGCAAGACGCATCGCCTTCGCCGCCCCTCCAAGGGCATGCTGCCGGCCCAGCTCGGCGCGTTGGCGGTGCTGTTCCTGTTCCCGCAGACGAAGAGGGCGACGCCTCGATGGAGGACCCGTTCAACTACCTGGAGATAGCGAGCTACGGCGAGGGCGTCGGTACGTACGCCACCAACAGCATGCTCGTCTCCGCGCTGACCGTCGGCGGCACGCTCGTCATGTCGGCGCTCGGCGGTTACGCCTTCGCCCGCTTCGACGCCCGGGTAAGAACCCCCTGTTCCTGGCCACGCTGGCGAGCCTCATGGTGCCGTACGCGATCATCCTCATCGCGCTGTATGTGCTGCTCGGCCACCTCGGGCTGCAACTCGCTGGTCGAGCTGTCGCCGGTATTCGTCATGTTCCAGCTGCCGTTCACGCTGTTCATGATGCGCAACGCGCTCGAGGCGATCCCGGGCGAACTGCAGGAGGCGGGCGTTCTCCCGCATCCTGCTGCACGCCGTACTGCGCTCGTCACGGCCGGCCTGTTCGCCTTGCCAGCCTCGTGGAACGACTCGTTCGCGCCGCTCAGCCCGCTCAACGACGGTTTGACGTCGACCCTCCACTGACAAGCCCGCATCTAGCGGCCGAACGCGTTGCGTAATCACTCGATCGCCTTGGATAATGGCGGCGGTGGGCCACACGCTGTGAGGGGAGCCCGCCGAACTGCCCGCCCCACGCCCAGCGGCCATCGGCCGGGGCCGGGCAGTTCCCTCCCGGCTGCCGACGCGCACCGGCGCCCACCCAGCGCCCCAGGAGTCCAGCGCTGTGTAGTGGATTTCAATCTTCACAGGCGGGCTGTGTTCTTCGGTGAGTTGACATGTCTGTCTTATTCGCGGTCGAACGCCCAAGCATCCGCCACTGGCCCGGCATGCCCGAGCGTGTCAGGTTGATCACTGCGCGGACCCGCGGCAAGGACAAGACCGCCAAGACCGGCATGGCGATAGTCGCCCCCTGGATAGCCGACGTCTTCGACACCGCCTACACCCCCAACCCCGCCGACCGCCGCAAACCCCCTCGTCTCACCCCGCCTGTGGCGCGGGTGTTGGTCCGCCACAGCCCGGCACCCTGCTCAGGACCAGAATTCAGGCAGAAGCCGCCCTTATCGCTCAATCGCAGCATGAGACAGGCGCGGAAGGACATGGCGCGCTGCTCGTAACACGACTGCCGTCGTGATCAACACATGACGGATCGTCGGCAGCTTTCGCCGCCACAGGAGCAGAACCGCTGCCCGGCTATGGCGCTTGTGCTCTCCAGCGTCCCGGTTGTGCTCGCCGGCATAAGCCCGCCCGTAGAACCGCGTCATACAGCCAAACCGGACGACATCGCCGCAGGTCACGGTGTGCGACTGCCCAGAGAACGTCTCCCCCCGCATGAAGGGAACCCGCCCAAAGACTTCCATGCTCTGCACGCAGGCATGGACTGGCTGGCGGCCCGCCGACGTCGTACGACGAGGAACGGCAGTCAGCCACAGGGCCGTAAATCGCGCGTGCCCGGTGCCGCTCGGCGTCGTCAGCACAACGCACCCAAAGTACTGGGATATCCACGAACCATTGCCGATCACATCCGCGGTCGTGTGGCCAGCGGGAGACCACCGACCGGTCGTTTAAGTCAAGCCGCCCGGGAGCTCCCGGATACACACCGTCATTTGGGCCGTGCGACGCGGTTCTTACCAGAATCTCACATACTGCCGCCCGACATACTGCCGCTACGCCGCCTGCCATGGACGCGTGTGCATACGCAGATGCAGGTGAGCCCTGCCCGCTTCGTGTTCCAGTCGGACTTCGTCACACAAGGTGCGGACCAGCAGCAGTCCGGCGCCGCCGCCTCGGTCGAGGTCCGGCTGGGTGTGCAGGTGGCTCTCGGTCAGGGTGTCGGCGGTATCGACGACGTCCAGGCTCACCCCGTCGGCGTCGAGCCAGGCGATGAGAGTGCCGCGGCCGCCGCCGTGGCGCAGCACATTGGTGGCGGCCTCGTGGGCGGCGATCACCAGGTCATGCAGCCGCTGCCCGGAAAGGCCGGCCCTGGCACCGAAGGCGTGGACCCGTTGGCGCAGGGCCGTGAGGTCAGTGGTGATCGGTCACTGCATCCGAAATCCGGGAATCATGTCGCAGCCTGCCTTTCGCCGGGGCGAACCTGGTTGTCCCCTGCCCGAGAAGGTGGACAGCATGCCAGGCGGCGTGCCGACTTGACGCTGGTCAACACGTGCGAAGGCGCGTGGTAGAGCGGTGGCGGCTCGCCCTGCGAGGCCGAGCGGCACCGCAGGCCACACCCTTTCGCCGGTCCCCGTAGCAGCCACGTTCATCGCCGCTCGGTGATGGCCGTCGCGCAGACCAGGCGCACGCGCTCAGTGTCGTCCAGGCCGTGCCTCCGGAGCCGGTGCGACAGCAGCATCCGTTGCAAGGTCGCCAGGCGATTGCGGGCGTCGCCCTGGCCGTCCCAATCACGCACCGAGGCCCATACGCCCCACGCAGTATGCCGTCGTCCTCGGCCTACTGCCGTCGCTGACCATAGAAGTCGTAGATCCAGGATGCGTCTAACCTGGACAGGATCCAGATGGTTTCGGCGACCGCGAACGCGGCGTTCAGGACATGTGCCGGAGGAGCGTAGAGCAGACGGGCGCGAGGCCGTTCCAGGAGCAGCCGTACGTCCAGCCCTTCACGCGTCTGCATGCCACGCGGCCTGACCTTCTCCCGTTCAGGGTCAGGCGGATCGCGCCGGAGAACAGCTCGGCGATCATGCCACCGGAGATGGTTGTCACTGGATTCCCTTCCGGGCTCAAGGACAGAGGAATGTGCGGATGTGCGAGGCGCCATTGCCCTCGCCCTTGACGCTGTGCACCTGGCACTCGTCGGAGCCGGCCCGGCGGATCGCGACGGGCAACAGACAGGGTCGCAGTCGATCACCCGGCCGACGACGGTGGTCACCGCCCGGTCTACGGACGGGTTGACCCAGGTGGAAACAGTCGTCACGCGCCCGCCGGCGACTGTGGAGCGACATCCCCGGCCCGTCTCGCCGAAGTTTCTCGGTCGCGATCGCACGGCTGACCTACGCGGAAGCTCACGGGCTCGGGCCCGCATCGGTGCTAGCACGGTTCCCACGCCGAGACACACCTGCGACCATGTGCAGATGAAGGGTTCGGTCGCGTTGCGGTCGGCCGGTGCCATCGTCGTCCTGACGACCGCGGCGGCGGCGGTCAGCGCCTACTTCGCCGGGTTCCGCTACGGCGGCGACGCTCCCGTCTTCGTCATGACCCTGACGGCCGCCGTGCTCACCACCGCGGGTGTCGGCATCTCGCTGACGGATCGATCCGTCGCGCGATGGCTCAACCTGACGGCAGCGGCGCTGTTCGCCTACCTTGCCACGATCGCCGCGGCAAGCTGGTACGCGGGCGTGCTCGGGCACCGGGACCTACTGGCCAGATCCCTGGTCGGCGCGGCTGGGGCAGGATACATCCTGGCGATCGCCCTGCTCCAGGCGTGTTTCCTGGCCGCTGTCGGGCGGTCGGCGACCCTCCTGATCTGCTACGCCGCGGCCTTCACCCTGGCCTCCGTCCTGCTCCTGCCGGATGCGGCCTTCTCCGGCCTCGAACCGGTGCTGCACGCACCAGCGCTGGAGTCGGCGATCTGGATCGCCGCTCTGCCATGGATGGCGTCGGTGCTCGCAGGTCCGATCGCCGCGTGGCGGGCACTGGCCCGGACGCGTGGAGCCGGGCGGCACCGGACACTGATGATCGCAGTGATCTCTCTGGTGCCCATCGGCACCGTGCTCTTCGCCGCGCTGTCGGCGCTGCTCGCCCTCGCCCTGGACGTGATGTCACCCGCCATCGGCGAGACCGGGCAGGCCCTGGCCTTCGGCGTGCCTTTCGTGGTGTCGGCCGCAGGGCTGTACGGCGCGCGCTTCACCGGCCCCGAGGCAGTCGCCCGAACCGTCACGGTCGTCGTCGGCTCGCTGATCGGGCTCGTGGTCGTGGCGCTCAGCGTGGTCCTGGGCACCTGGCTCGGCAGCGGGGCCCTGCTCCCCATCGTCATCGGGACCCTCGGCGTGGCCGGGACGGCGGCCGGCGTGCGCCGGCGGGTGGTCAGGCAACTGCTGCTGCACACGGACCCGATGCGTGCTCGTGCCGCCGCGCTCGTCCACGAAGCCGGCGCCGGTGGCCGGGCCGCCCCGGCACGTACGGCACAGGTCGTTCTCGCCGACCTCGACCCTAGGGCGCGGCTGTTGCTGCGGCTGCCGCAGGAACGAGGGTGGGCCGACGCAGAGGGGAACCACCATCCGGAGCCCGGTCCGGGAACATCGGTGCCGGACGCCGACGGCCGCATTCACGCACACGTCCGCCACACCGGGGATCTGGACCTCGACGGGGTGCTCGCCGAAGTCGGCATGCTGATCGAACTGGCCGTGCTCGAGGCGGCCGTACGCGACCAGGAAGGCCGGGTCGCCGCCGAACGGGCGCGTGCCGACCACGCTGCGGCCGTCGAGCGGCGCCGCCTGGAGCGCGACCTGCACGACGGGGTCCAGGGACGGCTGCTCGCTCTGGCGCTGGAGCTGCGGATGGCCCAGCGCGAACTCGGCGACGCCGCCGCCCGGCTCGTCCTGTCCGATGCCGTCGACCGGCTGTCGGCGGCCATCGAGGAGCTCCGCACGCTCGCCTCGGGAACCGCGCCCGAGATCCTCACCTGCGAGGGGTTAGGCGCGGCGTTGATCGACCTGTCGCATCGCATGCCCGTACCGATCACCGTCACAGCTCCCGCTGCCAGGCTTCCGCCGGAGACCGAGGCCATCGCCTATCTGGTCGTGTGCGAGGCCGTGACCAACGTGCTCAAACACGCGCACGCCGGCGAGGTGCAAGTCGAGGTCACCCGGACGGGCGAGTACGCCGTGGTGACGGTCGCCGACGACGGCGGGGGCGGGGCCGACATGCGCGCCGGAAGCGGATTACGCGGGCTGTCCGAGCGTGTGTCCACCGCTGGTGGACGGCTCGTCGTCAGCGATCGGCGCCCGCACGGCACCCTCCTGGAGGTGACCCTGCCGTGCGCGTGGTGATCGCGGAGGATCTCGTCCTGCTCCGGCAGGCTCTCTGCCGCATCCTCGTGCAGGACGGCATCACCGTGGTGGCGCAGGTGGGTGATGCCGACGCCCTGGTGTCCGCAGTGGTCTCCGAGCGCCCCGACCTGGTGATCGCCGACGTGCGGATGCCGCCCACCTTCACCGATGAGGGCGCCCGGGCTGCCCTGATCCTGCGAGAACGCTTCCCCGAGCTGGCCGTGGTGGTGCTCTCCCACGTCGTGGAGCCGACGCTCGCCATGCGGTTGGCCGCCGACCGGCCCGCCCGCTTCGGATACCTGCTGAAGGACCGCGTGCTGGACATCGACGACTTCATGGCGGCGATCCACCGGGTCATGGACGGCGGCACCGCGCTCGACGAGCACGTCGTGGCCCACTGGCTCGGCGGCGCTCCGCGCGCTGGGCCAGCCGCGCTCAGCGCCCGCGAGCGGGAGGTCCTCGGGCTGCTCGCGCAGGGGCTGAGCAACGTCGCGATCTCCGCGCGCCTGTTCGTCTCCGAGCGCACGGTCGACTCCCACCTCTCCTCGATCTTCGTCAAGCTCGGCCTACCACCGAGCGCCGAGCACAACCGCCGGGTCCGCGCGGCCCTGGCCTGGTTGCGCGGCGAAACCCGTGCTAACCCCGATGTGCGGCCTGATCAGCCTATTTAGCGTTATCAGCATGACAACAAGCACCGAGCAAGCCGTACCTGGTACACGCTCGCGGCACCTGCTCGTCCTGGTGTCGCTCCTCGGCCCCGCCGCGATGGCCGGCTGGGCGCTCGCGCTGCCGTACCAGTTGAGTGACGAGCCGGCCGCCTGGATCCCCAAGCTGGTCGCCGATCCGGGCCGCGCACAACTCGCGATGTGGATGCTGCTGCTGTTCGCCCTCACCGCCGCCGCAGGCGCCGTCGTCGTCGGCCTGGTGGCCCGCCGCGCCTCGCGGCGGCTGGGCACCGCGGGCATGATCCTCACCCTGGCCGGGTTCGGCGCCCTGAGCTTCTCGGGCGCCGGCTACGACGCCGCCGCCGCCGCGACGGTGCGGGCCGGGCTGGACGTGCCCACAGCCGAGCGCGTACTGGCCCAGCTGGGAACGTTCCAGGCGCCCACGGTGGGCACCGCCCTGTTCGTGCCCGCGATGTTCCTGGGCGTCGCCCTCCTGGCCGTCGCCCTGTGGCGCGGCCGTGCCATCCCTCGCTGGGCCTGCGTCCTGCTGCTGGCCGCGATCCCGGTGGTGCTGGTCGGCGGGTACGTCGCCACCGCGGTGAACGCACTCGGCTGGCTCCTGATCGCCCTCGGCTTCGGCCTGGCCGCTCGTTCGATCTGATCAACCCGAGAGGAAAGACCATGTTCCTGCGAACCGTCACCATCACCATGACTGTGGCCGGCACCCTCACCCTCGGCGGAGCTGCCGCCCAGGCCACTGCGCCCACACACTACAAGATCGTCGCCAAGCACAGCGGCAAGTGCCTGGACGTCCTCGGCGGCCGCACCGGTCACGGAGCCCCCACACACCAGTGGACCTGCCTGAAGGGGGTCGACAGCCAGATCTGGGAGGCGCGCAGGTTCGATGACGGCGCCTACGTTCTCATCGCTCAGCACAGCAAGCGGTGTCTGGACGTCTCCCACGCGGGCCGCGAGGACCGGGTGCCGGTGGTTCAGGCGAACTGCCGCTTCACCGACAACCAACGGTGGTGGATCAAGCAGAACGCCGACGGCACCTCCCGGCTCATCGCCAAGCACAGCGGCAAGTGCCTGGACGTGGCCTGGGCCGAACACGGTAACGGCGGCCGGATCGTCCAGTCACGGTGCTGGGGCGGGAACAACCAGAGATGGCAGCTCAAGAATGCCTAGTCCTGAAGGTGCTCCCGTGCTGCGCTCGGGAGCACCTTCGTCCACGGCAGATGACGCGGGCACCTCGGCGTCACGCAGGGGACCGATCCGGCCCCGTTCATGGCGGCTCAGTTCCTGGGGCCGAGGTCACGGACGACCTGCGCGAGTGCGCGGATGAGATCGTTCTCGGCCTCGCTGCGCCACACCAGGGCGTACGGCAGGACGCCCATGTCGCGGACCGGCAGGTAGGCGATGTCGGGCCGTACCCAGTACCGGCTCATGTGGGCGGGGAAGAGGGTGACGACCTCGCCCACGCTGGTGAGCAGCAACCCCTCCTCGGTACTCCGCACCATGGGGCCGCGCTCGATCGGCCGGCCACGACCGGTGTAGGGCGGTATGTAGCCGTCGAACCACCCGCCGACCCCGGCCGGGATGTCAGGGTGACGGAAGTCGGCAACCGTCTCGAGGGTGAGCCGGCCATGCCGGGTGAGCTCATGGTCGGCCGCCTCCTCATCCTGGTGAGGCGTCAGGGCTGGAGGGTGTCGTCGCGGGCGAAGTCGGGGAGTTCGTCGGACAGCAAGTGTTCGGCGGCGCCTTCCAGGAGGCGGGCCATCTCGGTGGAGCGGGGCAGCATGGTGTGCTCGTAGGCGCGGATGGCGTCGTCGACGGTGGGGGCGCCGGCGAGCGCGAGGGCGAGTTCGGCGGCGTCGAGCATGGCGAGGTTGACGCCGACGCCGAGCGGGGGCATGAGGTGGGCGGCGTCGCCGAGGAGGGTGACCGTCGGGCTGTGCGCCCAGGTGTGGGGTGCGGGTAGTACGTGGATGGGACGGTCGACGTAGGGGCCGTCGTTGTCGCTGATCAGACGGCGCAGGGCGGGGGACCAGCGCGCGTACTTCGTCAGGAGCAGAGCGCGGATGACGTCGGTGTCGTCGACGGTCAGCCCGTTCTGGTTGATCCAGTCGGCGGGGGTGCGCTGGATGATGTAGACGCGGATGCGGTTGCCGCCGTTGCGCTGGGCGAACAGGCCGCGCTCCCCGTCGGCCGCGGCGGCGCTGCCCGGTCCGACGAGGTCGGCGATGTCGGGGTGGCGTTCGTCGACGTCGGAGAACCACGCCTCCAGGAAGCTCACTCCGCTGTAGTGGGGGACGGCGGGTGACACGGCGGGCCGGACCCGGGAGAAGGCGCCGTCGGCGCCGATGACCAGGTCCGTCTCGACGGTGCCGCCATCGGCGAAGTGCAGCAGCCGGGGGCCGTCGGCGGGGCCGCTGATCGCGGTGAGGGCGCGGCCCCACTGCACCGTCCCTGGCTGGAGGGAGTCCAGCAGGAGGATGCGCAGCCGCCCGCGGTCGATCTCCGGTTTGCAGAGCTCGCCGTCGCCGGGGACGTGGTGGAACACGAGCCGACCGTCGTAGTTCAGCTGGCGCATCTCCTGCCCCTCGGGACGGGCGAGGTCGAAGAACGCCTCCAGGAGGCCGGCCTCGCGCAGCGCGAACTGGCCGTCGTCGACACGCAGGTCCAGGGTGCCGCCTTGGTCACGGGCGTCCGGGCCGGCGTCGCGGTCGTGGACGGTGACCGCCAGACCGTGTCGCTGCAGGATGCGGGCACAGGTCAGGCCGCCCGGCCCGGCGCCGATGACGCTGATGCGGGCGTTGCGGGGCGCGGGAGAAGTCATGGCTGTTTCCTTCATCGGTGGTGGTCAGCGACTCAAGCATTGAGGAGACTAAGTACAAAAGTGCAATGAGTCAACTAAGCAACTGAGTCCATTATTTGCATCATGCCACCATCGGGCTATGCTTGATCCATGACTGTGTCCTCCGCCGGCCGCCGCGAGCGCAAGAAGGCCGCCACACGGCAGGCGATCGCCGACGCGGCCCTGCGGCTTTTTCTCCTACGGGGTTACGACCAGGTGAGCATCCGTGACATCGCCGATGCCGCCGACGTGTCGACCACCACGGTGTTCAAGCACTTCACCGGCAAGGAAGCACTCGTCTTCGACGAGGACGAGGAGCGTGAGGCACAACTCATGGCCGCGGTCACGCAGCGCGCGCCCGGCCAGAGCGTTCTCGACGCCCTCCGCCGGCATTTCCTGGACACCTGGATCCGGATCGAGACCCATCCCCAGCGAGCAGAGTTCGCCCACCTGGTGGAGTCCACACCCGAACTGCGCGCCTACGCCGAGCGCATGTGGACCCGGCACACCGAAGCCCTCGCCGCGGCCGTCGCCGACGCGTTCGGCGCCGGCCACGACGACCTCGCCTGCGCCGCCCTCGCTCGCTACGTGCTGGACATCCCTGCCCTCGTCCGTGGCCGCCACGACCTCCAGGTCGCCGTCGAGACGATCTTCGACCTCCTGGCCCACGGCTGGCGCCCACCCGCCACCGGCTGACGGGCGGCAACACCGTGCGACCAGGTCCACCGCCCGCCGCCGGGGCCCGGCGGGCGCGTCAGCAGCTCGGGGTGTAGATGACCACGTGCAGATCGGGGTGGTCGGCAGGGGCCAGGCGGTGGTGCTCGAAGTGCCGCACCCCCTGGATCGGGTGGTCGAACACGCGGATACGGGAGGTGAAGCCCTCGATCCGGTGGTCCTGCCAGGCCGTACGGAAGGCCGCGCTCGTCGCCAGCAGGCGCTGGATGGCCGGGGAGCCGGCCAGGTCTCCGAGCCGGGGCCCGGCCTCGGCCCGGAACTCGGCGACGAAACGGCGGCTCGTCACCTCCCAGTCCGGCAGCAGATCGCGGACGTAGGGATCGGTGAACACCAGCCACAGCAGGTTGCGCTCCTCCGGGGCGACGGTGGCGACGTTCGGATACAGGTCAAGGTAGGCGGCGTTCCATCCGGTGATCGTCCAGTCGGGCGCGATGGCGTAGGCGGGGAATCCGACGAGCGCGTCGAGCAGCCTCTGCACGTGGCCGGGAGCGGTGTGGGCCGCTGGTCCCCCGGGCTCGGCGAGCGGGGCGTACCCGGCCAGGGACAGCACATAGGCATGCTCGGCGGGGGTCAGCAGCAGCGTGCGGGCCAGGGCGTCCAGGACGTGCCGGGAGGGCTGGATGTCACGGCCCTGCTCCAGCCACGTGTACCAGGTGGCGCTGACCTGGGAGAGAGTGGAGACCTCCTCGCGGCGCAGGCCACCCCGGCGGCGGGGACCGGCCGGGGGCAGGCCGACCGCTGTCGGGTTCAGCCGGGCTCGCCTGGCGCGCAGGAAGTCGCCCAGTTCCTTGCGCCGCTCCGCTGCCGTTCCCATGGACGCAGGATAGGTACTGGTAGCCGGACTACTAGCATTCGGGCCGTCTTCGCGGTACGCCCGCGCACCGCGAAGATCGGGCCATGCCCCAGTTGAGATCCCGTACCGTCACCCATGGCCGCAACATGGCCGGGGCGCGCGCCCTGATGCGCGCCTCCGGCGTGCCCGGCGCGGACATCGGCGTCAAGCCGGTGATCGCGGTAGCCAACAGCTTCACCGAGTTCGTCCCCGGTCACACCCATCTGCAGCCCGTAGGCCGAATCATCGGTGAGGCCATCGGCGCGGCGGGCGGCATCGCGCGCGAGTTCAACACCATCGCGATCGACGACGGCATCGCCATGGGACACGCGGGGATGCTGTACTCGCTGCCCTCCCGGGAGTTGATCGCCGACTCCGTCGAGTACATGGTGCAGGCGCACTGCGCGGACGCCCTGGTCTGCGTCTCCAATTGTGACAAGATCACGCCGGGGATGCTGCTGGCCGCGCTGCGGCTGAACATCCCCACGGTGTTCGTCTCGGGCGGCCCCATGGAGGGCGGCCGGGCGGTGCTGTCCGACGGCACGGTCCGCACCGGCCTCACCCTGGTCACCGCCATGTCCGAGGCGGTCAACACCGCCGTCTCCGATGCCGACATGGCGGCCGTCGAGGAGGCGGCCTGCCCGACCTGCGGTTCGTGCGCCGGGATGTTCACGGCCAACTCCATGAACTGTCTCCTCGAGGCTCTCGGGCTGGCCCTGCCCGGCAACGGCACCACCCTGGCCACCCACACCGCCCGCAGGGCCCTGTACGAGCGGGCCGGGCGGACCGTCGTGGAGCTCGTCGAGCGGTACTACGGCAAGGATGACGCCACCGTGCTGCCCCGGGCGATCGCCTCCCGGGCGGCGTTCGACAACGCGATGGCCTTGGACCTGGCCATGGGTGGCTCCACCAACACCGTGCTGCACCTGCTCGCCGCCGCCCACGAGGCCGAACTGGACTACGGCCTGTCCGACATCGAGTCGCGTTCGCGCGAGGTGCCGTGCCTGTGCAAGGTGGCCCCCAGCAGCGCGTACCTGATGGAGGACGTCCATCGGGCCGGCGGCGTCCCCGCCCTGCTGGGTGAGCTGCACCGCGCCGGGCTGCTGCGCGAGGACGTCCGGGCCGTCCACGCCGGCTCGCTCGCCGAATGGCTGTCCGGCTGGGACGTCCGCGCCCCCTCGCCCTCCCCCGAGGCGACCGGTCTCTTCCTCGCCGCTCCGGGGGGCGTCCGCTCCGCGTCCGCCTTCTCCCAGTCGGCCCACTGGGAATCGCTGGACCTGGACGCGGTGAAGGGCTGCATCCGCGACACCGCCCACGCCTACGCGGCCGACGGCGGTCTTGCCGTGCTGCGGGGCAACCTGGCTCCGGACGGGGCGGTGGTCAAGTCCGCCGGCGTCCCCGACGGCATGAGCGTGTTCACCGGCGAAGCCGTGGTCACCGACTCCCAGGACGAGGCGGTGGAAGCGATCCTGTCCGGGCGGGTGCGCCCGGGCAGTGTGCTGGTCATCCGCTACGAGGGCCCGCGCGGCGGTCCGGGCATGCAGGAAATGCTGTATCCGACGGCCTACCTCCAGGGCCGGGGCCTCGCCCACTCCGTGGCCGTCGTCACCGACGGCCGCTTCTCCGGCGGCAGTTCCGGCTTGTCCGTCGGCCACATCTCGCCTGAGGCCGCCGCCGGAGGACCGCTGGCCCTCGTCGCCGACGGCGACCTGATCACCATCGACATCCCGGCCCGCACCTTGCGCCTTCAGGTGTCCGAGCCACAGCTTGCCGCCCGCCGCGTCGACAGGGAGAGGTCGGGTTATCGGCCACGCCGCCCCCAGCGGGCCGTTTCGGCGGCTTTGCGCGCGTACGCGGCCCTGGCCCAGTCTGCCGACAAGGGCGCCGTGCGCGCCCTGCCCAGCGACTGACCGCATCGGAAGGGGCCCCATGCCGCGGTCCCTGCTGGTGAGGCGTTCGCGCTGGTCGGCACGGGTGGCGTAACACTGGCGTAACGGGCGGCGGCTAGCGTGGCCGGCATGGACCGCAGCGGGAAGGCGGCCGGTGCCCCGGCCGCGGAGTGGGGGTCGTCGCGGCCCCGGGCCGAGCGCGCCCGGCGGGTGGCCGACGTGCACGGCGGCAGATCACGGAGGACCGCCTCGGCGGCGCGCTGCCGGACGAGCGAACCCTCGGCCGGCAGCTGGGAGCCTCCCGCAACGCGGTCCGTGAAGCGCTCGGCCTGCTCCGGCAGAAGGGCCTGATCACGCGACGGCGCGGGGTGGCACCACTGTGGTGATGCCCAAGTACGGGCACACACCTTTGAAGTTCATGTCAACGGTGTGATCGAAGTCGGTCTCGGTGATGTCGCGAAGGGTGCGAAGGCGTCAGAGCCTTGAGGTCGGCTGTATCTGCCACCACGCCGAGAGCGCACGGACCGGGCACGGCGGTGGGCTGGTCCACGCGTTGCCGGGTGCGGCCGGTGACGATCACGTGGGCGCCTTCGGCGATGAAGGCGGCGTGCGGCGGCCAGTCCAGTGCCGCTCGTGCCGCCGGTGATCAGGGCGGCCATGTCGGTGAAGCGTGTCATGCGAGTGCTGCAGAGATCCAGTCGGCGGCCGTGGCCAGCCAGTCGGGACGGGCGTTGCCGAGCAGGTGGTCGCCATGTGGCAGCCACACGTAGCGCCCGCGCGGTGCCAGGCGGGCCAGCGGCTCGCCGTTGGTCACGCCGGGGATGACGTCCTGGCCGCCGTCGATGACCAGCAGCGGGCAGGTGATCTGCGGAGCGAGGGCGGACACGTCCACCTGGCCGGCGAAGCGGCGGGCCGCCTCTTCGCCACCGGCCCGCTGGATGAGG
>NZ_JAHKRO010000173.1 GCF_019396325.1 Nonomuraea ceibae
TGACGCGCGGCGCCCGCGGCGCCGCTCGTCAAAGGCCGCCGCCCTGCAGTGGCGGCGGCTCCGGCGAGCCGGGGCCGGGGTGACACCCCGGCGGGGATGAGCCTCCGAACGGGCCCCGGCATCTCAAGGGGCGTTCGAGAAGGTCTCAGGCGGGCCGCAGACGCGGGGTCGGCACCTCAAGGAAGACTCCCGCCGCGACCACGCGGGGTGTCAGTTCGTGGGCCAGGCGTCGGCCGCGTGGCGGGTGAGGGCGGCGGTGGACCAGCCCAGGGAGGTGATGGTCTCGTTGTAGGACCCGGTGGCCTTGGTGCCGTTGGTCGACAGGACGTTGGAGACGTCCTCGACAAGCGGCGACACCTCGTCGACCGCCGCGATCTGGGTGGTGCCGGGCAGCGACTCGATGAGCGGCGCGGCCTCGGCGGGGGTCAGGTGGCCGATGAGCGGCGACAGCTCGCCGCGCGAGGCGTGGGGCAGCGCGTGCTTGGCGGCCGCGCCCAGGCCGGCCATGGTGCTCTCCAGCGACAGGTTCTCCAGCCCCTGCGTGGTGCCGTTGAGCGTGTCCGTGGTGGTGTTGCTCGCGTCGACGACGCTGGTGGTGCCGCCGGGCAGCAGGCGGGTGGTCGACAGCTTGGCCATGGCCCCGCTCAGGGAGCCCTCGACCAGGTCGGCCACCGACGCGAACGCGCCGTGCAGGGTGCCGTCGACGTTGGGCTTGACCTTCGCGTTCTGCGGCACGGCCAGGCGGGAGGCGCCGGGCACGACGCCGCCCAGCGGGAGGCCGCCGGCCAGCGGCAGGCCCTTGCCGAGGCCGCCGAGCAGCGGCAGGCCGGCGACCCTGGGGGCCAGCTCGGGCCGCGGCTCCGACCAGCGGGTGGCGTCCTCGTAGGAGTTGGGGCCGATCGGGCCCCGGGGCTCGGCCTGGCCTTCGTACTTCTCGGCGGGCGCGGACTTCTTGCCGCCGCCCAGCAGGCCCCCGCCGCCCCCGAGCAGGCCGCCCAGCAGGCCGGTGACCGGGCTGAGCAGGCCGCCCAGCGGCCCGCCGCCCTTGCCGCCCGGCTCGTCGGCCTGGGGGGCGGCCCGGTGACCGAGCTCCTGGACGTCGGCGTGCACCGGCGGGGCCAGCGCCGCCGCAAGCCCGAATGATGTGACAGCCACGGCCGTCTTGATTGCGCGTTTCATGATTGCCTTCCCGGCTCGTTGATCGATCGCTCTCGAATGCAGCGAATAATGCGAATCGATAACCCCCGAATGCCGAGTCGTCCGCGCTATGGGCACCACACGAAGCGCGACGTCCCGGCTGAGCTACTAACGCAGTTCTATCACCCCGTACGAGCCCGGGGCAGCTGCTGGAAGCCCGCGTGACACGGGCTTTGTGGGTAAGTTACCGAGCGGCGGAAAGGTAATGCGCGGCCGGACAAAGCGGGAAATACCAGGAGGCGATTTCGGATATTCCCGGGACAAGGAAGTGCGCCCGCACGGCCCGCCGGCATCATCGTCAAAACGAAATGCCAGGGGCCGGGGGCGCAGATTTTCCGGTTGCGGTAGACGCGCTTGAACCGGTCAGACCGTCAGCAGGGCCTGCTCGGCCTCGAACGGAAAACGGTCGGCGAATGCCGGACGCAGATCCGTCAGCCACACCGCGGTGGGGTCGTACCGGGCGAAGAACGGCCGCCCGACCAGGCCGGGATCGCGAGCCTGGATGAAGTGGAGGACGAACACGCGCTGCCCGTCGATCTCCGTGACTCCGTCGACGCACACTTTGCCCGGCGTCGCCGACATCGAGGGCCCCCGGACCGTCCGGCAGAGCCCGGAGACGCCGGCATAGGCGTCCCTGAAGACCTCGTACGCCCGCGCGAGCGGCACCGCGAAGTAGTCCTGCGGGCCGGTGTCCCGCTCGATGAACATGTAGTAGGGGATCATCCCCATCCGGAGCTGCCGCCGCCACATGTACGACCAGATGTGCGGGTCGTCGTTGATGGACCGGATGAGCGGCGCCTGGGTCCTGATCGTGGCCCCGCTGCCGAGGATGCGCTTGACCGCCGACTCCACCAGCGGTGACTCCAGCTCGCGCGGGTGCGAGAAGTGGGCCATGAAGGCGAGGTTCTTGCCCGACTCCACCACCTGCTCGAACAGGCCGAGCGTGGCGTCGGCGTCGGGGTCGGTGACGAAGCGCTGCGGCCAGTACGCCAGCGCCTTGGTGCCGATCCTGACGGATTCGAGCTGGTCGAGCTCCAGCAGCGGCTCGATGTAACGCCGGATCACCGGCTCGCCCATGATCATGGCGTCGCCGCCGGTGATCAGGACGCTGGTGACCTCCGGGTGCCGGCGGATGTAGCCGACCATCTGGTCGATGTCGTCCGAGGCGAACTTCAGGTCGGCGTCGCCGACGAACTGGGCCCACCGGAAGCAGTAGGTGCAGTACGCGTGGCAGGTCTGCCCCTGCTTGGGGAAGAAGAGCACCGTCTCCGGATACTTGTGCTGCATCCCCGGCACCGGCTCGTCCCCGATGCGGGGGACGTTGAGCTCCTTCTGCCCGGCGGGGTGCGGATTGAGCTGCGCGCGCACGCGGTTGGCCTCGGCCTGGATCTCCGCGTTGGGCGCCTCGGCCTTGAGCAGGTCCGCCAGCCGGGCCACGTCGGCCGCGGGCAGCATGTCCTCCTGCGGGAAGACCAGACGGTACATGGGGTCGTCGGGCGCTGCCGACCAATCTATGAGTTCATCCACGACGTAGGCGTTGGTCCGGAAGGGGAGCACCGTGGCCACGGCGCGTACCCTGAGCCGCTCCTCGTCGTCGAGCCCGGCTCGCAGCAGGAGGTCGTCGAGGTGCTTGGACGTGTACGCCTTGAAGCGTCGGGTTCCTGCTTGGTTCAAGATCACTAGGCCGTTCCCATCTTTTTTGTTCGATCGTGTAAACCTGATGCCTCCGTCGCGCGTCTAACGCTCTTATATCGGGACGCGGCATGCCGGGGCTACGGTTCCGCGTGGGCTCCAAGTTTCTCTGGAGACTTCTTCTCGCGACATATCGCGTTTTGACCTAGACTGGCGGGCGTGACCGACGACCCGACGATGCGCGCCTCCGACGCCGACCGTGACCGCGCGGCCACGGTGCTCGGCGAGGCGTTCGCCAGTGGACGACTCACCAGCGTCGAGCACGCCGACCGGCTCGAAGCCATCTACACCGCCAAGACCGTCGGCGAGCTCGTCCCCCACACCAAGGACCTCCCCCAGACCCCCGCCTCGGGCGGCGCCCCGGCCACCGTGGAGCACCAGCAGGTCAGCGCCGTGTTCAGCAAGGTGATCAAGCGCGGCCGCTGGATCGCCTCCCGCCACACCCACCTGGCCGCCACCTTCGGCGCCCTCATCGTCGACCTGTCGCAGGCCGTGCTCCCCGGCCGCGAGATCACCGTCTCCGTCAGCGCCTTCTGCGCCAAGACGATCGTCAGGGTGCCGCCGAACGCCCAGGTCATCGACGAGGTCGGCGCGGTGTTCGCCAAGCGCCAGGTGTCGGGCGGCTCCGGCGGCGACGGCCCGGTCATCAGGATCACCGGGCGGGTCACGTTCGGCAAGGTCATCGTCGCCCGCACCGTCACGGACTGGAACCTGCACGGCGACGCATAGTGCGACTACTGACCGGTTAACCTGGTAGTGGCCTGTGAAGACATGCCGTACGAGGTGACCATTGTCCGACAGCAGGCCGATCGCGGTCGACGCCATGGGCGGCGACCACGCGCCGCACGAGATCGTGGCCGGCGCCGTCCACGCGGTGCGTGAGCGGGGGCTGCAGGTCGTGCTGGTCGGCGCGCCGCGCGTGCTCTACGAGTCGCTGGCCGACCACGGCGCCACCAACGAGCTGCCCATCGTACGCGCCGAGGAGGCGCTGGCGATGGACGAGGGGGCGCTGGCCAGCCTGCGCCGCCCCCGTTCCAGCATCGCCGTCGCCTGCCACCTGCTGCGGCGCGGCGACGTGTCGGCTGTCGTGTCGGCCGGCTCGACCGCGGGCATCGTGGCCACCGGCAAGCTCCGGCTCAAGGCCCAGCAGGGCGTGCTGCGCCCGGCCATCGCCGTCGCCCTGCCCACCCTGCCGCACCCCACCGTGCTCCTCGACGCCGGCGCGAACGCCGAGGTCAAACCGGAAGCGCTGGTGCAGTTCGGCCACCTGGGCGCCGCCTACGCCGAGCTGGCCCACGGCGTCGAGCAGCCCCGGGTCGGCCTGCTGACGATCGGCAGCGAGGCGGGCAAGGGCAACAAGCTCGTCCGCCGCGCCCACGAGCTGCTGGAGGCCGCGCCCGGCCTGCACTTCGCCGGCAACGTCGAGGGCTACGACCTGCTGACCGGCAAGGCCGACGTGATCACCACCGACGGCTTCACCGGCAACGTCGCGCTCAAGACCATGGAAGGTGCGGTCCGCTACGCCTTCGACGAGCTCAGGCAGTCCATCGGCGACAGCCCGGTGGCCAGGCTGGGCGCGCTCATGCAGCGCAACCGGCTGCGCGAGCTGAGCCGGCGGCTCGACGCCGAGGCCCACGGCGGCGCGGTGCTGCTCGGCCTCAACGGCACCGTGGTCATCGCGCACGGCTCCTCCCGGGCCGCGGGCATCAGCGCGGCCTGCCGGCTGGCCGCCGACCTGTCCGGAGGCGGCCTGGTGACCAAGATCGGCGAGCGGATCGCGAGCGCCGGCCGGTCTCACAGGTCGCGCTAGGGTGTGGCAGGGCCAGGGGGATGGCGGGGGGAACTGTCGTGACAACGGGGCAAGGGCTGACGGCTGCGCAGGTGGCCGCGGCGAAGCCCAACCACGTGCCCAAACGGTCGAGCAGGTCGCTCGCCGCGATCGTACGGGCGAACTTCTGCACGCTCTTCAACCTGGTCATCGGCGTCTTATGGCTGCTGATCCTGATCTTCGGCGAGTGGCAGGACAGCGTGTTCGGCCTGATCATGCTGGCCAACGTGCTCGTCGGCGTCGTGCAGGAGCTGCGCGCCAAACGCACCCTCGACCGGCTGGCCGTCGTCAGCCAGAGCCCGGTCACGGTCCGCCGCGACGGCCGCGAGCAGGAGATCGCCCCTGACCGGGTGGTGCTCGGCGATCTCGTCCTGCTCTCGCCCGGCGACAACCTGCTGGTCGACGGCGAGGTGGTCGAGTCCGCCGGGTTGGAGGTCGACGAGTCGCTGCTGACCGGCGAGGCCGACCCGGTGCTCAAGCGGCCCGGCGACCGGGTGCTGTCGGGCAGCTTCGCCGTGGCCGGCACCGGCGCGTTCACCGCCACCGCCGTCGGCACTGACGCCTACGCCGTGCGGCTGGCCGAGGAGGCGGCCAAATTCCACCTGTCGCACTCCGAGCTGCGTGACGGCATCAAGAAGTTCATCCGTTACGTCACCTGGCTGGTCATCCCGATCGGCGCGCTGCTCATGTACAGCCAGCTGCGCCACTCGGTCGACTTCGGCACCGCCATCACCGGCGCCGTCGCGGGCATCGTCACCATGATCCCCGAAGGGCTCGTGCTGATGACCTCGATCGCCTTCGCCATCGGCGTCGTACGGCTCGGCCGGCGCCGCTGCCTGGTCCAGGAGCTGCCCGCGATCGAGGGCTTGGCCAGGGTCGACGTGCTCTGCCTCGACAAGACCGGCACGCTCACCGCCGGCGGCATGGAGCTGGACCAGGTCCTGCCGCTGCGCGACGGCGAGCCGGTCGGCGACGCGCTCGCCGCGCTGGCCGCCGCCGACCCCCGTCCCAACGCCACCGCCCGGGCCATCCTGGAGCGCCACCCGGCCGCGCCCTGGCAGGCGCGCGCCGCCGTCCCGTTCTCCTCCGCCCGCAAGTGGAGCGGCGCCGACTTCGGACCGCACGGCGTCTGGGTCCTCGGCGCTCCCGACGTCCTGCTCTCCGACGGCGAGGAGGGGTACGCGCGAGCCGCCGGCCTGAGCGCCACCGGTGCCCGCGTGCTGGCGCTGTGCCGTACGGACAAACTCCCGGAAAGCGGCACACCCGAGGTCGAGCCCGTCGCACTGGTGACGCTCAAGCAGCGGATCAGGCCCGACGCGCGCGAGACCCTGCGCTACTTCGACAAACAGGGCGTCACCGTCAAGGTGATCTCCGGCGACAGCCCGGCGGCGGTCTCCGCGATCGCCGTCGACCTGGGCATCCCGGGCGGCGAGCGCGCGGTCGACGCCCGCACGCTGCCCGACGACCCGGACGAACTGGCCGAGACGCTCGACGCCAACACCGTCTTCGGCCGCGTCACCCCGCAGCAGAAACGCCTGTTCGTCGGCGCGCTGCAGGCCCGCGGCCACACCGTGGCCATGACCGGCGACGGCGTCAACGACGTGCTGGCGCTCAAGGACGCCGACCTCGGCATCGCGATGGGCGCGGGCAGCCCGGCCACCAAGGCGGTCGCCCAGGTGGTGCTGCTCGACAACACGTTCGCCACGCTGCCGCACGTGGTCGGCGAGGGGCGCCGGGTGCTCGCCAACATCGAACGCGTGTCAGGACTTTTCCTGACCAAGACGTTCTTCGCCATCGTGCTGGCGCTCACCACCGGCGTGGCCGGGATGATGTTCCCCTTCACCCCCCGCCACTCGACGCTGGTCAACGCGCTCACGATCGGCATCCCGGCGCTCTTCCTGGCGCTGGCGCCCACGCTGGAGCGGGCCAAGCCCGGGTTCGTGCCGAGAGTGCTGCGCTTCGCCGTGCCCGCCGGGGTGTTCTGCGCCCTCGCCGTGCTGGCCGCCTACGCGGCGGCGGCCACCGGCTCGCTGGAGCAGGACCGCACCTCGGCCGTGCTCGCCCTGTTCCTGACCACCTGGTGGGTGCTCGTGCTCGTCGCCAGGCCGCTCACCCGGGGCCGGATCGTGCTGGTCGCCGCGATGGCCGGGCTGTTCGCACTGGCCCTGGCCATCCCCGCCGTACGCGAGCTGTTCACGCTCGAACCGGGCGGCGTACGGGCCGATCTGATCGCCGTCGGCGTCTCCGTCGCGGCGGCCGCCGCGCTCAGCGCCGTGCTCAAGGCCACCGGTACCCTTAGGACATGACCGACCCGCAGCTAGTGCTCACCGAGCGCGTCCAGCAGGCGCTGGCCGCCGCGTTCGGTGCGGAGCACGCCGACGCAGACCCGCTGATCCGGCCCTCCCAGTTCGCCGACTTCCAGGCGAACGTCGCGATGAGCCTGGCCAAGCGCCTGCGACGGTCCCCGCGGGAGGTCGCCGAGGCGATCAGGGCCGAGCTGTCCGACTTCCCCGGCACGGTCGAGGTCAGCGGCCCCGGCTTCCTCAACATCACCCTCGACGGCTCCTGGATCGAGTCCGAGGTCAACCGCATGGCCGCCGACCCGCGCACCGGCGTGGGCACGATCGCCCCGGCCCAGACCATCGTCATCGACTACTCCGCGCCCAACGCGGCCAAGGAGATGCACGTCGGCCACCTGCGCACCACGATCGTCGGCGACTCGCTGGCCCGCGTGCACGAGCACCTCGGCAACCAGGTGATCAGGCAGAACCACCTGGGCGACTGGGGCACCCCGTTCGGCATGCTCATCGAGCACCTGCTCGACATCGGCGAGGAGGCCGCGGTCCAGCAGCTCGAAGCCGGCCAGGGCACCGAGTACTACCAGGCGGCCCGGGTCAAGTTCGACAACGACGAGGCGTTCAAGTCGCGGGCCCGCGCCCGGGTGACCACGCTGCAGTCGGGCGACCCCGAGACGATGCGGCTCTGGCACGTCTTCATGGACGCCACCGTCCGCTACTTCAACAAGATCTACGACCTGCTCGGTGTCACGCTCACCGACGCCGACATCGCCGGCGAGAGCATGTACAACCCGATGCTGGAGAAGACCTGCCGCGACCTGGAGGACGCGGGCACGGCGGTGATGAGCGAGGGCGCGCTCTGCCTGTTCCCGCCGGGCTTCACCGGCTCCGACGACAAGCCGCTGCCGCTCATCATCAGGAAGAGCGACGGCGGCTACGGTTACGCCTCCACCGACATGGCCGCGATCCGCTACCGGGTCCACGACCTCAAGGCCGACCGGATCCTCTACGTCGTCGGCGCCGACCAGGCGCTGCACTTCCGGATGGTGTTCGCCTCCGCCCGGATGGCCGGCTGGCTGCCCGACACCGTCTCGGCCGAGCACGTGCAGATCGGCATGATGCTGGGCAAGGACGGGCGCCGGTTCAAGACCCGCTCGGGCGAGTCGGTCAAGCTGATCGCCCTGCTCGAAGAGGCCGTCGACCGGGCCCAGCAGAAGCTCGCCGACCGTGAGTACGACGAGGCGACCCGCCGGGAGATCGCCAACGACGTCGGCATGGGCGCGGTGAAGTACGCCGACCTCTCGGTCAGCCACGACACCGAGTACGTCTTCGACTTCGACCGGATGCTGGAGTTCCACGGCAACACCGGCCCGTACATGCAGTACGCCACGGCCCGGATCCGCTCCATCTTCCGCAGGGCCGAGCTGGAGCCGTCGCAGGCCACCGCCGGCATCGTGCCCGCCGAGCCGGCCGAGCGCGCGCTGGTGATGCACCTGCTCGGCTTCGGCCAGATCGTCGAGCAGGTGGCCGAGCACTCCGAGCCGCACCAGCTGTCCACCTTCCTGTTCGAGGCCGCCAAGCTGTTCAGCGGCTTCTACGAGGAGTGCCCGGTCGTCAAGCCGGGCGTCGACCCGCAGATCCGGGCGCACCGGCTCGCGCTGTGCGCGCTGACGCTGCGCGTCCTCGAAACCGGCCTCGACCTGCTCGGCGTCCCCGTCCCCGCGCGCATGTAACAGGCGGTTAGCGCGAAAGACCCCTGTTCCGTTGGGGCGCGCCTCCACCTCGAAGGCGCGCTCCAACGGTTAGGCTTTACGCGGTCATGAACTGAGGCCGAAATGGGGGAGTTCTCTGCCTTGAGCACGGACCTGACTGCGAGCCCCCAGACAGCGGCGGAGCTGCGCCGCTACGCCGAGGCGCTGCTGGCCCACCTGGCGGCCAACGGCTCCGCGCCCCCTGCCCCGCCCGGCTTCGCCGACATCCCGGGCAACTGGCTGCCGCCCGCCGTCGAGGCGCTGGTGGCGATCCTGGCCGGCGACGACCCGCTGGAGCCGCTGAGCAAGGCCGCCGGCCGCGACCAGCAGCAGACCGCGCTCTTCCTGTGCCTGGCGCTCGCCGTGGCCGGCCACGGCAGCCGCATCCACGCCTCCTGGCTCGGCACCGCGTTCGGCGACCTGTCACTCGACCAGCCCGTCAGCCACGGCCAGCGCTCGCTCTGGCTCGCCGCCGCCCGCGGCGCCTACGGCCCGGCAGGCAAGATCTTCGTGCTGCGCAAGCTCGACGCACTCGCCGTCCAGGAGCACGCCGACCCGTCGCAGTGGACCCAGGCCCTCGTGCCCGGCGAACCCTCGGTCGTGGTGCCCGCCTCGCTCGTCGACTTCCCGGAGATGGCCGAGATCCCCGAGCTGGCCCGGCCCACCCAGGCCGCCGCCCGGCTCGACCGGCTGCGCGCCCGCTGCGCGGAGATCACCTCCACCCCGCAGGCCGGGCAGAGCGCGTCGACGCCGCTCACCAACTCCGACGCCAGCCCCGCCGCGGCCTGGCAGGAGGACGAGCCGCTGGCCGTCCTGCGCACCCTCATCGGCCTGGGCGGACCGCCCGGCCCGATGGCCTCGCTCAGCTCCCACCTGCTCGACGACCTGCGCCCCGGCGCCGACCCGCACCTGGCGGCGATCGCCCTGCACGTGGCCGGCCCGATCCTGCGCGGCGTCGCCGAGGAGCTGGAGGCCGACACCCGCCTGGAGCCGCCCGCCACGGTCACCGTCGCGCTGCTCGGCCACCACATCAAGCTGCACCCTGAAGGGCCGGACGAGAGCTCGATGGCCGCCGCCGAGGCCGCCATCGTCAGTGCCGGCACCACCCCGCGCCGCCGCCCGTGGGACGTCGCATTGCTGGTCCTGGCCGGGCTGGCGTGCTTCGCCGGCGCGGTGCTCGGGCCGCCGCTGCTCGCTGTGGCGGGCGCCGGCCTGCTCGGCGCGGCGGCCTGGCTGCTCTGGCGGCGGCGCAAGGCCGCCGAGGCCGACGCCCGCTGGGTGGCCTCCCAGGTCGCCGAGCTCAAGGAGCTGGCCGACGGGGCCGTGTGGGCACTGCACGCCTACGCGCACGAGGCGGAGGGGCGTGCCAAGCAGGCCAGTGAAGACTGCGCCGAGCTCACCCGCCTGATCCGCCGCGGCCCCCGAGCCGCCTGACCCAGGCTCTTTTTGTCGGAGGGGCCTGAGCCCTTCTCACTCCTGGGCTCTTCTCCCTGGAGGCGCCTGAGCCCTTCTCGCTCCTGGACCCTGCTCGCGGAGCAGCCGGCGGAGCCGAGCGCCCGCTTCCGCTCGGAAGGAGTGCCCGAAAGTGGGGATGGAGGCGTGTGAGCGCCTGCTCGCCCGCCCGAGACGGCGGAGGCGCATGAGCTGAGCATCCGGCCCCACGGCATGACGCCCGAGGCGCGTGGCCACCTTCTCCCCCGAGAAGGCGGCGGAGGCGAGCCGCCCCGGCTTCCCCTGAAGCCGGGCTCAGCTCGTCTCGATCTCCACGTGCGCGGGCGCCAGCAGGAAGACCCGATCGGCGATGCGCTCGATCCGCCCTTCACAGCCATAGGCCAGGCCGGCCGCGAAGTCGACCATCCGGGTCGCCTCCGGCATCGCCATGCCCGTCACATCCATGATCACCGTCTGGCCCTCGCGGAAATACTGGCCGATCAACGGTGCGTCGTTGTACTTGAGCGGCTGCACCATCACGATGCGCGACGACTCGATCGTGGACCGCCACCTACGCGCGGCCCGCTCCGTCGCGGGCATGTACTCCTCTTCGTACTGCCCGTCGTCGTCGTAACCCTCGTCGTAGTGATCGATCCCGCCCAGGCCAAGGTATCCCGCAACCTTACGCACTGCCCCCATCGGCTTGTCCTTTCCTCAGGAACTCACCGCAATCGGCACGTCCCGACACATTGGACGGTAACCGACGATTCCGCGTTCGCCATGCGACACGCCCAGCACTAATTCCATTTTGTACGGCTAGCGTCCTGGTTTCACCCCGATATCCGGCCCCGTATAGCATCGAGCCATGCGCCTGTTCATCGTCGATGCCTTCACCAGCACCGCATTCAAGGGTAATCCCGCGGCCGTGTGCCTGCTGGAGGATCGAGTTCCGGACGAGTGGATGCAGGCCGTCGCGGCCGAGATGAACCTGTCGGAGACGGCGTTCCTGCTGGGCGATTCGCTGCGCTGGTTCACGCCGAAGGTCGAGGTCACGCTGTGCGGCCACGCCACCCTGGCCACGGCCCACGTCTTGTATTCGACGGGCGCGGCGACGGGTCCGGTGAAATTCGCCACGGCGAGCGGTCCGCTCACCGTGAATCGCATGCCGGACAACATGATCACTATGGATTTTCCGGCCAAGGAAGTGACACCCGCCACAGTTCCGGACGGCTTGGAAAAAGCACTCGGGGCTTCCCCGGTGAGCGTCGGCAGGAGCTCTCTCGACCTGCTGGTCGAGCTCGAATCCGAAGAAGTCGTGCGGTCGTTGACGCCCGACATCCCCGCATTGGCGGCGATCGACGCGCGCGGTGTCATCGTGACGGCCGCCGGCTCGGCGACCGATTTCGTCTCGCGCTTCTTCGCCCCGAACGTCGGCGTGCCCGAGGATCCGGTGACCGGCTCGGCGCACTGCGCGCTCTCGCCGTACTGGACGGCGCGGCTGGGCCGCGACACCCTGACGGGCGCGCAACTGTCGGCACGGGGCGGGGTCGTACGGGTGACGCTCGACGGCGACCGCGTCCAGCTCGCGGGACACGCTGTCACCGTCGTCACCGGCACCCTCCACATCTGAGGCCTCATCAGTCACGTGGATGTGCCCCACTCAGGCCACGTGCACACTCTGACGCTGATCACAATTTGATCACATTTGATCATGAAGGTAAAGCCGCAGGTCACTGAGCCTTGAGCCGCCGATGGCGCCGGGATTCCCAGCGCTTGAGACACGGCTCCCGCCTCCGGAGCCGGCACCCAGGGTTACGGGGCCTCCGTAACGGGCCCTACGGCCCGTACGGACACGCTCAGGACCGCCGAGCGGCCGTCGTGATCCCGGCGGCCGTCGCAGTCCGGGCGACCGTCGTGCTCCGGGTGGCGAGGAGGCGGAGCGCTGCTTCGGAGGGCGAGCCGGGCGCGGCGTTGAACACCGCCACCCGCTGCCCCTCGTCGTCCGGCAGGGTCATGAACTCGGCGCTGAGCTCCATCGTCCCCACGGTCGGATGCCGATAGACCCGCGGCCCGGTGTCGTATTCGCTCACCGGATGCGCCGCCCACAGCTCCGCGAACTCGGCGCTGCCCACGGTGAGCTCGTCGATCAGCGCGGCCAGCTCGGGAGAGCCGGGATACCGTCCCGCGATCAGCCGGAGGTCGGCGACGGTCGAGCGGGCCTAGCCCGCCCAGTCCGCATACAGCTCACCCAGCCTCGGGTCCAGGAACAGCATGGCCGCCACGTTGGGCCGCCCGGCGGGGTCGTCCGGCGCGTCGAAGTCCAGGTGCGCCCGGCCAGCAGCGCGTGCGCCGTGGCGTTCCAGCACAGGATGTCGCAGAAGCGCCCCATGACCAGCGCAGGCACGTCCCGGAACGACTCGATCATCACCCGGACGCCCGGCCGCACCCGTTCCGCCTCGGCGGCCCGACGCGGCGGCCGAGGCTTCGCCCTGGCCAGCGAGTAGAGGTGCCCCCGCTCGTCGTCATCCAGCCGCAGCACCCGGGCTACGGCGTCCAGCACGGCATCGGAGGCGTTGGGACTCTGCCCCTGCTCCAGCCGGGTGTAGTAGCCCGCGCTCACCCCAGCGAGCTGAGCCAGCTCCTCCCGGCGCAACCCGGGCACCCGCCGCCGCCCGTACACCGGCAGCCCGAGCTCCCCCGGCCGCAACCGCGCCCGCCTCGACCGCCGAAACTCCCCCAGATCCGCACGCCCGTCCACACTCCCAGTATCCCGGCACCCGCCCCCGCCAACCTGCACCTGCCAGATGTACCCGCACCAGACCTCTGCCTGGGCCACCAGCCCGCCCCCACGCTGGAATGCGAACCACCCGCCTGAGGAGACAACTGTGAGAATCATCGTGATCGGCGCGACAGGCACCATCGGAAGCGCGGTCGCCGCCCTCCTGGCAGCGGACCACGAGGTGGTGCCGGCATCCCGCCGCGGCCCGGCGCGCGTGGACCTGACCCACCCCGCGTCGCTCGACGCCCTGTTCGCCGCCGTCCCCGACGTCGACGCCGTGGTGTGCTGCGCGGCCTCCGGCGCCCTGGCGCCGCTGGTCACCCTGCCGGACGCCGACTACTGGCGCGGCCTCGACGGCAAGCTCATCGGCCAGGTCAACCTGGTCCGCCGCGCCGCCCTGCACCTGCGGCCCGGCGGCTCGGTGACGCTCACCAGCGGACGCATCCCCGACCCCCTGCCGGGCAGCACCCTCGGCCACCTGGTCAACGCCGGCCTGGAGTCCTTCGTACGCGCCGCCGCCCCGGAGATGCCGCACGGCATCCGCCTCAACGCCATCAGCCCCGGCTGGGTACGCGAGACCAGCCTCGCCCTGGGCATGGACGGCACAGCCGGCATCCCGGCACACGACCTGGCCCGCATCTACGCGGACACCATCGAAGGCACCGCCCACGGCCAGGTCATCAGCCCCTGAAGCTCCCAGTCTCCTGAACACAGGCGATTCCAGGGGGCCGCAACACGCGACCGACAATTGGTTGCTGCAGCACAGTAAGACGCTCGGCTGGATATCTCGGCCGTGCCTGGGCCGGGCCATCATGGATGCCGGCTACGAACGCCGCCCGGTTGGCGTTTCGGGAAGCCGGCCGACTACCTTGCCCTCGGAGTCCAGCACCTTGATCGCCGGTTGGTCGTCGCCGTCGATCTCCAGCACGATCCTCGGGCGTCCTCGCGCGTCGCTGAGCACCAGGAAAGCTCCTTCCGGAGTGCTGTAGCCGAGCTGGACGCGAGGCGGCATGG
This sequence comes from Nonomuraea ceibae, assembly GCF_019396325.1. Taxonomy (GTDB): domain Bacteria; phylum Actinomycetota; class Actinomycetes; order Streptosporangiales; family Streptosporangiaceae; genus Nonomuraea; species Nonomuraea ceibae. The sequence goes on from NZ_JAHKRO010000173.1 coordinate 13,990, forward strand.
CGGGTACCTGGTCGATCGGGAGCGCTGGATCAGGCATGTGCTTCATCTCCAGCAGCGCTGCGCCCTGAACGCCCTCCCAGCGGGTGGCCATCGTGACCGCCTGCGCGTTGGTGTAGTCGAGCGAGAGGCTGGCCCCGGCAGAGGAGGCAACGATTCCTCCCTTCTCGTTGCCGTCGCCGTCATTGAAAATCAGGTAGGTGCCTTCCGGCCCCTGACGTTGGCCGGCGGGGTACGTCTTACCTCCAATGATCACCGGAGGTTTGCTTGAGCTCGCCAGGAAGCGCTGTCGGCCTCGGCGGTCCACTACCCGGAACGACTTTCGGGCCTCCTCGCCGGACGACTCCGCTCGGGCGGGTTCGCTGCCCGCCATCACGGTCATGCCACTCGCCAACAGCGCGGTCGCCGCTCCGATCGCAGCCCGCCGATCACACTGCTCCATGTCCCGTTCCCTTCTCGTTGGAGGGCAACCAGTGGATCATCTGGGCGCTGCTGTGTCCCTACGGCAAACATGAAGCTCGCGGGTAGGCATAGCCTCCCTGTGCTGGTAGAGCTGTCCATACGTCGTCGCGTCGTCTCTCGCCGAGAAAGCCCTGACGCCGACCGACGCCTACAGACCATGCCCGCCACCCGCCCCCTACCTCTTCTATGTCGGGCTCTGGTGCGCCACGAGCTTCCCGAGGCGCTCCCCAGGCGTGTCCCAGCCAGCCGAGCAGGTGGACGAGCATCACGTAGCGCGTGGTGCGCTCGACGAGAGTGCCGACGGCCGAGGCCTGGTTCTTTCCAGGGATGCAGTCGCTTTCCCAGTGGCCGGGTACGGCGCGGTCGTCGACCTCGGCGGGTCGCTCGCTCATCATCACCATGGGCACGCAGTAGCCGACCGGCGCTGCTGGGCCAGACAGCGCGCTTGCGCATCGCGCGACCCTGAACGTGGAGCGCCTGGTAGGCGGTCTCGTGGCACACATGCATATCCGGCCGATCAGGGAAGACCCTGCGCAAGCTCTGGACGATCCGCTCCGGGCTCCAGCGCTTGCCAGGTGCTCCTGAATGTAGGCCCGCGACTGCTCAATCTTGCTTGTCTTGGAAGACAAGGCCGGCGCGCGTCGGCACGGCCTGAGCTGCCTTATCGTGAACGCAGAAAAGGCCCCCGGGGACACCCCGAGGGCCTACTACGCCACACAACGCAGAGAAGGCCCCGCACAGCCGAAACTGTCGGGGCCCTCTACTGAAAGATTGTCCGGCGGTGACCTACTCTCCCACACCCTCCCGAGTGCAGTACCATCGGCGCAGGGAAGCTTAACTTCCGGGTTCGGAATGTAACCGGGTGTTTCCTTCCCGCCATAACCGCCGTA
>NZ_JAHKRO010000174.1 GCF_019396325.1 Nonomuraea ceibae
GCAGGCCCGGCCCGGGGCGGCCTCCGGCGACGCCGAGCCGCCGGGCGACGACGCCCGGACGGCGGCGCAGCCGCCCAAGCGCCCGCGTACGGTGCTGCTGGGGGTCGGCGCGGTGCTGGCGCTGGCGCTGAGCATCGGCCTGCCGACGGCCGACCGCTACCTGTTCTACAAGAGCGGCCAGCCGGGCGAGACCGTCCACGTGGTGCCCGCGGGCCAGGAGAAGACGTTCGAGCACGTCACGTGGAAGTCGTCGATCGAGCCGATGGAGGCCCCGCCCGGCGGCAGGCACAACACGCCCGACAAGCAGTGGCTCAAGATCGTCGTCACGCGGAAGGCGGCCGACGAGACCGGCGCGGTGCTCACCGGCGTGCCGGAGCTCACGCTGGAGGACAAGCGGGAGCGCACCTGGCGGGTGGAGATCGTGGAGAACGACCTGCCCACGGACAAGCACGAGGTCGGCGTCCCGTACTCCTACACGGCGGGCGCGGTCGTGCCGAAGGCGGTGGCCGCGGAGGTGGAGCTGCATCTCGCGCCGGACATCACCTACCGCTCCGACACCCCGGTGGACAAGCTCATGGCGATCAGCCCCGAGGACGAGGCGAAGGCCGCGCGCAACGACGTGCTGGTGTTCAGGCGGTGATGTCCTCGCCCTGCAGCCGTGCCCTGGTGGCCGCGATGTCGAAGGCCGCGGCCAGCACGCTGTAGGTCAGCACGGTCACCAGGAGCTCCTTGACGAACGTCACCGGGTAACCGGCGTAGAGCCACATGAACGGCACGTCCGACCCGACGAGCGTGCGCACCGCCCGTTCCAGGTAGTCGGCGCCCACGTGGATGCCGGTGTAGAGCAGGCACATGAGCCCGAACAGCGCGGCCCCGCCCTTGATGGTGATGCGGAAGGCGTTGACCACGGGCACCCAGCGCTCGATGAAGCCGCCGGCGACGCGGTCCACGGCCGACTGGGTGATGGTGTGCGACTTCTCCAGCCGGTCGACGCCCCGCTCCAGCTTGGTGCCGCGCAGCGCCCTGCGGGTGTCGTCCACGCTTCCGCCGAACACGAGGATGGCCACGGCCAGCCAGGTCAGCGGCACGGCGAGCGCTTCGGTGATGTGCGGCCAGACCTCGCCGAACCAGTTCCAGAACGCCTCCCAGCCGGGCACGCTCTGCTTGGCCTGCTCCCAGAAGCTCTTGGTGCCGTCGACGACGGCCCGGTGCTCGGCCCATTCGCTGCGGGCCAGCGCGATGTTGTAGAGGGCGTTCAGCGCGCAGAACACGAAGGAGAACTCGGCGAAGGCGGCGGCGATGCCGGAGTAGCGGCCGGTGCCCCGTTCGACCATCCGGCCGAACAGCAGCCGCAGCCCGAACGTCACGACCATCGCGGCGAGCGAGACCCGCCAGTCCAGGCTGACCAGCCCGAGCCCGTACGTGACCTCCTCGTTCGTGCCGTTGGCCACGTTGTTGAGTATGGGCGTGTAGAAGTTGTCGTCCAGGTTGTGGAACAGGTCCATCTGCTGGAAGTCGGCGGCGTCCTCGTAGAACAGCGACCAGGCCATGTAGATGACGGCGAAGGCGGGCGCGACCCGGTTCAGCGAGTACCAGAACTGCTCGTCCGGCTGCCCGTCCGCCCGTCTGGCCCGGGTCTCCATGAGCGCACGGCGCAGCGACAGGAACATGCCGGTGATCACCGTCATCGAGACGAGGATGATCACGGTCAGGAGCACGTAAGCGAGGATGAGCCGCGGCTGCCTGAAGCTGCCGTGCTGGACCTCGGTGGCGGCGTAGAGGAGTCCCCAGCGCAGCAGCTCGCCGACGGAGAACCACAGGATCAGAGGCAGCGCGCACCGCCCTGCGAGCCTGAGCGCGTGCAGGGGCAGCGAGAACGGCGACGGCACTCGCTGAGCCGGTTCGGGCCCAGGCCGGGGCGGTGCCATCACACCTGACGATCCGGACATCTGCTGAATCGTAGCGGTCTGCCCCAAGTGCCGCAGCAGCAACTACGGAATGCGGCCTCAGGCCCCCGCGTCCAGCCGGCGGGCCAGGTCAGCCAGCTCCGGCAGCCGCAGCACCCGGTCACCCGCGCCCGGCAGCGGCACGTGCAGCGGCTCCGTCCAGCCCGCCGGAATCGCGCCGGACCCGTACACCGCGCCCGCCAGGCCGCCCGTCACCGCGCCCACCGTGTCGGTGTCGCCGCCCACGTCCACGGCCGCCCGCAGCGCGTCCTCGAACCCCGACGTGGTGCGCACCGCCCACACCGCCGACCCCAGGCACGGCCACACCGCGCCGTTGAACTCCGTCGCCTGGTCCGGATGCCAGCCGGGCGCCAGCACCACCGCGTAGCGCTCACGGTGCTCCGCCGGCACGTGCGCGAGCGCGTCGCCGATCGCCGCGAGCGGGTCGCCGCCGTCCAGCGCCACGCGCAGCAGCTCGTGGTAGATCGCCGTGCCCGCCCACGCCGCCGGGTCGCCGTGGGTCAGCGCCGCGATGCGCCGGGCGGCGTCCATGCTCGCCTCACGGCCCTGGCGGGCGAAGTAGACCGCCGACGTGGTCGCCCGCATCAGCGACCCGTTGCCGGCGGCGCGGCGGGTGCTCTCGAAGTGGAACGCGGCCGCCAGGTCCCACGGCATGCCGTTCGTCAGCACCTGCTCGGTCTGCAGGCCGATGTCCTTCGGCTCGGCCGCCGCCCACCGCTGGAAGCGCGCGAACACGTCCGGCAGGTCCAGACCGCCGCGCTCCAGCAGCGACTCGCCCAGATGGACGGCCATCTGCGTGTCGTCGGTCGCCTCGCCCGGGCCCCAGCCGCCGCCACCGCACATCTCCCCCTGGCCGCCCGCCTTCGGGAAGCGCGCGCTGAACGCGCCCGCGGGGCCGAACTCGAACGGCGCCCCCAGCGCGTCACCCACCGCCGACCCGACAACCGCCCCGACAACCCGTTCCGTACGCTCCATCCCGGCAGCCTACGACCCGCCCCTGCCCTCCTGGGAGACACTGCCCCTTTTGAGAGGCCATGCCCTTTTACCGCCTCAGGCGGCCGGGCGGCAGGAGCGGCAGGGGCGGTAGCCGGCGGCGCGGGCCTGGGGAAGGGTGCGGAAGCCGTGCCGGTGCGCCGGGGTGATGCGCCGGGCGTTGTGGCAGGTCGGGAAGCAGACGATGCCGGTGGTGTCGCTGGCCAGGTAGAAGACGCGGGAGCCGGCCAGGGCGCGGAGCCGGCCGAGGTCGACGCCCTCGGCCGCGAGCAGGCGTTCCTTGGCCGCGGCGCCGAAGACGTACTCGCCGGTCGCGCCGTCGGAGCGGATGACGCGGTGGCACGGGACGAGCAGCGGCACCGGGTTGCCCGCCAGCGCCGTGCCCACGGCGCGGACGGCGGTGGGGCGGCCGATGCGGGCGGCGATCCAGGCGTACGGGCGGACCTCGCCGCGGGGGATCGCCCGGGCGGCCTGCACCACGTCGCGCTGGAAGGGGGTCAGGTCGCGCAGATCGAGGGCGAGCGTCGCGGCGCGGCCGGTGCGCAGGGCGGTCACGAGCCCGGCGGGCGGCCGGGCGGCAGGCAGCAGCGGCCGGGCGAAACGGTCATGGAAGGCCGCGGCGAACCCGTCGTGGTCCTCGCGCACGTACGCGATGCCCTGGTCGGTGAAGGCGACGGTCACGTCGCCGACGGGACCGGGCACGCGCACCCAGCGGGCGGCGACGCGGTCGAGCAGCCCGGCGGGGGCGTCGACGCCGAGCCCGGCCAGCCGGGCGAGGAGCGGGTCGGTGGCGTGGTGGGTCATCGGGCACCTCCCAGGGCGCGCAGGCGCTTGAGTCCGCGCGAAATGTGCGACTTGACCGTGCCCTGCGGGATCTTGAGCACGGTGGCGATCTCGGCGACGGGCAGGTCGACGACGTGCCGGAGCACGACGGCGGCACGCTGGTCGGCCGGCAGGAGGCCCAGCAGGGCGTGCAGTTCGTCGCCCGTCTCGCGGCGGACGGCGCTCTCCTCGACGCCCTCGCGCGGGTCGGGCGTCTCGATGGGCTCGTCGCGCAGGTCGGGCGGCGGCTTGCGGGAACGGGTGCGGGCGCAGTTGCGCCAGAGGTTCATCAGGATCGTCAGCAGCCAGGCGCGAGGCTGAAGCGCGGCGATGCGGTCGGAGTCGTAGCCGGTCAGCGCCCGGTACGCGCGCAGGAACGCCTCGGCGGTCAGGTCCTCGGCGTCACTCCAGGCCCCGCTGAGCCGCAGCGCGGTGGTGAAGACCACGCAGCGGTGCGCGGAGTAGAGCTCGGCGAAGCCCTCGTCGAGGTCGTCGAGCAGTGCTTTGCGCACCGGGTCGAGGCAGTCGGTCTGGCTCACGTTCAGTAGAACACCGGCGAGCGCGATTCGGTTGCACGCGCGAAGCCCGCGCCCCCGGGGAGGGGACGCGGGCTTCGCGTGACCTGGGTCAAACCGCTACGGCCAGCTCGGAGACCTCGCCCAGCCGGGCTTCCACCTGGACGTCACGGGTGACGCCGCCGCCGGCGATGATGCGCACGGTCCAGTCGCCGGGCGCCGCGAAGAAGCGGAAGACGCCCTCGTCGGACACGACGACCTCACCGGTGAACTCGCCGGAGTGGTCGAGCAGCCGCGCGTAGGCGGTGCCGGCGCCGGTCACCCGGCCCTGGATGACGGCCTGGTTGGACAGATCGATCCCGGCCGGCAGCGCGATGGTCTGCTCCGGCGCTCCGCAACCCTGTGCAGTGCTCATCAGCGGGCCTCCCCCAGCTCGATCGGAACGCCCACGAGCGAACCGTATTCGGTCCACGAACCGTCGTAGTTCTTCACGTTCGCCTGGCCGAGCAGCTCGTGCAGCACGAACCACGTGTGCGCGGAGCGCTCGCCGATGCGGCAGTAGGCGATGGTGTCCTTGCCGAAGTCGACGCCGGCGGCGCCGTAGAGGGCGCGCAGGTCGTCGTCGGACTTGAAGGTGCCGTCGTCGTTGGCCGCCTTGGACCACGGGATGTTGCGCGCGGTGGGCACGTGGCCGCCACGCTGCGCCTGCTCCTGCGGCAGGTGGGCGGGGGCGAGCAGCTTGCCGGTGAACTCGTCGGGCGAGCGCACGTCGACCAGGTTGAGCTTGCCGATCGCGGCGACGACGTCGTCACGGAAGGCGCGGATGCTGTCGTCCTGGTTGGACACCACGTAGGCGGTCTTCGCCCGCTGGGGAACGTCCTTGACCAGCTCGCGGGAGTCGAGCTCCCACTTCTTGCGCCCGCCGTCGAGCAGCTTGACCTGGTCGTGGCCGTAGAGCTTGAAGTACCAGTAGGCGTAGGCGGCGAACCAGTTGTTGTTGCCGCCGTAGAGGATGACGGTGTCGTCGTTGGCGATGCCGCGCTCGGAGAGCAGGGCTTCAAAGCCGGTCTTGTCCACGAAGTCGCGGCGGACCGGGTCCTGGAGGTCGGTCCTCCAGTCGATCTTCACGGCGCCACGGATGTGGCCCTTGTCGTAGGCGCTGGTGTCTTCGTCGACCTCGACGAGAACGACACCGGGGGTGTCGAGGTTGGCCTCGACCCAGTCGGCGTCCACCAGGACGGCGGAGCGGCTCATTGGGAAACCTCCAGTTTGGCGGCGGGCAGGAGACGGCGGGTCAGCGGATTTCTGTCGCAGCCGAGGCGCATTCCCCAGGCTGCAGTGAGGAGAGCATCCCGATGACACCCCTCGTGGGGGTGGTGATGGCAGGCGCCACGCCGGAGCACGGCAGATCGGCACGCATCAATGGGATGCTCCTGAAGGGTCGGGTGGGGGCGCGGTTGGAACGCGCGTAGACCGTCCTCAGGCAGCGCGACAGAGCGCGGTGGCGACGCGGCAGAAATCAACCGCGCGCCGCTTCGTCAGCAGCTCTGTCGATGGGTTCACAGCGACGACATTACATCGCCGTCTCGCCATCTGTCACATCTCGTCCGAGTCATGAGATGGATCGTGAGACAAAGCGCTGGCCAGCGCGTGCAGCACGTCGGCCTTGCGCGGCTGCCCGGCCGCCTTCTTCACCACTTTTCCCGCGGAATCGAGCACGAGCACCGTCGGCGTCGCCGTCACGCCGATCCGCCGCACCAGGTCCAGCCGCGACTCGGCGTCGATCTCCACGTGGGCGACGCCGGGCACCAGGGCGCTCACGTCGCTCAGCACCCGGCGGGTGGCCCGGCACGGCTGGCAGAACGCGGTGGAGAACTGGACGAGCGTCGCCCGCTCCCCCAGCGCCGCGCCCAGCTCGGTCTCGTTCAGCAGCACGTCCGGTGCAACCAGCGCGGGCCTCCGGTCAATTCCTCGGCACGGCGCTCACGTACAGGTCGCCCTTGATGCCGACGACGTCGAGCCGGGCGATCTGATCCAGCGGGATGCGCGTGCGCACGGAGAACTGCGGCGCGGAGCCGGTCCAGGACCCGGCGGTTTCGCGCCCGCCGTCACGGCCGCGGACCACGATGCGGCCCTCCGCGTCCGGCGGCAGGCCGGTGACCACGACGTGGAGCTCGGCGCCGTCCTCGGCGGGCTGCGCCCGCACGGTGACGTCGCGGCCCTGCCGCGCGCCGGCGAACTCGCGCTCCTCCGCCGATTCCATGAAGAGCGACGGCGCCTCGGACTCGCGCGCCGACGGGGTCGCCTTCGCGCGCTCGCTGGACGACGGGAGCGGCTCCGCCTGGTCGAGCTCGGTGGACGACGGCAGCGGCATCGCGCGCTCGGGCCTGCCCGTCGACGGGAGCGGCATCGCCTGGTCGGCCGCCTCCTCGCTCGTCAGAGGCTGGTTCACCGTCGACTGCGCGGCGGGCGCCGAGGCGGCCTGTTCCGTGGCGCCGCCCTGCTGGGTGACGCCCCACACCGTGCCGCCCACGACGAGCGCCGCGGCCGCCGCGGCGACGACGGTCAGCCGCCTGCCGCGCCGGTGACGCCTGGCGCGGTCGTCGAGCAGCCGGTCCAGCACCGCCCGGGGCGGGCTGGCGACCAGCTCCACGTCACGTTCCGACACCTTGCCCAGGAAGCCGGCGACCCCCTCCAGGTCCAGCAGCTCGGCCCCGCACGCCTCGCACGTGGCCAGATGGGTGTCGATCTCCTCGGCCTCGTCCGGCTCCAGCGCGCCCAGCGCGTGCGCGCCGAGCGACAGCCGCACCTCCTCGCACGTCATCACGGCGCCAGCCCCCGCTCCTCCAGGGCGAGCTTGAGCGCCCGCAGCGCGTAATAGGTGCGCGACTTGACGGTGCCCGGCGGGATCCCGAGCTTCGCCGACGCCTCCTTCACCGATCTCCCCCGGTAGTAGACCTCCAGCAGCACGTCCTTGTGCTCGGGCCGCAGCTCGGCCAGCGCCTCGGCCACGGCCCACGACTCGACGGCGCGCTCCAGGTCGTCGTCCGCCGGCAGCACCGCCAGCGCCTCGTCGCCGATCTCCGGCGGGCGCGCCTTGCGGGCCCGGTGCTGGTCGACGACGAGGTTGCGGGCCACGGTGAACAGCCAGGCCCTGATCGGCCGGTCGGCGAGCGCGTCAGGATGCCGCCATGCCCGCAGCAGCGTCTCCTGCACCACGTCCTCCGCCCGTCCCGAATCGCCCGTCAGCCGCAGCACGTATCCGTACAGTGGCCCTGCGTGCTCGTCGAACAGGCTTCTCACAAGCTCCTCGTCGGCGGTGCCAGCTGGACTCACACCCTCTTCACGTACGGGGCGCCGGACCGGTTCAGCGTCGTCCACGGAATCATCCACGCAGCGGCACGTCGGTCCCCTCGGCGGAGATCTGCAGCCCGCCGGCCACGCTCTTCACCTCGGTGACCTTGACGTCGAAGGGCAGCTTGCCCTTGAACGGGACCGTGTAGTTGACCAGCCGGGCGAGCTGGTCGGGCACGCCCTCGATCTTCTCGGCCTGGAGCCGGATGCCGCCGTCGGCGAGCTCGGCCCGCATCTCGGCGGTGAACTTCACCTTCTGCGCCCCCACCATCAGCTCGCCGGAGGCGACGAACCTGTCGCCCTTGCCGCTGACCTTGACGCCCTGCGGGGCGAAGCGGTCGATCGTGGCGCTGGACACGGTGCCGGTGACGGCCAGGCGCCCGGCCCGGATGTCGGCCCGGTTCTGGATGACGTCGGTCAGCGGGGCGGTCACGTCGTAGGCGGCGCCCTTGAGGTTCTCGATCGGCACGCCGCCGTAGCTGAGCGTGCCGAGGTCGAAGCGCACCTCCGGGTAGTGGCCCGAGATCGCCTGGGTGAGGAAGGGGATGCCCTCGATGGTGACCTCGGGGGTGCCGGTGACGTCGGTGGCGGCGGCGATGCGGTTGGCCAGGTCGCGCTGCACGCCCGCGACCGCGACCCGGTCGAGGACGACCAGGAGGACGATCAGCAGCATCAGGAAAACGAGCAGCTTGCGCATCGGGCTCCCTGTCTCACGCGGGGGGTCATGAGCTTATCGACTGATTCCCCGCCAAAACGCGCCATCACCCACCGGCGAACGGCGGCAACACCTCGACGGTCACGCCGTCGCCGAGAGGCACCTCGTCATGCGGCCTCTTACCGACGGGAGAACCATCGATCAAGAATGACGACCTGCTCACGATCCGAGCGAGTTCGGCGCGGTTTTCTGTGATTTTCGTCATGAGTTCGCCAAGCGTGGCGGCCTCGAACGTTTCTTCCGCCACCCCGGCCGCCTGCTTCGCCGCCGCCCAATAACGCACTTTTCCCAAGGCCATCAGTACCTCACCGTAGATTCTCCACCATTGTGCACGTTCGTTAACACGGATGTTTCATGAGAGCCGTTGTTCACCCCCTGGACGCGCAATGTCCGCGACAAAGCCGTGGGATATCCTCGCCTACGGGACCTGGGCGACGTAGCCCCCGGGTCCCTGCGCGTTTAGGAGGCCGAGATGAGCAACCTGCTCCTGCTGACCAACGCCCTCGAACCGTCGTCCGAGGTGCTGCCGGCGCTCGGGTTGCTGCTCCACTCGGTCCGCGTCGCGCCCGCCGAGGCGTCCGCGCTCATCGACGCCCCGCCGTCCGACGCCGTGCTCGTCGACGCCCGCAAGGAGCTCGTGCAGGCCAAGAGCCTGTGCCGGCTGATCCGCACCACCGGGATCGACTGCCCGCTGCTGGTGATCGTCACCGAGGGCGGGCTGGCCGCGATGACCGCCGAGTGGGGCGTGGACGACGTGCTGCTCGACAGCGCCGGGCCGGCCGAGGTGGAGGCGCGGCTGCGGATGGCCGTGGGCCGCATGTCGCAGGGGTCGGCCGAGGAGGTGCCCGACGAGATCCGCAGCGGCGACCTGTCGATCGACGAGGCCACCTACACGGCCCGGCTGCGCGGCCGGGTGCTCGACCTCACGTTCAAGGAGTTCGAGCTGCTCAAATACCTGGCGCAGCACCCCGGCCGGGTGTTCACCAGGGCGCAGCTCCTCCAGGAGGTCTGGGGCTACGACTACTTCGGCGGCACCCGCACGGTCGACGTGCACGTGCGGCGGCTGCGGGCCAAGCTCGGCACCGAGTACGAGTCGCTGATCGGCACCGTGCGCAACGTGGGTTACCGCTTCGTTCCCGATCGGGCCGATTCCGCGCACGTATGAACCGTTGACACTTGCCTTGATCGGAGTTCAACTGATCTGACAAGTGTCGAGTCGTGGACGCCGCCGTCCCGGGGAATGGTGGTGGCGGTGAGCCCTTTCCGGTCGCTGGCCGACGAGAAGGCCCGGATCTACCGGCGCAACGAGCACATCTGCTCGCCGCTGCGCCCGGCCAGCCGGGTGCACCTGATCGACTACGGCTTCGCCCGCGAATACCTGCCGGGCGGCGACCGCGAGGTCATCCACGACCTGCGCTCCGCCGGTGACCTCGTGGGCGAGCTGGCGTTCTGGAGTCCCGGCGAGCGGGTCAGGATCGACGCGCTGACCGAGGTGCGGGCCTGGCCGATCGACCTGCGGCGGCTGCGCGAGCACGTGGCGGCCAGCAGCGCGGCGGCGACGGCGCTGGTGCAGGAGCTGTTCGCGCGCAACGTGGCCGCCCGCCGGCACGAGGCGCTGGCGCGGGCGCCCGTCGCCGCCCGGCTGGCCGTGTGGCTCTTACAGCTCGACGAGCGTTACGGGCTGGCCTCCGAGGCGGCGCCGCCGCTGTCCATGGAGACGCTGGCCGACCTGGTCGGCAGCTCCGCCGACGTGGTGCAGCGGCAGCTCGCCGACTGGGCGCGGCGCGGCTGGCTGGTGCGGCCCGGCTACCGGAAGCTGGTGATCGCCGACCCGGTCGCGCTGCGGGCCGCCGCCGGGAGCTGGGAGCACCTGGCCGAGCCGTGGACGGGCCGGGTGACGCCGTTCCTGGCCAAGCCGGACGCGCCGCTCGTCGCCGGCGAGGTGCCCCGGCCGGCGCAGCTCCCCGCCGACGTGCCCGACTTCACCGGCCGCCAGCAGAGCCTCGACCTGCTCACCTCCTGGCTGGAGCGGCCCCGCCGGACGAACACGCTGGTGGTCCAGGGGCTGCCCGGCGTCGGCAAGACCGCGCTGGTCACGCACTGGGCCCACCTGCACGCCGGCCGGTTCCCCGACGGGCAGATCGTCATCGACCTGCGCGGCCAGTCGCCCAGCCAGCCGCCGATGAACCCGGCCGAGGCGCTGGGCCAGATCCTGCGCTCGCTCGGCGTCGGCGAGCACATGCCCGCCTCCGACGAGGCCGAGCTGATGCTGCTCTACCGCAGCAGGCTGGCCGGGCGCCGGCTGCTGCTCATCCTGGACAACGCCGCCGACCCGGCCCAGGTGCGCGCGCTGCTGCCGGGCAGCAAGGACTGCGTGGTGCTGGTGACCAGCAGGACCAGGATGGGGCCGCTGCGCGCCACCGGGCACGCCGACCTGATGGACGTGCCCGTGCTCGACCCGGGCAACGCGGTGGCGCTGCTGGTGGCGGTGCTGGGCGAGGAGTCGCCGCGCGCCGCCGACCGCGACGGGCTGGCCGAGCTGGCCCGCGTGTGCTCCTACCACCCGTTCGCGCTGCGCATCTCCGCCGCCAAGCTGGCCGAGAACCCGGAGCTCAGCGTCGCCTCCCGGGTGCGCGAGCTGCGCCGGCCCGACCTGCGGCCGACGTTCTCGGGCGACCCGGAGGAGGCGTTCCGCTCGGCGCTCGACCTGGCGTACGAGTCGCTGGATCCGGCGCAGCGGCGGGCCTTCCGGCACGTCGGGCTGCTGCCGGGCGGGGCGTTCACGCCTGAGGTGCTGGCCGCGACGCTCGGCGTGCCGGTGAGCGAGGCGGTGACGGCGCTGGCGGGGCTGCACCGGGCGTATCTGGTCGAGCCGCTGCCCGGGGCCCGCTACCGGGTGCACGACCTGGTCAAGGGGCTGGCCAGGGAGCTGGGCAGGCACGCCGAGGCGGGCGTGCGCGAGGCGAGGGTGCGGCTGCTGGACCACTACCTGGCCAAGGCGGCCGATCCGGCGACGCCGGGCGAGTGGTTCGAGGCCGAGCGCCGGGCGCTGGTCTCGGTGACGCGGCTGGCGGAGGAGACCGGCGCGCACGGCATCGCCTGGCGGCTGGCCGAGGCGGTGTTCGAGCCGTTCAGGCGATTGCGCTACTACGAGAACAACCTGGAGATCCAGCAGGCCGGGCTCGACTGCGCGCGGCAGGTGGGCAACCGCCGGGCGATCGCGGTCATGCGCAGCCATCTGGGCTCGATCCACCGCGCCATCGGGCCCTCCACGCGCGCCGCCCGCTACATCGGCGAGGCGCTGGCCGACTTCGACCTGCTCGGCGACCGGGAGGGCCGGGCCAGGGCGCTGAACGACCTGGCCGAGGTGCACGGCATCGCGGGCAACGGCGAGGAGGCGCTGAAGTGCGCGGGCGAGGCGCTGGAGCTCTACCGGGAGATCGGCGACCTGACCGGGGTGGCCGACAGCCTGCACACGCTGTCGCGGCTGCACCTGTCGCAGAACCGGCACGAGCTGGCCCTGGACCACGCCGGGCAGGCGCTGGAGGTGCGCGAGGAGCTGGGCGACCGCCGGGGCACCGCGCAGAGCCTGATCATCCTTGCCCGGGTGCAGCAGAGCCTCGGCGAGCCGAACGCCGCGCTGTCGGAGGGGCTGGAGGCGCTGTCCGTCTGCCATGAGCTGGGCGACGAGCACGCCGAGGCGGAGACGCTGCTCTGCCTGGCCGATGTGTACGACGCGCTGCGGCTGCCGCAGGACGCCCAGCGTGACGCGGAGCGGGCGCTGGCCGGCTACACGGCCACGGGCGACCAGCACGGCTACGGCCGGGCGCTGTGCACACTGGGCCGCATCGCGCGCAACGGCTCCCGCTACGACGAGGCGCTCGACCGGTACGAGCAGGCGCTGGCCGTACAGGTGGAGCTGCACCACGAGCAGGGCCGGGCCGAGACGCTGGGGGACATCGGGCTGGTGCACTGGCGGCTCGCCGACTACCTGCGCGCCGACGACTACCTGAGCCAGGCGCTGGCGATCAGCCGGGTGATCAGCGACCTGCCGGCCGAGGCGCGGATGCTGAACCGGCTGGCGCGGGTGCGGCGGCGGCAGGGGCAGCCGCAGGTGGGGTTCGTGTACGCGCTGGAGGCGCTGGACATCGTGCAGGGGCTGGGCAACCGGCGGGCCGAGGCGGACGTGCAGGAGACGCTGGCGTACACGTACCTGTCGCTGGACCGGCACCGGGACGCGCTGCGGGCGGCGCTGGCGTCGCTGGCGATCCGGGAGGAGGTCCGCGACGACCGGGCCAGCGCGCTGCTGTCGGTGGCGCAGGCGCTGCACACGGCGGGCCGGCCAGCGGCGGCGCTGGAGTACGCGGCGCGGACGGTGGAGCTGCAGCACGAGACGGGCACGCGGGACCGGTGGGCGGCGGCGCTCACCACGCTGGCGATGATCCTGCTCGACCTGGACCGGCCGGAGGAGGCGCGGGCGTACGCCGAGCAGGCGAGGGACGTGCACCGGGGCTGCGGGACGCGGCGTGACCTGGGGTGCGCGCTGCGGGCGCTGGGGCTGATCGCGCGGCGGCAGGGTGACGCGGTGGCGGCGGCGGAGCTGCTGGGCGAGGCGGTGCGGACGCTGGAGGAGGTGGGTGACGTGTTCGAGGCGCGGAAGGCCGCCGCAGAACTCCGCGAAATGTCGTGATTTTTTGGGCCTTAGGTCGCAGATCTTGGCCCGGGTTCCCCCGTTAGCTGGTCTCACCAGCTACTCCAAGCGGAGGTGATCCGGATGCTCAAGAACCATCTGCGTCAAGACCTTCAGTGGCTCAGGCGACAGGCGCGCAAGGACAGGCGGATCACGCTGACCGTGCTCGCCATGGTGTCGATGGCCTGGGGGCGCCAGCTCGTCCCCGGGGCCGCGCCGCCCGCCTCCGCGCCGCTGCTCGCACTCTCCGCCGGCCTGCTCGCCTTCTCGGCGGCCGGCTGGCTGGTGGCCGCGTTCTTCGTGGCCAGGGCCGGGCGGCGGCGCGGGCGCGAGCCCGTCGCGGCGCTGCGCTGGGCGGGGCGGATCTCCCGGGCCAAGGAGTGGGCGTTCGGCTCGCTCGCCGCCTACGTGGCCTGGCACGTGCTGCAGTTCGTGACCGCGCTGCTGCTCGCCTGAGTCACTTGCAGTCCGGCGGGAACGCGGCCCGGTGCGGCCCGTGGTCGGGGTCGAGCTCGTGCCTGATCCCGCGGCAGGCGTCGAGCATCGCCCCGTACAGCGACCACAGGCCGACGTGCTCGGTGTCCTTGAAGGTGTCGGCGACGGCGCGGTCCTCCTGCTCGCCGTCGCGCAACGCCTGGCGCAGGGCGGCGAGGTCCTCCTCGGTGCCGCAGCCGACCTGAAGGCCGCCGAACGCGGAGAAGGCGCGCGAGATGGCCTCCAGCTCGTCGCCCAGCGCCACCGGCAGCAGCGCCGCGTCCACGTCCGGCAGCCCGCGCGCGCCCACGACCAGGTCGTTGAGCGCCCTGGCGATGCCGCGCAACTGCTGGCAGGCGTGGTCCAGGGCGGTCATGGCCTCGGCGACCTGGTCCAGCCGCTCCTCGTAGCGGCGGGGCCGCACGCTCAGCCGTACGGACTCGACGGCCTGCTCGGCGACCTCCTCGCTGTCGTCGAGGTCGCGGGCCAGCTCCCGGGAACGGTCCAGCCACTCGCGCGACTCGTTCTCCCCCCACCGGCCGTACAGGCCCTCGGCGATGTCGCGGGCCAGCTCCGCCAGATCGGCCGAGCGCGCGGCCAGGTCCTTCTGCGCCTCCTCGATGTAGCGCGGCGGCAGCACGAGCAGGTTGGCGCCGATCCCGACGCCGACGCCGAGCAGCAGGTCGGCCAGCCGGTACATGCTGTAGGTGCTGCCCAGCGCGAACACGAGCAGCGCGGTGATCGGGATCTGCACGTTCTGGTTGGGCAGGTTGAGCAGCCGGGTCAGCACCAGCCCGGCGGCCACCAGCAGGCCCAGCGTGACCGCGTTCGCGCCGATGAACATGATCAGCGCGATCGCCGCCGTCACCCCCACCACGACCGCGCCGATCTGCTGGGCCCCCCGCACGACCGTGCTGTAGGCGGTCACGGACACCGTGGCGAGGACGCCGATCGGGGCCAGCACCGGCATCGGCGTCTTCATCACCACGGCCGCCAGCCACCAGGCCACCATGCAGGCGACCGTCACCTTGACCGTCTGGGCCAGGGACTCCCGCTCGGTGCGCAGCCAGTCGCCGAGCCCCAGCCGCCGCGCCTGCTCCAGCACGATCCTGCCGTGCCGGGAGATGCGCTCCAGCGGCGGCAGGCTCCTGCCCCGTCTGCGCGATTCCTCCTCCACACCCGGGTCCTACCCAGCATCACAGTGGGTAGGAGCCTGGTGACTGGAGGTGTCACAGGTGGATGTCGAAATATCGGGGCAGCTCGTGGTGCCCGAACACGCCCTCGGCGTGGTGGTGTTCGCGCACGGCAGCGGCAGCAGCAGCCTGAGCCCGCGCAACCGCTTCGTCGCGGACGCGCTCAACGAGGCGGGGCTGGGCACGCTGCTGTTCGACCTGCTCACGCCGGAGGAGGAGGCCGACCGGGGCAACGTGTTCGACATCGAGCTGCTGGCCGGGCGGCTGCTCGCGGCGACCGCCCTGGTGCGCGAGGACCCGGGCGCGACCGGGCTGCCGGTCGGCTACTTCGGGGCCAGCACCGGCGCCGGGGCCGCCCTGTGGGCGGCCGCCGAACCGGACAACATCGTCGCCGCCGTCGTCTCCCGCGGCGGCCGTCCCCCCCCCCCCCGGGCGC
>NZ_JAHKRO010000175.1 GCF_019396325.1 Nonomuraea ceibae
GCTCCACCCGCCCGCCCAGCTGTATCCGACCGGCGACCCGGCCTTGGCACCCGTCACCGAGGCCGCCTAAGATCCACTCACGGCACCTACCTCGTCGAGCCTTTTACACCGCTCCGAGGACGCGACCCCGAGCAGCTGCGCCAGGCGTTCCCGCACATCGTGGCGGCCGTCCCCGGCGTGGGCACGCTGATCGGCCGGCTGCCTGCGTCCGACAGCACGTGTGCGCCGGTGTGCCCAATCTGCGGTGACCCGGCGCGCGTGGTGGACGACCGGGTGGGCCGCGTGCGGACGGTGCCGCCCGTGGGGTGTTCTTCGACTGGTTCAACACGGCGCCGGGGACGGGGTGGCGGCTCGGCGGCTGGCTGTACGCGGCCGAAGGGCACCCGCTGTCCGGGGTGGCGATCACCTGGTATGACGGGGACGGCGTCCAGATCAGCCGGCTCGCTGACGAGCGGCCGCTCCCGGCCGGAGTGTGGACGTACGGGGTGATGAGCCAGTCGTTGATGGCAGCGATGTGGATGGTCGCTTCGTAGCGGACGGCGAGTTTGTCGAAGCGGGTAGCGATGCCCTGATCACCGCCAGCGGGCGTTCACACGGCGCCCTGGCCCGCAAGGTCAACGCCGTCGCCGCCGATCAGCACGACGTGGATCTGCGCTACGACCAGGCCAGCGTCTACTGGTGGCTACGCGGCCGCGTCCCCGAGCCGCCCGTCCCCGAAGTCCTCGCCATGATCTTCCGCGACTTGCTCGGGCGGCCGATCACACTGGACGATCTCGGATTCACCGACCGGGGCGAGCTTGGGCTCACCGTGGCCGCCACCACCGGCCAGGCCACCGAGACGGCGTCGCAGCTGTGGCGGCATGTCGTCCAGCGGCGCACCGTGGGCTCGGCGTTCGTCCTGTCTGCGGCTGTGGGCGCGGGCTTCGACTGGCACTTCGCCCCCTCCCACCCCGCCCACGGCCGCTCCGAAGGCAGCCGCGCGGTAAGCGGCGCCGACGTAGAACGCCTGCACCAGGCCCGCGCCGAGTTCGTCGCTCTCGACCGCGCCAACGGCGGCGGCCACGCCTTCACCTGGCTCGTCGACCACCTCGACCGAGCCGTCACCCCGCTGCTCGCCAGCCGCTACACCGCCGACGTGGGCCGCGACCTGTTCTCCGCCGTCGCCTCGCTGACCGAGCTCGCCGGATGGATGGCCTACGACCAGCACCGCGCGTACGGCCAAGGGCTGGCGCAGCGGTTCTTCATCCAGGCGCTCAGCCTGGCCCGGCAGTCCGGCGACCGCGCCTACGCCGCGCACATCCTGTCCAACCTCGCCACCCAGGCGCTGTTCCTCGACCATGGCGCGGAAGCCGCCCGGCTGGCCCGCGCCGCCCGCTCCGGAGCCGGCCGCGCCGCCACCCCGACCCTCGCCGCGCGCCTGGCGGTCGTCGAGGCCCGCGGCTGGGCGCTGGTGGGCGACCGCCGGGAAGCCCGCGCCGCGATCCGCCGCGCCGACCACGCCATGGACCGCTCCGATCCCAGCTCCGATCCGCGGTGGCTGGCCACGTTCACTCCCGCCCACCACGCCGGATCGGTCATGCACGCGCTGCGTGACCTTGGCCTGTACAACGAAGCCGCCGAGTACGCCGGCGTGGCCCTGGACCTACCGGACGCCAACGTGCGCACGAGGGCGCTGCATCAGGTGCTGCTGGCCACCGTCCACGCCAGCTGCGGCGACCTCGACGCCGCCTGCGCCACGGCGCGGCAGGCCCTGGAGGTCTATCCGTACCTGGCGTCGGCCCGACTGCGCGCCCGCCTGGTCGATTTCAGCCGGAGGCTGCCGCATCAGGACGTACGATGCGTTCGCGACTACATCGAGCAAGCCAGGGAACTGCTCACCACATCATGACCGACCATCACTCCGCGCCCGGCGCTCCGCGAACCTTCGTCGAGCCGGAGATTTACTACGCCCAACTCCCTTCCGTGCACGTGGCCACCGGCGGCCTCATCACCGACCCCGGCGGCCGGGTCCTGCTCGTCAAGCCGAACTACCGGCCGCACTGGCTGTTTCCTGGCGGCATGGTCGAGGAGGGCGAGCCCCCGGAGGACGCCTGCGCGCGGGAGCTCCGTGAGGAGCTGGGCCTCGAGGTGAAGGTGGGGCAGCTGCTCGTGGTCGACTGGGCGCCGCCGTACGGTCACCGCACCCGCCCGCTCGTGTATCTGCTGTTCGACGCCGGGACGATGAACGACCCGGCCATCCGGCTGCAGTACGCGGAGCTGGACGACGCCGCGTTCTTCGCCCCTGAGGAGGCCGCGGCGCGGCTGTCGTCGAGGGTGGCCGCCCGGGTCCCGGCGGCTCTGGCGGCGCGTGAGCGGGGCGTCACGATCTACCGTCCGGCGGAGGGCTGAGTCCGCCGCCGGTGGAGCTGGGCCGTTCTTGAAACGGCGGGACTGTAAAACTAGCTAACGGCGGATCTGATGATCAAGGAAGGGACGCTTGATGTCCTAGACTGCCGCGGAGTCGCCGTCCATGAACGAACTGCCTGTCGAGCCGGACCGCTCGATGACGGGACGAGCAGCTGATCTCGACGCTCGTCAATCGGGGCCCGTAGTGAAGGGCTGCAGCTGACTGGTGAGGGCGGTCTGCTGCAGCAGCTGACCAAGCGGGTGCTGGAGTCGGCCCTGGTAGGCGAGATCACCGATCACCTCGGCTATGACAGGCACCGCCCGGCCGGTAAGAACAGCGGCAACAGCCGCAATGGCAGCCGCACCAAGACCGTGGTGACCGACGTCGGCCCGGTCGAGGTGCGGGTGCCACGTGATGTAGCGGGCACCTTCGAGCCCCAGCTCGTTCGCGATCAACGTCAAGATCAGGGACGGTCACGTCGCCAACCGGCCCATCTACCTGGTCATGGCGGTCACCGTCGAAGGTCACCGCGATATTCCCGGTATCTGGGCCGACGATGATGGCGAGGGCGCCAAGCACTGGCCGGCGGTGCTGACCGAGCTGAAGAACCGCAGCGTGGACGATGTCCTCATACTGGTCTGCGACGGACTCAAGGGCCTGCCGCAGGCCGGTGGAGGCGGCCTGGCCCCGCACCATCGTCCTGACGCGTGTGAGCCACCAGTTGCGCAACTCGTTCCGGTACGCCGCCCACCAGGACCGGGACAAGATCGCGCGTGCGCTCAAGCTCGAACCGCCGTGCTGCCTTTGCTCGCGGTGGCCCGCGCGGTCCTTGCCTCGGCGGTCGCAGCAGACCGGGCGTCCGGTGCCACCTGGGACGAGATTCCCATCATCCCGCCGAGGCCGGGCTCTCCGTCCGCCTGCTGGTCGCCGTCTTCACTGACCGCGACTCCCCATAGTCCCCCTCTGATCCCTCAAGGACAGAGATCACGTTCAGCAACACCCTCTGAGCGAGGTCGCCTACCGCGCCGCCACCACGGTCCTCTACGAGCGCAGCGTGGTGCACCCGGACGTGTGCTGAGGAAGGCCAAGCCGGCATGCTTCCAGCCCCTTCCGGGCAGAGGGGACGATCGCGGGAAAGGGAGGTGCGAGATGATTCTCGGCTTTCGGATGCAGTGGCCGATCACGAGTGATCTCGCCGAGCTGCGTCGGCGGGTGCGCGCCTTCGGCGTCGGGGCGGACCTGTCCGGGCAGCGGCTGCAGGACCTGGTGATCGCCGCCCACGAGGCCGCCAGCAACGTCCTGCGGCACGGCGGCGGCCGCGGCACTCTCATCGCCTGGCGCGACGCCGACGGGGTGAGCCTGGACGTGGTCGACACCGCCGGCACCCTGACTGAGGCCCGCCTGCGCCGCACCCAGCCCGACCTTGACCGGGGGCGGCGGCGCCGGACTGTTCTGATCCGCACCCTGTGCGACGAGGCCTGGGTGGAACACGAGCCTGGCAGCGCCCGGCTGCACCTGCGTATCCACACAGGCTCCGGACGCACGCAAAGCCTGGCCGGGAAGCGGCGCAGCGTAACGTCACGCGCGTGACAGCCCAAGACTCATGAAGCTACGGCGAGCCGCAAGATAGAGCTTTGGTGCTGGTCAGCCCGCGATTGCTGTAATAGAGGAGAAACATGGAGCATGGCACCGTCAAGATCTCCTCGGCCAGCTTGTCGAGGAGATCGGGGCAGCTGCGACCCCGCACCCGCTGCGGGTCGCCGCCGACGGATCGCCCGGCGCTGGCAAGACCACGCTGGCCGACGAGCTCGGCATCGCCCTGCGCGCGCAAGGCCGCGACGTCATTCGCGCGACTATCGATGACTTCCTCGTTCCCCGGGCGCAGCGTTACCGCCGCGGCCGGTTCTCGGCGGAAGGCTGCTACTTCGACTCTCACGATCACAAAGCGCTGTGCCAAGTCCTGCTTGATCCGCTCGGCCCAGGCGGAGATCGCAAGTTCCAGCACACGGTCTACGACCGCGATGCCGACCGCCCGCTGTCCTCACCGGCCACAACCGCCGTCGAAGACGCCGTACTCCTCTTCGACGGCGTCTTACTCCTGCAGCCAGAACTCATCGACCGCTGGGATCTGCGGATCTTCGTGTCCGTCGACTTCGAGCAGACCATAGATCGCGCCCTGACCCGCAGCATGGCGCTGGCCGGATCCGCCGATGCCGCCGATGCCGCCGAGATCGAACGGTCCTGGCGCCACCGCTACATCCCGTCCCAACAGCTCTACTTCGCGACGGCCCGCCCAACCGATCACGCTGACATCATCGTGTACAACGATCAGCTCCACGAGCCGCCCTGGGACTTTCGATCCGCACGCCCCCGGAGCGACCGGGGACCGGCATGAACTCGTCCTCAGGCGGCCAAGCTGCGATGGAGGCGGGTCACGTCGTCTTGGTTGCATGGCGGCGCTGGTGGATGCGCTCTTTGGCCTCGGCCACCTCACTCCAGCACTGCTCACGCACTGATCAACTGAGTGGCGGCTGGCCGGAGCTACAGGAGTTCCGGGCTGTGACGGCGCACCACCGCGCGGGGAGCGCGTCACCGGCCAGGCAGCCCTGCATCGACAGGCTTTGACGCCAGCCTTCCACCAGGCCGGGACGCTACTACGGAGCGTCGGGCACGTTCAGCGGTAGTCGAGGGGCTCACCTGTCTCCCATCTCGTGACGGGCCGGCGCCGCCCAGGAGTCCGCGGTGGCGGACAGGTCGGACTCCGAGGGGGAACAAGTGGCGCGGCACCGTACGGAGGGCGACATCGATGTCGGGCGGCAGCGGCAGCGGCATGCCAATGCTGGTGCATTTGGCGAGGATCTGGTCGACGAGTCGACCGCGTGGTGCAGCGATGTCCTGACTCCCCCACCTCGTACGCCAGGAGCACGGCTGAAACAGGATGGCACCTGGTCTGCGACTGTGAGGTTTGGCTTTTGATCTTAGGACCTACATTAAGCGTTGCCCTTTACATTGTAGATTCACATGGTATGAATCGTCACGGCCCAGCCCGGAAGGTTCCCCAGGACCCCTTCTCCATCATCAAGCCTGGCTTCGGCGCTCATGTGGCCAACGTCGGCTCCTTCAGCGCGTAGACGCATCCTGGGAGCCACCGGATCAGCCGGGGCGGGAAGGCACTCCCGCCCCCGGGCGGCGCGCTACGGAGCGTCGGGCACGTTCAACGGTTCGTTCGGGCAAGAGCTGGCGAGCCGGTCGAGCGTGTCCTTCTCGGCCGGATCGGCGGCCAGCTGCCACCGCAACTTGACCGTCAGCCAGTCGGCGACGTACCGGCAATGGCCGGGCTCGTGCGGCGGCAGCCAGGTGGCGGGGTCCTGGTCGGCCTTGCTGCGGTTGGTGCGGGCGGTGACCGCGACCAGGGCGCGCGGCTCGTCGAGGTCGTTGGCGTAGGCCTGCCGCCGGGCGGCGGTCCAGGCGGACGCGCCGGAGTCCCACGCCTCGGCGAGGGGCACCATGTGGTCGATGTCCAGGGCGGAGGCGTCCGTCACCATGACGTCGTCGTAGTAGCTGTGCCAGGCGCCGCCGGTGATGGCGCACCGCTCCCCGATCTGGGGCGGGTCGACGGCCTCCTCAATGAGGACCTCGGCCCGGGTCGAGCACGAGTCCCGGTCGGCGTCGATCCAGTGCCGAAACGCGGTGCGGGTGTAGCCGTCGCGGGACTCGGTCGCGGTGTCGAGGGCGGCGACGGCGTCCCACAGCATGACGGTGCGTGCCTGGGCGGCCGACGCGGAGGTCGCGGTGGCGGGCAGCAGGGTGATGGTGAAGGCTGCGGCGGCGACGCCGGCGAGGGTGCGGGGCGGGGGGAACGGCATGAAGCCTCCACTAGCTACGTTCTGTCGCGGTCAGCTACGGAATGTAGTTAGTGGAGGTGGGGTGGAGCTGTAGCCGCACGGTGATAGCCACGTACAACGCCGCCCCAGACGGGGGCCCGGCGGTCAGCGAACCTGCTGCGTCACCGACCACCCCACCGCGGCGTACGCGGAGCCGCGCGCGTACTCCGCCACCCCGGCCGCCGTGTACGGGTACGTCATGTCCGGCAGCCGGTCGAACGGAAACCAGCCGATGCGGGCGCATTTGTGCGGCTCGGCGTTGTACGGCTCCCCCTCCCAGGTGCGGGCCTCGAAGAAGGCGCCCATCCGGGCGTGTCCTTCGGGGTTGCGGAAGTGGCACATGTGCACGAACCGCACCTGGCCGGGCCGCAGGGTGATGCCGATCTCCTCGCGTGCTTCGCGGATCACCGCCTGGTCGATCGTCTCGCCCTCTTCCAGGTGGCCGGAGGGCACGTTCCACCAGCTGTCCGCGTACCCGGTGCCCTGCCGCTGGGCGAGCAGCACCTGCCCGTCACGGACCAGCAGCAGCATGGCGTCCACGACGATCGTGTAGCGGGGCATCCCCTCTCCTCCTTCCGGGCTGTCGGTCACAGGTCGAACGTCAACTGCTCGACCTCGACCCCGGGCTGGTTGCCGCCGAGCGGGACGCCGGCGATGTCGCGCAACACCGCGGCGGTCGTGGCATCCCCAGCGGGCAGGCAGGCCACGAGCGCGGGCAGCAGCACGGCGGCCGCCACGGCGTCCCACAGCGCCCGGTGCGGCCTCCCCCCGGGCACCAGCTCCCGCACGCGCTCCTCCAGCCCGTACTGGTCCAGCACGGCGGCCAGGTTCCAGCGGCGGATGCCGGGCCGCAGGTGCCGCACCAGGCGGGCGGTGTCGAGCAGCCCGGCCGGCGCGAGCTCGGGCAGCCGCCGGTGCAGCAGCCGCCAGTCCACGCCGATGTTGTGGCCGACCAGGACCCGCCTGTCCAGCCTGGCCGTGATCTGCCCGCGCACGTCGTCCAGGGCGGGGGCGGCGGCGAGCGCGTTCCCGGCCAGGCCGGGCGAGATCCACGGCCGCGGGGGAATCCGTCGGCCCGGGTTGAGCACGGTGTCCCACGCCGCCCCCATGCCGGGGCGGCCGCCGTCCAGCGGGACGGCGGCGATCTCCAGGATCTGCTCGTCGTCGCGGTCCTGGCCGCCGGTCCCTTCCAGGTCGACGGCGACGAGCGGCACGGCCGTCCACGGCTGGTCGATCAACGCGATCCCCCCGGGGTTAGTCGTCTTCGTGGCGGGCGGCCTCGGCCAGCCGTGCGCGTGCGCCGTCGAGCTGCGCCTGCTCGGCAGGGTCCAGCTTGTAGCCTGCCAGCGCCCGCCCGTGGGCGCCACGCGCATGCGGATGCTCGACCTCCCACATCTGGTAGCCGAACCAGTGCTGGAGCGCGTAGCGGCGCTGCTCGCCCAGCGTGGCGGTGAGCACGTGCCCGTCCTCGACCAGGAACGGCGTCGTGGGGTCGAACCCGAACGACTCCAGCGCCGCGATGAACTCCGCCTCGCTGGGCGGGCGTAGCGCGGCCTTGCACCGGGCGACCTGCTCGGCCGGGCAGATGTCGCACAGCTCCGGCACGCCGAGGTGCCCGTTGTAGTCGGCGATCTCCCACGAGGCGGTGACCCCGCACGACGTCTTGCGGAACAGCGGGATGCTGATGCCGGAATCCCGCCACGCCTGGACGACCCGCCGGTCCAGGTCCTCGGGCAGCATCTTGCGGCGCTGCCAGTTCTCCGCGTACGGCACCGGCACACCGAGCCCGCGCAGATAGGAGGCGTTCTCCTCCTTGTGGTAGTAGCCGGTGAACACGATCGCGTCCACGCCGGCGGCGTCGGCGACCTTCAGCACGTGCGCCATCGTGGCCGGGTCGTCGTTCCAGTGCGGGACGATCGGCCGCCAGTAAAGGATCACCTTCGTCCGCTTCCGGTGGCCGGCGGCCACGACGATGGAGTCCACCGTCGTGGTCGTCTTGGCGATCGGCTCGACCCGGGCGTCGGCGATGCCGGAGTAGGTGAACAGCAGCGTCGGCCGCACGTACGACAACGCCTCCAGCCGGCGCATGTCGTCCTCGGTGACGTGGAACCTCGTGATGATCAGCACCAGGTTTCTCATGCCGAGCCGGTCCAGCTCCTCCAGCACCTCGAAGGTGTGCGGCTTCACCCCGGGCAGGAACGGGTCGGTGGCCTTGTTGAAGATTTGGAGCGGGGTGGTGTCCGGCCGGAACTCCGGGTGGGAGACGAGCAGCGTGACCGCCTCGTGGGTGGGGATGAGCAGTTGCGGGATCTTCTGCTCGAAGTTGCCCCAGAAGTGCCGCACGCAGTAGCCGCAGTCGAGCGGGCAGCCGATCACGTGGTTCAGCGACAGGCCGGACTTACGGTTGGTGATGATCTGCGCCATGTACGGGTCGAGGCCGTCCTGCTCGGCGGCGGGCATCAGCCGCAGCTTGCGCGGCCCTGAACTGAGGCTGATCGGTACGGGCTGGCTGGTCATCGTGCTGTCGCCTCCTGACTCAGGACGTGCAGGTAGGGTTCGCCGAACCAGATCCGGAAGTCGGCTTCGGCGTCGGCGGGATGGTCGCTGGAGTGGACCAGGTTGTGCACGAACCGGCCCTCGGTGCGCGCGGCCTCCTCGCTGTCGTGCCCGTAGTAGCCGCGGATCGTCGTCCGGGCCGCGCGGGACGGGTCGTAGTGGCCGAGCAGGTCACGCACCTGCCGGGCGGTGTCGCCGCCGGGGCCGTAGGCGAGCGCCACGGTGACGGTCGCGCCGACGTAGTGGCCGACCAGCTCCGCCTCGACGTCGAAGGAGAAGCGGTGCTGCAACTCCAGCATGTCGGCGTAGTGGGCGAGGATCTGCTCGCGGGTGACGACCACCTGCCTGCTGGTGGCGATGGTGACGGTGCCGGCCACCCATTCGAGGATCTGCGGGACCAGGCCGCGCTGGGTGGCGTCCGGCTTGCACAGCACGACCGTCCACCGCGTCCAGTCCACCCGGGCGGTCACGCTCCGGCCCCTTCGGGCATCCGCTTGGGCCAGCGGTGGCGGATGAGCCACTGGTAGCCGGGGTCCAGCGCGCCGAGCACGTCCCGGGTGACGGGCTGGTCGGTGTGGGTGATCTGCCGGTATACCTCGAACACGAGCAGGACCTGCTGCCAGTACGGGTCCAGCCCCGTCTCGCGGACGCTGGCGCCGGTGTGCTGGTGGAGGTTCGCCCGCAGCCCGGCCTCTTCCTGCATGAGCAGCCGCAGCGACGTCCAGCAGTCGTCGACGGGCATGGCTGGGAAGCGGAAGGCGGGCGGCCGGTAGCCGGCGGCGTCGACCTCGGCGAGGATCTTGCGCACCTTGGCCCGGTTGGGCAGGTTGACGTGCATCGACCCGACGTGGTGGCTGTAGTGGCCGACCCGGACGCCGAGCTGGTGGGCGGCCAGCTCCTGCAAGACGGTGAAGGAGAAGACGTCGCTGGGCATGCCCATGAAGGCGTCGTTGCCGCGCATGTAGGCCGTCATGTGCAGGGCGCCGCCGCGCAGCAGGAACTGGGCGGCGATGGTGCAGGACACGTCCGGGTTGTTGTCGCGGATGAGCTCCTCGGGCCGGAAGATCGATAAGACGGCGCGTTTGCTGTCAGGATCTTTGCCGAGCAGGTCGAGCACCCGCTGCCACTGGGTGCGCCCGTCCGGGCCGGTGATGAACAGCGGCTGCCCGTAGGCGGTGCCCGTCAGGGTGCGGCCGTCCCCGCTGTTCTGCCGCATCTGGGGCGCGTAGTAGCCGATCATGTCGAGGTCGTCGCGGCCGAACAGGTACCACAGCACCTCCGCCCAGTTGTAGGCCAGGTTGATCGGCCGGCTGTTCAGGTACGGCACCCGCTGGACGGGGTCGGCGATGCGGAAGGACACATCCAGCACCTCCAGGGAGGTGTTGCCGCGCGTGCATATCTCGTGCTCGGGGATCGTGGTCACGTCCCGTAACACGCGCGGGTACATCTCGTGGAAGGTGAGCGCGTTCTCCGGTGTCATCCGGGAGCTCCTCGGGTCGGGGGATAGCGCACCCGGTCCGGGGGTGCGCGGGCATGCGGAAGTCATTTCCTGCCGATGGGACACGGATGCGGGACATGCCGGTTGGGGCAGCAGATCATGCCGATCGTGACGAACCGGCCGCCGGTCAGCCACTCGCCCCACTGCACGTCCACCCCGGCCGGCAGCAGCCCGGCGGCGGTCTCCAGGCGGGCGGTGAGCTGCACGCCCTCCCCGTGCGGGAACGTGCCCTGGACGGCCCCGTACTGGCCGGACAGCCACTCGATCGCGGCCTCGACGCTGTCGCATGTTTGGCCGATCCGGGAGGGCGGCTTGGCCAGCCAGTCACCGGTCCGCATGGGCGGCAGCGCCGAGGTGCGGAAGTCGGGCGAGGAGGGGCGGCGCTCGGCCTCGTTGCCGCGTTCGGCGCCGTTGCCGATCCAGTGGTAGCCGTGCCAGTGCATGATCTGCTGCTCCCGTAGGCTGCTGGTGCGGCCCCTGCTTGCTTGGATCAGGCAGGGGCCGCGATCATCGGTTTCTAGATGGTGGTGTCGATGCCGGCCGCGCGCAGCTCGGCGCCCGTGAACCGGAGTGTCCCGGCGGCCGGGTTCTTCGAGTCACTCAGGGCGAAAGCGTCCTCGACCCCCTCCAGCGGGGCGATCTGGACGCAGGACTCGCCGTCCTCCTCCTGCTGGTTCCCGCCGCACAGGCGGCGCCATCCCTGCGTGGCCACCTGGCGGCTGTAGAGATCGTTCACGGTCATGCTTGTGCTCCTTCCTCCTTCAGCCCCGCGGGATCTCGGGGCTGTCTTCCTGGCCGCCGGGCGGCGGCCAGGAGGCTTCAAGGGGCGTGCTCCGGCCGACGCTGCTCGGCCGGGTCGGGCCCGCCCGGGTCAGGCTTGCCCGGCTTCTGCTCTGGCTCGGCACGGCGGACGGGTTTCTGGCGCTTGCCCAAGCGCCGGGCCAGGAACCACTGGGCGACTCCGGCATCCACCGCCGCTCACCTCCACATCAGGGGCGGCCCGAACGGGTATTGCAGGGCCATCTCCAGCTCCGCCGCGGCGATGCTGTCCCAGACGTTGTCGAGACCGCTCTGGAAGCAGTAGCCGCCCCTCGGGGCGGGGCCGCGCCAGAACACGGTCACCTTCTGGCTGTAGGGGCCCCACAGCGCCAGCCACCGGCCGCGCGTGCGCTCCTGCACCTCGGCGGCGGTCGCGCGGCCAGTGCGGTCGTCGACGCCGTGGGTCGGCCACAGCCGCTCCCGGACAGGCTCGCCCACGTCGTTATGCATCACATCTCCAGCGGAAGTGCTCAAGCGGTTGGAGCCGGGTCCGGACTGCCGCGAGGGAAGGGCGGCCCGGACCCGGCGGTGCCGGCGTAGTCATCGAGCCGGCGAAGTGGCGCGGCGGAGCCGGCGTCGCGAGGGAAGGACGCTGGGGGGCTGCCGCCACGCCACGCTCATCACCTCGGCCCGGCGACGCCGGCGAGGAAGTACGGGGCGGGCTGCACCATCTCGGTGGCGTAGTCCGGATACCACGCCTCCGTGGGCTGTAGCCCGGGAGGGTGCAGCGGCCCCCACGGGAGCAGCAGCGCCGCGATCCGCCGCCCGGTCCGCAGATACAGCTCCTGCCCAGTCTTCTGCTCATACAGGGAGCGGGCGACCTCGATCTGGTCGCGGGTGTAGGGGACGTCGCTGGTGGCGTGCGTGACCAGGAGCAGGCTGCCGGCCGCGTGGGAGTCGCGCAGCTCGGCCAGCGCCTCCTCGGCCTGCTCGTCGTTCAGGAAGTGCAGCACCGCGCCGAGCACGATGATGACCGGGCGGCTCCGGTCGATCAGGCCCGTCTCCTCGACAGCCGCCAGGAGCTGGGAGGGCTTGCGCAGGTCGGCCTGGACCATGTCCACCCCGTCGCCGCGTAGCAGTGCGCGGCCGTGAACGTACACCTGGAGGTCGTGGTCGACGTACACCACGCGCGAGTCAGGGCGGACGCGGTGCGCGACCTCATGCAGGGCGGGCGGCTGATCCGGCAGACCGGCGCCGATGTCGAGCACCTGCGGCGGCATCGCCGGGTCGGCGAGCTCCACGGCATAGGCGAGCATGCGGCGCAGGCAGTGCTTGTTCGACTGGGCGATCAGCCGCATACCCGGGATGGTCTCCTCCAGGGCGGCCGCGGTCTCACGGTCAGCGGCGAAGTGATCCCGCCCGGACGGGCTGAGCGCGCTGTAGACGCGCGCCGTCAACGCGCGGGCGCCGGCCTTTCCTGCGGTGGGCTTGTCCTCGGATGCGGTCATCGTGGCCTCGGTGGATAGGTCGCATATGTGGGGGATGTGTATCCCTGGCGATTACGTGCAGTCGCTGATCAGTAGTGCCATCATGAAGTCGGCCAGGAACTCATTTGAAGGCATCTAATTTGGCCAATCCGACTGGCCAATTGACCAAAACGGAGTCCGCATGGGCAGAACTCCTAAGCGGGTGGACCCCAGCCTGTCGCCTGTGCACTGCCTGGGCGCGGGGCTGCGACTGCTGCGCGGCAACCGCAGCTTGGAGGACGTGGCAGCCGCCGCGCGCGTCGACTACTCCAACCTCTCCCGCTGGGAACGCGGCGACCGCCTCGCGCCCCCGGAGCCGCTCGCGGATATCGACCGCGCGCTCGGGGCGGGCGGCTTCCTGATCGAGCTGCGGAATTTGGTCCATTCATTTGGCCAAATGACAGAGGTTTCCGGCGAAACGGACATCTGGCATGCTGAGGACGTGGATCGTGTTCGACGTCAGATACTCGCCAGCCTCACAGCCCTAGGCGCGAGTGCGACGATGCTCCCCCCGCTGGAAACCCTCCGGAACTTCATCGACGGCCGTAATGGTTCAGCTCGCCTCCAGGACTGGGAGGAGATCGTTCACGAGCACGCGTGCGCCTTCGACACCGTGCCGCTCCCCCAGCTCATCTCCGACATCGCGCTCGACGTCCTCGAACTGCGGCGCATCATGCCCACGCACGGCGACAGCCGACGCTGGCACCGGGTCAACGCCCAACTGACGTTCCTGCTGGCGCACGCTCTGGGCAGCGGCGGGCAAGCTCGCGAGTCGCGGGACTGGTGGCTCAC
Organism: Nonomuraea ceibae; assembly: GCF_019396325.1. Lineage (GTDB taxonomy): Bacteria > Actinomycetota > Actinomycetes > Streptosporangiales > Streptosporangiaceae > Nonomuraea > Nonomuraea ceibae. The sequence continues at coordinate 13,402 of NZ_JAHKRO010000175.1, forward strand.
CGCGCGCCACGCCGCCGAGCAGAGCGAAGACCCTCGCCTCATCGCGTTCGCCCGCGCCAAGGCCGCCGTCCAAGGGATCTACGAACAGCGCCTCCCCCTCCAGGTGCTGCTGAACCGCGCAGAGGACGCGGTCGACGCCGCCCGGGGGCAGCCGTGCGCGGGCCTGGCGGTCGCCATCGCGATCCAGGCACAGGCGCGGGCGATGCTCGGCGACAGCGAGGGCGCCCGCCAGGCGTTGCACGAGCAAGACCGCGTCTTCAAGCTCATACCGAAGGACGTCACCGACGACACCACCTCTGCCTTCGGCTGGCCCGAGTCCCGGCTGCTGCACACCAGGTCATTCGCCGCCACCTACGGCGGCGGCCTCACCAACGCCGCCCAGGCACAGCAGGAAGCGCTGGACGCCTGCCCCCCGGCCGCAGCCCGCACCCGGGCGCAGATCGGCCTGCACATGGCAGTCACCGAGGTCCGCCACGGCGACGTTGTGACCGGCCTCGACATGGCGCGCACCGCCGTGGCCAGCCTGCCCGCCCACGACCAGACGACGTTCGTCCGCTACAACGCCGAGGCAGTCCTGAAGGCGATACCTCCCTCCGCGCCGGCCAGCGCACGCTCGGCCGCGCTCGACTACAAGCAGCTCCTCGAACTGCCGCAAGCCCCCGAGCAGGAAGCGTGAACCTTGGATCTCCCCCTCTCCTTCACCAGGCTCACCGGCCAGGCCGCCGCTGACGCCGTGCTCAGCCCGGAGTACGGCGACGTGTACGAGGAGGTCCACAGCGACGCGTCGTACCACGACAACCCGCTGTTCAGCCGGGAACGCTTCATCGAGCGCACCGTCAACCAGGTGAAGCTCCCAGGCTTCGAGCTCATCTCGGCCCGCCATGACGCCGCGCTCGTCGGCTTCTGCTTCGGCTGGACGATGGACGCCGGCCGCTGGTGGGGAGGTGAGACGACCGCTCCGCCCGATGGGGTGCTCCATCTGCCGAAGCTCGCGGTGATCGAGCTGATGGTGCGCGAGAGCTATCGGGGTGTCGGCGCCGGGCGAAGGCTCCTCGGCGAGCTGCTCACCGGCCGGGCTGAGCCGTACGCGACGCTGCTCACCCGGCCGTGGGCGCCCGCGCACGCGATGTACCTCGCCTGGGGGTGGAAGGTCATCGGCACCTGCCGCCCCGCCCCTGACGGGCCGCTGATGGACGTGCTCGGGCTCGGACTGCCCGGAGCGTGATCGGGGCTGCGGCGGCTGCCGCGCGAGGGCCGGGACTGCCCCACCTCTCCGGTTGCCCACCGGTAGGCATTCCCGGCCCTCGCGTAGTCGCCAGACGGGCAGAAAAAGCCGCTGCTCTCCTGCGAAAACGGCTGGCGGCTGCGTTCGGCCAGGCTAGGCCCTAGTGTCATGCGCCTGAAATTCGTCGCTTAGAGCGCCTAACGCAATGAAGTGAGGCGCCGCCAGCAGATGAGGCTGCAGGCCAGCTTGAGGAATGCCTCGTGGCTGTCGGCGCGGATCTCCCAGCGGATGCGCAGGCGTTTGAAGGCGTGCAGCAGGGCGAAGGTCTGCTCGACGACCCAGCGTTGCTTGCCCAGGCCGGAGCCGTGCCCGGAGCCGCGGCGGGCGATCAG
>NZ_JAHKRO010000176.1 GCF_019396325.1 Nonomuraea ceibae
CCCCCCGCGCCGCCGCCGCGCTCGGCCGCCACGGCCTCGCGCAGCGCCGGCGCCACCTCCTCGGCGAACGCCCGGATCGCCCGCGGGTCGTCCGAGCCGAGGATGAACGTGCTGACCCCGTCCTCCAGGGCGAGCGGCAGCAGCCGCTCCACCCACGTGCCGGGCGCCTCGTCGCCCATCACGTTGAGCAGGCGGCGGACGGTACGCGGGTCGCGGCCCGCCTCCTCCGCCGCCTCATCGATGATCTTGTTGGCGCCGGCGATCTCCTCCGGCTGGATGTAGCCCAGGCTCGGCAGCCACCCGTCGGCCTTGGCGCCGACCAGCCGGAGCATGCGCGGCTTGTACGCGCCCAGCCAGATCGGCACGTCGTGCGCCGGGGCCGGGCCGCGCTTGGCGCCGTCGAGCGCGTAGTAAGTGCCCTCCAGCCGCAGCAGCCGCCGCTCGCCCGCGTCCCAGATGCCGCGGATCACGTCGATGGCCTCGCTCAGCGCGTCGACCGCCTGGCCGGGCGTCAGGCGGCGGCCGCCCATCGCGCCGATCGCGTCCCAGAACCCGCCCGCGCCCAGCCCCAGCTCGATCCGCCCGCCGGACAGCAGGTCGAGGCTCGCCACCGAGCGGGCCAGCACCGCCGGGGGCCGCAGCGGCAGGTTGAGCACGTTGCCCGACAGGTGTACCCGCTCGGTCCTGGCGGCCGCCCAGCTCAGCAGCGTCCAGGTGTCCAGGAAGGCCGGCTGGTACGGGTGGTCCTGGAACGTGACCACGTCGAGCCCGGCCTCCTCGCTCAGCCGGGCCAGGTCGACGGCCGCCTCGGGCCGGTCGTTGCGCGGGGTGATGAACGACCCGAACCGCAGATCGTGGCCGTAGTCGGGCATGTGGTCCTCCAGACCGATTGGTAGACGTGTCAACCATAATCACTTTGGATGACATGTCAACCTTTCGTGGCGTAGGCTGGCGGCATGACCGAGAGCCGGGACGCCGACCCCGCCGCCGCTGAAAGCCTGGCCGCGTGGCGTGCGCACACGGCGGTCCACGCGCAGCTCGCCGCCCACCTCGCCCGCGAGCTGACCCGCGCCACCGGGCTGTCCGAGGCCGACCACCAGGTGCTCGACGTGCTCCTCGACGCGCCCGGCGGCCGGCTGCGGGCCCTGGAGCTGCGCTTCACTCTGCAGTGGGAGAAGAGCCGGCTGTCCCACCAGGTGGCCAGGATGAGCGCGCGCGGCCTGCTGGAGCGCGTCGCCTGCACCGAGGACGCGCGGGGCTGGGACATCACGCTCACCGCCGCCGGCCGCGAGGCCGCCGCCCGCGCCCGGCGGGTCCGGGAGGAGTCCGTGCGCGCCCTGGTCGTCGACACCCTAGGCCCGGGCCGCCTCGCCCAGCTCGCCGAGACCGCCGCCCTCCTCAAGGCCGGCCTCGACCGCGCCGCCGACCGCGACCCCGACTGCCGCGCCGCCCGCGCCGAACTCTACGGCCCGGCCCCCACCGACGCCTGACCCCTGCCCGGGACCGTCCGCCCGCGACCCCACCACCCGGCGACCCCACCACCCCGCGACCCCCCACCTCGGAACCGTTCACCCCGGGATCGTCCGGTGCGGGACCGAACGGACCCTAACCCTCCGGCGGGGGGTCGTCGTGCCCGGGGGCGTCCGGGGCAGCGTCCGTCGGGGAGGGGTTGACCGGGGAGAGGAGGAGCACGGCGACGTCGTCGGCGCGGTAGCCGACGCCCTCGGCCGGGTCGACGAGCCGGTCCGCCAGCCGCGCCAGCGGCAGGCCGCCGTGCCGGGTCAGCCGCCGCGCCAGCCCGTCGATGGCGTCGCCGAGGTCCACGCCCGGTGCCTCGATGAGGCCGTCGGTGTAGAGGGCCAGCACGCTGCCGGGCGGCAGGTCGAGCTGCGACGTCGGGTACTCGGCCGCCGGGTCGATGCCGAGCAGCAGCCCCGGCGTCGACTCGACGATCTCCGTGGGCCGCCCGGGCCGGCGCAGCAGCGCGGGCAGGTGGCCGGCGCTCGCCACGCACGCGGAGCCGTCGCGCAGGTCGAGGCTGATGTAGAGGCAGCTCGTGAACCGGTTCGGCGACAGGTCGATGAGCAGCCGGTTGGTGTGGCTCAGCACCTCGCCCGCGCTCGCTCCCGAGGTCGCGTGCGCATGGATGGCCGTGCGGACCTGCCCCATGAGCGCGGCGGCGTTCGTGTCGTGCCCCTGGACGTCGCCGATGACGGCGGCGGCCTGGCCGTCGTCGAGGTGGATGAGGTCGTAGAAGTCGCCGCCGATGTCGATGCCCTGGGTCGCGGGCAGGTAGCGGGCCGCCACCTCCAGCCCGGGGATCACCGGCAGGGCGCGCGGCAGCAGGCTGGCCTGAAGGGTCTGGGCCAGGCGGTGCTTGGCGTCGTAGAGCCGGGCCCGTTCCAGCGCCTGCGCCATCAGCCCGGCGAGCGAGGTGAGCGTGGTCCGCTCGTCCTGGGTGAAGCGGTGCGGGCTCCCGTAGGCGAGCACGAGGGTGCCGATCGGCCCGCCGGAGCTGTGCAGCGGCAGCAGCGCCCAGGCGGCCATGCCGTCGTAGCGGCCCGCTTCGGGGTAGACGTCGAGCAGTTCGCGCTCGTTGGCGAAGAACGCGGGTTCGCCGGTGATGAGGGGCAGTTCGGGGGCGTGCGGGGCGCACGGCGCGCGTCTGCGCATCTCGGCGACGCCTTCCGGGCTGTAGCCGCGGGTGGCGGCGACCCGCAGCCGCCCGCCCTCGGCGGTCAGGATGGCCAGCCCCTTGACGTCGAAGACGGGGATGATCTGGTCGGCCACCAGGTCGATCACGTCCTGGACGGTGGCGGCCTGGCTGAGCGACGAGGCGAGTTGCAGCATGTCGTACAGGGCGGCCCCGCTGATCTGCCGGCTGACCACCGGGTCGGGCATCACGTGGGCGGGGTCGCGGGCCATCGTGCTCGGCGTGATGCGGACGCTGAGCCCGGACGGCGTCGGGAAGAGCTGGAACGCCAGCCACTGCCCGTCAGGCCGCTGGGCGGTGAAGAAGGTGATCTGGTGGCCGAGGACGGCCGCCCGGTAGCTGTCCTCGTGCGGCGGGTCGGCCAGCCACGGCAGCACCTCCCACGGCCGCTTGCCGACCATCTCGGCGGCGGTGGTGTCGAGCAGCCCGGAAGCCGGCGCGCTGAGGAACGTCACCCTGCCGTCCACGTCCAGCGCGCAGTAGCCCTCGGGCAGGCCGTTGAGGCATTCCAGCGCGGCCATCGCCGCCTCGGCGCTCACGGCGGGGTCGTCCTGCTGGGAGCGGAACGGGGCCAGGATGCGGGGCCGCGGCCTGGGCCGCACCGGCCGGCCGAGCCGGTCGGCCTGCGCCAGCAGCTCGCCCATGTCCTTGCAGGCGCGTTCCATGACGTCGAGCACGTGCTGGCCCGGCCCGGTGTCGCGGGTGGCGGGCAGGAGCAGCAGCAGCGCGCCGCGCGCCGCCTCGCCGCACAGGATCGGGGCCGTCACGACGGCGAAGTTGTACGGCATCGCCAGCGCGACCCCCGGGAACTGGCGGGCCAGGTCCTCGCGGTCGGCCGTCCACACCGGCCGCCGTTCGCGCAGCGACACGGTCATCGGCATCCGCATCGACATGCGGATGCGGGCCCACGCCTTGGCGACGGCGGCGGGGAAGCCCATCGCCGTGTTCATGCTCAGGACCAGGCCGTCCTGGTCGAGCAGGTAGAGCGCGCCGATGTGCGCGCCGGTCTCGCTGACGGCGCGCACCAGCAGGTCATCGAGCCCCGGCGCGCCCCGCCTGGAACCCGTGATGGAAGCGGACCTGCCTCCCACGCGCTAGCCCGTCCTGCTCCCCGGGCCGAAAGTCGCCATAAATGCAGAATACGCCCATCCGAAATCACCCACGGTAGCGACCCCGGCGCGCACGGTGTTCTACGGCACGTCGAACCTCTGCCTCCGGCGGGCGCCGGCCACCTCGATCCCCGCCGTGCCGAGGACCGCGTCGAGCGGCAGCGACACCGTGTACGGCGCCAGCGCGGGCAGCCCGATGCCCGGCAGCGTGCCCTCGACCTCGATGACCCAGTAGTCCGGCTGGGTGATGTAGACGAGCGGCGCCAGCCGCACCTCCATGTTCGCGTACGGCTTGCTCCCGCTGACGACCAGGACGTACGTGCCGGGAGCGCTGCCCGGGACGACCCTGGCCTCCTCGAAGTCGATCGGCATGCCGTGATCGTAGCCGTCGCCGCGCCACCCGGCAGACAGGCTGACAAAAAACGTCTAACATGTCAGCACCCGAGACCGTCCAGGAGGACGCATGCTGCCGACCGTCGTCATGAGCTTCTTCGCGGGCCTGTTCGCCGCCAACGCGACCCCGCACTTCGTCAAGGGCATCACCAAGGAGCACTTCCCCTCGGCCTTCGGCTCAGGGCCGCTGCCCAACCTGCTGGCGGGCTGGGCGTCGTACGTCATCGCCGCCCTGCTGGCCTGGGGCGCGGACGTGCGGGAGCGGCCGGTCGCGGCGTTCGCGGCGGCGGCGCTCGGAGCGCTGGCCATCGGCGTGTTCCACGCGACGATCGGCGCCTTCGGCAGGCGGCCCCCGGCCCGGTCCTGACGGGCCGTCATAGAATGTCAGCATGTCAGACGGGGCCGCGGCCAAGCAGGACCACATCGTCGCCGCCGCCCTGGGCGTCTTCGTCCGTCACGGCTACCGGCGCACGTCCATGGACCTGATCGCGCGCGCGGCGCGCATGTCCCGCCCCGCCGTCTACCAGTACTTCGGCGGCAAGGAGGAGCTCTTCCGCGCCGTCGGCGAGAAGCTCGCCGACGGCCTCGTGACCGCCGCGCGGGCCGCGTGGCGCGGCGACGGCTCCGTCGCCGACCGGCTCTACGGGATGCTCGCCGTCAAGCTCGACCTCGTCGCCGGCGGCGTCGAGGCGCGGCTGCGCGCCGAGCTGCTGGCCGAGGCGCGCGAGGTGGCGGGCGACGTGGTGCTCGCCCTGGAGGACGGCTACACCGAGGCGGTCGCGGCGGCGCTGGAAGCGGCCTCCGGCGAGCTCGACCTGCTGGGCCACGCCATCCCGGCGCGCGACGCCGCCGCCGTCCTGGTCGCCTCCCTGACCGGCATCGCCCAGCAGGAGGCGCCCCCGGAGGTCCTGCGCACCCGGCTGCGCCAGCTCGTCGAGCTGACCGTGCGCGGCCTCGCAACGCGAACACCCGCTCCCGCCACGCCGTAGGCGCGGCAGGAGCGGGCGCTCCTGATGTGCTGCCCTGGGCGCGACCTCACGTCCCGCCCAGGGCGCCTGCGTCAGTTCAGGCCGTTCTTCATCGCGGTGATCAGCTCACCGTTGGTGGTGTCGCCGCTGAGCTCCCAGAAGAAGGCGCCGCCGAGGCCCTGGTTCTTCGAGTAGCCCATCTTGCTGCCGATCGTGGCCGGCGTGTCGTAGCTCCACCACTGGTTGCCGCAGTACGCGTACGCGGTGCCCGCGACGGTCCCGGTGGAGGGGCAGCGGGTCTTGAGGATCTTGTAGTCCTCGATGCCCTGCTCGTAGGTGCCCGGCGCGGGGCCGGTCGCCGTGCCGCCCGGCGTGGACTGGGTGACGCCGGTCCAGCCGCGGCCGTAGAAGCCGATGCCGAGCAGCAGCTTGCTCGCCGGGATGTTCTTGCTCCTGAGCTTCTGGATCGCCTGGTCCGAGTGGAACCCGGCGATCGGGATGCCCGAGTAGGAGTTGAGCGGCGAGTGCGGGGCCGTCGGGCCCTGCGCCGCCCAGGCGCCGAAGAAGTCGTACGTCATGACGTTGTACCAGTCGACGTACTGCGCGGCGCCGCCGTAGTCGGCCGCGTCGATCTTGCCGCCGTCGGTGCCGTCGGCGGTGATGGCGGCGGTGACCAGGTTGTTGCTGCCGAAGCGGCTGCGCAGCGCCTGCATCAGGTTCTTGAACGCGGCCGGCCCGCTGGTGTCACAGGTGAGGCCACAGGCGTTCGGGTACTCCCAGTCGATGTCGATGCCGTCGAAGACGTCGGCCCAGCGCGGGTCCTCCACCAGGCGGTAGCAGGACTCGGCGAACGCGGTCGGGTTCTGCGCGGCCTGGGCGAAGCCGCCGGACCAGGTCCAGCCGCCGAAGGAGAACAGCACCTTGAGGTTCGGGTACTTCTTCTTGAGCTTGCGCAGCTGGTTGAAGTTGCCGCGCAGCGCGCCGGCGTCCCACGTGTCGGCGACGCCGTCGACGCTCTCGCCCGCCTGGTAGAAGCGGTCGTAGTCGGCGTAGCTGTCACCGATGGTGCACTGGCCGTTCTGCACGTTGCCGAAGGCGTAGTTGATGTGGGTCAGCTTCGAGGCCGAGCCGCTGGTGTCGATGTTCTTGACGTGGTAGCCGCGCTGGTAGACGCCCCACTGGACGAAGTAGCCGAGCACCTTGTCCCCGCCGGTGCCGCCGCCCTCGCTGGTGCGCGCGCTGACCGAGGAGCTGGCCGCGGAGCGGTTGCCGGCGGCGTCGCGGGCGCGGACGGTGTAGCTGTAGGACGTGTTGGCGCTCAGGCCGGTGTCGGTGAAGGTGGTGCCGGTGACGGTGTCGACCAGGGTGGTGCCGCGGTAGACCTCGTAGCCGGTGACGGCGACGTTGTCGGTGGAGGCGTTCCAGGCGAGCGAGACGCTGCTGGAGGTGACGCCGGTCGAGCGGAGGTTGCCGGGCACGCTGGGCGCCTGGGTGTCGTCGCCCCCGCCCTGGCTGGTGCGCGCGCTGACCGCGGCGGTCGCGGCGGAGCGGTTGCCGGCGGCGTCACGGGCCCGCACCGTGTAGCTGTAGGCGGTGTCGGCCGTCAGCCCGGTGTCGGTGAAGGTGGTGCCGGTGACGGTGCTGACCAGGGTGGTGCCGCGGTAGACCTCGTAGCCGGTGACGGCGACGTTGTCGGTGGAGGCGTTCCAGGCGAGCGAGACGCTGCTGGAGGTGACGCCGGTCGAGCGGAGGTTGCCGGGCACGCTGGGCGCCTCGGTGTCCTCACCCGGGCCGCCGGTCGTGACCTCCCACAGGGCGGGGACGTTCGGCGGCTCCCAGCCGGGCAGGGAGGTGTGGCTCTGACGGCACTTGTAGGAGACGCCGTTGTAGGTGACGACCGTGCCGGCCGTGTACGCCGTGTTCGGCGCCCAGGCGGCGAGCGCGGCGACGGACGCCGACGGCGCCGTCGCGCCGTACGCCCCCGTGGGGGCGGCGACCACCGCGGTGAGCGGCATGAGTAACGCCGCGACGCCGGCCAGGACCTTGCTCTGAACGCTGTGTCTCATGATGCTCCGACATCCGAGTTGGGTGAACTCTGGGGGGTGGGATGGGAGTACGCGCCAACTGTTAGGAAAGTTTCCTTTTAGTTGTACAGGTGACGGTAACCCGTGTTTTACGGAGGCGTCAATAGCGCCGCGTTGACAGAGATGGACAACATGGTTCACTATTTAGACAACCACGTTTCCTGTCTGAGGAGCCCGCCATGCCCGTCGTCCGCAGCGCCGAAAGCCGCCGCACCGAGACCCCCAACGCCGTCATGACCACCCTCGCCTCGCCGACCCAGGGCGGCTCGTCCCAGGTGGTGTGGCGGGTCGACATGACCGGAGGGCAGGCGGGACCGGTCCACGTCATCGACGCCGAACAGGTGTGGACCGTGCTCGACGGCGGCGCGACCGTCGAGGTGGACGGCGACACCCTGACCGCCGGCCCCGGCGACACGGTCGTGATCCCCGCCGACGTGCCGCGCCGCATCACCGCCGCCGCGTCCGGCGGGCTGGCCGCCATCGTCGTCGCCCCCGCCGGGATGCGCGCCTACGGCACGACCGCCCCGGTCGACCCGCACTGCGCGCTGCCCGACGCGGGCAAGCTCGTCCCGGCCTGGGTGGTCTGACCGGTCAGCGTCCGGCGGCCTTCACCTCGGCGGCCGACTGCTTGCTGCGCGAGACCCGCACCAGGGCCGCCGACAGCCGGGCCAGCTCCGGGCCGGAGCCCGCCAGGTCGGCGAGCGGGCCCTCGCGGTGCGGCAGGCCGACCGCGCGGGCGCCCTCCAGCACCCGGCCGTCGAGGTGCGGCGCGACCTGAGGCCAGCATCGGCCGGTCGGCCATCTTGATGCCGGCCTCCTCGGCGTAGGTCCGGCCGTAGCGGTCGAGCAGCGCCTCCAGCGTCCCCATGACTCACCCCTGGTCCGACTCGTTCTCCGGCGGCCGGGTGTCACCGAGCCCGAACAGGCCGACCAGCGTGCTGTCCGCCCGGGTCACCACCACGTGCTGGACCCCGGCCCGCTCCATCCGCTCGACCAGCGGCTCCAGCGGCTCGCTCGGCCGCACCGTGGTGACGCCCGTGTTCATCGCCTGCTCGGCCGTGCCCCGCGAGCCGCCCGCGGCCAGCTCGTCCGAGCCCACGACGCCCTGCACGACGCCGTCGCCGCCGACCACCACGGCCAGCCCGGCCGGATCGCCGAGCACCCGGTCGCCGAGCTCGTCCAGCGGCTCGTCCAGCCCGGCGACCACCGGGTCGGGGCGCACCTGCCGCACGACCAGCCGGGCCTCGCCCTCGTACGGCAGCGCGGCAGACAGCCAGTCCATCTTGCCCGCCACGTAGTCGCGCACGTCGCCGAAGCCGAGGCGGTCCAGGCGGCGGGCGGCGCGCGGGCTCAGGTCGCACAGCCAGTCGTGGCAGTAGACGACGACCGGCCGCCCCGGGTCCAGCGCGCCGGCCGCCGCCTCGTCGAAGCCCTTGAGCGGCACGTTGACCGCGCCCGGGAGGTGCGCCCAGGCGTACTCGCGGCCGGGCAGCACCTCCACGAGCTGAGCCTGCCGCGCGAGCAGGTCCCGGACGTCCTCACGGTCGGCTGTTGTCACCATGAGGAAGCCGTACCCGCCAGGCGGCGAACATGCTCAGCAGGTCAGATTGCCTCCCGTCGTGGTGCCGAGGATCTGCGTGAAGCGCTGGTAGTTGTTGACGCGGCTCTGGACCTGGGCCGGGTTGCGGCCGCCGCACTCCAGGGCGCCGTTGATGCTGCGGATCGTCTCGCCGAAGCCGTGGCCGTTGACCATCGCGTTGTGCGGGGTCATGGTGCCGGGGCCGTTCTGCGTGTTCCAGTACCACAGCGCGGTCTTCCACGCCACGGCCGCGTCGTTCTGCACCAGCCACGGGTTGCGCAGCAGGTCGATGCCGAGCGCGTCACCGGCGGCCTTGTAGTTGAAGTTCCAGCTCAGCTGGATCGGGCCGCGCCCGTAGTAGGCCGCCTGCCCGGCCGGGCAGCCGTAGGGCTGGCTCGAGTCGCAGTAGTGCGGGTAGTTCGCGGTGTTCTGCTCGACGATGTGGACCAGGCCGCCGGTCTCGTGGCTGACGTTGGCGAGGAAGGCCGCCGCCTCCTGCTTGCGCACGGTCTCGCTGCCGGTCTTGGCGAAGCCCGGGTACGCGCTCAGCGCGGCGGTCAGGCCGCTGTAGGTGTAGAACGAGTTCCGGTTCGGGAACATCTGGTTGAACTGCGCCTGGCTGACGACGAACCCGGACGGGTCCGGCGGGTCGGTGGGCGTGGACGTCGGCGTGGGCGTGCTCCCTCCGCAGGTGTACGGCTCCCAGTACCAGGTGGAGACGACCGGGTCGTAGCCCGGGTTGTCGTGCTCGGCGCGGTAGTAGCGGCCGTCGGTGTAGCGCACGATCGAGCCGGCCGCGTAGAAGGTGCCCGCCACCCAGTTCGGGTGGTCGCACGAGCCCGGCGGGGTGGTGCCGCCGCCGTCGCAGGCTCCCTGGTCGGCCCACACCTGGGAGCTGCCGGGGGTCTCGTTCTGCGTCCACCATCGGGCCGACCAGTTGCGGCCGTTGTGGGAGGCGGTCATGCCGCCGGTGTAGACGGCGCCGGAGCTCCACGCGGCGGCGCAGGTCGCGGCGGAGGCGCTGGACAGCGGGAGCAGGAAGGCCAGCCCGCCCACGACGGCGGCGGCGCACGCGGACGCGAGGACGCGTTTCACCTGATCACCTTCTCTTGCCGGGGGGTGAAACTTATAGGAAAGTTTCCTAAGAGTTGGCCTGACACTAGCCTTGACATCCACCTGCGGCAAGGCCCAATTCCCGATCGTCTTGTGAGCCGCCGGACCCGGTGAAAGACTGGAAGTGACGGAGGGGGGACGTCATGATCGAAGTCAAGAGCATCGACAAGCCGGACGAACGGCGCGACTTCCCGATGGGCCACCTGGAGGTGTGCGAGCTGACCGGCCTGAGCTTCGGCGTGGCCACGTTCGAGCCGGGGTGGCGCTGGTCGGAGTCGGTCAAGCCGATCGCGGGCACCGACCTGTGCGAGGTCCACCACAACGGGTTCGTCGTGCGCGGGCGGCTGCACATCCGGATGCAGGACGGCACGGAGTCCGAAGTGGGCCCCGGTGAGGTGTTCGTCTGCCCGCCGGGGCACGACGCCTGGGTGGTCGGCGACGAGCAGGTCCTGGTCTACGACTTCGCGGGCGGCGCGAGCGACTACGCCAAGGCGAAGAACGGCTGACGGGCGGGACCATGCCGTGCCGGGGACGCCCCGGCACGGCATCTCGGCTCAGGACTTGCGGCCCACCCCCGCGTAGTAGACCGCCTCGCGGTCCGCGTACAGCGTGTCGGGGTCCGGCCGCCACTGCGGCAGCGCGACCACGCCCGGCTCCAGCAACTCCAGGCCGTCGAAGAAGCTCGTCGCCTCCTCCAGCGTGCGCAGCGTCATCGTGGCGCCGCCGCTCTCGTTCCAGTGCCGCACGCCCTCCTCCAGTTGCTTGCCGACCAGGCCGTGCGAGATGGCCAGATGGCTGCCCGGCGCCATCGGCTCCATCAGCCGCCCGATGATCGACCGCGCCTCGCCGGTGTCCGGCAGGAAGTCCACCACGCCGAGGAGCATCAGCCCGATCGGCTGGTCGAAGTCCAGCAGGTCGCGCGCCGCCTCCAGGATCTTCTCCGGCTCGCGCAGGTCGGCGTCGATGAACGAGGTGTCGCCCTCCGACTCGCCCTGCAGCAGCGCCCGCGCGTGCACCAGCACCACCGGGTCGTTGTCGACGTAGACGACGCGGCAGCCCGGGTCCACCGACTGCGCCACCTGGTGGGTGTTGTTCGCGGTCGGGATGCCGGTGCCGATGTCCAGGAACTGCCGGACCCCGGCCTGGCCCGCCATGTAGCGCACCGCGCGGCCCAGGAACTCCCGGTTGGTCCGGGCGAGCACCGGCAGCTCGGGCACCGCCTGGAGGATCTGCTCGCTGACGATCCGGTCGATCTCGTAGTTGTCCTTGCCGCCCAGCCACAGGTCGTAGATGCGGGCGGGGCTGGGAACCTCGGTGTTGATGCGGCTGAGCGCTTCTTCGGTCATCGGTCGCCTTCCCGGGCGAATGGGGCAGGATGTCCGACGAGCCTACTCGTTGAAGATCCACATGTACGCCCCTTCGTGCGCGAATCCCGGGCTCACCCGCGTTCCCGGCCCTCCAGCGTCGCGTACAGCGCCTCGATGAGCGAACGGACGCGGAAGTCGCCGCCTTCGAGCAGCTCGGAGCCGCGGTTGGGCACGTAGCCGAACGCGATCCGGCGGTCCGGGTCGGCGAAGCCGAACGAGCCGGTCGCGCCGCCCTGCCCGAACAGGCCCGTCAGGCGCGGCGGTGCGGGCCAGAACGGGCCGCCGGGCACGGCGAAGCCGATCCCCCAGGCGGTGTGCGCGCACAGGGTGCGGTCCATGCCCTCGGCCTGCGGGGTGCGCACCCGGTCGACCAGCCTGGGACCGAGCAGCCGGACGCCGTCGACCTCGCCGATCAGGCCGGCGAAGAAGCGGGCCAGCGAGTGCGCCGAGGCGACGCCGTCCATCGACGGGCTCTCCACCTGGTACGTGCGCGGGTCGTTGGTGGCGTCCCAGCCGATGGCGACGCTGCCGTAGAAGGAGCGGTAGGACAGGCTGCCGGGGTCGGCGAGCGCCGCGACGAACCCGGCGAGCTCCGGCACCTCCATGCCCAGGCGCACGGTGTCGGCGTCGGGCACGACCATCGTCGCCAGGCGCGGCAGCGCGGCGTCGGGCACCCGGACGTAACAGTCGAGGCCCAGCGGACCGGTGATCTCCCTGGCCAGGAACTCGCTCAGCGTCACGCCGGAGACCCGGCGGACGATCTCCCCGGCGAGATGGCCGATGCTCACCCCGTGATAGCCGTGCGCCGTGCCGGGCGGCCACTCGGGGGCCGCGGCGGCGAGCGTGTCGGTGATCGGGGTCCAGTCGCGCAGGTCCTCCCAGGTGATGGGCCGCGCGTGCATGCTGGGCAGGCCGGCGCGGTGCCCGAGCAGGGTGCGCACGGTGATGCCGGCCTTGCCGTTCGCCGCGAACTCCGGCCAGTAGCGGGCCACGGGCGCCTCCAGGTCCACCAGGCCCCGCTCGGCCAGCAGCAGCACCGCGGCCGAGGCGAACACCTTGCAGGTGGAGGCGAGCGGGGCGATGGTGTCGCGCCGCCAGGGCCGGTGCGTGCCCGGGTCGGCCTCGCCGCCCCACAGGTCCACGACCGGCCGCCCGTCCCGGTAGACGGTCAGCCCGGCGCCGACCTCGCCGCGCTCGGCGAAGTTGCGCTCGAACGCCTCCCGCAGCGGCTCGTAGCCCGCCGCCGTCATGCCGTCGGTCCGTGTCATCGTCCACGCCCTTCTCTCTACCTACCGGTCGGTCGGGACGTGACCATACCCTACCGACCGGAAGGTCGGCTAGGCTGGGCGGCACACCTTCGGCTCGATGAGGCGGCGTCAGTGCGTAACGAACCCGGCGACACCAGGCAGCGCATCCTGGAGGCGGCCCGCGACCTGTTCGCCGCCCAGACCTACCGCGCCGCCAGCATGCGCGACGTCGCCGAACGGGTCGGCATCTCCAAGCCCTCGCTCTACCACCACTTCCGCAGCAAGAGCGAGATCCTCGACAGCCTCGTCACGCCGCCGATCGACGAGCTCGAAGCCGCCATCCGGGCCGCCGAGTCCGCCCCCGCCGGGACCGACGTCCGCCGTGACCTGCTCGCCGGGTGCCTCGACGTCATGCTCGCCCACCGCCGGACGATGGCGCTGCTCCTGCGCGACGCCTCCGTCTACGCTGACGAGAGCGCGCAGGTCATCTCGCGCGTGACCGCCTTCACCGGCCGGGCGGTCGACCTGCTCGCCGGGCCCGGCGCAGGGTGGCGCGAGCGCGTACGGGCCGCCCAGGCGTTCGCCGCCGTCGCCGACCCCGTCAGCCAGCTCCCCGACGTGCCCGTGGCGGAGCTCCGCGCCGAGCTGCTGCGCGGCGCGGGCGCGATCCTCGGCCTGGAGCCGTCCGCCTGACGGCGGTCCCCGATGCTCCGGGTCAGCGCGCCGCCCAGTGGACGGTCCAGGCGCCCCCCGTCGCGAACTCGGCTAGCGTGCGCACCGGCTCGCCGGTCAGATCCACCGCCCGCACCGCCGAGGAGGCCGCGGAGTAGACGGCCAGGTGGTCCGTCCCGTACCAGAACCAGAGCACCCCGCCCGCCTGCAGCGGCAGCGTCGTCAGACGGCGGCCGGTGGCGGCGTCGAGCACGCACGCCCTGTCCTCCGCCCCCGGGCAGAGCGTGGCGAGCCTGCCGTCGGCGGAGAACACCGGGACCGTGCCCGCCGGCTGCCGCACCCCGCCCAGCGTGCGCAGCACGGCGCCGGCGGGGGAGTGGACGGTGATCGCGCCGGTCCCCGACGCGCGGGCCAGGGTGTCGCCGGAGGCCCACACGTAGTCCTCCTTGCCCGGCGCCGGAGCGCTGACCACGGACGCGGTGCGGCGGGCCGGGTCGACGACGGCGAACCCCGTGGTGCGGTCGTCCAGCCGGGGGTCCCACACGGTGACCAGCAGCCGGGAGCCGTCCGGCGACCACGACGGGCGGCGCAGCGCCAGCGGCGGCTCGACCACGTCCACCCAGAACGCGCCCGTCAGGTCGCGCGCGGTGAACCGCACCGCCCCCGCGTTCTCGACGGCCAGGTCCGGAGACTCGTGCACGTACGCCACCCGATCCCCGCCGGGGGAGACCATCGGCGCCATCCGCTCCGTGACCGGCAGGAACGTGTCCTCGCCCGGCAGCCGCACACCGGCGGCGAACGCCAGGCCCTCGCTCAGGTCCGTGGACCCGCGCAGGAACGACGTCAGCCGTAACGGGTCCGCCGGGTGCTCGTGCAGCGTCGCGCCCAGCTCCGGCACCACGACCGTACGGGTGCCCGCAGCCGGCGGATCCTGCCGGGCGGCGACGTACAGCAGCGTGAGCGCGACCGCCACCAGCGCCGCGACCGAGGTCACCGCCCCCGCCACCCACCCCCGCGCCTTCCCGCCTGCCTTGATCGGTGCGGCGAGCCGCGCGGTGCCCTCCGGGGCCGGACCCCCGGCCCGGGCGGCGGCGCT
>NZ_JAHKRO010000177.1 GCF_019396325.1 Nonomuraea ceibae
CACCGGCCCCCTTCCCGGCGGGCCCCCACCCCCCTCCCGATCCGGCCCTCACCCCGCGAGAGCCTGTCCCCGGGCGACCCCCGAAAACGCGCCCGCGCCGGGCGGAGCGGCGCTTACGGCAGAGGGCCTGGCAGGGCGGCCGCCTCCATAAGGAGCCCACGCGTCAGAGCCGCGAGGAGGGGCGTGCGGAGGGGCCACGCGGGGGAACGCGCCCGGGGCCCGCGGAGGGGACGCGCGGAGGGGACGCGTGACCGGGGCGTGCCAAGGAAGGGCCGCTCCCCGGTAAAGGACCGCCTTCGCGGCCCGCGCCTCGGGAGGGGGCGGGCGCTCTCGACGGAGGGTCACGGCAGGGTTGCCGCCTCCGAAGGGGCCCACGCGGAGGGGCGCGCGGCAGGGCCGTTCCGGAGCAGGGCTGCTCCCCGGCGCAGGGCAGCTCCCCGGGGAGCGGCCCTCGTCTGGGTCCGGGCCTGTGGTGGGCGGTTGGCCGGGTGGCGGGACGGTGGGAGGCTCCGGGAGGGAGGGGCCACCCGAGCGGGACCATCCCAAGGGGTCCAGCAACGGCTGCCCCGGCTGGGCGTCACGTCCGAAAGGCTGCGGCTGGGCACGCCGCAGCCTAAGACAGGACCGTCAGGCCGGGATCTGGGTGGGCCTGGAGCGCTTGCGGCGCTGGAAGGGGAGGAAGCGGTCGGCGAGGTGGGGGCGGGAGGGGGTCAGGGTGGGCTCGACGGCGATGATGCGGTCGAAGCGGAACGCCCTGATGCCCCGGCGCATCCGGCAGACGCCGACGAGGTACCAGTGTTCGCGGTGCACCAGGCAGGTGACGGGCTCGACGTCGCGGCTGGTGACGGTGCCGGAGGCGTCGCGGTAGTGGAGGCGGACCATCATCCGGCTGGTGATGGCGTCGGCGATGAGCCGGGCGCGGGAGGCGACGTCGACGGGGAGCGGGTCGGTGAGGGTCGCGAGCGTGGTCGCGATGACGGCGTCGTCGAGGTCCAGATGGTCGAAGGCGTGCTGGAGGCCGCGCCTGGCGGTGACGGCCTGGGGGCCCGATCCCAGGTGTGCGAGGGACAGGGCGAGGGCGGCGATCTCGGCGGTCGTCAGCGGGCGGGTCTGGGGCTTCACGACTGTAGCCATACCCCAAGAATAGGTAACGCCACCGACAGTTTTCGAAAACCTGTACGGCATCGCCGTACAGGTTGACGAGGTCAGCGGGAGAGCTGCGACAGGTCGCGGGACGCGCCGGTGGAGGCGGACGTGGTCATGGCCGCGTACGCCTGGAGGGCGGCGCTGACCGGACGCTGGCGCTCGCGCGGCCGGTAGCCGCCGAGGTCGGCGAGCAGCCGTTCGCGGCGGGCGGCCAGCTCGGCCTCGGGAACGCGCAGCTCCAGCTTGCGGGCCGGGATGTCGATGTCGATCAGGTCGCCGTCCTCGACGAGCGCGATCGCGCCGCCCTCGGCGGCCTCGGGGGAGGCGTGGCCGATGGACAGGCCCGAGGTGCCGCCGGAGAAGCGGCCGTCGGTGACGAGCGCGCACGCCTTGCCCAGGCCCTTGCCCTTGAGGAACGAGGTCGGGTAGAGCATCTCCTGCATGCCGGGCCCGCCCTTGGGGCCCTCGTAGCGGATGACCACCACGTCGCCCTCCTTGACGCGCCCGCCGAGGATGCCGTCGACGGCGTCCTCCTGCGACTCGAACACGACCGCGGGCCCGCTGAACTTCCAGATCGACTCGTCGACCCCGGCGGTCTTCACGACGGCGCCGTCGCGCGAGATGTTGCCGTAGAGGACGGCCAGGCCGCCGTCGGCGGTGTAGGCGTGCTCCAGGTCGCGCACGCATCCGGCGGCGCGGTCGAGGTCGAGGTCGTCCCAGCGGTTGTCCTGCGAATAGGGCTTGACGGTGCGGACGTTGCCCGGCGCGGCGTGCCACAGCTCGACGGCCTCGGGCAGCACGGTCGGGGAGGCCGGGTCCCAGGCGGCGAGCGTCTCGCCGAGGGTGCCGCCGTTGACCGTGGGCACGTCGCGGTGGAGCAGCCCGGCGCGGTCGAGCTCGCCGAGGATGGCGGGGATGCCGCCGGCCCGGTGGACGTCCTCGATGTGGTACTTGTTCGTCGCCGGGGCGACCTTGCACAGGCACGGCACGCGCTGCGAGATCTCGTTGATCTCCTTGAGGCCGAAGTCGACCTCGGCCTCGCGGGCGGCGGCCAGGATGTGCAGGATCGTGTTGGTGGAGCCGCCCATCGCCACGTCGAGCGCCATCGCGTTCTCGAAGGCGTCGCGGGTGGCGATCGAGCGCGGCAGCACCGACGCGTCGTCGTCCTCGTAGTAGCGCCGGGTGATCTCCACGAGCGTGCGGCCGGCGTCCTCGAAGAGCTGCTTGCGGCGCTTGTGCGTGGCCAGGATCGTGCCGTTGCCGGGCAGGGCCAGGCCCATCGCCTCGGCCAGGCAGTTCATGGAGTTGGCGGTGAACATGCCGGAGCACGAGCCGCAGGTGGGGCAGGCGTTCTCCTCCAGCTCCAGCAGCTCGGCGTCGGACACCGACTCGTCGGCGGCGGCGATCATCGGGTCGATGAGGTCGAGCTTGCGGCCGGGCGTCTTGCCCGCCTCCATCGGCCCGCCGGAGACGAAGACCGTGGGGATGTTGAGCCGGAAGGCGGCCAGCAGCATGCCCGGCGTGATCTTGTCGCAGTTGGAGACGCAGATCAGCGCGTCGGCGCAGTGGGCGTTGACCATGTACTCGACGGCGTCGGCGATCAGCTCGCGCGACGGCAGCGAGTAGAGCATGCCGCCGTGGCCCATCGCGATGCCGTCGTCGACGGCGATGGTGTTGAACTCGCGCGGGATGGCCCCCGCCTCGCGGATCGCCGCGGACACCACGTCACCCACGTCGCGCAGGTGCACGTGACCGGGGACGAACTGGGTGAAGCTGTTGGCCACCGCGATGATCGGTTTCCCGAGGTCGCTCCCGGCTACGCCGGTCGCCCGGAGCAGGGCCCGGGCACCGGCCATGTTCCTGCCGTGGGTGACTGTACGTGACCTGAGGGCGGGCATCGGCGTTCTCCCATCGCTAGCGTCTACACATGGTACGGCCAACCGCTCGGTAGCTGAGACGGTTGTCCACAGCGCGGACACCAGCGACGGGTGGAGTGTCAGCCCTCGCCGTAGCGCGGAGGCAGCACCTGCTCGGCGATCTCGTAGATCCGGTCGATCTCCGTGTCGGTCAGCGCGCGCTCCCGCTTGGTGATCCACCTGCGGGCGCGGCCGCCCTCGTAGACGTCGACGCCGCGGATCGTCATGATCTTCCAGGGCACGGGCGGGCCGTAGATCGCCAGCGACGGCGTGACCGAGACCTCCCGGCCGTAGGACTTGCTGATCAGCTCGCTGGCTTGGGCGGCCTCCCACTTGGCCTCGGTGATGCGGGGCTTCATGTCGAACGGGCCGTGGAAGAGCTTCTTGCCCATCTGGACCCGTACGGGAAGGCGCTTGTCCCACTTCTCCGAGTCGACCGCGTAGACGCCCGTGGGGCCGACCACGAGGTGGTCGATCTGCGCCTCGCTGCCCGGGATCGCCCTGGCGTGGAGCGTGCGGTAGCCGCCGCGCTCCAGCTTGCGCAGCTGGGCCTCCGTGCGGCGCTCGGCCACGGAGGACCGCCGCCACGCCGGCACCGTCGAGTTGGAGCGGGCCCGGTAGACCGTCTCCAGGATCGCCGCGACCACGGCCGCGGTCGCGCCCGCGCGCCAGTCGCTCACCAGGAAGCCCACGACGACGCCGACCGCGAGCGCCACCAGCGCCCTGTTGCGCAGCCGGCGGAACCTCGGCTGCTGCAACAGGCTGCGCACGGACGCGCGCTCGACCGGCGCGAACGTGGAGGTGGGCGCCGAAGGTTTGGCGGCGGCGGTCTGCTCGCTTTCGGGTCTGTCGCTCACCCAGATGGGAGAGGTGTTGTGACCGTCTTCACGCTGAGGGTCGGAGTCCACGCAACTCACCGTAGCCCGAGGTTTCGATCGATTCCTAGTGTTGCCTTGTCCATAGTTTTATGGCCCAGCTCACCGTGTTCTACGCCCGATTTCCGGGTACTTATACCTTCCTCTCTAGAGAGGTGCGCCCCGGCTCCTGCAAGATTACAGGTGGCCGCGCGACCAGCGGAGGGCGTACAACCATGCGCATGCGTACGGTGCTGATCCAGACCGACACCAGCGTGGCCGCCGAGCTCGCGCCGGGCGAGACCGCCACGTTCGGCCGCGGCGCCCAGGACGTCCCCGTGGACATCGTGGTGGCCGACCGGGCCGTGTCCAGGCTCGCCGGGCGCATCCAGGCCGTCGAGGACTACTGGCTCATCAGCAACCTCACCCCCGACCGCACCTACGTCGTGGAGAACCCCGAAGGCGGCGGCGAGTTCGTCAAGGTGCCGCCGCGCCGCCTGTCGATGCCGGTGCCGTTCGAGTTCTCGCGGGTGATCCTGCCGGGCGAGCACGGCACGACCGGCTTCCTGGTGTTCGCGCCCGAGCACCTGTACGGGACGGCCGCCGCGCCCGCGGCCACCGGCGAGGCCACCCGGGGCGTCTACCCGCTGGACAGGACCGCCAAGTACTTCCTCATCCTCGTCGCGCTCTGCGAGCCCCGGCTGCGCGACCCGTCCAGCACCGTCGTGCCCACCGTGCCCCAGCTCATCGAACGCCTGGCCGGTCACGGCCTGACCAGGAGCGGCGTCAACTTCCACATCGACTACCTGGCCAGGACCAAGCTCCGCGTCAAGCAGGCCGACGACGCCGGCAAGGCCGACTGGCAGCGGGCCGCGCTCATCAACCTGGCGCTCCGCTTCGACCTGGTGAGGGACGCCGACCTGCGGCTGCTGCCGGGGCCGTCAGCGGCGGGCGGTCACTTGTCCTGATACTGGTCGCGGTAGCGCAGGACCTCCTCGACGTGCTTCTTCCACTTCGACGGCACGCCCATGTCGCGGCGCACCGGGTCCACGCCCGTCACGAACAGCGCCGACAGCCGGGCCGCCGGGTCCATCGGCACGTCGGCGACCTTCGGGCCGAGCGCGCAGAAGAACCGGCCCATCGCCGGGATCGACAGCTCGGGGCTCAGCGGCGGCTTCGGGATCGGGTCCTCCAGGCCGCCCGGCTGCCAGTGCTGCAGCACCGAGGGCGTCCAGCGGGCGATGCCGTACTCGTCGCCTTCCGGGTCGCTCAGGTCGGGGTCGAAGTCGCTCTGCACCTTGAGGATCGCGGCGATCAGCGCGGGGGAGAGCCCGTCGACGTCGTGGCACCAGGTGCCGGCCTCGATGATCAGCTCCCGGTACTGCGGCGGGATGCCGGCGTCGGTGCGCAGGCCCGCCGCCACTGTGCTGCCCATGCTCGTCGTGCCGCCCTGGGGTGTCCCGCCGCCCGGGGTGCGCAGGGCCAGCACGGCGGCGGTCACCGCCACGGCCAGCGCCAGCGCCGCCCCGGCGACCGTGACCACGCGCATCCGGTCGACCGGCCGCTTCTCCAGGATTTCAGGGGCGGGGGGCTCCGGCGGCTCGCCGGCGGCGGGCCGGAACGGCGGCACGGTGTGCTCTGGCCCCGCCTGCTCGTCCCCGGGGCGGGGCTCGTGGAGTCCGTGGATGGCGGACGGGGTCGTGGGGGCGCCGCGACCGCCTGACGGCTCGCTCGCGACACCCGGGGGGATCGTCTCCACGGGCGGCTGGACCTTGGCTGCGCCGTGGCCGGCCGGGGGAGGATCGGCCCGGGGAAGATCGGCAGGGAGAGGATCGGCCGCGAGCGCGGCGGCGAAGGCGGCGGCGGTGGACCAGCGGCGCTCGGGGTCCGGGTCGATGGCCTTCATGACGGCCGCGCTCACGTGCTCGGGGACGTCGGGCCGCAGCCGGTGGGGCGCGAGGCGGACCGCGCCTGAGCCGGGGATCCGGCCGGTGAGCAGGTGGTAGGCCATCGCGCCGAGCCCGTGGACGTCGGCGCGCCGGTCGGGGGAGCCGTCCATGCGCATCTGTTCGGGCGCCATGTAACCGGGCGACCCGGCCGCTATGGTGTGGCTGGTGGCGTCGGCGAGGGAGCGGGCCACGCCGAGGTCGGCCACCATCAGCCGCTCGCCGCCTCCGGCCAGCGAGCGGAACAGCACGTTGGACGGCTTGAGGTCGCGGTGCACGATGCCCATCCGGTGCAGCACCTCGACGCCCTCGGCGACCTCGCCGATGACGCGGACGGCCTCGCCGACCGCCAGCGGCCCGTCACGCAACCGGCCGGACAAAGAGCCCATGTCGGCATACGTCATGACGAAATACGGCCGCCCGTCGGGCAGCTCGCCGATGTCGTGCACCTGCACGATGCGCGGCGAGTCGGCCTGCCGCAACAGCCGCGCCTCCTTGACGAACCGCTCGCGCACCTCCGGCTCGGCTGCCCAGTTGTCGGCCAGCACCTTGATCGCCACGTACGAGTCGAGCCGCTCGTCCATGGCCAGCCAGACGGTCGCGAAGGCGCCCGAGCCGAGGGGGCGTTCGACGGGATACCGGCCGATCGTCTCTGGAGCTACCACCGTGATGTTGACCTCGTCTTGGGGATCTTGTGTCAAGACTCTCATGGGAGGGTCTGGCCGGACAGACGAACCGGGATTACGGTCTTGGTGTGGACAGCGCGCTGGAGATCCTGCTCTTCCTCGTCGGGATGTCGCTGGCCCTGTTCCTGCTGATCAGCCTGCTGGTCATGGTGCCGGGCCGGGGCTCGGCACGCAGGGCGGAGGCGGCGCCGGTGTGGTTCGGCGGGCCGGGGCGCGGCGAGCACGGCGTGAGCACGTCCGGCCTGGTGCTGGTCGACCGGCCGCCGAGCTGGCTGCCCGAGCCCGGCGCCGACTGGGCGACGGCCGCCGAGACGGCCGAGCCCAGCAGACGGGTCGGCGGCGCGTCGGCGGGCTGGTGACCGCGATGCGCACGCTCACCGCCCCGCAGGCCGACGACGTCAGGCGCGCGCTGCTCGCCGCCGAGCGGCGCACCGGGCTGCGCTTCGGCCTCTACCTCGGCCCGCCCCGCGGCGGCCGCCGCCACTTCGCCGAGAAGCTGCACGCCGCGCTCGGCGCCGAGTCGCCCGACGCGGTCGTCGTCCTCGTCGACGTACGGGGCCGCGCCCTGGAGATCGTCACCGGCGAGAACGCCCGCCGCCGCCTCCCGGACGCCGCCTGCCGGCTCACCGGCATGTCCATGGCCACCGCCTTCGGCGCCGGCGACCTCGTCGGCGGCATCCTGTACGGCATCGGCGCGCTCGCCGAACAGGCCACCGCCAGACGGTAGGCGAAGGCGCCACCTGCGCCCCCGCGGAAGGCGGCGCCCTCATGCTCCTTCCTAGCCGAGGGGGCCGCCGGGGTCAGCCTGGAGGGTTTCAGGGGGTCTGCTGTTCCAGCAGCTCGACGATGTGCCGGCTGACCCCGGCCAGCAGCGTGGCCGGGCCGAGCGGCGCGGCGGCCACGGCGGAGAACAGCGACGGCAGCCCCGGCAGCGGGAAGCCGTCGTCCTTGGCCGCCGCCGCGCCGACCGGGTTCTTGTCCAGGACGGCCCGGCTGCGCTCCCACGCCTCCAGCACCTCCTCCGGCGACGGCACCCCGAAGCCGTGGCCCACCGGGGCCGCGTGGCGCAGCCGTACCAGCGGGGTGTCCGCGAACGCCAGCGCGGTGCGGGCCCGCACGTGCAGGTCGGCGCGCGGCTCCGGCTCGATCCAGTCCATGGCCGTGCAGGGGTTGCGGCAGCCCGCCACGCAGACGGCGAGCGCCCCGGCGACCTGGCTGTGCTGCCGGTCGAAGTACGCGCGCCAGCCCTCGGCGGGCTCACCGGCGACGCGGAGGGTCCGGTTGGTGGCGGACTGCTCGGACTTGGTGTGGTCGCAGTCGCGGTCGCCGATCACGCCGAACCTGCTGCCCGTCGCGCTCAGCCCGGCCGGCCAGCGCGCCGGGTCGCCGGCGTGGCCGAGATGCGGCTCGAAGGCGAGCAGCGGCAGGTATTCGGCCGCGATGTGCACGGCGGCGATCATCGGGCTCAGCTCGCGCCGGTGCCACCGGACGGCGATGACCTCGAGCAGCAGCTCGTAGGCGGGGCGCAGCGACTCCAGCGCGCCCCTGGGCTGCTCGCGCGGCGTCTGCGGCATGTGGCAGGCGCGCGCCTGGCGCCGCAGCCCGGCGGGAACCGCCTTGGCGTCGGCGGCGAAATCCTCGGCGTCGAGTGACAACAGCCGCTGCCCGAACTCGCAGACCTCGGCGATGCGCTCGCCGGGCGCCAGCGCGCCGAGGTCCGCGAAGGCGTAGCGCCTGGCCAGTGCGATGAACAGGTCACGGGTCGTCTCCACTTGATCACCCTCTCACGGTGCGCGAACCATCCTGAAACCTTAGAGATGGCCGCGGGCGCACCGGCACGCTGGACTGTCAGCCATGGACATGCATTGGACTGTGTCAAGTTACGTGCACCTCGACGACGAACGCGACGGGAGCTGATCACCACGTAGTCTGGGCAGGGTGTCCGTTGCGTCGCGTGGAGTCCTGTTCGGTGTCGCGGCGTACGTCCTGTGGGGGTTGTCGGCTCTCTACTGGCCGCTGGTCGAGCCGACCGGGCCGATGGAGATCCTGGCGCTGCGGGTGGTCTGGTCGCCGGTCGCGATCGGCCTGCTCGTGCTCGCCCTCGGCCGCGCCCGCCGGGTGCTGGAGATCCTGCGGCGGCCCCGCGACGTGGCGCTGCTCACCCTGGCCAGCCTGCTGACCTCGGTCAACTGGGCGCTGTTCATCTGGGCGACGATGAACGGGCACGTGGTCGACGCCTCGCTCGGCTACTTCATCACGCCGCTGGTCAGCGTCGCCTTCGGGGTGATCGTCTTCAGGGAGCGGCTGCGCCCGTGGCAGTGGGCCGCGATCGCGCTCGCCGCCGTCACGGTCGTCGTCCTGACGATCGAGTACGGGGGGCCGCCCTGGATCGCGCTGGGCCTGGCGGTGACGTTCGGCAGCTACGGCCTGATCAAGAAGCGGCTGGCCGTGGGCTCCATCGAGGGGCTCATGGTGGAGACCGCGGTGCTGTTCCCGTTCGCCCTGGTCTGGACGGTGTGGCTGCAGGCGTCGGGGCAGGCCACGTTCGGGCACGTGTCGGGGGCCAACACGCTGCTCGGGATCGGCTCCGGGTTCGTCATGATGGTGCCGATGCTGCTGTTCAGCGCCGCCGCGACGAAGATCCCGCTGAGCGTGACCGGCATGCTGCAGTACATCGAGCCGATCGTGCAGTTCCTCGTCGGGCTGCTGGTCTTCCGCGAGCCGATGCCGGCCACCCGCTGGCTGGCGTTCGGGCTGCTGTGGGTGGCGCTGGCGGTGCTGACGGCCGACGGGCTCAGGCCACGGGGTCGGGGTCGCGGCGCTCGCCCACCTCGAGCGCGCTCCGCTCGATCATCTCGAACTGCCGCATCAGACGTTCGAGGTCAGGAGGGGACACCGTGAACGTGTCGTGCACGGCCTCGCCCGCGGCGGTGTAGCTGAGCTCGTGGCCGCACGCCCCGTCCCACACGCCGGTGATCACCCGCATGGCCGGGGGCAGCCGGTCGACCTGCACGCGGCGCACCTTGACCCCGGCCTCGATCTGCTCGCGGGCCAGCGCGTCGAGCGCGTCGGTCCACTCGTGGTAGATGAACACCCGGCGGATCTCCACGCCCCGCCTGAGCGCCTCGACCTGCGCCTGCCAGTATTGCCTGCCCACAGGCTGGAGCCACCACGACAGGTCGACCGACGGCACGCTGGTGACGCACATCGACTCGCGTGACTGCTCGATCAGCTTGAGGAACACCCCGGCGTCGCCGTAGGGGGCGCGGAAGTGGCCGCGCTCCAGGTCGGCGAGCGTGCGCAGGCACTCCTCGAAGGCGTTGCGGCAGGCGTCCTCGGCGGGGGTGCCCTTGTACTCGCGCTCGACGTGCTTGGCGGCCCGGAGCATGGGCTCCATCAGGTCGGGCAGCCAGGGGATCTTCTCGATGGTGGAGACCATGTGGCCGACCCGGGTCTCGTGGTCGATCCGGCGCTTCTCCCGCAGCAGGGTCTGGATCTGCAGGGTGATGACGCCGCCGATGAGCCCGGCCACGGTGCCCAGCGCCTGCGCGGCGTCCTCACGGACGTAGAAGATCACCGCCAGGAGGACCGACAGGCCGGTGCCGATGATCAGGACGGGGTCGACGATGATCGAATGCCTTTTGGCGGGCCTCTTCACCAGGGGGCTCCCAGGGCAGGGCGTGGGGGGACAAGGCGCAAATATAGTCGATCATGGTGAGAGTCACGGGCAGGGTGCCCGGATGCACTGTATGTCGCCCGGCGGCTCCGACACGGTCGGTTCGCTGGTCGGCTCCTCGGACGGCGGGGTGGTCGGCTGCTCCGTCGGCTCGGGCTCGGGCTCGGGGTCCGGCGGCGGAGTGGGCGTCGTGGTGGGCGTGACGGTCGGGCCGGCCGTCACGGTGGACGTGGGCGTCGGGGTGGGCGTGGCCTGGCTGGGGCGCGTGCCGGGGGAGCGCTTGGACGGCGGCGCGAGCTTCGTGCCCGGCGACGGCGCGGCGCCGGTGGTGACGCCCGCCGACGCCTGCTGGGTGAGCGCCGGGACGACGCCCTGCTCGCCGCCCGCGGTCTGGGCCGGGCGCAGCCACACCCCGCCCGCGACGGCGGCGCTGACGATCACGGCGGCGGCCACGGCCAGCACGGCCGGGGCCAGGCGGCGGCGGCGCGGCTCCGCGAACGAGGCGGGCGCGTCGAAGGCGCGGCGGGCGGCCTCGGCCATCTGCTCGGCCGACTCCCAGCGCCGCTCGGGCGCTTTCTCCAGCGCCTTCGCCACGACGTGGCGCGGCCCCGGCGGCACCTCCGACGGCAGTGTGGGCGTGGCCGCGTGCAGGTGCTTGTAGATGATCTGGACGGGCGTGTCGCCCTCGAACGGGAGCCGGCCGGTCAGGCACTCGAAGCCCACCACGCCCAGCGCGTAGACGTCGACCGCGGGCGTCACCTCGCTGGCCGTGGCCAGCTCGGGCGCGCAGTAGCCGGCCGAGCAGAGCATCGCCCCGGTGGCGGTGAGCTGACCGGCCGACGCCGAATGCGCGATGCCGAAGTCGGTGAGCGCCACCGAGCCGCCGGGCCTGATCAGCAGGTTGGCGGGCTTGACGTCGCGGTGCACGATGCCCTGCCGGTGGGCGGCGGCCAGCGCGTCGCCGACCTCGGCGATCAGCCGCATGGTCGCCGCCGGGCTGAGCGGGCCGCGGCTCAGCACCCGGTCGAGGGACTCGCCCTGGACGAACTCCATCACCAGGAAGCTGAGCCGGCGCTCGCCGATCTCGCAGGTGCCGTAGTCGTAGACGTCGACCACGCCCGGATGGCGGAGCGTGGCCATGGCCCTGGCCTCGTTGTGGAAGCGCCGCAGGAACGTGGCGTCCTCGCTCAGGGCCGGCATCAGCACCTTGACGGCGACGGTGCGGCCGAGGACCGTGTCGTCGGCACGCCAGACCTCGCCCATGCCGCCACCGCCCAGGCGGCTGGTCAGCGTGTAGCGGTCGTTGAGCGTGGTCCCGGAACCGAGCACGTTATCGAGGCTAACACCGCCGCTCGGCTGCACACGCCCTTTCGCCGCCGCTCAGAACGCGCCGGTCGTGGCGCCCCTCAAGCGGCGAACACGGGCGACAGCTCTGGCCAGCGCTCCGCCGCGCACAGCACCGGCGGGCGGTCGAGCGGGGCGGGCAGCACGACCTCCCGGCCGCCGCCGAGCGGGCGGCCGGTCCAGACGTCCACCCAGTCCCCCTCAGGGAGATAGACCGAAATTTCCGAAACGTCGGGATCGGTCACCGGTGCCACCAGCAACGCGTCCCCCAGCTTGAACTGCAACGGACGCCGCCACACCGCCGGATCGCCCGGATGGTCGAAGAACAGCCCGCGCATCAGCGGCGCCCCGTCCAGCGCCCGGCGCGCCTGCTCCGCCAGGTAGGGCACCAGCCGCTCGCGCACCTCCACAAGCCGCCTGAACACCGGGATCACCCGCTCGTCCCCGGTCTGCGCCGCGACGTTCCACGGCGTCCGGTCCCGGATCGGCGTGCGATGGTGGTTGAACTCCGAGTGATACTGCATGATCGGCATGAACGCCGCCGCCCCGGCCGCCCGCAGATAGAGCTCCGCGTCCGGCACCGGGCCGGAGAACCCGGCCAGGTCCCAGCCCCAGTAGACGATCCCGCACGCCGAGGCCGTGATCCCCGCCCTGACCGAGGAGCGGAACGCCTCCCACGTGGAGTCCTCGTCCCCCGCCCAGAACGCGCCGTGCGCCTGCGACCCGGCGAACCCGGCCCGGCTGAACGTCACCGGCGCCTTGCCGTGCCGCCGCAGCAGGTCGCCGAACGCCCGCGCGTAGTGCACCGGGAACAGCCCGTTGCCGTCGTCGCCCCGGCGGCCGTCGGCGTAACGCAGGTCGTGCCCCCAGGCGTGCTCGCCGCCGTCGGTCTTGAACCCGTCGATCCCCACTTCGTCCACCAGGTACGCCCGCTTGGCCGTCCACCAGTCGCGCACCCGCGCCGACGACAGGTCAGGCATGAGCGCCAGCGGGAACCACCAGCCCCGGTTCCGGTACGGCCGGCCGTCGGCCTCCTTGACCCCGTAGCCGCGCTCGACGAGCTGCCGGGCGTCCACGGCCGCCTGGTGGCGCGGGTGCGGGCGCGTCTTCTGCAGCGGGATCTGCCACAGCAGCACCTTGACGCCTCGTTCGTGCAGCTCGTCCACCATGCCCTTCGGGTCGGGCCACGGCCCGTCCGCCGGGAAGGCGTAGTCGGCCAGCCGGTGCGGCTCCTCCGACGCCTCGTAGCGGGCCCCGCGGAACGCGGTGAACGTCGTCTCGTCGCTCCACGCCTCGATGACCAGCGCGCCGACCGGGATGCGGTGCTCGCGGTGCCGGTCCATCTCGGCCATCACGCGCTCCTGCGTGTTCCACTCGTTGCCGCTGGCCCACAGGCGGAACACCCACGACGGCAGCTCCTCCGGCCGCCCCACGTCGTCCAGGAAGCGCCGCAGCACGTCCGCCGGGGCGCCGCCCTCGTACAGCTCGACGGCCAGCTCGCCGTCCGGGCCGAGCTCCGCCTCGACGCGCAGCCGGCCGGGCACGCTCGCGCCCACGTCGTACCAGGTCCGGCGGCTCGTGACCACGTGGAGACCCCACGTCGCCCGCGCGCCGACGACCAGGGCGAACGGCATCGGCAGGTACGTCCTGCCGTGCGCGCCCTGCGCCTTGTACTGCTCGAACACCACCGCGTCCAGCTCCCGGCCGCGCTGGTCCACCGCGTCGAACCGCTCGCCGAACCCGACCACGTGCTCGCCGTCGCGCAGCTCCAGCTCGAACCGGACGCGCAGCGGCCCGTCACCGTCGGCCAGCCACCGCACGCTCCCCGGCACCACCCGGTCGCCGCCGCGCACGTCCAGCTTGCCGCCGGCCGCGCCCCACACCGCCGCCGTCACCTCGAACCACCGGGAGGCACGGGTCCGCCCCTCCCCGTCGGCGGCCCGGAACCGGTAGGTGTAGCGCCGCCCGGCCTCCAGCGGCGGCGTCCGCACCGCCCACGACCCGGCGGCGGCCCGCGCGGCCCGCGCCTGCGCGGCGGCCAGGTGCCCGCCGTCGGCGCCCGCCTCCCGCGCGCCGGGGCC
>NZ_JAHKRO010000178.1 GCF_019396325.1 Nonomuraea ceibae
TTCCGATCTCCGCGCTGCTGGCGCTGGCGGGGGAGGCCCTGCGCAGGGTGAGCCCCGGCGGCCGCCCGCCCGGCCGCGACCGCGCGCCGCTCTGGCAGGCGGGGCCGGGCGAGGTGGAGGCGTTGCTGGGCGGCGACCCGCTCGGGTGGCTCCGCTGCGAGCGCGGCACACTGGCGCGCGCGGTGCCGGCGGCGGCCGGGCTGGGGGAGAGCGGCCTGTGCCGGGACCTGGCGCTCGCCGGGGCCCGGCTGTCCGACCTCCTCCGGCACCCCGGCCCGCCGCCGCCCGCGACCGCCCCCGGTCGCCGCCGGGTCGCGGGCGGAGCCGGGCAGGACGGGCCCGCCATCCCCGGCGCCGCCGTGCTCCTCGCGGACCGGCCCGCCGACCCGTCCGGCGCCGGCCGCGCGCACGAGGCCCTGCGGCGCCTGCGGGCCTGACCGCCCGGCGCGCTCACCCGGCCGGGAGATCCGGTCAGACAGGGGCCGCGTCCTTCACCGGCGGGGCCGGAGCCGGATCGTCGGATCCGTCCGTGCCGTCGGTGCCGTCGGTGCCGTCCGTGTTGCCGATGCCGCCGGTGCCGCCGCCTCCGGCCCGGCGGCGACGCCGTACCAGGAAGATCGCCAGCGCGAGCGGCGGCACCACCACGACCAGCCACGGCAGGACCGTCCCCAGCACGGTGAGCAGCACCTTCACGAAGGACACCAGCCCGTTCCAGCCGCTCTTCAGCCCGCCGAGGAACCCCGCCGGCTCGTCCGAGGGCTCCTCCACCACCACGACCGGCCCCACCAGCCGCAGCGACAGCGTGGCCATGCCGACCTGCGCGGCCAGCTCCTTCTGCTGCGCCTGGAGCGACTCCAGGTCCGCCTCGCGGCCGGCGATCTCCCGCTCCACGTCCAGCACCTGGCCGATCGTGTCGGCGCGCTTCAGCAGGCTGCGCAGCGACTCCAGGGCCTGCTCGGCCGACTTCAGCCGGCTCTCCACGTCGGCGACCTTCAGCGTGACGTCCTCGGTGCCCTGCTCCAGCCTGAGCTGCCTGCCCAGGTCCTTGCCCAGCGTGGCCAGCACCTCGTTGTAGCGGGCGGGCGGGATCTTGAACTCCAGGAGCGCCGAGGCCCGCGCGTCGTCGGACGAGCGGCTCTCCTCCCTGGCCAGGTAGCCGCCCGCCGTGGTGACCGTCTGCTTGGCCTGCTGGACGGCGGCGGCGACGTCCTCGGCCCGTACGGTCATGCTCGCCTTGTAGATCACCTGACGGTTCTGCTGGGTGACCTCGACACCCGACGCCGCGTTCGCCGGGCGCCTCTGCGCCGGTGTGGGCCGCGCGGTGGCGGCGCTCTCCGGCGCCGTCACGTCCCGCGCGACCGCCTTGGCGGAATCGACCTGCGCCATCGGCACGTCCGCCCCGCCCGTGGCGCTCTCGCCGGCGCCCCCGCAGGCGGACAGCAGCAGCGCGGCCAGGACGCCCGTCAGCACGATCTGCGATCTCCTCATGCCCCTAAGACGGACCCCTGTGCGCACCGGTTTGAACCGTCGCGTCACGGTACGGTCACACGCCCCGGCAACGGGGCCGCGCCCGCGGGACGGTAGCGTCTGAACCGTGGCAGGCAAACAGGCACACGTGGTCGTCATCGGCGGCGGGATCTCCGGGCTGGCCGCCGCCTGGCACCTCAGGCAGGGCGCGGGCGAGCGGGTCAAGGTGACCGTCCTCGACGCCGCCCCGCGCATCGGCGGCAAGCTGTACGCGTCCGAGGTCGCCGGCGTCAGCGTCGACGCGGGAGCCGAGTCCATGCTGGCCAGACGGCCCGAGGGCAAGGACCTGGCCAGGGCCGTCGGCCTCGGCGACGACCTGGTCAGCCCAGGCTCCGCCGGCTCGGCCGTCTACACCAGGGGCGCGCTGCGCCCGCTGCCCAAGGGCCAGTTCATGGGCGTGCCCGGCGACCTGGCCGAGCTGGCCAGATCCGGCATCGTCTCGCCCGGCGGGCTGCTGCGGGTGCCGCTCGACCAGATCCTGCCCGCCACCCTCGTGCGCACCGACGTGTCCGTCGCCGCCTACATCCGCGCCAGGATGGGGCCCGAGATCGTCGAACGCCTGGTGGAGCCGCTGCTCGGCGGCGTCTACGCGGGCCGCGCCGACAAGCTTTCGCTGGAGGCCACGATGCCGCGGGTGGCCGCCGCCGCCCGCGCCGAACGCTCGCTGCTCGCCGCCGCCCGCCAGATCACCCGCGAGGCGCCCAAGAACGCCGGCCCGGTCTTCACCTCGCTCAGAAACGGCATCGGCAGCCTGCCCGAGGCCGTGGCCAAGGCGTCCGGCGCCGACATCAGGACCGGCGTCACCGTACGCGAGCTGGCCCGCACCGAGCACGGCTGGCGGCTCGTCACCGGCCCGGTGCCCAGGCCCGAGGTCGTCGAGGCCGACGCCGTCATCGTCGCCGTGCCCGCGGCCCCCGCGAGCCGCCTGCTCAAGGCCGAGGTGCCCAAGGCGGCGAGCGAGCTGGCCAGGATCGAGTACGCCAGCATGGCCGTCGTCACCCTCGCCTACCCGGTGTCCGCCTTCCCCGAGCCGCCCTCGACCAGCGGCTACCTCGTCCCGCCCGTCGACGGCCGGGCCGTCAAGGCCGTCACGTTCAGCTCCGTCAAGTGGCCGCACCTCGCCCGCGACCTGGTGATCCTGCGCTGCTCCATCGGCCGCGTCGGCGAGGAGCACCTGCTCCAGCGCGACGACGAAGACCTGGTCGCGCTCGCCCGCGCGGAGATGGCCGAGGTCATGGGCGTCCGCCAGGAGCCCGCCGACACCCGCGTCACCCGCTGGGGCGGCGGCCTGCCGCAGTACAACGTCGGCCACCTCGACCGGGTCGCCCGCGTCCACGCGGCCGTGGCCGGGCAGCCCTCGCTGGCCGTCTGCGGCGCCGCCTACGACGGGCTCGGCATCCCCGCCTGCGTCGCGACCGCCCGCACGGCGGCCTCCCGGATTCTGGACCACCTGGGCCGAGGAGGAGAATGACAGGCATGACAGAGGGCACGACGCGGCTCAAGGCCCGCGATCTCAATCAGGTGATCCGTTACACGATGTGGTCGGTGTTCAAGGCCGCCGAGCCGGTCCCCGGCAGCCGGGAGAACATCGCCGACGAGGTCGAGGAGCTCCTGGAGCAGGCGGCCGGCAAGGACGTGGTCACCCGCGGCCTCTACGACGTGGCCGGGTTCCGCGCCGACGCCGACTACATGTTCTGGTGGCACGCCCCCACGGCCGAGGACCTCCAGGACGTCTACTCCCGCTTCCGCCGCACCGGCCTGGGCCGCCACAGCACGCCCGTCTGGTCGGCGATGGCGCTGCACCGGCCCGCCGAGTTCAACAAGTCGCACATCCCGGCGTTCCTCGCCGAGGAGGAGCCGCGGGCGTTCGTCAGCGTCTACCCGTTCGTCCGCTCCCTGGAGTGGTATCTGCTGGACGACGCCGAGCGCCGCGCCATGCTCGCCGAGCACGGCCAGATGGCCCGCGGCTACCCCGACGTGCGGGCCAACACGGTGGCGTGCTTCGCGCTCAACGACTACGAGTGGATGCTCGCCTTCGAGGCCGACGAGCTGCACCGCATCGTCGACCTGATGCGTGAGCTGCGCGCCGCCCAGGCCCGCCGCCACACCCGGCTGGAGATCCCCTTCTACACCGGCGTGCGCAAGCCCGTCCAGGAGCTCGTCAACGCCCTTCCCTAGCGAGCCGTCCCGGGCTCCCGGGTTGGCCTGATCGGCTGACGGGACCGCACCCTGTTTGTCACAATCAGGGCAGTTGCCGGGTCCGGCCCCAGGGAGCGCCCACGTGAAGGAGCGCACAGGTCACCACCGCGCCACCGCCGCGCGGCCGTCCCTCTTCGGCCGGACCGGGGCCGCGACGCCACGCGCCCGCCGAGGCCGCCGCCGGCGCCCCTCGCGCAGGCCGTGGGCCCTTGCGGTGGCGGCGCTCGCCGCGCTCACCGGCGTCCTGCTCACCGCCCACGTGCACCTGTCGACGACCGCCCCGGACGACGCCTACGCCCGGCCGCCCGCTCCATCGGAGACGTACCTCCGAGGAGGGACGGGCACGGAGGGGCCGGGGACCGGCACGGACGGCGGGGACGGGCGCGGGGGCCAGGCCGTGGCGACCGGCTCCGGCGAGCCAGCAGGTCACCCCGGCGCTCCTGGTGAGGCCGTCCCCGGTGAGGGAGCGGGCGGGACCGTCCACGAGCCGGATGGTGCGGAGGGGGATCCGTCCAGGCACACCGATCATGACGCGGTCACGTACTTCCGGAGCCGGTGGGACGACAGGGCGGCGGGCCACGTGAAGGACATTCGCACCATCGGCGGATATCTCCGCATCTACACCACCCTGCCGGAAACGGCGGGCAACTCCCGGCAGGCCCTCACCCTGTGCGAGCGCGGCCTGAGCTACCTCCAGGACGTGGGCACCGCTGCCCCGGTGGTCTTCGTGCACGCCAGGTTCGGCGAGAACGGCAACCCGGTGCTCGCCAACATCCTCGGCCCCGGCGACACCACCTGCCGCGTCACCCACCCCGCCCCCGGCTGACGGAGGCGAGGGGCAGATGGGGGCCCGTCCCGGAGCCGCCTCGGTGGCGGGACCGGGGGCTCGACGGGACGGGCTTCACGAGATCACCCGCGGGCCGTTCCGGGCGCTGGCGCGCCACCCGGCCGGCCGGGCCGATCGCCGGCGGCGCCAGCACGGGCGTGGGCTGTGCCGCTCGGGCGATCCTGCGTGTGATCTCACCCCATGGAGGAGGCGATGACACCCCCTTGTCGTCAAAGACGCATTTTCGCCCCAGATTGGATGCTTCCCCCTGCGGAGATCTCCTTTTGCCGTATCTCGTACCCTGGACGTATGGACAAGGTGGTCAAGAGCGAGGCCGAGTGGCGGGTCCAGCTCTCTCCCGAGGAGTTCCGCGTGCTCAGGCAGGCGGGCACCGAGGCGCCGTACACCGGCGAGTACGTCGACACGAAGACCGAGGGCGTCTACACGTGCCGCGCCTGCGGGGCCGAGCTGTTCACCTCCGGCACGAAGTTCGAGTCGCACTGCGGCTGGCCCAGCTTCTACGAGCCGTCGGAGAACGACGCCGTCACGCTGATCGAGGACCGCAGCCACGGCATGGTCCGCACGGAGGTGCGCTGTGCCCGCTGCGACTCGCACCTGGGGCACGTGTTCCGCGGCGAGGGCTATCCGACGCCGACCGACGAGCGCTACTGCATCAACTCGGTGTCGCTCCGGCTCGACCCCTCGGAGTGATCGTCCTGCGACTCCGCGTATCGATCGCCGGGTCAGGGTAAACATTTCCCGTGCGTCCTGTGCACTTTCGTCACCGCTGGGTGACGATCGAGACGATCGGCCGTGTCGTCACCCAGCGGTGCGACGTGTGTGCGAAGACCCGGGTGCGGGTGCGGTGAGCCGGCGTCCTTCCGGGGTTCTGTCGGGGGCGCCGGGTAGGTTGTGACGCATGGCATCGCCGTACATCGAGCTTGAGGTGGGGGAGCGGACCGTCAAGGTCACCAACCCCGACAAGGTCTACTTTCCGGAGATCGGCGCGACCAAGCGTGAGCTGGTCGAATACTACGTGAGCGTGGGCGACGGGGTGCTGCGCGCGCTGCGCGACCGGCCGACCAACCTCAAGCGCCACCCCGACGGCGTGCAGAACGACGCCATCTACCAGAAGCGGATGCCGCCCAAGCATCCCGACTGGCTGCGGACGGTCACCGTGACCTTCCCCAGCGGGCGCACCGCCGACTCGCTGCGGGTGACCGAGGTGGCCTCGATCGCCTACTGCGCCAACCTCGGCACCATCGACTTCCACCCGTGGCAGGTGCGCGCGGCCGACGTCGAGCATCCCGACGAGCTGCGCGTCGACCTCGACCCGCAGCCGGGGCTGGAGTTCGGCGCGGTCCGCCGGGCCGCCGCGCTGACCCGCGAGGTGCTCGACGAGCTCGGCATGACCGGGTTCGTCAAGACGTCCGGCAACCGGGGCGCGCACATCGCGGTCCGCATCGAGCCGCGCTGGGACTTCGTCCAGGTGCGCCATGCCGGCATCGCGCTCGCCAGGGCCGTCGAGGCGCGCGATCCGGGCCTGGTGACCACCGCCTGGTGGAAGGAGGAGCGCGGCGACCGCGTCTTCATCGACTTCAACCAGAACGCCCGTGACCGCACCGTCGTCAGCGCCTACTCGGTGCGCGCCCAGCCGCACGCCCCGGTCTCCACGCCGCTCACCTGGGACGAGCTGGCCGACGCCGACCCGCGCGACTTCGACATCCGCACGGTCCCGGCCCGCTTCGCCGAGCTCGGCGACGTGCACGCCGCGATCGACGACCGCGCCCACTCGATCGAGCCGCTGCTGGAGCTCTACGCCAAGGACGAGCGGGGCGACATGCCCTATCCGCCCAACTATCCGAAGATGCCCGGCGAGCCCAAGCGCGTCCAGCCCAGCAAGGCCCGCGAATAATGAATGGCGATCCTCGCATCCCGGGCATTACGCTCGCGGCTGTGTCGAACGACGTCCATACTCCGGCCCTGGGAA
Organism: Nonomuraea ceibae; assembly: GCF_019396325.1. GTDB lineage: Bacteria > Actinomycetota > Actinomycetes > Streptosporangiales > Streptosporangiaceae > Nonomuraea > Nonomuraea ceibae. Next base: position 6,543 of record NZ_JAHKRO010000178.1, read on the forward strand.
GGTGAGTTGATGTTCCGCCCTGCGCCATGCGCGCCTCGTCACTTCGTCATCCGCATCTGCCCCTGACCCGGGGCGAGGCCCGCACGGCGCTTCCTTGCTGCTCGACAAGCACCATTCCGGCAAGGAGAACCCAGGGTGTCCACCAACAAGATCCGTACCGTCACCGACACGTTCGCGTGCGTGCGCTGTGGGCTGACCGTGGCCGCAGCCGGTCCCGACGGGACCCGGCGCAACCACTGTCCGAGCTGCCTGCACTCGCTGCACGTCCTCGACCGTGCCGAGGGCGGCCCGTCCGAGTGCCGGTCGCGCATGACCCCGATCTCGATCGCGGTGCTGCGCAGCGGCGACTGGATGATCATCCACCGCTGCACCCGGTGCGGTGAGCTGACGTCCAACCCGATCTCCGGGGACGACAACCAGCTCATCCTCATGCGCATGGCCGTACGCCCGCTCGCTCAGCCGCCGTTTCCGCTGGAAACGTTCGGCGACCTGTGACGGGAGCGGACATGCCACGCAGGAAACCGGACCCGCGCAGGCCGCAGCGGCGCAAGGACGTCCGTCACGGCGAGCCGGGCGACGCGTTCCGATGCGTCGGCTGCCGCCTCGACGTGCCCGTCCTCGCGCCGGGCACCGCGCACCGCAACCACTGCCCGCACTGTCTGACGAGCCTGCACGTCGACCACCGCGTCCCCGGTGACCGGCGGGCGGGCTGCCGCGGGCGGATGGCGGCGCTGAGCGTGTCCGTGCGGCACGACGGGGAGTGGCTGATCATCCACCACTGCCAGTCGTGCGGCGGGCTCAGCGCCAACCGCATCGCGGGCGACGACAACGCGCTCGCGCTGCTCCGCATCGCGATGCGCCCGCTGTCGGACCGGCGCCTGCCGGTCAACGCGCTGCTCACGCTGTAGCGCGCCGCAGGAAGGCACGGGACCCATGACGAAGGGTTCCGTGCCTTCCGCCTTTCACCGGCCGCTTCCCCCGGGGAGGGAACCTTTCACCGGCCGCTTCACCCGGGAGGGAACCTTTCACCGGCCGCTTCTCCGGGGAGGGAAGGGGCATGAAGGCACGGGAGATCCGCGTCAGGATGCGCCCCCGGGCGGTCGACGAGCCGCACCGCGCGGCGAGCGAGCTGGAGTTGCTGTTCGACCTCACGTTCGTGGTGGCGATCGCGGCCGCCACCGCGCAGTTCGCCCACGCCGTGGCCGACGGCCACGCGCTGCCCGGGCTGGTCCTGTTCCTCCAGGTGTTCTTCGCGATCTGGTGGGCGTGGATGAACTTCACCTGGTTCGCCTCGGCCTACGACACCGACGACGTGCCCTACCGGCTGCTCACGATGGTGCAGATGGGCGGCGTGCTCGTGCTCGCCGCCGGGGTGCCGGCCGCCGCCGACCACGCCGACTTCGGCGCGGTCACGCTCGGCTACTTCATCATGCGCATCGCGCTGGTCGCCCAGTGGGTGCGCGCCGCCGTCGAGGACCCGGCGGGCCGCCGCACCGCGCTGCGCTACGCGGCGGGCATCACGGTCGTGCAGGCGGGGTGGGTGCTGCGCCTCGTCCTCGTGGAGGCGGGCGCGGTGCCGGAGGGGGCGCGGCTGCCGCTGTTCGTCGCGCTGGCCGCCGCCGAGCTGGCGGTGCCGGTCTGGGCCGAACGCGCCGGCCGCACCCACTGGCATCCGCACCACATCGCCGAACGCTACGGGCTGTTCACGATCATCCTGCTCGGTGAGAGCGTCCTGGCCGCGACCCGGGGCGTCGCGGGCGCGCTGGCGGCGGCCCGGACGAGCGCGCCCCTGGTCGTCATGGCCGTCTCGGGGCTCGTGCTGCTGTTCGCGCTGTGGTGGATCTACTTCCTCCTGCCCGCGGGCGAGGGGCTGGAGGAGCGCCCCCATCTGTCCTATCTGTGGGGGTACGGGCATTACGGCGTGTTCGCCGCGCTGGCCGCGCTCGGCGCCGGGCTGGAGGTGGCCGCCGAGCAGACCGGGCACGACGTCACCGCCACGCCCCTGGCCATCGGCTACGCCGTCGCGATCCCGGCCGCGGTGTTCCTCGTCCTGTTCCGGCTGATCCACGGGACCGTCGTGCGCGCCCGCGTCACCCATCCGGCCGTGGTGCTCGCGTACGCCCTGGTCATCCTGCTGCTGCCGCTCGCGGCGCCCCGGGCGGGGGTGTCGGCCGTGGTCGCGGGGATCGCGGCCGCCTGCGTGCTGCTGATCGTCACCGTCGTCGCGATCGGCCGCCGGCCCCCGGCGGTCAGTCGCCGAACTCCAGATGCAGGGCGCGGGTGAAGTCGGCGACGGCCTCCTCGTGCCGGTCGAGGTCCTGAAGGATCTCGCCGCGCACCCGGTAGGCCCAGATGTACTCCTCGTCCAGCTCGACGGCCCGGTTCAGGTCCTTCAGCGCCGCCTCGTTGTCGCCCAGCTCGCTCAGCACCGCGCCCCGGCTGCCCAGCGCCCGGTCGTTGTCGGGGTCGAGCTCGACGGCCCGGTTGAGGTCGGCCAGCGCCTCCTCGTAACGGTCGATCATGCGCAGCGCCTCGCCGCGCCTGCTCAGCGCCCGGACGTAGTCGGGGTCGGCCTCCAGGGCGCGGCCGTAGTCGGAGATGGCCTCGGCATACAGGCCCATCCGCTGGTAGAGGTCGCCGCGGGCCAGCCACGAGTAGGCCAGCTCCTCGTTCAGCGCGATGATCTTGGCGTGCTCGTCCAGCGCCTCGTCGAACCGGTCCAGGTCGGCCAGCGCGTCGGCCTTGGCCTCCAGGATCCACAGCGACTCGGGCGAGAGCGTCAGCGCGTGCTCGAAGTCGGCCATGGCCTCCTCCATCCGGCCCATCGACGCGTACGCCTGGCCGCGCGAGCCCAGCGCGTAGGAGCTGTCGGGCTCCAGCCGCAGCGCCTCGTCGAAGTCGGCCACCGCCGCCTCGAACCGCTCGACGATCCGGTGGCTCTCCCCGCGCAGCCGCCAGGCCCGCGCGTTGCCGGGCACGAGCGTGATCGACTCCGTCAGGTCCGCGATCGCCGCGTCGTGCCGCCCCAGCGCGATGTACGACTCGGCGCGGCTGCGCAGCACCGAGGCCCGCGACTGGGCCGCCGCCTCGGACAACCCCGTCAGCTCCGGCAGCTCCGGCATGATCCCCTCGCTCATGAGCGCAATCTATCGCGCGACATACGCATCACGATCGGCTTTTCCGGGGCTGATCGCGTACGCCGGTGATCGCGCCGGTGGCGGGCCGAATCGACCGCCCGCACCCCGACCGTAAAGCCGATTACGGCGAAAAATCCCGACATAATGGCCAACTGTGCGCATTGACCTCACCTGGCCGGATTCCGCCGACGAAGAGCTCCAGTCCGCCGTCCACCGCGTGATGCACGCCGTCGCCGGGCTCGGCGGAGCCATCGGCTACCCGGAGCCCCCCGGCCGCGAGCAGACCGACCCCTGGCTGGAGGAGGTGCTCAAGGCCGTCAGGGACGGCGACGCCCGCCTCGCCCTGGCCCGCGTGGACGGCACGGTCCAGGCGATGGGTCTGTGGCGGCGCTCCCCGCACGCCGTGTTCACCCGCACCGCCGAGGTCGCCAAGATCATGGCCCACCCGTCGGCGCGCGGCCTGGGCCTCGGCAGGCTCGTCGTCTCCGCGCTCACGGCCGGCGCCCGCGCCGCCGGGCTGGAGACGCTCACGCTCAGCGTGCGCGGCAACAACCACGGCGCCATCGAGCTGTACGAGGAGCTCGGCTTCACCGAGTGGGGCCGCCTGCCGAACGTGGTCGAAGTGGGCCGCGAACGCTACGACGAGGTGCACATGTCGATCGCCCTCGGCCGGGCGCCCGACGTGATCCCGCGCGGCTCCGGCCCCGGCGGCCCCGGCTCGTCCCCCCGCCGCCGCCCCTAGCCCACAGCCCGGGCACACCGGGCCGCCGAGGCGGGCGCCGCCCGCACCGCCGGACACCCGCGCCGGGCCATGAGCGCGTGCGGGTCGTCCAGGCCCGTCAGGCGCACTCCTCACGCCCGGGGAACCCGGCCTTCCGGGCGCGGGCCCGGCGGGTCATAGGATCGGGGGCATGGAGCTGGTCCCCGGCGTGCACGTCGCCGTCACCGACCGCCACGGCGGCGTCAGCGCCGGCCCGCACGGCACCCGCAACCTCGGCGGCGGCACCGGCGACGACCCCGCCGCCGTCCGCGCCAACCGCGCCGGCGTGGCCGCCGAGCTCGGCGTGCGCGCGATCGTGTTCATGCGCCAGGTGCACGGCGCCGAGATCGCGTACGTGAGCGAGCCGTTCGGCGACGACCCGCCACCCGTCGACGGCGTGTTCACCACCGAGCCCGGCCTCGCGCTCGCCTCGCTCGGCGCCGACTGCCCGGCCGTGCTCGTGGCCGACCCGGTCGCGCGCATGGTGGGCGCCGCCCACTCCGGCCGGCCCGGCACCGAGGCGGGCATCGCCGCCGCCCTGGTCGCCGCGATGGCCGGCAAGGGCGCCGTGCCCGCCCGGATGGCCGCGCTGATCGGGCCCGGAGCCTGCGGCCGCTGCTACGAGGTGCCCGCCGAGCTGCGCGACCGCGTCGCCGCCACCGTGCCGCAGACGCGCTCCACCACCTCCTGGGGCACCCCGGCGCTCGACCTGCGCGCCGGCATCGAGGCCCAGCTCCGCGAGGCCGGCGTCGCCGACGTCCGCCACGACGACCGCTGCACCATCGAGACCGCCGACCTCTACTCCCACCGCCGCCACGACCCCGGCCGCTTCGCCGGCCTCATCTGGCTCACCTGACCCCGCCGCTCTCCCACCCGTCCGGAGAGCACCGAGCCCCACCGGAACACCCTGCGGTTCCCAGCGAGAGCCTTGGGCGGCCGCCGGGCTTCTCCGATCACCCGCCGCGTGCCCTTGAGCGCCCTGAGCGCCCGCCGTCGACCTCCGTGCGCCCGGGGTCGCCGTCCCCGCGCGCCCGGCGGCGACCCTCCTGAGCGCCCGCTCGGTGCCCGCCCCGAGAGACCAGCGGCGGCCCTATCTGGGCGCTCGCGCGGTGCCCGCCCTGGGGGACCGGCGGCCCTTCCTGAGCGCTCGCCGGGTGCCCGGTGGTGGCCAGCCCTCGGCGGGTGCCGTTCCGGTGGCCGGGCCCCCGCACGGCGGTGGTGGGCGTCGGTCCGGGGCGACAAAGACGGCGGCGGTTTTTCGTCGATCTTCACGCCTCCCCGTACGGGCGCGTCCTGGCAGCGTGGACGGCAGGACGAAAGGGGACACCTCGTGCATGACACGTTGACCGCGGGCGCATCCGTCACCGGCCTGGGAGCGACCACCCCGCTGGGTGGTGACGTGGCCTCCACGTGGGCCGCGATGCTGGCGGGGCGCTCCGGCGCCGCGCTGGTCGAGGAGGAGTGGGCGGCCGGCCTGCCGGTGCGGATCGCCGCCCGGATGAGCGTCGACCCGGCCGAGGTGCTGGGCCGGGTGCCGGCCCGGCGGCTGGACCGCTGCCAGCAGGCGGCGCTGGTCGCGGCGCGGGAGGCGTGGGCGGACGCGGGCGCGCCGGAGGTGGAGCCGGAGCGGCTGGCCGTGGTGATCGGCACGGGCGTCGGCGGGGTGCTGACGTTGCTGGCGCAGGACGACTTGATGGAGGCGTCCGGCCCGCGCAAGGTGTCGCCGTACACGGTCCCGATGCTCATGCCCAACGCCGCAGCCGCCGTGGTGAGCATCGAGCTGGGCGCGCGGGCGGGCGCGTACACGCCGGTGAGCGCCTGCGCGTCCGGGGCGGAGGCGATCGCGATGGGCCTGGACCTGATCCGGCTGGGCCGCGCCGACGTGGTGGTCGCGGGTGGCGCGGAGGCGTGCGTGCATCCGCTCACGCTGGCGGGGTTCGCGCAGGCGAGGGCGTTGTCGCGGTTCGACGGCCCGCCGGAGGAGGCGTCGCGGCCGTTCGACGCGGCGCGGGACGGGTTCGTGCTCGGGGAGGGCGCGGCGGTGCTGGTGCTGGAGCGTGAGGGGTTCGCGGCGGGGCGCGGCGCCCGTGCGCACGCCACGCTGGCGGGCGCGGGCACCAGCTCCGACGCCCATCACATCACGGCGGGCACGGCGGAGGGCCAGGTGCGCGCGATGCGGCTGGCGCTGGACTCGGCCGGGCTGAGCCCGCTGGACGTCGGCCACGTCAGCGCGCACGCGACCTCCACGCCGACGGGCGACCTGACGGAGAGCGCGTCGATCGCCGAGGCCGTGGGCGTCCACCCGGCCGTCACCGCGGTCAAGTCGATGACCGGTCACCTGTGCGGCGCCTCGGGTTCGCTGGCGGCGATCGCGGCGATCCTGTCGCTGCGCGAGGGGGTGATCCCCGCCGTGCGCAACCTGGCCGACCCGGACCCCGAGGTGAAGCTCGACCTGGTGGCGGGCGCCGCCCGCCGGGGCCGGTGGCGGGCGGCGATGGTCAACTCCTTCGGCTTCGGCGGGCACAACGCCAGCCTGGCCTTCACCGCCTAGATCGCTGATGTGAAATTTGGGTTAGTGATCGTAGGCGATCAGGGATCGTTTCACGGGTGCGCCGATGTTCCAGTTGTGCCAGATGACAGCGTTGAGGGCGAGGATGCGCTGGCTGATGCGTGCCCAGAGGCCGTCTGGGTGGCGGGCGTTGTGGCGTTCGAGGCCGAGTTGGTTCTTCAGCGTCCAGATGATCGCTTCGATGCGCTGGCGTAACCAGCCGGGGAAGGGTAGGGCAGGTCCGGGCTCGTCTTCGCGGGCGGGCCGGATCAGATGGTGGCCCAGATCAGCTGCGGCTTTCTCGATGCCGGCGCCGGCGAACCCCTTGTCGCACACGATCGGGCACGGCCCGGGTGCGATCGGGGTGACGTGCAGCAGGTGCAGTGCCTGCTTGCGTTCGTCGAGTTCCTTGGGGCAGGCCAGGCTGAAGGCGGTCACCGCGCCGTCGGCGGTGGTGATCAACATCAGCTTGGCGCCCCAGTAGAAGGCGTGGTGGGACTTGTCCATGCCGTATCCGGCGATCTCGCCCAGGCTTGACCG
>NZ_JAHKRO010000179.1 GCF_019396325.1 Nonomuraea ceibae
GTGATCACCCCGCTGGCCCGGGGCGTCCTCGACGACCCCCGGGCCACGGCGCAGGTCCTGGCCCGCATCCCGGCCGGGCGCCTCGGGCGGCCGGGTGAGGTCGCCTCGGTGGTGGCGTTCCTGTGCTCGGCGGCGGCCTCGTACGTCACCGGCGCGGTCGTCCCCGTGGACGGCGGCTACCTGGCGGTGTGACCCGCCACCGCTAGTGCGCTGACAGGGCCGCCTTCCCGAGCGCGGCCCGCGCGTCCGTGACGGGGGCGCCGTGCCCCACGCAGGCCACCTCCGCGTCGAGGTCCGCGAGCCGCCGGAACGAGCGGAGCATCTCGTGGCGGTCCATGTTGAACACCCCGGGCATGACCTGCCCGTCGACGTGCGCCACGGTGTCGCCGGTGAACAGCACCCCCGCCCGGGGCAGGTGCACGGCGATGCTGCCGGCGGTGTGCCCGGGGGTGGCGATCACGCGGGCGCCGCCGCCGAAGGCGATCAGGTCGCCGTCCTCCAGCTCCCGATCCACCCGGCACGGCGGGGCCGGCGGCAGCAGGTGGGCGCCGAGGCTGCGGTGCAGCGCCCGCTCCTCGTCGGTGAAGTTCGGCGGCGGCGCGGGCACCTCGCCCCTGATCACCGGCGCCTCCGCCCGGTGGGCCAGCACCTCCACCTCGCCCCACGCCGCGACCGCCGCCGCGCCGCCGCAGTGGTCCTCGTGGTAGTGGGTGAGCACGACCCGGCGTACGGCGTCCGTACGCAGGCCGAGCCGGCCGATCGCCTCGGCGATCGCGTCACCGCTGGTGGCGATGCCCGTGTCGACCAGCGTGAGCGCGCCCGCGTCGTTCCACAGGTACGCCTGCCCGAACGCAAGCCGCAGCAGGTGCAGCTCCGGACGGATCTCCACGATCTCCACTGTTCCGCCTCCCAACGCCGCGAGCAGCCCTCCTGCGTCGCGACGACCAGGTAACCCGGTCGGCGCCGTCCGCGTCCAACAGCCATCCGCGCCGGATTGACAACCACCAGTTGTCAATCCATGCTCCTGGCGTGGACGCGAACATCTCCGGCCTGCGCGCCTTCGTGGTGACCGCGGAAGAGCTGCACTTCGGCAGGGCGGCAGCGCGCCTGTTCGTCACGCAGCAGGCGCTGTCGAAGCGCATCCGCAGGCTGGAGGAGGGGCTGGGCGCCGCGCTGTTCGAGCGGACCACCCGGTCCATCCGCCTGACGGACGCGGGGCGGAGCTTCCTGCCTGCGGCGGCCGAGGCGGTGGCGGCCTTCGACCGGGCCGTCGAGGCGGTCCGCGAGGCCGCCGACCCGGTCCGGGTGGACATCTACGACGAGCGCTTCACGCCGCTGCGCCTGGTGCGGGAGGCCAGCGAGCGCGACCCCCGGCTGCGGGTGGAGCTCAGCATGCGGCAGGGGCTGGCGGTCGCGCTGCCCGCGCTGCGCAGGCAGGAGATCGACGCGGCCTTCGGGCGGGTGCAAGACCTGCCCGGGCCGTGGCCGCCGGAGCTGGCGTACCGGCTCGTGCGCGTGGAGCCGCTGGCCGCGTTCGTACCGGAGGACCACGCGCTCGCGGGACGGAGCGAGCTGCGCCCGGCGGATCTGCGGGCGGGCGGCATCGCCATGCCGGACCCGGCGGGCGCGGAGGAGTGGCGCGGCTACCTGGAACGCCTCGCCGCCAGGCTCGGCGTGCCGCTGCGCTTCAACGTGCCCGCGATCGGCGTGCAGCACCTGGTGGAGCAGTTCCTGGGCGAGAAGAGCGCCGTCGGGCTGGGCGAGATGAGCATCGACGCCGCCGGGAGCGGGCTGCGCCGGATCCCGATCGTCGAGCCGACGCCTCTGCTGCCGTGGTCGGTGGTCTGGCACCGGCGCAACCCCCGCCCGCTCCTGCGCTCCCTGCTCGCCCAGCTCCGGCCCGCCCGCCTGCCCGACCCGGCCGACCCGCGCCACTGGGTCCCCGACATCGACCACGTCGCGCCGGGGCGGCCGGCGGCTGATCAGGGGAGTTGACCTCAACTTCGGTTGAACTGATGGGCTGTTCGCCCTCCGACCCAAGACCAGGGAGAGCGAGCAGCATGGACCCCACCACAGACGCGTCCCCCGCTTCGGCCGTCAGGGGCCGGCCGTCACCGCTGACACTTCCCGTAGTCCTCGCCGGCGTCGTCCTGGTGGCGATGTCCATCTCGGGAACCGCGGTCGCGCTGCCGAGCATGGGACGTGATCTCGATGCCTCCGGATCGGCGTTGAACTGGGTCGTCGCCGGATACAACCTCGCCTTCGCCGCGATGACCCTCGTCGCGGGCTCGGCCGCCGACCGCGTGGGCCGCCGCCGGGTGTTCCTCGGCGCGGCGCTGGTCTTCGCGGCCGGGTTCCTCGTGACGGCGCTGAGCCCGGCGATCGTCGTCACCGACCTCGCCCGGATCGTCTCCGGCGCGGGCGGGGCCGGGATCATGGCGGCCGGCGGCGCCATCCTCGCCTCCAGCTACGACGGTGCCGCCCGTAACCGCGCCTTCGCGCTGATGGGGACCATGGCCGGGATCGGCATCGCCATCGGCCCCACCCTGACGGGCTTCCTGATCACCGCCACCGGATGGCGGGGCAGCTTCGCGATCTTCACGGCGATCGGCCTGCTGATCGCCCTCGGCTCGACCCGTACCCGCGAGTCACGGGCCGACAGCGCCGGCCCGATCGACCGGGCGGGCAACGCGCTGTTCGTCGCCGCGCTGGCCCTGCTCATGTTCACGCTTCTGGAGGCGCCCGCGCTCGGCTGGACCCACCCGGTCATCCTGGTCACCGGGATCACCGGCCTGGCCACGTTGGCGATCTTCAGCGCCGGGCAGCGGCGTAGCGCCGCACCGGTGCTGGCCCCATCGCTGGTGGCCAACCGCGGCTTCCTGGGCTGGGGCCTCGCGACGCTGACCACCTCGATCGGGTTCCTCGGCGTCCTGGTCTTCCTGCCCACCTACCTCCAGACGACGGGCGGGTTCTCCCCGGCAGCCGCAGGAGTGGTCATGCTGCTGCTGACGGCTCCCGTCCTGTTCACGCCCATGGTCGCGGTGACCCTGGTGAACAGAGGGGTCGCCGCCCGCCTCCTCATCATGGTGGCGCTGGTGCTGGTCGTGGCCGGGAACCTGCTGCTCACCGGGCTGAACGCCGACGACACGGTCACGGCCGTCGCGGCGCCGCTGCTGATGATCGGCATCGGCATGGGGGCCTCCTTCGGCATCACCGACGGCCAGGCCATGGCCCTGGTCCCAGCGGACATCGTCGGCATGGCCACGGGATTCCTCAACACCCTGCGCGGAGCGGCCGAGGCGCTCGTGATCGCCGCGTTCGGCGCCTCGCTCGCCGGCCTCCTGACGGTCAGGCTCGGCGACGCCGGCGACGCCGCCGCGGTCAGCGCCGGACGCCTGACCGGCGGAGCCGGGGCGGCCGCGCAACTGGACGCGTTCACCTGGGCTTGGCAGGTGACCCAGCTCGGCGTCGCCCTGCTCTGTCTCGTCCTGTCGATCGTCGTGGGGGTGCTGCTCCTCAGCGCCCCACGCTCGCACCATCACGCCTGATCACCCCTCCCTCGAAGGAGAGACGCCGTGCGCGCCAGTCCGGACGATCCCCTCACCATCGGCGAGGTCATGCGCCGGACCGGCGTGCCCGCCTCCGCGCTGCGCTTCTACGAGCGCAAGGGGCTGATCTTCAGCGAACGCGGCACCGGCAACCAGCGCATCTTCTCCCGCCACATGCTGCGCCGGATATCGCTGATCATCGTGGCCAAGCGGCTGGGCATCCCGCTGTCGGACGTCGCCGACGTCTTCGCCACCCTGCCTGCCGACCGCGCCCCCACCCACAGGGACTGGCAGCGGGTCTCCCGGGTGTGGAAGAAGCAACTGGAGGAACGCCGCCGGGCTCTCGAACGCCTTGAGCACGAGCTCACCGGGTGCATCGGCTGCGGCTGCTTGTCCATGAGGGCCTGCCTGCTCCTCAACCCCGACGACGCCCTCCAGGGCAGCGGGCCCGGGCCGGTACGGCTCCAGCAGTCCGGCGCCCCTGATGGCCCGGCTTGGTGAGGATGCGCCGCTGACACTCCGGCCACCACCCGGTCAGGGGCCGGCCCGGCGGACCCGTGCGAGCAGCACCACGAACGCGGTCCCGAACAACGCCCCCGCGGCCGCCCACAGCGGGTTTCCGGTGAGTGCGCCGAACAGCACGGCCAGCGCCGCCTGTGCCAGCCCGGCGCCGAGCACGAACGCCACCGCGTCGCGCGGCCCGATCGGCACGCCGGACCGCCGACCACAGCGCGCCACCGCCGACCAGGGCACCGTACGCCGGCAGGCACGGCCACGGCACCCGCGAGAGAGCCAGCAGTTGCAGGACGAGGAACAGCGCCACGAACACGACCGCGCCGAGTCCGGCCGCCCACCACGGCCGGCCGGCCCCCGCGGCCCGGTCCGGCCGCGCCGATCGGCGCGCGATCGCCGCCACCGAGCACAGCGCCACCGCCGCCCCCAGCACCACCGCGGCGTGAACGGCGAACGTCGAGGCAGGCTGGGTGCGCACATCCTCGCCGATGGTCAGGAACCGCCCGGCCCCCAGTGCGGCGACGAGGACGCCCAGCGCCCACGTGACCGGCAGCGGCAGCCACGGGCGTCCCGCCTGCCGGGTGAACACGTGCTCGGTCAGCAGGATCGGGGTCAGCACGGAGAAGAGCCCGTGCCACGGCACGATGAACACGAGCCACGGGATCCGCAGCCCGGCCACCAGGCCGTACGCCGCCCAGGTGTCGTCCTGGACGCCCAGCGGGTGGTACAGCGACTCCGTGAGCAGGCCCTCGTTGTAGAGCCCGTACACCAGGCCGAGGCAGAACAGCCCGAGCAGGCCGATCCGGGCGCGGACGGCGACCTCCCGGATCACCAGCACCGGTATCCCGTACAGGACGAGGACGTAGGCGGCGAACGTGCCCGGCGCCAGGAAGCCGATCAGCGAGGTGGCCCCACTGAGCACCTCGGCCAGCAGCGGCGCGGACACCACCAAGAACAGGACCGGCGGCCACACGCGGCCGTTCAGCAGCGTAGGAACCTTCATGGCGCCGACGTTAGGAGTCGCACCGGCGCCCGCGCGTCCCCCTCAGGCCATACGGGGTTCGGCCGCCGGTACGCCTCAGGTCGTACGCCGGTGCCGTGGCAGGGGCGGAGGCTCCGCGGACCAGCTGCGGCGCGCGTTCAGGGTGGCGGGTTCGAAGCCGGCCAGCCGTTTGTAGTGCAGGGCGATCTCCTCGCGTTCGGTGAGGGGCAGAACCGCTTCGATGTCGGCGAACCCGTGGGGGGCGCGCTCGTGGGCCAGGCGCAGGATGATCTCGGGGCCGTCCTGGCGGTTGGCCAGCACGATGCGGTTCGTGACAGGGCGGCGCTCGTCCTCGTAGAACTTCAGGCCCCGGCCGGTGGCCAGGGCGTAGGCGAGCACCCGGGCGTCGATGACGGCCTGGGTGCCGCCGTTGGACCCGGTGGGATACATCGGGTGAGCGGCATCGCCGATCAGGGTGACGTCGCCGGTCGACCAGTGGGGCAGCGGGTCGCGGTCCACCAGCGGGTACTCGTACACCTTCGTCGCCGCGGCGACGAGCTCGCTGATGTCGAGCTCGTCGCAGTGCCAGTCCTGGACGTGGGGGAGGATCTTGTCCACGCTGACGGGCTGGTTCCAGTCGCCGCGCGGGGTCGATTCGGGGGCCTGGTGCTGGACGGCCCAGTTGATCAGCTGGTTCCCGTCCTCGTCGGGCGCGATCGGGTAGATGACGATCTTCGTCGCCCCGTCACCGGCCATGATCATGGATCGGCCGGTCATGAACGGGGCCCGGTAGGTGGTGCCGCGCCACAGCACGTGCCCGCCCCACAGAGGTTCGCCCTCGCCGGGGAACAGGGCCTGCCGCACGCTGGAGCGGATGCCGTCGGCGCCCACGAGCAGGTCGGCGTCATGGTGGAGTCCGGTCACGGGGGAGCCGGTGACGACGGCGCCGGCGCCCAGGCGTTCGCGGACCGCTCGCAGGAGCATGAGCTGCAGGCGGCCGCGGTGGATGGAGTACTGCGGCCAGGCGTAGCCGGCCTGCCGTCCGCGTGGCTCGCTCCAGATGCGCTGGCCGTACCGGTTGATGAAGGTCAGGTCGGCCGTCTCGACGCCGATCTCCGCCAGGCGATCGCCCAGGCCGAGTTCGATGAGCTCGCGTACGGCGTGCGGCAGGATGTTGATGCCCACGCCCAGCGGCTGGATGTCCTCGACGGCTTCGTGGACGACCACGTCGGTGATTCCGGCGGCGTGCAGGCTCAGGGCCGTGCTCAGCCCGGCTATCCCGGCGCCGGCGATCTTCACGCGCATGGCTCGGTCTCCCGCGGACGAGGCGTGGGTGGTGGGGTGGCGCTCATGACGTGCCTGCCGTCAGGAGCAAGGAGGAGACGTCGAGCTTCTCCTTCAGGTAGCCGAACTCGAGCATGAGGTCGGCCACCCGCTGGAGCCGGCCCTTGTCGACCGAGGTGGAGTAGCCGCCGAGGCGCATGAGGTCGGCCGTCGCCTTGTCGATCTTGGTGTACTTGAGGATGGCGGCCTTCGCGTCGGCGGAGTTCGAGATGGCCGTGGTCGTGGCCTGCTGCAGGCCACGCTGGAAGGCCGCGACGGTCTTGGGGTGCTGCAGGGCGAACTGGTCGGTGACCACGTAGCCGGCCATCGGCCACTTGGCCGTCGCCGCGGTGAACAGCTCCGACAACTGGCGGGCACCGCTGTCCTTGGCCGCCGTCTGCCAGAAGGGCTCGGGCAGGACGGCGGCGTCCACGAGCCCGCTGTCGAGCGCGCCGGCCATCTGCGGGAAGGGCTGCTCGACGAACTTGACGTCGTCCGGTGCCAGCCCGGCAGTCTTCAGCAGTGCGCTGACGGCGAGGGTGGCGACGTTGTTGAGGGTGTTGACGCCGACCTTCTTCCCCTTGAGGTGGGCCAGCGTCGTGATGGGGGAGTCGCGCTTGGTCATGAGGACGAAGTTGCCGTCCTGGGCGACGTAGGCCTCGCCGATGACCTTGGGCTTGGCCACGCCGAGGCCGGCGGCGAGCATCGCCGAGACGTAGTTGCTGTGCAGGACGTCCAGCTTGCCGCTGAGCAGGTCCGGCATCGCGGCCGCGCCGCCCTGGATGATCTCGACCTTGACGGTGAGGCCCTGCGCTTCGAAGTAGCCCTTGTCGATGCCGATCTGGATGGGGGCGACTTCCGGCAGGGGGAGCATGCCGAGGGTGATGGTGCTCTTCTCCAGCCCGGCCTTTCCGGTGGTCGGGTCACCGCCGCAGCCTGCGGCAACCACGGCGATGACGGTGAGTAAGAGCGCGCGAATGCGCATGCGACAGCTTTTGGGTCCGGACATGAACGCTCCAAAGAAAGGGGAAAACGTCAGATGGCCAGCAGTTCCATTGGGCGACTTTGCCATTCGGGTCGTCTTTTCGCGACACGATTTCGGCGACGATTATTGTGTCGGCGGACGTGGCGGGGTGCCGGTCAGGTGGTGGTGTGCGCGGGGTGCCGGCTCAGGGCCCGGCGTTCCAGCAGGAGGAAGGCCTGGTTGAGCAGATAGCCCAGGACGCCGAGCAGGACGATGGCGGCCCACATGCCCGGCAGGTCGAAGGCGCGCTGCGCGGCACGCAGCTGGAAGCCGATGCCCTCGGTGCTGAAGAACTCGGCGATCACCATGAGGATGAGCGCGAGCGACAGGCTGACGCGTAACCCGGCGAGAATCTTGGGTGCCGCCGAGGGCAGCAGGACCCGCAGCAGCCGCTGCGTCCGGGACAGCTTGAAGACCTGGGCGGAGTCCAGGTGGAGCGGGTCGACGTTGCGGGCGCCGTCGGCGGCGTTGATCAGGACCGGCCAGATGATGCCGCAGGTGATGGTCGCGATCTGCATGCGGGTGCCCGTGGAGAACAGGGCCAGGAACATGGGCAGCAGAGCCGGTGGCGGCAGCGCGCGGCCGAACTGGATGATCGGGTCGAGAAACCTGGACAGCAGCGGCGACCGGCCGAGCGCGATCCCGGCGAGGACGCCGATGATCCCGGCCAGCGCCCATCCGGCCAGCAGCCTGGAGAGGCTGTGCGGAGCGTTGTCCAGAGCCATGGCGCTGAGCCAGAGCCTGCTGGGAGGGCCGTCGAACCACAGCTCCCGCATGCGCTGCGCGATCGCCGTGGGCGGCGGGAAGTACGGGTGCCGCATGAGCCGGGTGGTCAGTTCCCAGACGCCCAGGATGACCGGGACGAGCCACAGCCGAGCCAGGGCGGTGAGCAGCGCTCTGATCATCGCTCTGCCCTCGCTGCGGTGTGCCAGGGCAGCAGACGCCGGGAGGCGAGGACGAGCAGCCCGTTGGTGAGCAGGCCCAGCGCTCCGGCCCAGATGGTGGCGGCGATGGTCAGCCGCAGGCCGTCCGGGCTGCTCTCGGCCAGGATGATGAAATGGCCGATGCCGCGCGTGCCGCCGGCCAGCAGCTCGGTGCTCACCGCCAGGATGAGGGCGATCGCCGCCGCCACCCGGATCCCGGTCGCGATGAACGGCGCCGCGCTGGGCAGGCTGACCCGCCACAGCACCGACAGCGGGCCGAACCCGAAGGCTCGCAGCGTGTCCTTGGCGAGCGGGTCGGTCTCACGCAGGCCGTAGAGGGTGTTGAGGAGGATCGGCCAGGCCGACGCGTACACGATCATCGCCACCTTCATCTCCAGGCGGTCGGCGAAGACGAAGGCGGCCAGCGGGATGAGCGCCACCGACGGGATCGGCCGCAGGAACTCGATCACGGGACGCAGCGCCCGTTCGAGCGGCGGGAGGCTGCCGAGCAGCACTCCGGCGGGGACGGCGAGGGCCACGGCGGCCAGCAGCCCCAGCGCCCAGCCGGTGAAGGTGGCCAGGACGTCGGCGAGGAAGCCGGCGTCGCCGGCCAGCGCGGCGGCGGTGACGAGAATCGTCGAGGCGAGCGGGAACTGCAGGGGAGACACCAGGCCGAGCCGGCCTGCGACCTCGGCGAGGCAGACCACGCCGGCGACTCCCGCGACACCGCAGACCACGACGCTCTGGAAAGGGCGCGGGGGGATCAGACCCACGATAACGCCGTCGCACTATTCGTGAAGGATGACATTTCAGCTCTCCCGAGGAGGTGTCCAACCGGATAGGTGAGCAGGGCAGGTGTCAGCGTAACCCGAGCCGGCCGTCGCGCTCCTCGTACGATTTGTGCAGTTTTGCGAGTTCCGTAAATCTTTGTGACTCTTGGAGTATTAGCAGTGGCATTTCGGATGTGCTCAAATGCGCGCATCGCAGGGCCGTGACGTACTCGGGTGTCGTCATGCCAGGGTTGTGGCGAAAGTCCGGTGGGGGAGGGAAGGCGGCAGATGCGGACCTGGAGCGTGGCCGAGCGGCACTCTGTCCCCAAGGATCGGCAAGGCGGGGCAGGGGAGGACCGGCTGGTGGTCCTGCACGACAGGCACGGCGCGCTGCGCTGCGTGGCGGTCGTCGACGGGGCAACGGACAAGAGCGGACGGGACTACGGCGGGATGAGCGGCGGAGCTCGTGCCGCCGAGCAGGTGGCCGGAACCTTGGCCCGCCTGGCGGCGGATGCCGGACCGGAGCGGGCGGTGCGGGAGATCACCGCCGACCTGGCCCGCTTACGCGCCCGGTGGGGGATCGCGAACGACGACCTGGTCGCGCCCTGCGCGGTGGCCGCGGTCATGCTGCCGCAGCAGGAGGTGGTGTGGCGGGTGGGTGACGTCCATGTCGCGCTGGCCCGCAGCGCGGAGGAGGACGCGCCCAGGCCGGACGGTGGGGCGGAGCTCGGGCCGGCATCATGCTGGGAGCGTCATGACGGGGACAAGCTCCTGGACCGGGTGCTCGCGCAAGCCAGGGCGGCCTTCCTGCACTGCCTGCTGGCCGGCGACGGTGACGTCAGCACGCTGGCGGCCGAAGATCCCGGCCGGGCTCTGATCCTGCCGCTCCTGCGGCGGCAGAGCATCCTGGCCAACCGGGCAGGCCCCTACGGGTACGGGGTGCTGGACGGGCGGCGGGTGCCCGAGCGGTTCATCGACATCTTCCCCCTGGACGGCGTCGACCAGGTGGTGCTGGCCTCGGACGGCTACCTGAGCGCCGAACCCAGCCTCGCCTCGGCCGAGCGCCGGCTGGCGGCGTCCGTGGCCACCGACCCGCTGCGGATCGACGAGCATCCGGCGACCAAAGCGGTCCGGCCTGGTGCGGACAGCTTCGACGATCGCACCTACGTCCGCCTGATCCGGCCTCCGGGGTAGCCGGCCATCGCCGGCCCGTGGATGACCGGGCATCGGAGCTGCGAGCAGGCCGGGCGGGTGGCGGAGCGTGCGGGGCCGCCCCTGAACCGGCTGGTGAGGCGTTCGCGCTGGTCGGCGCAGGTGGCGTAACACTGGCGTAACGGGCGGCGGTTAGCGTGGCCGACATGGACCGCAGCGGGAAGGCGGCCGGTGCCCCGGCCGCGGAGTGGAGGTCGTCGCGGCCCCGGGCCGAGCGCGCCCGGCGGGTGGCCGACGTGCTGCGGCAGCAGATCACGGAGGACCGCTTCGGCGGCGCGCTGCCGGACGAGCGGACCCTCGGCAGGCAGCTGGGAGCCTCCCGCAACGCGGTTCGTGAAGCGCTCGGCCTGCTCCGGCAGGAGGGCCTGATCACGCGACGGCGCGGGGTGGGCACCACCGTGGTGATGCCCAAGTACGGGCACGGGCTGGACCGGCTGGCGGGCCTGGCCGAGACGCTGGCCGGCCACGGCACGGTGACCAACGAGGTGCGGGTGGCCGAGAAGGTGGCGATCCTGCCGGACGCCGTCGCCGCCCGCCTGGAGGTGCCCGCCGAGGCGGGCGGGGTGCGCCTGGAGCGCGTGCGGTGGCTGGACGGCCTGCCGCTGTCGCTGGACACCAGCTATCTCACCGCCGACGTCGGCGCCGCGGTGCTCGCCGGTGATCTGGTGCGCCGGGACGTGTTCGGCCTGATCGAGGAGACCACCGGCAGCCGGCTGGGCCGCGCCGACGTCGCGGTCCACGCCGTGTGCGCCGACCCGGACACCGCGGCGCTGCTGGGCATCGCGGCCGGGGCGGCGGTGTTCGCCCTGGAACGGCTGACCCGGCTGGCCGACGGCCGCGCCGTCGACGCCGAGTCCATCCGCATCCGCGCGGACCGCATGACCCTGCGCGCGACGCTGCACCGCGGCCTGCCACCGGCCACGGCCTGACCACCCCGCTTCTTCCTGGAGATCGTCTTGTCCGTGCCGTGTTCCACGCTGCCGTGCCGGCCCCACGTCTTTGGCGGTCGGTGATGGCCGGGCTGAGCCTGCCGGTGCTGGTCGCGCTCGGCCTGGCCGGGCTGGTCGGCGGGGTGGGGATCACCGCCGTGGGGCCCGGCGGGGTGCTGCCGACCATCGCCCTGTTCGCCCTGACCGACCTGGCGCCGGCCCAGGTGGCCGGCACCGCCATGGTCACCCACGTCGCCACCGGGGTGCTGGCCACCGCCGCCTACACCCGCTCCGGGCAGCTCCGAGACCCCCGGACCCGGCGCACGGCGCTGATCCTCGCGGCGGCCGCCCTGGCCGGCGCCCCCTTCGGTGTGCTCATCAACACGCTGGTGTCCAGGCAGGTGTTCGGCGGGGTGCTGGCCGTCTTCGTGGCGGGCGTGGCGGCCCTGATGTGGTTGCGCGAGCGCCGCCGTCCGGCGGAGACCCGGCCGCACCCGTCACCCGGCGCGGTGGCCGTACTGGGGCTGGCCGTGGCCGTCGCGGCGGGCGTCGTCGGCGTCGGCGGGCCGATGCTCACCGTCCCCCTGCTGGTCGCCCTGGGCGTGCCCGTGCTGGAATCCCTCGCCTGCGCCCAGGCCCAGTCGATCGCCATCGCCGTCGTGGGCAGCGCGGGCTATCTCGCCCACGACGCCGTCGACTGGCCGCTGGCCGTCCTGGTCGGCGTCCCCGAGCTCGCCGGTGTCCTGCTGGGCTGGAAGATCGCCCGGGCGCTGCCCGCCCGCACGCTCAAGTACGCGCTGCTCGTGACCCTGCTGGCCCTCGCCCCCTACCTCGCCCTGCACGGCTGACCCGGGGCCAGCGATCGTACGGCCGGCCTACGCGGGGCCTTCCGCCGGCGTACGTGAGGGCTACATCAGCTTGCCGGAGGTCAGGATGAGGTCGGCAGGGCAGGTGGCCGGGTCGGTTCTGCGGAGGTGGATCCGGAGGTCCTGACCGGGGGACATGTCGTCCGTCTTGACCTGGAGGGGTGAGTGGGCGGAGCTGAGTTCGCCTCGGAGAGGAGGGACGGTCCCGGTGATTTCGTAGCTGGATTTCGCTTCCGGGCATCCGGCAAGCTGAAGGCGGATGACGGTGTTTCCGCCGCAGTAGGCCAGGCAGTTGACCCGGTATGTCGTGTCCGTTTGGGAGCGGCTGGGGAGTCGCAGGGTGTAGTGGTCGGTGCAATAGGCGAAGCCCAGAATTGGCCCGCATTCGCGAGTTTTGGCCGGTTTGTCGCCCTTCAGGTATTCGATGTCCATGTACCCGGTGGCCGCCCGGGGGATCGTGGCTATGCCCATGATCACGGCGAGAAAGACGACGAGCGCTCCCAGGGCCTGGAGGAGCCGGAGCACGGGACGGATGAACTGCATGAAACCGGGCAGCGACTTGTTGGCCATCGTCGCGCCCACCAGCGCCGCGACGCCGCCGATCGCTTGCATGACCTTGCTGGAATCCTCGTAGGAAACGCCGAACCACGTCGGCAGGCACGTGGCGCCGGCCAGAAGGCTCCCCACGAGAGTGAGGGCGCCGGCGGACAACACATGCCGTCTCTTTCCGGCGTTTTCCGCAGCATCGCGCTTGAACGCGGAGAAGGCGAGAACCGCCCCAGACAGGACGAGCATGAGAATGCTGGTCACGCAGACGACATGGTCGGCGACCACGGCAAGCTGGAAATCCATGCCACCGTCCCGTCCACACCCAGAGGAAAGGAGACACCGAACCCGAACCCGATAAGGGAAATGTACTGGGTGAGGAGCGGCTTGGCGACGGGAGGCGGCAGTCAGGCGGCGTGGGCACGGTGCTGTCGCTGCCTGGCTACGCGGGCTGAACCGCTTCGCGCACTCCGGCCGGCGAGATGCGCCAGGGAGCGCCGTGGCCGGGGAGAACCCAGGACGCCGGCAGGCCGGAGATCCGGTCGAGGGAAGAGAGCGCTTCGGCCGGGTCGTCGGTGAACGGCGCGGGCTGCGGGCCGCCGCGCCCGGTGAGGACGTGCCGCGTGGTCAGGGCGTCGCCGACGAAGAGCGCGTCGGCGATAGGGACGTGCACCGCCACGCTTCCCGGCGAGTGCCCCGGCATGCCCACGATCACCGGGCTCCCGGGCAGGTCCAGGACGTCGCCATCAGCGATCGTGGTGACCTCGCTGACGTAGCGGGTGCGCAGGC
>NZ_JAHKRO010000018.1 GCF_019396325.1 Nonomuraea ceibae
AGGCCCCCCGAGGTCCCCCGAGGCCAGGCCCCCCGAGGAACCCCCCGAGGAACCGCCCCCACCCGGGGCGGCCCCTCCACCCACCGCCGGCGGGAGGCCAAAGGCCGGCACAGCCGCCCATCCGCAGCCGTGCGGCGGGGTGCCCACCCACACGCCGGCCTCGCCACCGGCCCGCCTACCGTCCACCCCAATCCGGTCGCACCAGATCACCAAGTGAGGGGGCCCACGTGGGCCACCTTGCCGCCGCAAACGGCGGGGTCCGGCGCGGGCGGCCGGTCCGGGACCGGCTCCCCGCCGCAGCGGACGGCGGAGGCCCAATGAGGGCCTGGCCCTCCGTGGGATGGTCCCCGTGAGATGGCCCGCCCATGTGCGGCCTCCCCGTGTGCGGCCTCCCCGTGTGCGGCCTCCCCGTGTGCGGCGGGACCCGTGGGACGGCACCCCTGGGCGGCCCCCGTGGGACGGTCCGCCCGTGGGACGGTCCGCCTGTGGGACGGTCCGCCCGTGAGATGGCCCGCCTGTGGGACGGTCCCTGTGGGACGGTCCGCCTGTGGGGCGGCCCGCCTGTGAGATGGCCCGCTGTGGGACGGGTCGCCGCTGCAAACGGTGGGGTGAGGGGCGGGCGGTCCTCGATGGGCCTGCTGGCACGGCCGATGGGCGGGTGGCCAGGGGGCGGCGCCCGTCGAAGTGGCTTGCCGGGGCGAGGGGAGGTCAGGCTCGGGTGAGGGTGGTGGTGAGGTGGGTGTGGAGGTCGTCGTCCAGGGGGGTGGCGGCTTGGCGCAGGGTGGCGGCGGTGGCCGGGGTGAGGCGGGCGGCGTGGCGGAGCAGCAGGCGGACGGCTCGTTCCTGGACGGAGCGCGTGGGGTGGCCGAAGGTGGGCGTCAGGGCCGGGGTGAGGGTGTCGGCCAGGGCGGGGGAGGCGCGCAGGACGGCGGCGAGCCAGGAGAGCCCGGCGCGGACGAGGCCGGTCTCGCGGCGGAACAGCAGCGCCTCCAGGGCTTCCGCCAGGTCGGCCGGGTCGAGGGCGGGCAGCCGCCGCAGGTGGGTCAGCGCCAGCTCGGCGACGGGGCCGGGCGCGGTAGGGAGGAGGCGCAGGTACGTGGTCGCGTGGGCGGCGATCTCGGCCTCGGTGGGCGCCAGGGATTCGTGGAGCCGGGTGAAGAAGCGCAGCTCGATCGCGTCGCCGCCGAGCAGGAAGCGGCGGCGGCAGCCGTCGAGCAGCAGGTCGCGGCTGATCACGCCCTCCCGGGCGAGGGTATGCAGGGCGGTGAGCCAGGACAGCGGCCCGTGCTGCTGGTGGCGCAGCGCCAGGCCGACGCCCTGGGCGGTGAACAGGCGCGGCAGCAGGCCGGGCAGCAGCGGGTCGCCGCGCAGGCTGCTCAGCAGGGCGTCGCGTGACACGTACGCCACCACCAGCGGGTCGTGGTCGGGCGGAGTGACGCCGGTGGCGCGCAGCAGCGCCAGGACGAGGGGGAGGGTGCGGTCGGAGCCGCGCTCGCGCGGGCGGGGCGGCCGGATGCGGAGGGCGAGCCGCACGGCCACGTCGGCCTGCCACTCGGGCGGGCGGGCGGCGATCACGTCCAGGAGGGGGCCGTGGTCGGCGAACAGCGGGTAGCCGTCGAGGTCCCACAGGTCGAAGTCGCGCCGGGTGATCCAGGCGGCCGCGGCGGCGGGGCTGAGCACGCCGGCGCCCGCGATCCGCATCGGCTCGGCCCATTCCGGATGGTCGTCGATCTCGTGCTCATGGTCCCAGGGGCGCGGGAAGGTTGAGGCGAGGCGGCGTTCCTGCTCGCGGTGGGCGCGGCGGGCGGCGGCGACCTCGGCCGCGTGGGCGCGGGCGACCTGGACGTGGCCGGGCAGCTCGCGGGCGACGAGGCGGCGGCCGGCGGCGTCGAGGGCGGTCACCGCGGCGACGGTGCCGGGGACGTCACCGGCGTCGATGAGGCGGCGCAGCTCGTCCCAGGGGGATTCCTGGCGTGTCATGACGCCGGAGCCTGGCAGAGCGCACCGACATTCCTACGGCAGGATCGAGTCCACGTACCCGCCGTCCACGCGGACGGCCGCGCCCGTGGTGGCGGAGGCGTACGGGGAGCTGAGGTAGACGACCAGGTTGGCGATCTCCTCGGGCTCGATGAGGCGTTGCAGCAGCGACTGGGGCCGGTGTTCGCGCATGAACGCCCGCTGCGCCTCCTCCCACGGCAGGTCGCGGTCGACGAGCTGGTAGACGAAGTCCTCGACGCCGCCCGTGTGGGTGGGCCCGGCGATCACCGAGTTGACGGTGACGCCGCTGCCCGCCGCCTCCTTGGCGAAGCCGCGCGACACCGCGAGCAGCGCGGTCTTGGTCATGCCGTAGTGGATCATCTCGGCGGGGATGACGACGGCGGAGTCGCTGGCGATGTACTGGATGCGGCCCCAGGACCGTTCCCGCATGCCGGGCAGGTAGGCGCGCGTCAGGCGGACCGCGGCGAGCACGTTCACCTCGAAGTAGCGGCGCCATTCGGCGTCGGTGATGTCGAGCGCCGGCTGGGCGCCGAAGATGCCCAGGTTGTTGACCAGGATGTCCACGGCGGGCAGGTCCTCCAGCACCCGGGCTGCGCCCTCGTCGGTGGCCAGGTCGCCGGGGGCGGCCAGCAGGACGGCGCCGGGGTGCGCGGCGCGGATGCGGTCGAGCGCGGACGCGACGGACGCCTCACCGCGGCCGTTGACCGCGACCGTGGCCCCGGCGGTGGCCAGGCCGGTGGCGATGGCGGCGCCGATGCCCTGGGTGGAGCCGGTGACCAGCGCGGTCTTGCCGGTGAGGTCGATGCGCATGTGTTCCCCCCTGATCGCGTTGCCCTGCCATTGTCGGTGACGGGCGGGCGGTTGCCGGTCAGGCGGGGCCGCGCCGCCAGAGGCGTTCGCCGTCGTCGAAGCGGCCGGTGGGGGTCAGGCCGGCGCGGCGGGCCACGGCGGCGGAGGCGGCGTGGTCGGGGTGGATGTGCGCTTCGACGGTGGTGACGCCGTGCTCGTCGAGCCAGGCGACCAGGGCGCGGGCGGCCTCGGTGGCGTAGCCGTGGCCCTGCTGTCGTTCGCCGACGACCCAGGCGATCTCGGCCCGCCGTCCCTCGTGGGTGATCGTCGCCTGGACGTAGCCGACGGCCTCGCCGGCGACCCTGATGATCCAGTTGTGCCACTGCTGGCCGGGCGGGCCGCCGGTGACCTGGCGGGCGTAGCGGGTGCGGAGCTCGTCCAGGGTGGGGGCGGTGCCGCCGGTGAAGGCGTAGAGGTCGCCGGCGAGCACGCCGACCATCTCGTCGGCGTCGGCGACCGTCAGGGGGACGAGCGTGACTCGGCCCGTAATTTCCGTCATATCCAGCCATTTTGCCGGTACGGCGGTGGCAGCGCGCGGCTCACTGATTGTGCGGCAACGGTGACTTAGTGTGCTGAGGGGGATTTGATCTCGATGCTCAGGGGGACCGATGTCACGCCGAAGGACCCTGCTCGCGCTCGCCGTCGCCGGCACGGCCTGGACAGTGCCGCTGGGGCCGGCCGCGCCGCCCGCGCACGCGGCGCCGGAGCCCGTGCCGCCGGCCGACGCGTCGCCGGTGATGGACCCGGCACGCGCGGTGGACTACTGGACGGCCAGGAAGCAGTCCAAGGCCGACGCCGCCGAGCTGCCGGAGGCCATGGTGCTGCCGGCCGGGAAACGGCGCGGGCGCACGGGCGACCGCCCGGCGGCAAGGCCGGGCGAACGGCCAGGCGAACGCTCGGGGGAGCGCTCGGCAGAGCGAGGGGAGCGGCCAGGGGAGCGGCCAGGAGGGCGGCCGGGGGAGCGGCCGGTGGAAGGGCCCGGGGAGCAGCCGGGGCCCAGGCCGGCCGTGCTGGGGAGCGAGGGCCGGCCGGTGAGCGTGCCGGTGGCCGAGCGGCTCACCCCGGGCGCCGACGCCAACGGCTACGGCCGCATGCGCAGGCCCTACACCAGGGCCGCCAACAGCCGCGCCACCGGTCGCCTGTTCTTCCTGGACGCCGACGGCACCCGCCGCTCGTGCAGCGGCGCCGTGGTCAACTCGGGGAGCAGGCTCCTGCTGGCCACCGCCGCGCACTGCGTGTACGGGGTGTCCAAGCGCGACAACCGCGGCCGGTGGTCGTCGAACCTGGCGTTCGTGCCCGCGTACGACGGCCATGCCAAGGCGTCGGCCGATCGCGCGCCCTACGGGGTGTGGGGCGCGCGGCGGGTGTGGAAGCCGCGCGCCTTCACCGGCGAGGGCCACTGGGACTGGGACTCGATCTACGACCTGGCGCTGGTCGAGGTCGGGCGGCGGGGTGACCGGACGCTGCAGGGCACGGTCGGCGCGTACACGCCGCTGCGCAACGAGGGCGGCCGGTTCACCGTCACCACGCTCGGCTACCCGAGCGACGAGCCGTACGACGGCACCCGGCAGCTGTGGTGCCTGGGCCGGACGCAGCCCTGGTCCGGGTACGCGCGCCCGGACCGCAGGGTGACGGGCCGCCTCTACACGGACAACTGTCACCTGTTCGGCGGCAACAGCGGCGGCCCGTGGCTCGACCGGGACACCGGCCTGCTGCTGGGCGTGCTGTCGTCGGGCGCGGCGGACGAGTCCACGGCCGGTTACGCGGTCGCCAACCCGTTCGGCCGGGCCAGCTACGGCGCGCTGGTGCGTGACGCGGACCCGCACGGCGTCTACGATGCGCTGTCGGTCAAGGGGTCGGTCTCGGGCGCCAGGGTGAGCGCGGTCGTGACGATGCGCGGGCTGGTGGCGGCGAGCGTGCCGGTGACCTTCGAGCTGCCGCACGGCGTGAGCCTGGCGCCGGGGTCGCGCTGCCGGGCGAGCGCGCGGCAGGTGACGTGCCCGGCGGGCGTGGTGCGGCCCGGCGACCCGGTCACGGTGTCGTTCCCGGTCCGCGGCGTCGCCGGGGAGCGGGCCTCGTACCGGGTGCGGGTGCCGGTCTCCCACCTGGACCCGGAGCGGGGCGACAACACGCACGTGTTCGGGCCGAGCGCGCGCAGGTAAAGGCGCACGGCGGCGATGGCAAAGGATGGCGTGTCGGCCGGGCGGGCGCTCCGCCCGTGCTGGCAGGGTCGACGGCGCCGCGACGAGCTGGGAGGGCCAGATGCGACGTGCCGGGGATGGGGACCAGTTCGACCGGCTGCTCTCCGCTGCGAGGGCCTACTGGGGCAGGCGCCCCGCCGGGCCGGGAACGTGCGTGGTCGCGGAGGCCATGCACCAGGACATCCGCGTGATCGTCCGCAACCTGCTGTTGGCGAACGCGCTGTGCGATCTGACCGCCGCCCGGCTGGTCGTGCTGGTGGGCACCGACCGTGACTGGACCCGGGCGCTGTGGGACGACTACGACGTCGAGCGGGTGCGGCGGCTGGCCGAGGCGTTCGGCGCGGCCGAGGTCGTCGACGTGCACGAGCTGGCCGACCGGCGGCTCGCCGACGAGGGTGACGCGCCCGCCGAGGGCGTCGACGCGGCGGCGCTGGACGTCGTGGAGAAGGCGACGCTGATCCGGCTGAACCTGGTGCCCCGGCTGCCGCACGCGGAGGACGAGCAGCACCGCGCTCGCCGGGCCCGCGCCCGCGCCTTCTCCGCCGTGTACGACCGGCTGTTCGCCGAGCTCGCGCCCGCCGCGCTGGTCACCAGCCACGTGGACTATGACCAGTGGGGGCTCGCGGTCGAGACCGCGATGCGCCGCGACGTCCCGGTGGTGCACGCTCAGAGCACCGGGTCGCTGAAGGCGTACGCGCTCTTCCCGGGTGAGGCGCGCGGCCCGGGCGGCTTCCGTGAGGAGCTGACCCGCAGGATCGCCGCCTACTTCGACGAGCACGTGTGGGCGAACCGGGAGCTGATCAGGCCGGGCGCGGAGCTGGTGGCCTGGCGGGCGAAGGGCAACCTGGGCAGGCCGAGCTGGTGGCGGGCGGGCAACGTGAGCTCGTTCGAGGTCCGTACGGAGACCGAGCGCCGCCAGCTCCGGCGGCACGCCTGCGACCGGCTCGGCATCGAGCCGGACCGGCCGATCTTCACCGTGTTCAACCACGCCGTGTCCGACGCGGTGGGGGCGAACCGGGAGGTGTTCGGCGACCTGGCCGAGTGGTTCGAGGAGACCGCCGAGTTCGCGGCGGCGGAGGAGTCGGTGAGCTGGCTGTTCCTGGACCATCCGAGCCAGGAGCGCTACGACGTCACGGGGCACTTCGGGTCCGTCGCGGCCCGTTACGCGGGGCGGTCGCACCTGGCGTTCGCGCCCAGCCTCGACCTGTCGAAGAACATGCTGTGGAGCCTGACGGACGCCGGGGTCACCGTGCGCGGCAGCGTCTCCAGCGAGCTGCCCGCGTTCGGCATCCCCGTCATCCAGGCCGGCTGGTCGGAGTGGAGCGGCTGCGGCCTGTCGAACGTGGCCGAGACGCGGGCCGACTACTGGCGGCTGCTGGCCGACGCCGTCGCCCGGCACGCCAAGGGCGAGTCGACGCTCGGCCCGGAGCAGCGTGAGCGGGCCCGGCTGTGGCTGTGGCTCTACCGGTGCGGCGCCGACGTGTCCTCGCCGCTGCTGCCGCACTGGGAGCTGGGCGACGGCGAGGAGTATCTGCGGGCGCTGTCCGTCAGCATGCGGCACGTGGAGCGCGACGGCGATCCGCTGCACTGCGCGGTGCGCCGCATGTGGGAGCGGCGCGAGCCGCTGCTGAGCCGGTTCGACTTCCGGGACCAAGCGGGGCTGGCCGCGGCCCTGACCGCATCGAGGAGCGCATGATGAGCACGACAACGCTGACCGGGGCCGCCACGACGCTCGACGAGGAGATCGTCCCGCTGTCGCCGCCGGTCGAGGTGTTCAGCGGGCGGGCGGCGGCGTTGCAGGTGACCGACCAGTTGCATCGCGGCGAGCAGATCGTGGGCCGGTTCGAGCGGTCCGGGCTGGCCGGGTTCAAGGTGGCGGCGCGGGGCAGGCGGCTGCGGGTCAAGGTGTCGCTGGCGGTGGACGCCACGTCGATGCCGGGCTGGCATCTGCCGGACGCGCAGGGCAGGGCGGCGACGCGGCCCCGGCTCATCCAGGTGCGCTCGCAGGGGCGGCTGCGCCAGTGCGTGCTGCTCAAGGGCGGCAACGGCATCCGCAGCGCGCAGGCGGCCTTCGACCTGCTGCCCGAGGAGGTGCCCGACGACGGGCTGGTGTGCGTGGAGGTACTCGACATCGCCGAGGGCGGCGGCGTGGACGCCGGGGTGCGCGCGGCCGTGGCGGACGCGATCATGGAGTGCGGCACCGCCGGGCTGCGCATCGACGGCGTCGCGTTCGAGGAGGGCCGCGACGACGGCGAGCCCGGCGGCGGCGAGACGCTCGACGGAGCCCGCTGCGAGATCCTGTCGCTGATCAGCTCGGGCGGGCTGGCCAACCCGAACCGGCGCGGCCCCCGTACGGTGCGTACCGGGATGTTCGTCGTGAACCCGGTCCCGCCCGGCATGTTCGGCTCGGGCGGGCGGCTGACGATCCGGCTCGGCAGCCGGGCCGACACCACCCTGCGCCCCGCCACCGCCCGCGACCGCGCGCTGATGCGCCGGGCGGTGCGGCGGGCGGGCGGCGAGGCCAGGCGGCTGCGTCACGCCGCCCGCGAGGTGCTGTGCTCGGCGGCGCCTTCCGTGACCGGCGTCATGAGCGTCCAGGACGGCGCCCTGCCGATGCCGACCAGGATCACGACCGGCAACACGCTGGAGCTCGACCTGCCGGCCCCGGTCACCTCGCCCGTGCTCGTCTTCGTCGACCCGGGTGAGTGCGCGCTGCCGACCCTGGTCTCAGCGACCTGGACTCCCTGACAGGCTCTGGGCCAGCAGGTCGAGCAGCGGCTGCCGGCGCACGCAGCGCTCCAGCGCGAACGAGTCGGCCAGCGCCGCCAGCTCGTCGTCGCCGAGGCCCCTGAACAGCTCGGCGTACTCGGGCAGCATGGCCTGGGCGATGAGGATGTGCCTGACGAGGTCGTCGGTCTGGTAGCGGGCGCCCCACGGGTAGGGCGCCCAGCCGGGGAACTCGGCGTCCACCAGGGCGTGCAGCGGCCCGACGACGTCCGCCGACTCCTCCATGGTCGAGCCCCACCGGTCCGCGCCCAGCCGCGCCTTCTTGGCGATGAACGGCCCGAACCTCTCCAGGTACGGCCCGGACGCGCTGACCAGCCCCTGCAACCCCACGTCCTTGTACGTCCACAGCGCCCAGCCGGCCTCGTGCCGGTCGTAGATCTCCAGCTGGTCGCGCAGGATCTGGTAGCGCTCGTGGTCACGCTCCGGATCGCCCGTGTAGACGGGCCCGAACTCGCCCACCCACAGCGGCGTCCCCGTCTCCCGCTGGAAGCGCGAGCGCCGCTCGAACGTCCGCTCCAGCTCGCGCCGGTCACACCACTCCCCGCGCGTGTAGCCCGGGTAGCCGCCGCCGTGCGCGAACCCGGCCAGCGCGTAGTCGTGGCAGACGAACACCGTGTTCTCGTACACCTCCCGGAAGATCGAGAAGTCCGTCGAGTACGTGTTGCCGTCCAGGAAGAGCACGTGCCCGGGGTCGGCCGCGCGCACGGCCTTGACCAGCCGGTCGTAGAACGGGCCGACGACCTTGCCGGTCGGGTCGCCGGGCTCGTTGACCGGGTTGTACCCGGCCACCCAGGGATGGTCGCGGTAGTGGTCGGCGATGGCCTCCCACAGGTTGACCGCCCGGTCCTGGAAGTGCCGGTGCCGCCAGAACGCGGCGACGTGGGTGGCGTTGTCGGAGTGCCAGTGCTGGTTCTGCGAGCCCGGCAGCGCGTGCAGGTCGATCACGCTGTAGACGCCGCGCTCGCCGAGCAGGTCGATGACCCGGTCGAGGTGGCGGAACCCGTCCTCGATGATCTCGAACGGCCGCTCGTCCGACTCGAAGTGGTGGTAGTTGACCGGGATGCGCACGCAGTTCATGCCGAGCCCGGCCAGCAGGTCGGCGTCCTGTTCGGTGAAGAACGAGGTGAGCAGCCGGTCGAAGAAGAACGCGGCCCGGTCCTCGCCCAGCACCCGCGTGACCGAGGCGCGCATCGACGACTCGTCGGCCGGGTAGCCGGTGATGAAGTTCTCCATGTTCATCCAGCCGCCCAGCCCGACGCCGCGCAGCCGTACGGGCTGGTTCTCGGCCGTGAGGAGCCGCGTTCCGGAGACGTGCAGCATGGTCAGCCTTTCGTAGCTCCTGCGGTGAGACCGCCGATGAGGTGGCGCTCGGCGACGGCGTAGAAGCCGAGCGCGGGCACCATGGCGAGCACCAGGTAGGCGAGGATGCGTGAGGTGTCGGAGCTGTACTGGCCCTGGAACTGCTGGATGCCGAGGGGCAGCGTCCAGCTCGCCTCGTCGCTGAAGACGACCAGCGGCAGCATGAAGTTGTTCCAGCTCCCGACGATGGCCAGCACCGACACGGTGGCGAGCGCGGGCCGGGCCATCGGCAGCAGGATGCGCCAGAAGAAGGCGAACGGGCCGCAGCCGTCGAGCGTGGCCGCCTCCTCGATCTCGCCCGGGATGCTCCGGAAGAAGCCGCGCAGGATGATGATCGTCAGCGGCAGCCCGAACGCCGCCTGCACGAGGATCACGCCCCACGCGTTGTCGACCAGGCCGAGCGTGCGCAGCATGACGAAGATCGGCAGGATGGCGACCGCGAACGGGAACATCAGCCCGGCCGTGAAGACCGTGAACAGCAGCTCCCTGCCCCGGAAGGCGAAGCGGGCGAACACGTACGCGGCCATGGCCGACAGCGACACCGTGACGATCGTGGTGAGCACCGCGATGAACGTGCTGTTCCACATCTGGCGCCAGAACGAGCCCGCGGCCAGCACCTCGGTGTAGTTGCCGGTCTCCCACGGGCTGGGCAGGCCGAACGGGTTGGTCGAGAGCTGGCTGGTGTCCTTGAAGCCGCCGAGGACCGCGTACACGATCGGGATGAGGATGAACGCGCCGACGATCCAGGCGATCGCGTGCAGGGGCAGGGTGGGTCGCTTCAACGGGTGTCTCCCATGGCGGTGGTCGCGCCCTCCAGGTCGCGGCGCATCACGAACCGCTGATAACCCAGGGCGAAGACGAGGCTGAGCACGAACATCACCACGCTGATCGCGCTGGCGTAACCCACCTGGGAGCGGCCGAAGCCGATGTCGAACATGGTGACGGCGAGCGTCTCGGTCGAGTGCGCCGGGCCGCCCTCGGTGAGGATCCAGACCAGGTCGAACAGCTGGATGGTGTAGATGACCGACAGGAACACGCTGATTCGGATCGTCGGCCCGAGCAGCGGCAGCGTGACGTGCCGGAAGACCTCCCAGCCGGTCGCGCCGTCGATCCTGGCGGCCTCCAGCAGCTCGTTCGGGATGTTCTGCCGGCCCGCCAGGTAGATCATCATGTGGAAGCCGAAGTACTTCCAGGTCATCACGACGAACAGCGACATGAGCGCGGTGTCCTGGTCCGCCAGGAAGTCCGACTCCAGCCCGACCAGCCCGAGGATCCCGTTGGCCAGCCCGGAGGTGGGCGACAGGATGAGCGAGAACAGCACGCCGGTGATGACCTCGGACAGCACGTACGGCGAGAAGAACACCAGCCGGTAGATCGCCCGGCCGCGGATGCGCTGGTTGAGCAGCATGGCGATGCCCAGCGCCATCGGGAGCTGGACCACCAGGCAGAGCAGCACCAGGACCAGCAGGTGCCACATGTCGGTGAAGAAGATCTCGGACTCGAGCAGCCGGGTGAAGTTGTCGAAGCCGATGAAGTCGGTGGGAAGCCCGCCGAACCCGTTCCACTTGAAGCCGCTGGCGTAGACGGCCACCACGATCGGGGCCACGACCAGCAGCAGGAAGAGGGCGAGAGCCGGCAGGACGAACAGGGTGATCGTCACCCAGCTCCGCCGTCTTCCCCGGTTCGGGCGGGCGTGGGCCGGAAGCCGCCTGGCCTCCGGCCTACGGGTGATCGTCGTCATTCGCTCTTGGCCACTTCGGTGATGTCCTGGGCCACCTGCTCCGGGGTCTTGGCGCCGGCCAGCAGCTCGGCGACGCTGTCGTTGACCTCGGCGCCGACGGCGGGCGGGTAGGCCTGGTCGAGGTAGAGCTGGAAGCCCGTCGCGGTCGCCAGGGAGTCGGCCACGATCTTGAGGTTGGCGTCCTTGACCGCGCTCTCCTCGCCCTTGAGCACGGGGAGCACCGCGTTCTCCGCGACGGCCTTGGTGTGGTTCTCCTCGCTGGTGAGGAACTTCAGCAGCTCGATCGCCTCCGGCGGCGCGTCGGCGCCCACGGCCATGCCGCCACCGCCGCCGAACGCCTCGGTGATGGCGCCCTGGCCGCCCTCGACCGCCGGGAACGGGAAGAAGCCCAGGTCCTCGCCGAGGCCCTTGCCGGCGTCGATCTGCACGTTCGGGGCCCACTGGCCCATCAGCTCCATCGCGGCCTTGCCGTTGGAGACGGTGGCCGCCTGGCCGTCGGGGGTGGAGTAGGCGGCGCCGAGGAAGCCCTTCTGGAACGGCTGCAGGTCGGCCAGCGCCTTGAGCTGCTGCCCGGCCTGGACGAACGCGGGCTTGGTGAAGTCGTGGTCCACCGCCGCCTGCTGGAGCGCGGGCAGCCCGCCGATGCGCATGGCCAGGTAGGCCCAGTAGTAGTGGCCCGGCCACTTCTCCTTGCCGGCCAGGGCGATCGGCGTGATGCCGGCGGCCTTGAGCTTGCTGACCGCGTCGAGGTAGCCGGACCAGGTGGTCGGCGGCTCGGCGATGCCGGCCTTCTCGAAGAGCTTCTTGTTGTACCAGAAGCCGACCATGCCGATGTCGGTCGGCAGCGCGTACGTCTTGCCGTCGAACTGGTAGGCGGCCAGGGCGGCGGTGGTGAACGTGTCGATGACCGGGGCCACGTCGGCGGAGATGTCCTTGACCAGGCCGGCGTCGACCTGCTGCTTGAGCACGCCGCCGCCCCAGGTGGCGAACAGGTCGGGCGCCTTGCCCGACTGGGTGAGCGTGGTGACCTTGGACTTGTACGCCTCGTTCTCCAGCACCGTCATCTTGATGGTGACATGGGGATTGGCGGCCTGGAACTCCTTGGCGCGCTTCTCGTACACGGTTTTGAGCGGGTCGGACGTGGACAGGTGCCACCATTCCAGCGTGACCTTCTGCGGCGCGCCGGATTCGGACCCGGGCTGCGGCGCCTCGCCGCCTCCGCAACCCGCGACGAGCACGGCTGCCGCGATCAAGGTGACCGTTCGTTTCATTTCAGGGGCGCCCTTCATTTGCCAACGAAAATTTCGTGAACCCCCCGATAATTTCGATGTCCGGAGCATAGGTAAACGCTGCGTTACGCGTCAATAGGTGTCATGGGAGCGATCCCACTACCCTCGTCACCCCGGATTCCGAAAGTTTCGGCTAAACTTCTGATCTATGTCTGCGAAGAGGCGGGTGACGATCGCCCTGATAGCCGAGGAGGCCGGGGTGTCGATCCCCACGGTGTCCAAGGTCATCAACGGTCGTCCCGAGGTCGCGCCGGCGACCCGGCACCGCGTCGAACGGCTTCTCCACAAGCACGGCTACCAGCGGCGCATCAGCCAGGACGACACCCCGGCCGGGCTGGTCGACCTGGTCTTCGCCGAGGTGGAGTCGCCCTGGGCGATGGAGATCGTGCGCGGCGCCGAGTCCGCCGCCCACGAGGCCGGGGCCAGCGTCGTCATCTCGGTCCTGCACACCCACGCCGGTCCCGGCCGCGACTGGCTCGACCGGCTCGCCGGACGGCGCACCGACGGCGTGGTGATCGTCGCCTCCCGCCTGTCGGCCGGCGTCCAGGACCAGCTCGCCGCCCGCTCGCTGCCGTTCGTCGTGGTCGACCCCGACGGCGAGCCCGCGCCCGGCGTCGTGTCCGTCGGCGCCACCAACTGGAACGGCGGCCTGGCCGCCACCCGCCACCTGCTGGAGCTCGGCCACCGCCGCATCGGCATGATCAGCGGGCCCGCCGACATGCTCTGCAGCCAGGCCAGGATCGACGGCTACCGCGCCGCCCTGGAGACCGCCGGGGTGCCGCTCGCGCCCGAGCTCATCCGCCGCGGCACCTTCCTCGTCGACTCCGGCCACGACCAGGGCCACGCGCTGCTCGCGCTCGACGAGCCGCCCACGGCCATCTTCGCCGGCTCCGACCTGATGGCGTTCGGCGTCTTCGAGGCCGCCCGCCAGCGCGGCCTGCGCGTCCCGCAGGACCTCAGCGTCGTCGGCTTCGACGACCTCCCGCTGTCGGAGTCCGCCTGGCCGCCGCTGACCACCGTGCGCCAGCCGCTGCAGGAGATGGCCGCGCTGGCCACCCGCACCGTCCTGGCCATGCGGCGCGGCGAGTCGCCCGAGGCCCGGCGCGTCGAGCTCGCCACCGAGTTGATCGTCCGCGAGAGCACTGCCGCCGTCTAGCGTTTCGGCGCCGGGGCGCGGGGCAGCCGCAGGGCATGATGCGTGACCTCGTCAACGGCGCCGTGAGCGGCACGCTGGCCACCGTCGCCATGAGTGGCGTCATGGTGGCCGGCGAGAAGGCCGGGCTGATGCGCGGCCAGCCGCCCAAGCACATCGCCCGCGGCCTGCTGCCCGGCAGCAAGCACCGCCGCAAGCCCGGCGAGGGAGTTCTCGGCGCGCTGGCCCACCTCGGCTTCGGCGCGGGCGCGGGCGCCGCCTTCGCGCTGCTGACCCGCGGCCGGACCCGCCGCGCCCCGCTCGCCGTCGGCTACGCGCTGACGATCTGGGTCGTCAGCTACTCCGGCTGGGCGCCGCGCCTGAGCCAGCTCCCGCCCATCGGGCGCGACGCCCCCGGGCGTCCCGCCGTGATGGCCGCCGGGCACGTCGTGTACGGGACCACGCTCGCCTTCCTGCTGAACCGCCTGGCCGTCCGCGACGCCGACCCGGCCAGCGTCCCCCAGGCTGCGGCCCCGCCCGTGCCCGTCGCCGGGCTGCTGGGCCTCTGATCTCAGCGGGCGGTGGCCGGGCTCAGCAGTTCGCGGGCCAGCGCCTCGCCCCACCACTGCTCGATCCGGCCGGGTGACCAGGAACGCTCGACGTGGAGCGTCGTGTAGACGTCGATGTTGCACAGGGCGGCGTAGATGTCGACGGCGGTGGCGACGTCCAGGCCGGGCCGGAGCGTGCCGTCCGGCCACGAGGCGAACACCTGCGTGCGCAGCTCGCCGACCTGCCGCCGGCCCTGGAGGTAGAAGTCCGCGATCTCGGGCTCGGTGCGGCCCGCCTCACGTATCAGCGTGATGAGGTCGCCCGCCCGCTCGAACAGCCGCCGGTCGTAGCCGGCCATCGCCGCCAGGTGCCGCCGGGGGTCGCCGGTGGCCTCCAGCTCCTCGATCGCCTGGGGCAGGTCCGCGGCCAGGTCCGCGGCGTCGGCCAGCGCCCGGACCAGCCCCGCCTTGTTCTGGTACGCCGCGTAGACGGTCGGGACGGAGACCCCCGCCTCCCGGGCGACGTCGCGCACGGTGGTCGCGGCCCATCCCTGTGACAGGAACAGCCTCCGTGCGGCCTCGGCGATCTCCGCCCGCGTCTGATGGGCCTGCGCCACGCGGCGCAGCGAGGTGTAGCGGCGCCGCCCGGTCTCGTTCTCCATGATTGCGTCCAGACTTTCCGTGACTTACATTCAATATATGTACCGTAAAACCAATTGGTGGTCACCGTGACCGTCACCAGTCTGGCGGGTGCGGCAGGCATGGGATTCGTCCTGCTCGCCATCGTCGTCAACGTCCTCTACGTCCGCGCCGGGCTCCCGCTGCCCACCTCCGGCCTGTCCCTGGAGGCCACCACCGACGCGCTGGCCGGGATCGGCAAGCGCATCAACGCGCCCTCCGTGGTCGTGCCGGCCACCTGGCTGTTCACCACGCTGTTCGCCGCCGGGCTGCTCGCCGTGCTCTGGCGCGACGGGCAGACCGGCAGCAACATCTGGGCCCTGACCGGGTTCGCCGGGGTCCTCATGCAGAACGCCACCTTCATGGTGGTCGAGTCGCTCCGGTTCGGGACGGCCGCGGCCGCCCGGCACCACCGCGGCTCGGTCGCCGGGCTGTGGGCGTTCGGCAACGTGCTGTTCGGGTTCAACCAGGTCTTCCTGGCCATCGCGGTGCTCGGCTTCACCGCCGCCGGGGCGGGTCTCGCGTTCATCCCCGCCTGGCACGCCTGGCTGGGCTGGATCAGCGCCGCCCTGCTCTTCGTCTCCTCCGCGGCCGCCCCGTACAACGCCGGGGGCGCCGGCCGCGCCGGGGTGATCGGCCTGCTCGGCTGGGTCGGCTGGGCTGCCTGGATCGTCGTCTACAGCATCGCCCTGCTGGGCGTCTGAGCAAGGAGCACGTACGTGATACTCGTGACCGGAGCCACCGGCCGCATCGGCGGCCGGGTCGTCCACGCACTCACCGAGGCGGGCGCGCCCGTGCGGGCCCGCTTCGCCGAGCTGTCCCCGCAGGAGCTCCGCGCGGAACTCCTCACCGGCCACCCGCCCGCGGTCGCGGACGCCATGATCGACGTCCTGGCCGCCGCCACCGGCACGACCGCCCCCATTCTCCCCGGGGTGCGCCAGGCCACCGGCCGCCCGCCGCACGCCTACGCCGAGTGGGCCGCCAGGAACGCCGGCCGCTTCCGCTGAACGCCGGGACGCAAGTGCGGCCGCCTGCCCCCGGCGGTGCAGCCGTTCGTCGGTCACGTATGTAGACGAACGTCGGATCCGCCCACCCGGGCGGCCACCGTACGCTGGCGAACGTGCAGGTAAGCAAACGGATCGAGGCCGCCGTGCCGACGCTGGTCGGCGCGCTGGTGCTCGTCGCCTCGGCGGTGGCCGTCACCGGCGGCGCCGCGTCCGCCTCGCCCGCGCTGCGGGGCGCCGCCGCCCTCGTGGCGGGCGGCGCGGCGGTGGTCGCCGTCCGCCGGTCCTGGTGGCCGCTCGCGATCATCGGCGCCGTGCTCTACCCCTGGCTGGTCATGTGGCCGCCCGTCGTCGTCGCGTCCTACTACGCGGGCACCACCTGGCGCACCCGGCGCGAGCTCGGCGCCTACCTGGGCCTGGCCGTCGTCATGATGGCCGCTTCGGTGCTGGCCGGCCGGGCGAGCGGCGGCACCCGCGAGATGGTCACCGCCACCCCCGCCAACGCCGCCCTCATGGCCGCCGCCATGATCGGGCTGCCGCTGCTGCTCGGCCTGTGGGTGCGCGCCAAGCGCGAGGTGCTAGCCGCCGCCCGCGAGCGCGCCGACCGGCTCGAACGCGAGCAGGTCATGCGCGCCGAGCAGGCCCGCGCCCAGGAGCGCGCCCGCATCGCCCGCGAGATGCACGACGTCGTCGCGCACCGCGTCTCGCTCATGGTCCTCCACGCCGGCGCGCTCGAAGTGGGCGCCGCCGACGAGCGCACCACCGGCGCCGCCGCCATGATCGGCGACATTGGGCGGGAGGCGCTGACCAACCTGCGCGAGATCCTCGGCGTCCTGCGCGGCCCCGCCCAGCCCCCCGCCCTCGCCCCGCAGCCCACGCTCGACGACCTCGACCGCCTGCTCGACCAGTCGAGGGCCCTCGGCATCACGATCGGCAGGCACGCCCACGGCGAGGCCCGGCAGCTCGCCGCCACCGTGGAGCGCACCGCCTACCGCGTCGTCCAGGAGGCCCTGACCAACGTGCACAAACACGCCGCCGACGCCCGTACCGACGTCCACATCCGCTACCTGCCGGCCGAGCTCCGGGTCGAGGTGCGCAACGAGCCGCCCCCCGGCCCCGGCCCCGGCCGGACCCTCCCGGGCGCCGGCTGGGGGCTCGTCGGCCTGCGCGAACGGGTCGAGCTGCTCGGCGGCAAGCTCCACGCCGGCCGGCGCGACGACGGCGGCTTCGACGTGATCGCCGCCATCCCGGCGGAAGCGGCAGGCGGGGTGAGCGCGTGATCCGGGTGCTCGTGACCGACGACGAGGCCCTGGTCAGGTCCGGCCTCCGGATGATCCTGGAGGCGGCCGGCGACATCGTGGTCGTCGGCGAGGCCCGCGACGGGGACGAGGCCGTCACGGCCGTGACCCGCCTCAGACCGCACGTCGTCCTCATGGACGTACGCATGCCGGGCGCCGACGGGCTGACCGCCGCCGCGCGGCTCCTGGCCGCCCCCGAGCCGCCCAAGCTGATCATGCTGACCACGTTCGACCTCGACGAGTACGTGCACGAGGCGCTGCGGCTCGGCGCGGTCGGGTTCCTGCTGAAGGACACCCCGCCCCGCGACCTCATCGCCGCCGTGCGCGCCGTCGCCGCCGGGCAGGCCATGCTGTCGCCGTCGGTCACCAAGCGGATCATCCACGCCTTCGTCGACAAGGCCCCCACCCGCGCCGAGGCGGCCCGCAGGCAGCTCGCCTCGCTGACCGGCCGCGAGGAGGAGGTGGTCAGGGCGCTGGCCCGCGGCCTGTCCAACGCCGAGATCGGCCGCGAGCTGCACCTGTCGGAGGCCACCGTCAAGGCCCACGTGAGCCGGGTGCTGGCCAAGCTCGACCTGACCAACCGCGTCCAGGCCGCCATCCTCGTCCACGACGCCGACCTCTGACGCCGTAAGGTCGTGTCCTGTGACGGAGTTGGAGCGGCATGCCGCACGATTGCGCGCGTTCGCCGCGGCACGCGACTGGGAGCAGTTCCACACGCCCAAGAACCTCGCCATGGCCCTGGCCGGTGAGGTCGGCGAGCTGGTCGCCGAGCTCCAGTGGCTCACGCCCGACGAGTCCCGCGCCCCCGACCCGGAGACGCTCGCCCGCGTCACCGCCGAGCTGGGCGACGTGACCAACTACCTGGTCCGGCTCGCCGACGTGCTCGGTGTCGACCTCGTCGCCGCGGCCTCGGCCAAGCTCGACACGGTCGAGCGCCGCTACCCGAGTGACGCCTACCGGGGCTCCGCCCGCAAGGCCCCGCCCGCCTCCCCGTGACAACCCCGGGGGGAAGCGGCACCGCATAAGGTGACGGGCATGCGTTTTGGGGTGCTTGGCCCGCTGGCCGTGTGGACCGACGAGGGGGAGCCGGTCACGATTCCCGGGCTGAAGGTGCGCGCCCTGCTGGCCGACCTGCTCGCGCACGAGGGCCGTACGGTGTCGGCCGACCGGCTCGTGGACGACCTGTGGGGCGACGAGCCGCCCGGCAACCCGTCGGCCGCCCTCCAGGTCCGCGTCTCCCAGCTCCGCAAGGCGCTGGAGGACGCCGAGCCCGGCGGCCGGGAGCTGATCGTCTCCAAGGCCCCTGGTTACCTGCTGCGCGCCGCCGACGTGGACGCCGTGCGGTTCGCGGAGCTGCTGGCCCGGGCCGAGGCCGCGGGCAGCCCGGGAGCCAGGGCGGCGCTGCTCGGCGACGCGCTCGCGCTGTGGCGCGGGGCGGCGTACGCGGACTTCGCCGACGAGGAGCACCTGCGCACGGCGGTCACGCGGCTGGAGGAGCAGCGGCTGACGGCGCTGGAGCTGCACACGGAGGCCCGCCTGGAGCTGGGCGAGCACGGCCTGCTGGTGGGCGAGCTGGGCGACCTGGTGGCCCGCCACCCGCTGCGCGAGCGGCTGCGCGCGGCGCAGATGCGGGCGCTGTACCGGGCCGGCAGGCAGAGCGACGCGCTGGCCGCCTACGCCGAACTGCGCGAGCGGCTGGCCGACGAGCTCGGCCTCGACCCCGGGCCCGACCTGGTGGCGCTGCACCAGGCGATCCTCGACCAGGACCCCGCGCTCAACGCGCCGGCCGAACGCCCCGCGACGAACCTGCCCGCCGCGCTGAGCAAGCTGATCGGCCGCGAGGATGCGCTGGCGGAGGTGCGCTCGCTGCTCGGCACCGAACGGCTGGTGACGCTCACCGGCAGCGGCGGCGTCGGCAAGACGCGGCTGGCGCTGGAGACGGCCTCCCGGATGGTGGGGGAGTTCTCCGGCGGGGCGTGGCTGGTGGAGCTGGCGCCGCTCGACCGGCGCACGCCGTCGCTGGCGGAGCCGGTGCTGGCGGCGCTCGACATCCGGCAGGACGCCGGCTCGGGCACCCCGGCCGAGAGGCTGGCGGACACGCTGCGCGACCGCCCCCTGCTGCTCGTGCTGGACAACTGCGAGCACGTCGTCGATCAGGTCGCCGAGCTGGCCGAGCTGCTGCTGCGGGCCGCGCCCGAGCTGCGCATCCTGGCCACGAGCAGGGAGCCGCTGGCCGTCGACGGCGAGGTGCTGTGGGCGGTGCCGCCGCTCGGCGTGCCCGACAGCACCGACCTGACGGTCATGGCGGGCTCGGACGCGGTGCGGCTGTTCGTGACGAGGGCCGCCGCGTCGGCGCGCGGGTTCGCGCTCGACGCGGGCAACGCGCAGGCGGTCGCGCAGCTCTGCCGCCGCCTCGACGGCATCCCGCTGGCGCTGGAGCTGGCCGCGACCCGGGTGCGGCTGCTCGGCGTGCACGGCGTGGTGGCGCGGCTGGACGACCGGTTCCGGCTGCTGGCCTCCGGGCAGCGGGGCGCGCCGCCGCGCCAGCAGACGCTCATGGCCGTGATCGACTGGAGCTGGGACCTGCTGTCCGACCCGGAGCGGGCGGTGCTGCGCCGCCTGGCGGTGCACGCCGACGGCTGCACGCTGGAGGCCGCCGAGGCCGTGTGCGCCTCCGCCGAGGCGGCGCCTTCGGACGTGCTCGACCTGCTGGGCCGGCTGGTGGACCGCTCGCTCGTGGTCGTGGCCGACGGCCCGTCGGGCGTCCGCTACCGCATGCTGGAGTCGGTGACCGAATACTGCCTGGCCAGGCTCGCCGACGCGGGCGAGCTCGACGCCGTACGCCGTGCGCACGCCGGCTACTACGCGGAGCTCGCCGAGGCGGCCGAGCCGCACCTGTACGGGCACGAGCAGCACGCCTGGCTGCAACGGCTCGACGCCGAGTCCGCCAACCTGCGCGCCGCCCTGGCCACCGCCGCCGACCAGGGCACGCCCGCGACCGCGCTGCGCCTGGTGAACGCGCTCGGCTGGTACTGGTACCTGCGGGGCAGGCCCGCCGAGGCCCGCCGCGCGTTCGACGTGGCGCTGGCCGGAGCCCCGGCGGGCGACCAGGCGGCGGCGCGGGCCGCCGCCTGGCGGGCCGGGTTCGCGCTGGTGCTGGGCGAGGAGACCGACAGGGAGGGGCCGCTGCGCGACATCGCCGACCCCGGGGTACGGGCGCGGGCGGAGCTGTTCCTCGGCATGAACGCGCCCGACCTGCCGACGTGCGACGAGCTGATCGGCCGGGCGCTGACCGTGTTCCGCCGCAACGGCGACACCTGGGGCGTGGCGGCGGCGCTGAGCAAGCAGGCCATGTCCGCGTTCACCCGCCGCGACCACGACGCGCTGGCGCGTGACGGCGAGGAGGGCGCCCGGCTGTTCCGGGAGCTGGGCGACCGGTGGGGCCTGTTGCAGGCCACCGAGTGGCTGGCCGGGCACGCCGAGATGACGGGCGACGTCGAGCGGGCCGTCGAGCTGTTCACCGAGGGCCTGCGCATGGCCGAGGAGCTGGAGCTGTGGTCGGAGGCGGCCCGCCACACCGCCTGGCTCGGCTGGATCGCCCTGCAGAGCGCCGAGTACGGCAGGGCGCTGGAGCTGTGCGGCAAGGCGCTGCGCCAGGCCGCCTCCCAGGGCCACCGGGACATCGGGCTGATGGCCGAGATGGGCCTGGCGCTCGCCGCACGCCGCACGGGCGAGCTGGACCTGGCCGACCGGCACCTGCACCGGCTGCTCGACGGCGTGCCGCGCGGGCCGGGCGTCGAGCCCGCGCTGCACCTGCCGGTCACGCTCACGGAGCTGGGCTTCCTCACCGAGCTGCGCGGCGACCCGGCGGGCGCGGCGCGCCTGCACCTGGAGGCGCTGGAGGCCGCGCAGCGGATCGGCGACCCGCGCTCGTCGTCCGGGGCGGCGGAGGGCCTGGCCGCGGCGCTCGCGGCGACGGGCTCGCACCGCGCCGCCGCCCGCCTGCTCGGGCTGGCCGCCGCCGTCCGCGACCACCACAACACCCCGGCCGGGCCGTCCGAGCAGGAGGAGATCGCCCGCGTCACCGCCGCCGCCCGCGCCGGCCTCGGCGAGCCGGGGTTCGCGGAGGCGTACGAGGACGGGGCCCGCCTCAAGCTGGAGGACGCCGCCGACCTGGCCGCGACGCCGTCCGGCGGCTGACCGGGCACCGTCCGGCGGCTGGCCAGGCGCCGTCCGGCGGCTATGCGAGGGTCTCCCCGAGCCGGTCGAGGAAGCCCGCCCAGCCCGAGCCGCCGCCCGTGTTGACGCCGCGCTGGCGGAAGCGCATGAGCGTGCCGCCGGCCGCCTCGGTCAGCTCGACCGTCACCACCGACGCGGGCCCGTCGCCCGGATCGTCCGGATCGCCGGTGGTGAACACCAGCCGTCCCGGCGCCGCCACCTCCCGGTAGACGCCGTCCAGCAGCACCTCGAACCCGTCGCCGTCACGGAACCTCGCCCGCCACGCCCCGCCGGGACGCACGTCCAGCACCGCCTCCGTGCTCATGTCCGGCGGCCCGAACCACCGGGCGAACCGCCCCTCCTCGGTCCACGCCCGGAAGACCCGCTCCCGGGGCGCGTCGAAGACGCGGATGATCTCGTACTGGCTCAACGTGCCGCCTTTCCCAGGGGTTGACGCTCCCACGCTCCTACGGTGCCGGGCTGCGCTTACGATCGCCTTCAGCCGCCCTTACGGCCCCCCGAACCGCGGCACGGCGGTCGCACGCGGTCCACGGCCGGGCCGCTAGGCTGCGCGAGTGGACAGCGCAGAACTGAAGGACCGCGTACGCGAGCTGCGAGCCGAGGGCCGCTCGCCCAAGGAGATCGCCCGCGCCCTGGGCGTGTCGCCGTCGGTCGTCGCGCCGCTGGTGCGCGAGATCGCGGCCGAGGGCGCCGGCTCCGGC
This sequence comes from Nonomuraea ceibae, assembly GCF_019396325.1. Classification (GTDB taxonomy): domain Bacteria; phylum Actinomycetota; class Actinomycetes; order Streptosporangiales; family Streptosporangiaceae; genus Nonomuraea; species Nonomuraea ceibae. The sequence goes on from NZ_JAHKRO010000018.1 coordinate 21,825, forward strand.
GGCGAGGCCGAGCTCATCGGCTGCTGGACCAACGCCGGCTGGAGCGACGGCCTCGGCGTCGACCCGGCGCGCGGCTGGACCGACGACGAGCCCGGCACGGGCGGCGGCATGGTGTCGGTGCTGGTCGCCCGCCGCCACGGCTGGGACAAGATGACGGTCGGCGGCTTCCTCGCCGACGTCTACTGCCTGGGCATCAAGTACGTGGCCGGTCCCGACGTGCTCAGCGAGCGCGACCTGCGCCGCTTCCGCGACTACTTCTTCAGCGACTACAAGAGCTGGCAGGAGGTGCCGCTGGAGCTGGCGCAGACGCTGGTGTTCGGCTCGGAGCAGTACGCGCGCACGCTCGGCTTCGAGCCGCACGAGGACTTCGCGTCCGTGTCGCCGCTGCTCGGCACGTGGGAGGGGCCGTCGGCGATCACGTTCGGGCGTGACGGCAGGCCGTTCTACCAGCCGGGTCCCGTCGACGACCCGGGCAAGGTCGTCCGCGTGCTGCGGCGCACCCTGTCCGACGACGAGTTCGACTACGTGACCGACAAGTCACCCGCGCTCTGACTCCCGCTCCGGCCCGCGGATGATCAGGTTGCGGCCCAGCCGCCAGGTGCCGCCGCCCCGGCAGGCTCCGCGCATGCCCTCCAGCGTGCCGGGCGGCGCCAGCGCCACGGCCCCGGCCGTCGAGGCGAAGCCGATCGTGCGCGCCGGGTCCCAGCCGGTGCTCTGCCGCAGCCGGGCGGCCATCCGCGCCCAGCCGAGCGGCGGCCCGGCCACCACCCAGGCGTCCGGCGGCCCGGCGGCGAACCGCCTGGCCTGACGCAGCCACGACGCCGCCTCCTCCGGCCAGTCGACCACCGCGAGCACGGTGCCCGGCCAGACCGCGAGGAAGGCGTCCACCGAGGCGCCCCGGCCGTGCCCCACGACGACCGTCTCCGCCCGGGCCTGCGCCAGCAGCCGTAGCACGGCGTCCAGCTCCGCCGCCGTCGGCGTGCTCACGCGGCGTCGTGGAAGACGAGGCCCAGCGTGTGCCGCAGCCCGGACCGTACGACGCTGACGCCGTGCCGCACCGGCGCGGCCGACCAGCCGCGCGAGGAGCGCACCGGCCGGTCGCGGGTGGTGAACACCAGCCCGCGACCCTGCGGCAGCAGCGTCGCCGTGCCGCGCGACTGGGCCCGGGGCCGCTGCTCGACCAGCATGAACTCGCCGCCCGTGTAGTCCTCGCCGGGGCGGTCCAGGCCGATCACCACCTGGAGCGGGAACACCAGGTCCCCGTACAGGTCGCGGTGCAGCGCGTTCCAGTCGCCTTCGCGGTAGCGCAGCAGGATGGGCGTCGGCCGGGTCTGCCCGGCCTCGTGGCACAGCTCCAGCCAGGCGCCGAGGTCGTCGGGCCAGGGTGCGGGGCGGCCCAGGCGCGCCGCCCAGTCGCGGGCGATCGGCAGCAGCCTCGGGTAGAGGGCTTCGCGCAGCTCGGCGACCGCGGGCGGGAACGGGTGCCGGAAATATCGGTACTGTCCGCGGCCGAACCGGTGACGTTCCATGTCCACCGTAGACCGGAACCGCCCGGCCTCGTCGTACAGTCCGGCGATCTCCGCGCACTGCGCGGGCGTGAGCAGCGGCTCCGTCAGCGTGAAGCCGTAGGCGTCGAGTTCGTCCAGGTTCATAACCAGATAAACACCGCCGCCGCCCGGGAAGTCGGCAGTTTTCGGACCTCTGAACACCTGCGTACGATCGGCGTACGGCCGAACGAGGAGTGTAGTCATGGCGGAATCCCGGGAGCACCAGTTCAACGGCACGCGCGGCGTCAACGTCGTCCGCGAGTGGCCACACCCCGACCCCCGCTACGTCGCGCTCCTCGTCCACGGCTACGGCGAGCACATCGGCCGCTACGAGCACGTCGCCGACACCCTCGTCCGCCACGGCGCCGCCGTCTACGGCCCCGACCACATGGGCCACGGCAGGTCCGCCGGCGAACGGGTGCTCATCGAGGACTTCGAGGACGTCGTCACCGACGTGCACACCGTGGAGCAGCAGGCCCGCGCCGACCACCCCGGCGTGCCCGTCGTGCTCATCGGCCACTCGATGGGCGGCCTCATCGCCGCCCGCTACGCCCAGCGCCACGGCGCCGGCCTGGCCGCGCTCGTCCTGTCGGGGCCGGTGATCGGCGTCTGGGAGGTCGTCGACACGCTCCTCCCGCTCGACGAACTCCCCGACACGCCGCTCGACCCGGCCACGCTCTCCCGCGACCCGGCCGTCGGCGCCGCCTACGCCGCCGACCCGCTCGTCTGGCACGGCCCGTTCAAACGCCCCACGCTCCGCGCCCTCGCGACCACCCTGGAGACGATCACCAAGGCCGGCAGCCTCGGCCCGCTCCCCACCCTGTGGATCCACGGCGCCGACGACCAGCTCGTCCCCCTCGCCGGCAGCCGCACCGGCATCGACGCCGTCCGGGGCGACGACCTCACCGAGCGCATCTACCCGGAAGCCCGGCACGAGGTGTTCAACGAGACGAACCACGACGAAGTGCTCGCCGACGTCACCGCCTTCATCGACCGCGTCCTCACCTCACCGGACGTCTAACCACACGTACCCGGAGCCCCGGGTCCTGGACAGCTCCACCTTCCAGCACCCGGGCTCCGGGAACACCCACCCCGTGCCCCACTCACGACCGGGCCGCCGCCAGCTCGACCCGCTGTGCTCCTCCAGCCACACCAGCCTGGCCCGCCGCCCATCCAGCGACGCCGCCGCCCGCAACGGACCCTCCCCGGTCATCCGCCACACGATCTTCACCTCCGCCCCCGCCTCGAACGGCACCTCGGCGAACAGCAACCCCCACAGCTCCGCGCCCCGCCCCGCGCCCTTCACCTCGGGAAACCCCGCCTCCGACGCGCTCATGACCGTCCCCCCACAGGTCCTGCGCGCATCCCCAGGAGACGCCACGGGAGACGCCACGGGCGTGGACACAGGAGAGGCCGCGGGCGTGGCCACGGGCGTGGACGCCCCCGCCTCTTCGGCCCTGCCCGCCCCCGCGGACTCCGCCGCACACCCAGCCACCAGTACGACGAACACCGCACCCACCACCATCAGCCGCATACCACCCCTACAGCCCGAACCCCTGGCAGGTTCCCGGACAACCGCCTCATCGACCGATGACTTTCACCCGCCCCCGGCGTCAACCCTTCCGAGTACGCGTTCCGTACAGGAGGAGGCGCAACCATGGCCCAACCGCAGACGCCCACGGTCCCGACGCCGTCCACCGCGGCCCTCCTGGACCGGGCCATCGCCTACACCACCGGCTCCCTGCACCTCGTCACCCCCGCCGCCCTCCACCGCCCCACCCCGTGCGCCGCCTGGACCCTGGCCGACCTCCTCGCCCACATGAACGACTCCTTCCAGACCCTGTACGAAGCCGCCACCCACGGCCACATCCCACCCCCGGCCCGCGACGCCCCCACCCCGGAAACCGTCGCACCCCGCCCCGCCGTCCCCCTCGCACGCGAAGTCCCCACAGCCGGCCCGTACGGCATCCCGGCCCCGGTGCCTCCCCCCAGCGCCCCGGAGTGCCCCTTCCCTCAGAACGTGCAGACGGAGGCCGGCGAGTTGCGCGGAGCGGCCTGCGCGACGCTCGGCGCATGGTCCGGGGCGGTCAGAAGCGCCGTGGTCTCCGTCGGCGGGCTCCCGCTGGCGGCGGAGCTGGTCGCCGGGGTCGGCGCCGTCGAGATCACCGTGCACGGCTGGGACGTCGCCCAGGCCTGCGGGCACCCCCGGCCGATCCCGGCCACGCTGGCCGGTGAACTGCTGGAACTGGCCGCCCTCTTCGTCACCCCCGCCGACCGCCCCGCCCGCTTCGCCCCACCCCGCGACGTCCCCTCGAACGCCACGGCCGAAGCCCGCCTCCTCGCCTGCCTCGGCCGCGACCCGAATGCCTCATGACCACCCACTCCGGCCCGTTCGACTGGACTTACCGGACCTGAAGAATGATCAGCCCGTTGTAACAGGGCACATGGAGGAGGCGGCGTTCCTCGGTGACGCGGTGGGACCATGCCCCTTGAGTCGATGAGTCGGCGCATGTCGGTCGGGGGGCGCACCTCAACTGATCACCTGGCTCGGCGTGTCGAGCCAGTAGCACTGCCCCTGCGGGCCGACCGTCATGCCGAACCGGTCGCGGCGGGGCTCGCCCCACCGCACCCACTGGAAGTAGGCGGCCACGACCTCGTCCCACACCGGCCGGTCGCTCAGCTCGTACAGCTTGTACTCAGTCTTCCCTTCCTCCCAGATGACCAAGGCCTTCTCCCGCGCCTCGGTGGTGCTCGATGCCCAGACCAGGAAGCGCCCGGGTTCGGTGCGTGTGTCCAGCCGCAGCCCCGTCAGCGCGGCGATGGCCAGCCTCGCGCCGGGCGGCGCCCGGACGACCATGCGAGGGTCGACGCGTGTGGTGCTCTCCCGCGGCTGAACCCCTGCCGGGTCCGGCAAATAGACGGGGCGCTGCGACCGCATGGCCATGTAGTCGGCGTACTCGCGAAAGCGGCCCTGCGCGGTGCCATCATCCAGCACGACCAGGCGCAGCACATGCCCGTCCCCGACCCCCGTGTGGATGGGGGTGACGATCACCGCCCCGGGCCGGCACTGATCGATCCAGACGTACGGCACCGTCCGCACCGCACAGGTGGCGTGCACGCGGTCGAACGGCCCGCGATCGGGGGCCCCTTCCGCGCCGTCACCGACGACCAGGTGCGGTCGCAGGCCCGCCTCGGCGAGGTTCTTCGCCGCTGCCTCCGCGAGAACCGGGTCGACCTCCAACGAGGTGATGTTCTGCTCTCCGGCCAGGTGGCAGAGCAGCGCGGCCGTCCAGCCCGTGCCGGTGCCGATCTCCAGGACACGATCGCCGGGCTGAGGATCGAGGAGTTCGAGCAGGTCGGCGACCGTCGCCGGCGCGGATGACGACGAGCTGTAGTTGCCGTCCAAGGTGGCGAGGTCGGTCGCGCCGTCATCGAGCTGGGTGACGATCGCCGTCTCGGTGTAGACGCTGGTCATCCACAGCTCGGGGTCCTTGTCCCGGTCGATCAGGAACGGCGGCCGGTCGCCGTCGGCGATGAGCGCTATGGGTGGGACGTACCTGTGGCGGGGCACTGACCGCAGCGCGCGTTCGATCCGGCTGTCGACCGGTGCCCGCACCTCTTCGATGCGGGCGATCATGGCGTCCAGCAGGAGGCCGAGTTCGGTCACTTCTTGCCGCCGTCGGCTGGCTTCTCCCGGGATCCGCCTCCCTGTCCCGCCCCGTCTTTCGATTGGTCCTTACCGGGCTTGAACTCCTCGTAGCCGTGCTTCTTGTCGCCCTCGTGCTTACCACCCATAGCGACCTCCATGTGTTGCCTAACGTGACTGTAAAGTCGCTCAGCGATACGGGACAAGTGAATTCGCCGGGCCGCACGCACCCGGACCACGCGCACCGAGCGACCGGGCTCATCGAGGGCCGCTCGTGATCGTCCCGCAGAGGCGCCGGTGGAGGCCGTGACAGGTCCCCTGCCATCGCTGGTCAGCCGTACGGGGGAGCGCGAACCAGGTCGCCTTGCCTGCCAGCCCCGGGGCACGCGGCGAACGCCTGCGAGATGTACCCGTACAGCCCGACTGCGGCGGCCCGGCCTGCGGTGTGACGGGCCGCGGGTCCGGCTTGCCGGCGTGTCAGGGGAGGAGGGTGCCCTGGGGGTCGTCGGTGGGGTCGGTGCCGAGGGTTTCCAGGACCTGTTGCCCGTATTTGGCCAGTTTGTTCTCGCCGACTCCCGTGACCGTGCCGAGCTGGGACAGAGAGGTCGGGCAGAGGGTGGCGATCTCGCGCAGGGTTGCGTCGTGGAAGATGACGTACGCCGGGACGCCCTGCTCCTTGGCCGTGGCGGCGCGCCAGGCGCGCAGGAGCTCGAAGCGGGCGGCGGCGTCGGGGTCGAGGTCGGCGGCGGGGCGGGCGGAGCCGCCGGACGAGGAGGAGCGGGCCGGGCGCGGCGGGCGTTTGGCGTCGCGGCGCAGCGGGACCTCGCGCTGCCCGCGCAGGACGTCGGCGCTGGCGTCGGTGAGGACGAGGGTGCCGTGGGCGGGCTCGACGGCGAGCAGGCCGTGGGCGAGGAGCTGGCGGACGACGCCGTGCCACTCGGCGTTGCCCAGCTCGGAGCCGACGCCGAAGACGGTGAGCGAGTCATGGCCGTGTTGCAGGACCTTGGCGGTGGTCTTGCCGAGGAGGATGTCGACGATCTGGCCGACGCCGAACTTCTGGCCGCGCTCGCGCTTGAGGCGCAGGACGGTGGAGAGCACCTTCTGGGCGGCGACCGTGCCGTCCCAGGACTCGGGCGGGGCCTGGCAGGTGTCGCAGTTGCCGCACGGGGGGCTGCCGGGCTGGCCGAAGTAGTCGAGCAGCATCGCGCGGCGGCAGCTCACGGTCTCGCAGAGGGCGAGCATGGCGTCGAGGTGGAGCGCCTGGCGGCGGCGGTGCTGCTCGTCGCCCTCCAGCGCGAGGCGCCGGTGCTGGACGACGTCCTGCAGCCCGTAGGCCATCCAGGCGGTCGCGGGCAGGCCGTCGCGGCCGGCCCGGCCGGTCTCCTGGTAGTAGCCCTCGACGGACTTGGGCAGGTCGAGGTGGGCGACGAAGCGCACGTCGGGCTTGTCGATGCCCATGCCGAACGCGATGGTCGCGACCACGACGAGGCCGTCCTCGCGCAGGAAGCGGGCCTGGTGGGCGGCGCGGGTGCGGGCGTCGAGCCCGGCGTGGTAGGGGACGGCGGCGATGCCGTGCTCCACCAGGAACGCGGCGATCTTCTCCACGGACGAGCGGGACAGGCAGTAGACGATGCCGGCGTCGCCGGGGTGCTCCTCGCGCAGGAAGTCGAGGAGCTGCCGCTTGGGCTCGCTCTTGGCGGTGATCCGGTAGTGGATGTTGGGGCGGTCGAAGCCGGCCACGAAGTGGCGGGCCTGCTGCAGGCCGAGCCGTTCGGCGATCTCGGCGTGGGTGGCGGGCGTGGCGGTCGCGGTGAGCGCGACGCGCGGCACGTCCGGCCAGAGCGCGGGCAGCTCCGACAGCGCGAGGTAGTCGGGCCGGAAGTCGTGGCCCCACTGGGAGACGCAGTGCGCCTCGTCGATGGCGAACAGTGAGATCCGCCCCTTGGACAGCAGCCGCACCGTGGACTCGACCCGCAGCCGCTCGGGCGCGAGATAGAGGAGGTCGAGCTCGCCGGCCAGGAACTCCGCCTCGACGAGCTGTCTCTCGTCGTGATCCTGCGTCGAGTTGAGGAACCCCGCCCGCACGCCGAGCGCTCTCAGCGCGTCGACCTGGTCCTGCATGAGCGCGATCAGCGGCGAGACGACCACGCCGGTGCCGGGCCGCACCAGCGCGGGGATCTGGTAGCACAGCGACTTGCCGCCGCCGGTCGGCATGAGCACGAGCGCGTCGCCGCCGCCCACCACCTGATCGATGATCTCCTGCTGGCCCGCCCGGAACGAGTCGTAGCCGAACACGCGGTGCAGAACCTCGATGGGGGTATCCATGCGGCTACCTTACGTGTTCGGGGTCGGTCGCAGGCCCAGTTCGCCCACGGCGATCGTAGGCCATCAGGGCGAGCGCCCCGAGCGCGCAGCAGGCCGCGACGGCCGCCATCACGGCCGGGTAGCCGGCGACCTGGGCCACCCCGGCGGCGAGCAGCGGGGCGAGCGCCTTGGCCACGGTGATGGGCAGCGCCAGGGCCCCGCTGATGCTCCCGTACGAGTCCGTGCCGTAGCGGTCGGCCAGCAGGGCGGGCCGGGCGATGGTGCCGACGCCGAACCCCAGCCCGAACAGGACGACCGCGGCCACCGCCCCCGCCGGGTCGCGCCCGATCGCGGGCAGCAGCAGCGCGGCCGCCCCCTGGAGGGCGAACATCGCCGCCGTGATCAGCGACACGCGCCAGCGCGCCTGGAGCCCGGTGGTCACGATCCGCCCGGTCACCGACAGCACCCCGAGCAGTCCGGCCGCCGTCGCGGCGAACAGCGGCGAGTGCCCCAGCGTGATCAGGTACGTGACCAGCAGCACGCCCATGACGGCCACCGCCCCGGTCTGCGTCAGGAACGCGGCCGCCAGCAGCCAGAACGCCCGGTCGCGCAGCGCCGCCCCCACCGGCCGGCCGGGCGCCCGAGCCCGTGGGCGGCTCCGTACGGCGAACGCGTGCAGCGGGACGGCGGCCAGCCCGTACCCGGCGGCCAGCACGACCAGGGCCTGCCGCCAGCCGTAGCGGTCGACGAGGAACCCGGTCAGCGGCAGGAAGACGCTGGAGGCGAACCCGGCGACCACCGTGACGGCCAGCAGCGCCCGCGCCCGCCGCGCGGCGTCGAACCAGGCCACGAGCACCGCGAACGCGGCCTCGTACAGGACCATCGCGGAGGCGACGCCGAGCGCCGCGCACGCGAGGTAGAGCTGCGCGACGGTGCGGACCTGCGACCAGGCCAGCACGGCGGCGGCGCCCAGCGCCGAGCCGGCGGTCATGATGCCGCGCCCGCCGTAGCGGTCCAGGCCGCGCCCGACGACGGGCGCGACGAGCGCCGACACGAGCACCGAGACCGTGATCGCCCCGGTGAGCTCCGCCACCCCGGCGCCCAGTTCGCGGGACATCGGCGTGATAAAAACCGAAAAAGCGTAATAAAGGACGCCGTACCCGGCGGTTTGCGTGATCGCCAGCGCCCCCACCATCCGCGCCGCCCGCATGGTCACGCCTGGAGCCCTTCCCGCTTCCCCGGCCCGGCATACGGCCTCCAGCTCCGGCATACAGTGATAATCCTCACGCGCCGGGCATGAGCCCCCGTTATGAATCACAGCTATGTCGTCACCGGAGCCGGACGTGGGATCGGCAGGGCCGTCGTGGAGCGGCTCGGCCCCGCCACCGTGGTGGCCGTGGAACGCGATCCCGCCGCCCTCGGCTGGGCGGGCCCCGGCGTCATCCCGGTGATCGGTGACGCGGCCGACGAGGCCGTCCTCGTGCGTGCCGCCGGGCTCGCCGAGGAGGCCGGCACGCTGGCCGGATGGGTGAACAACGCGGTGGTCTTCCGCGACGCCGCGCTCCACACGTCCCCGGCCGGCGAGATCCGCGCGCTGATCGCCGCCAACCTGGACCTGGCGGTCACGGGCTGCGCCGTCGCCGTGCGCCGCTTCCTGGCCGCCGGGGCCGGGGGCGCGATCGTCAACGTCACCTCCCACCAGGCTCGCCGCCCGGTCCCCGGCAGCCTCCCGTACGCGACGGCCAAGGCCGCCGTCGAGGGCCTGACGAGGGCGGTCGCGGTCGAGTACGGCAGGCACGGCATCCGGGCGAACGCGGTGGCGCCCGGTTCGGTGGCGACCGAGCGGTACGAGCGGCTGCTGGCCGAGCGGCCGGGAACGGAGGAGGAGATGGCGGTGTTGCACCCGCTGGGCCGGGTCGCCACCCCGGCCGAGGTGGCCGACGCGGTGGCGTACCTGCTGTCGGCCTCCTTCGTCACCGGCGTCACGCTGCCCGTGGACGGCGGCCGGACGGTGCTCGGGCTCGACCCGGAGGCGCGGGAATGAAAACCATTGCCACATGGTTGCACGGGCCATGAAGAAGAACCTGCACCCCGAATACCGCCCCGTCGTCTTCCGCGACCCCAGCGCCGGGTTCGCCTTCCTCACCCGCTCCACGGTGACCAGCCGCGAGCGCGTCGGGTGGGAGGACGGCCGCACCTACCCGGTCGTCGACGTCGACGTGTCGTCCGCGAGCCACCCCTTCTACACCGGACGCGGCCGCATCGTCGACAGCGCGGGCCGGGTCGAGCGCTTCCGCCAGCGCTACGGGAAGGCGTGACCCATCGTCAAGCATGCCCCGGTCAACGGCGGGTAAATGCTTCTCACCGGCGTGAGAACGATGGTGAGCGCACGATGGGTCTGTCTGGAAGGGAGCGCCGCATCCTCGCGGACATCGAGCTGGCTCTGGAGAGGGACGATCCGGAGCTGGCCAGGCGGGTGGCGGCCATCAACAGGATCGAGTCCGGCGGCGACGCGGCGATGACGCGCGCCGCCGATCCGCCCGCGCTGCGGGTCACCCGGGCGCGCGGCAGGCCGGTGGTGCGCCGCTGGATGGTCGTCCTGGCCGTGACGCTGATGGTGTTCCTACTGGCGGTGGCGGTCGCGACCGCCTGATCGCGCCCGCCGGTGCCTGAGCACCAGCAGGTCGAGGGCGGCGATGAGCGCCACGGCGGCCGCGATCGCCGCCTCCCACGCCCACACCGCCTCGCCGGTGCTCATGGCCCGCACGACGAAGAACACGGCCGCCGCCGCGCCCAGCACCAGCGCGACCACCGACAGCACCCGGCGCGCGCCCAGCGGGCTGCGCGCGGTCACCGGCTCGGTGCCTTCGCGGTTCCGCAGCCACATGACGGGTCTCCTCTCAGGCCAGGCAGCGCAGCGCTGAGACGAGCCGCTGGTCGAGCGGGTGCGTCTCGGGCAGCCGCCCCACGGTGGCCGCGACGAACTCCGGATAGGACAGGCTGGCGCTCGCCCCGCCGGCGTGCGCCCAGATCTGCTCGGCAGTCGGCTCGACCTGGACGTCAGCGCCCCGCCCGGCCAGCGCGAAGCGGCCGACGGCGGCCCGCCAGAGCGTCCGGCCCTCCGCCTCCTCGTCGGAGACGGGCGCGCCGACGTCGTCGGCGTGGGTGGCGTACTCGGAGTCGTAGTGGAAGGTCTGCTTGCCCACCGGGTACGGCCCGGCCATGGTCTCCAGCGTCGCGTACGGGCCGAGCTCGCGCATGCGGGCCCGGGTGTCGCCGTTCTTGGTACGCCACTCCTCCAGCACCTCGGCGACCGGCACGCCGCGCCGCTCCCGCACGCACCACTCGTTGAACTCGTCATAGCCGGAGATGCCCTGCGACTCCATCAGCTCGCGCAGCTCGGGCAGGGTGCCGTCGAGGCACGTCTGGTTGTAGAGCTCCTCGCCTGCCAGATGGCCGAGCACGTCGCGGACCGTCCACCCGGCCGCCCGTGAGGGACGCCGCCAGCCTTCCTCGTCCAGTCCCGAGAAGAACCGGTCCAGCCGGGCCGCCTCGGTGTCGAAGATGTCGAACGGGTCGAAGTCGCGGAGCAGATCTTCAGCCATACCTGCGTCGCTACCCCCAGGACCGCACCTCTCACCGGGGCCGCCAAACGGCGAAGGCCCGGCCCCCCACGTGGGGGGCCGGGCCGTCAGTCGTCAGTCGTCAGTCGTCAGGGTTTAGCGGTGCCAGCCCCAGGAGGAGACGCGCACGTAGTCGTGACGGCTCTCGGCGCCGTCACGCTTCCAGTCGCCCTTGTAGACGGCCTTGAACGTGCCGCTCTTGTAGGCCTTGGTGCTCGCGTGGAAGTCGCCGCGCCAGTTGGTGCGGTCGGAGTCGACCCACTTCCAGCCGCTGTGGCCGTTGGCGCGGTAGTAGATGTGCACCTTCTGGTTGCGCAGGGGCTCCCAGCCACGGTCGTCGGCCTGGAGGCGGCCGGAGAAGTGGATGGTGCGGCCCTTGCGGACCTTGTACGGGTCGGCGGAGAACCGGGTGATCCGGGTGTCGGCCTTGCCCGCGCGGATGTCCACGTAGAAGCGGATGGTGTCGGTGGCGACCTTGTCACCGTCGTCGTCGAAGGCGACCGCGGTGGCCTTCCACTTGCCCTCGACGTCGTTCTTGTTGAAGGGCACCGAGAAGAGCCACTTCTCCAGCTCGCGCACGTCGCGGGCGACGAGGGTGCGGGCCGCGCGGCCGTCGGGCTCGACGCTGAGCTCGACGCGCTCGACGTCGGAGCTGGCGCCGACCTTGAACTTGGCGGTGGTCTCGCCGTCGCCCCGCACGACCACCGGGTTGGGCGAGATGTCGAGGATCTCGACCTCGGACGCCTTGGCGGTCGCGCTCGCGGCGCCACCGGACACCAACATGGTGCCGCCCACCAGGGCGGAGATGATTCCTACAGCGATTTTCTGCATGAGGGTGCTGATTCCTCTCCCCGTATCGCTGGAGCCGGTCCGGGATGACCAGCTCCGTCTACTCCTTTGAGTCACAGTAGGAGGAAAAGGTTCGCAAAAGTTACGAGAAAAATATGATCACGGTGTTTACCTGGGGCCTTGATAGAAAATCCGTTTTGGGACAGATGACCGACTACAGTCGGTCTTCATGATTGACGTCTACACCCTCGGCGAGGCGCTGGGGGTCGTGTCCAGCGGCCGGGTCCGGCACGAGAGCGAAGCCAGGCTGGACGTCTGCGGGCCGGAGTTCACGCTGGCCGTGGGCCTGGCGCGGCTCGGTCACCGGTGCGCGTTCGCCGGCAAGGTGGGCGCCGACGAGCTGGGCGCGCGGGTGCTGACCGCGCTGCGCGGCGAGGGCGTCGACGTGGCCGACGTGCGCGTCACGGAGGGCGCCGCCACCGGGCTGCTGCTGCGCGAGACCCGGGTGGGCCGCGCGCCCCACGTGAGCCACTACCGCACGGGCTCCGCCGGGTCGCGGCTGACCCCGGGCAACGTGCCCATCGACCGCGTCGGCGCGGCCAAGATGCTGCACGTCTCCGGCGTCACCGCCGCGCTCGGCAGGGACGCGCTGGAGGCGGTACGCGCCGCCGTGGCCGCCGCGAAACGCGCCGAAGTGGTCGTCTCGTTCGCCGTCGAGTACCGGCCCGAGCTGTGGCCGTCGGTGCGCGAGGCCGAGGACGTGCTGAGCGAGCTCGCCTGCGACGCGCACCTGCTCTTCGTCCACCAGGACGAGCTGGACCTGGTCAAGCCCGCGCTCACGCCCGAGCGCGAGGTCGTCGTCGACCGGGGCGCGAAGGGCGCGAGCGTGCGGGCCGACCGGATGCGCTACGACGCGCCCGGCCCGCAGGTGCCGATCGTCGACACCTCGGGCGCGGCCGACGCGTTCGTGGCCGGGTACGTCAGCGCCGCCCTGGACGGGCTGACCCCGCCCGAACGGCTGCACCGCGGGACGCTGCTGAGCGCCGCCGCGGTGTCCAGCGCGAGCGACTGGCAGGGCCTGCCGCACCGGGGCGAACTCTGACCGCCCGGGCTCCGGTTACTGGATGTTCAGGGTGAACGTCGAGGTGGTGTTCCTGACGTCCTGATGGTTGCCGCCGAAGCGCAGCCCCCGGAACGTCGCCGAGCCGACCGCCGGGCCCTGCCCCGGCTCGGGCATCTCGTTCACCCAGATGCCGAACCCGGACTTGGCGTCGAAGGCGTCGCCGCTCTTGCGCGCCCCGGTGATGGAGACGTTCTCGAACACGGTGTCCGTGACCGGGTTCAGCGGCTGGTTGCCCGCGTACCCGGTCTGGAACATGATCCCCGAGTACGTGGGATCCACGATCTCCAGGTTGCTGACCCGGATGCCCTGGAACACCTTCGAGGCCGAGAACAGCCACATCGCCGGGAACGTCTGCTGCCCCCAGAAGTGCCCGCCGGCCCGGACCAGCGAGATGTTCTCGAACCGCGTGGGCGGGCTGGCCCCGAAGCCGTGCATCGGGATGCCGAAGTCGAGCGAGCTGATCGTGACGCCCGAGTAGACGAGCGTGTCGGCCACGTAGATGTTGCGGAACACGTTGTCGTAGCCGCCGTAGACCGCGACCCCGGCCGCCCGCCAGGTGAGCAGCGACGTCAGGTTCTCGTACACGTTGCCGTGCTGCTGGCCGCTGTTGTTGTCGATGGCCGAGAACAGCGCGAAGCTGTCGTCGCCCGTGGAGCGGGTCTCGATGTTCGTCACGTGGTTGCCGGTGCTGCCGTTGGTCATGTTGAGCCCGTCGGCGAACACGTTGCGGATGCGCGAGTTCTTCAGCGTCATGTCGTCGGTGTTGGAGCCCCAGTACATGCAGATCTGGTGCTCGACCCACAGGTTGTCGATCGTCATGCCGGCGACGTTGCTGAGGTCGAACACCTTGCCGGGGCCGTCGATGCGGCTGGTGTAGTTGCCGAAGTAGGCGAATCCGGCGAACGTGGAGCCGTTGGCGGTGGCGTCGGCGCGGAAGCCGATGTCGGTGTTCTCCTGCCCGGCGGGGGCGTGGAAGCGGGTGTACCAGGGCCCGGCGCCGACGATCTTGACGGGCTTGCCGTACACCTGGAACTTGCCGGAGGTCCGGTAGTCGCCCGGGGGCAGGTAGACGCCCTCCAGGCCGGGCTCCTGGCGGGCGCGGTCGAGCGCGTTCTGCACGTCCTGGTGCCCGAGACCGGCGGGCACGGCGTAGCGCGCCGGGTCGGGGTTGGCGGCGGGGGAGACGTGCTCCAGGTCGACGAAGTCGATCGTGTAGGTGGAGGTGTTGGCCGCGTCCTTCTGCAGCCTGATCTTGCTGCCGGCCTCGACTGTGGTGCCGAGCATCAGGTTGGCCTCGTCGTAGATGTGCCGGGGCGGCCCGGATCCGGGGGAGTTGTTCGGGCTCGCCTCCGGCCCGTACAGCCAGGCGTAGCGCGAGGTCAGCGGGATGGCCTTGAGGAACGTGCCGTCGACGTAGACGTTCAGCGTGGAGTCGATGCCGCCGCCGCCCGGCGCGTCGGGGATGGAGAACCGGGTCACGAGCGTGTTGGTGCGGGCCCGGGCGGTGAACTCGACGTAGGAGCCGGTGCTGCCGAGCGTGACCGCGCGGCGGCCGGACGCCTCGCCGGCCAGGTGGCCGACCTCCCTGCTGGGGCCCAGCCGGGTGGCGCCGCCGCCGACGGCCGCGTCCTCGGCCTCGTAGGTGTCGTACGGCATGCTCGCGCCGCGGCCGACGGCGAGCTGGTGGGTGCTGGTGTTGTTGGCGCGCTTGACCGGGAGCTCGGCGGCGTCGGCCGCGAGCACCACCTTGACCGTGTGGCGGCCGTCGGCGGCGGTCCAGGCGCCGAGGTTGACCGGGGCGGTGGTGGCGCCGGGCGCGATCACGCCGGAGGCGGAGCCGGTCAGCGTGCGGACGACGGCGCCGGAGGCGTCGGCGACGGTGAGCGTGATGCCGTGCGAGCCGCCGCTGGACGCGATCGTGCCCTGGTTCCTGATCGCGACGGAGAACGTCACGGTGTCGCCCTGCGCGGGGTTGCCCGGGGTCCAGGCGACGGGGGCGGCGACCAGGTCGGCGGTGTCGACCGGTTTGACGGTCAGGTTCGCGGTGGCGGTGTTGTTGGTCTCGTCCCGCTCGATGATCTCGCCGCCGGGGTCGACCTTGGCGGTGACGGCGTACGTCCCGGCGTCGCGGGCGCCGATCGCGGCGGTCACGGTGGCGGTGGCGCCGGGGGCCAGCGGGCCGACGTCCGCGCCGCCGGCCTCGGCGTCTCCCAGGGAGAACGTGACCGACGTGGCGGCGGACGGGGCCGTGCCCGCGTTCCTGACCTGGGCGGACAGCGTGATCGTGTCGGTCTCGACCGGTGCGGCGGGGGAGGCCGCGGGCGCGGTGACGGTCAGGTCGGGGTTGGCCGAGGCGGTGCCGAACACCTGGAACTCGGCGACCTGCCCGCCCGGCGCGCCGGAGTTGGCGGTGAAGCGGAGCTGCACGTCGGCGGCCTTGCCGGTGACCGGGATCGTCACCGTGTTGCCGGTGGCCGGGCTGAAGCCGTAGGTGGCCTGGGCGGCCAGGCTGGTGAAGGAGGTGGCGTTCTGGCCGCGGCCGAGCACCTGGATGGCCTGGGTGCGCGGGCCCCACGCGCCGTCGGGGTTCAGCTTGACCGCGACCGAGGTGAGGTCGTGGTCGGCGCCGAGCTTGACGGTCAGCGTGCTGGGGTGGCCGGCGCCCTCGTAGTAGGTGGTCAGGTCGCCGTCGTTGGCGTTGGCCGGCACGTATGTGTGCGTGTGGGCGGAGCCGGTGACCGGCTTGCCCGCCGCCAGGTTCGCGCCCGGGTCGGGGCCGGGTCCGCCGCCGGCGCCCCACACCTCGAACTCGGCGAGCTGCCCGGCGGGCCAGCCGGTGTTGGCGCTGAACTGCAGCCGCACGTAGCGGGTGCTCGCGCTGACCGGGACGGTGGCGGTGGGGGCGAAGGCGTAGGCGGCCTGGGCCTTGATCGTGGTGAAGGCGGACCCGTCGGCGCTGCCCTGGACGGTCAGCGTCTGGGTGCGGCTCGGCCAGCCGGAGGGCAGCTTGAGCGTGAGGCTGTTGACGGTGGCGGTGGCGCCCAGGTCGACCTGGACCCACTGGGGGAAGGCGTTGTTGGCGGACTCCCAGTAGGTGGCCTGGTTGCCGTCGGTGACGTGCGCCGCCGCGTACGTCTGGGTGTGGCTGCTGGCGGTGGCCGGGCGGCCGGCCGCGAGGTTGACGTCGGCCGCCGCATGGGCGGGGGAGGCGGGTGCGGCGAGGATTCCGATGACCAGGGCGAGGGCGGTTAACAGTGCTCTCATGGGGGGTGGCCCTTCGAAGAAGTCGGTTGGCCGAACCATAGGTTGTTCAGCAGATGTCAGCAATATTCCGACGAGATTTCGCAAACAATTGACTGACTGGTGCCGGGTCGTCGACGGCCAAGGCGCTGGTCAAGCCGCGAAAGGGCCCTGGAGGCAAGGCGTGAGCGCCCCGCAAGGCCGAGCGTAAGCGGTTGCAAGGACTTGCGTTGATAGCCGTATAGTTTGCGCATGACGCGACGACTGGCAGAGGTGGCCAAGAAGGTCGGGGTGAGCGAGGCGACCGTGAGCCGCGTGCTCAACGGCAAGCCGGGGGTGTCCGACGCCACGCGCGAGGCCGTGCTGACGGCGCTCGACGTGCTCGGCTACGAGCGCCCCACCCAGCTGCGCGGCGACCGGGCCCGCCTGGTCGGCCTCGTCCTCCCCGAGTTGCAGAACCCGATCTTCCCCGCCTTCGCCGAGGTGGTCGGCGGCGCGCTGGCCCAGCAGGGGTTCACCTCCGTGCTGTGCACCAGGACCGTCGGCGGGGTGTCCGAGGCCGACTACGTGGATCTGCTGCTCCAGCAGCAGGTCAGCGGCGTGGTGTTCGCCGGCGGGCTCTACGCCCAGGCCGACGCCTCGCACGGGC
Source organism: Nonomuraea ceibae (assembly GCF_019396325.1). Lineage (GTDB taxonomy): Bacteria > Actinomycetota > Actinomycetes > Streptosporangiales > Streptosporangiaceae > Nonomuraea > Nonomuraea ceibae. The sequence continues at coordinate 38,746 of NZ_JAHKRO010000018.1, forward strand.
ACTACGAGCTGTTGCACGAGCGCAAGCTGCCCACGGTGCTGGTCAACGCCGCCGTGGAGCGGCTGGACTTCCCGCAGGTGTCGTGCGACGACGTGGTGGCCGCCGAGATGGCGCTGGGTCATGTGCGGGCGCTCGGCCACGAGCGGATCGGCCTGGTGCTGGGCCCCAAGGACCACGTGCCGTCGCGGCGCAAGCTGGAGACGTTCCAGGCGGAGGGCGGCGACCCGGAGCTGGTCGAGCACACGATGTTCTCGCTGGAAGGCGGGCACGCGGCCGCCGCGAGGCTGGTCAGGCGCGGTGTGACGGCGGTGATCTGCGCCAGCGACCTGCTCGCGCTCGGCACCGTGCGGGCGGCCAGGCGGGCCGGGCTGAGCGTGCCGGGTGACGTGTCGGTGGTCGGCTTCGACGACTCGGCGCTGATGAACTGCACCGAGCCGCCGCTCACCACGGTGCGCCAGCCGATCGACGCGATGGGCCGGGCCGTGGTCGACCTGCTGGTGGCCCAGATCGACAAGGCCGTCGTCCCGGCCGACGAGCTGCTGTTCGAGCCGGAGCTGGTGGTCCGGGCATCGACCGCGCGCCCGAGGGCGTAACACAGTCGTTATCTTGCAATAGTCCGTCGAAATCTTGCGGACTTTCGTTGGCGATCCTATGGTGTGGGCACCTCGCATCAGAAGGGTCAGCCCATGAAGAGATCCACGGGACTCTTAGTTGCAACCGCGCTCGGCCTCGCCGCCACCGCCTGTGGTTCCGGCGAGCCGGCCGAGCCCGCGGCCGGCGGAGCGGCCAAGGTGACGATCACCGTGGCCTGCCAGCCGGCCAAGTCCGCCCCCAAGGAGCGCCAGGCCTGGGACGACGACGTGGCCGCCTTCATGAAGGCGCACCCGAACGTGACGGTCAAGAGCACCGACCAGCAGCCGTGCTTCGACCCCAAGACGTTCGGCCCCAAGCTCGCCGGCGGCCAGATGGAGACCGTCTTCGTCGTCCCCGTGACCAACTACGACGACGTGATCGCCCAGGGCCAGGCCAAGGACATCACCCAGCTCACCGGCGAGATCAAGAACTGGAACGACCTGCGCCAGGACGTGCGCGACCTGGTGACCAAGGACGGCAAGGTCTACGGCGTCCCCAACGTCCACTACGGCGTCGGCCTCGTCTACAACCGCAAGCTCTTCACCGAGGCCGGGCTCGACCCCGACACGCCGCCGGCGACCTGGGCGGAGATCCGCGAGGCCGCCAAGAAGATCGCCGCGCTCGGCCCCGGCCACGTCGGCTACGGCGAGTACTCCGGCGGCAACACCGGCGGCTGGCACTTCACCCAGGCCATCTACGGCCGCGGCGGCAGCATCCTCACCGAGGACGGCAAGAAGGCCGCCTTCAACTCGCCCGAGGGCAAGGCCGTGCTCCAGACGCTGCACGACATGCGCTGGATCGACAACAGCATGGGCAGCAAGCTCCTGGTCGGCTGGGAGTCGCTCATGGTGGCGATGGGCAGCGGCAAGGTCGGCATGATGCTCGGCGCCCCCGACGTGGTCACCGACGTGGTCGGCAAGTTCAAGGGCAACGTCGCCGACTACGGCATCACCGGCTTCCCCGAGGCCAAGGCGTCGCTGAGCGGCGGCGAAGCCTTCATGATCAACCCGAAGGCCACGCCCGAGGAGGCGAAGGCGGGCATGCAGTGGCTCGACTTCCGCTTCAACACCCCCGGCAAGGGCCGCTTCGACTACGCCCGCGGCAAGGCCAACGGCAACCCGGTCGGCGTCCCCGACAACGCCGTCTACGGCGACTCGCCCACCGGCCAGGCCATCCAGGCCGACCGGGTGAAGAACGCCTCCCTGCCGGTCGCGAACTACGACCCGTACGTCAAGGCCTCCGCCACGATCCCGCCCAAGGCCGAGCCGGTCCACGCCCAGGAGATCTACGCGATCCTCGACGTGGCCATGTCCGGCGTGCTGTCCGACAAGGACGCCGACATCGACCGGCTGCTCGCCGACGCCGAGACCAAGGTGAACGCCGTGCTGGCGGCCAAGGGCTGACGCATGGGTGTTCTCAGGCGCAATCTGACGGCCTACGGGTTCCTGTGCGCGGCGCTGTTCTGCTTCGCGGTGTTCGCCTGGTATCCGATGATCAGAGAGTTCATCCTGAGCTTCCAGGAGACGAACCTGATCGATCCGCCCACCTGGGTCGGGCTGGACAACTTCGAGTACGCCGTGAAGTACCCGGGCTTCACCGAAGCCTGGATCGCCACCCTGCAGTTCACGTTCCTCGCGCTGGTGTGCGGCTTCGTCGTCCCGTTCGTCGTCGCGCTCGTGCTCAACGAGCTGCGCCACGCCCGGGCCTATCTCAGGTTCGTGGTCTACCTGCCGGTCATGCTGCCGCCGATCGTCGCGGTGCTGCTGTTCAGGTGGTTCTTCGACCCGGGGCCCGGGCTGTTCAACCAGATCCTCGGACTCGTCAACCTGCCCGGCCTGGCCTGGCTGGACTCCCCGCACACCGCGCTGATCTCCCTGGTCATCGTCTCGACCTGGATGAACATGGGCAGCGCGACCCTGATCTACCTGGCGGCGCTGCAGAACATCCCGCCGGAGCTGTACGAGGCGGCCGAGCTGGACGGCGCCGGCATCCTCAAGCGGATCCGGCACGTCACGATCCCGCAGACGAAGCTGATCCTGCTGCTCATGCTGATGCTGCAGATCGTGGCCACCATGCAGGTGTTCATCGAGCCGTACATGCTGACCGGCGGCGGGCCCGCGGGCTCCACCGTCACCGTCGCCTACATGATGTTCCAGTTCGCCTTCACGAACCAGAACTACGGCGTGGCGGGCGCGCTCGGCATGATGCTCATGATCGTGTTGCTGGTCTTCGCCGCGTTCCAGCTCCGGCTCACCCGGGAGGACAAGGCATGACCATCCATTCCGGCCAGTTCCGTACGATCATCTCCCCGCTCCAGCTCAACAGCCCGTGGGGACGGCGCATCTACTGGACCGTGCTCGTCACGGTCGTGATCACCTTCACGCTCGCCTTCGTCTTCCCGCTCTACTGGATGATCACCGGGGCGATGAAGACGGGCGAGGAGATCGCCCAGATGCCGCCCACGCTCTTCCCCGCCGACCCCACGCTCGACGCCTACGCCGAGGCGTGGAGCCTGTTCGACCTCGGCACGCTGCTCGGCAACACCGCCTACTACTCGCTGGGCGGCTGGATCTTCTGCATGCTCGTGGACGTGTCGGCCGCCTACGCGCTGTCGAAGCTGCGGCCGATGTTCGGCACCGTGATCCTCGGCGCCATGCTGGCCACGCTGATGATCCCGGCCATGGTCGTGCTGATCCCGCTCTACGTCACGGTCGTCGACCTGGGGCTGCTCAACAACCCGTGGGGCCTGTGGTTCCCGGCGGCGGCCAACGGCTTCAACGTCTTCCTGCTCAAGCGCTTCTTCGACTCGATCCCGAAGGAGCTCGTCGAGGCGGCGCAGATCGACGGCGCCGGCCCGGTGCGGGTGCTGTGGTCGGTCATCCTGCCAATCTCCAGGCCGATCCTCGGCGTCGTGTCGATCTTCACGATCGTCACCTCGTTCAAGGACTTCACCTGGCCGCTGCTGGTCATGACCGACAGCGACAAGATGACGCTCAGCGTGGGCCTGTCGCAGACCGCCGGCATGGTCAGCCAGAACGCCATCATGGGCGGCCTGGTCGTGGCGAGCATTCCGACGATCATCGTCTTCTTCATCTTCCAACGTCACATCATGGCGGGTCTCACCGCCGGATCTATCAAGGGATGAGCATGTCGCACACGTGGTGGCGGGGGGCCGCGATCTACCAGGTCTACCTGCGCAGTTTCGCCGACGGCAACGGCGACGGCGTCGGCGACCTGGCCGGGCTCCGATCCCGCCTGCCCTACCTCAAGGACCTGGGCGTCGACGCCGTCTGGCTGAACCCGTGGTATCCGTCGCCGATGGCCGATGGCGGCTACGACGTGGCCGACTACCGCGGCATCGAGCCGGTGTTCGGCACGCTGGGCGAGGCCGAGCGGTTCATCGCCGAGGCGCACGAGCTGGACATCAAGGTCATCATCGACGTCGTGCCCAACCACAGCTCCACGGAGAGCGACTGGTTCAAGGAGGCGCTGGCGAACCCGGCGGCCCGCGACCGGTTCTGGTTCCGCGACGAGCCCAACGACTGGCAGTCGATCTTCGGCGGCCCCGCCTGGACCCAGGTCCCCGACGGCCAGTGGTACCTGCACCTGTTCGCCCCCGAGCAGCCCGACTTCAACTGGGACAACCCGGAGGTGCACCGCGAGTTCGAGGACGTGCTGCGCTTCTGGCTGGACCGGGGCGTCGACGGCGTCCGCATCGACTCGGCCGCGCTCCTCGTCAAGTCCGACACCGCGTACGAGGACCTCGACCCCGTGCACGACGTCTACCGGCGCTGGCGGCAGGTGGCCGAGGAGTACGACGACCGCGTGCTGATCGGTGAGCTGTGGCTGGCCGACCAGGAGCGGTTCGCCCGCTACCTGCGGCCCGACGAGCTGCACACGGCGTTCAACTTCGACTTCCTGGCGTGCCCGTGGGACCCGGACGAGCTGCGCCGGGTCATCGACCTCACGCTCGCCACGCACGCCCCCGTCGGCGCGCCGCCGACGTGGGTGCTGTCCAACCACGACGTCACCCGCCCGGTGACCAGGTACGGCCGGTCCGACACGTCGTTCGCGCACGGCGGCGCGCTCCACGGCGTCCCGTCGGACCCCGAGCTGGGCTACCGCCGCGCCAGGGCGGCCGCGCTGCTGGCGATGGCGCTGCCCGGCGGGCTGTACGTCTACCAGGGGGAGGAGCTGGGCCTGCCCGAGGTCGAGGACCTGCCGGACGAGCTGCGCCAGGATCCCATGTACGCCCGCTCCGGCGGCGCGAACCCGGGCCGCGACGGCTGCCGCGTGCCGCTGCCCTGGTCCGGCGACGAGCCGCCGTTCGGCTTCGGCGGCTCGCGCCCGTGGCTGCCGCAGCCGGAGAGCTGGCGCAAGCTCACCGCCGAGTCGCAGCTCGCCGACCTGGACTCGATGCTGAACCTGTACCGCCACGGGCTGCGGCTGCGCCGCGAGCACCTCGGCGACGGCACGCTGACCTGGCTCCCGGCGGCGGAGCGGGTGCTGGCCTTCACCCGCGACACCGGCGTCACCTGCGTCACCAACCTCGGGACCGAGACGGTGCCGCTCCCCGACGGCGTCGTCCTGCTGGCCAGCGGGGGCCTGGAGGACGGCGCGCTGCCCCCGGACACCACGGCCTGGGTGCGCTGACCAGAGGGCCGGGCCGATCGGGGCGGGCTAGCATCGGTGCGGTGACGCGCCTTCGCCCGATGCCGCCCGCCGGGCTCGACCCCGACGCCCGCGCCCTCTACGACCGCATCGTCGCCGGCCCGCGCGGCCTGTCGATGGTCGGCGACGGGGGCGCGCTCGCCGGGCCGTTCAACGCCATGCTGCTCAGCCCGGCCCTGGGCGATCCGCTTCAGGAGCTGGGCGCGGCCGTCCGCTACCGCTCGGCGCTGCCGGGCCGGTGCCGGGAGCTGGCGATCCTGGTGGTGGCCGCGCACTGGGACAGCGCCTTCGAGCGGCGGGTGCACGAGGGGCTGGCCGCCGGGCTCGGCTTCACCGCCGCCGAGCTCGCCGCGATCCGCGCGGGCGAGCCCCTGGACCTGGCCGACCCGCAGGAGGCGGCCGTCCTGCGGGTCACCCGCGCGCTCGTGGCCAGGGGCGACGTGGACGACGACGAGTACGCCCTGCTGCCGGAGCCGATGCTGTTCGAGCTGACGACGCTGACCGGCTACTACGCCACCCTGGCGCTCCAGCTCCGCGTCTTCCGCGCAAGCTAGGGCCGTGCGGTGCGGCGGCGCAGGAGCAGCCCGCCGACGCCGGCCGCGAGCACCAGGGCCGACCCGGTCAGCACGAACAGCCGCCCGTCCGGCCCCGCCGTGCCGCCGGCGCCCGTCGCCACGCCGTCCTTGGGCGTCCTGGACTCCTCCGCAGAGGGCTCGTCGGCCGGGTCGTCGTCCGTGGGCGTCGGGGTGGGGGTCGGGGTGGGCGTGGTGGTGGTCGTCGGGGTCGGGGTGGAGGTCGAGCCGCCCGCGCCGATGGTCAGCGTGTACGTCTTCAGCAGGTCGGAGTTGTCCGGCTCGCACTCGATGAGCGGGCTCGTCGGCTGCAGGCCGAAGTTGATGGAGGCCGGCTTGACGGTCGCGGTGCCCGCCTGCTGCGAGGTCGTCTTCATGTCCACCGACGCGGGCAGCGGGATCGGCTGGCCAACGGTGACGCCGCTCAGCTCGCCCACGCCCGTCGCCGAGGTGAGCCCGGTCAGGCCGGAGATCGACGCGTAGGCGTACATCTTGAGCCCGGTCGTGGGCAGGCCGTTGGGGGCCTCCAGCTCGGCGCCGCTCTCGTAGACGCCCTTCCAGCCGATCGTGAACTGCTGGCCGGGCGCCGGGTTCGTCGTCGGCAGGGTGAGCGTGACCTTGACGTCGACCTCCTGCTCGGCGCCCGAGGTGGGCTTGCAGGTGTAGAGGACGATGTCGCCGCCGGTGGTGTCGCCGCCGCCGGGGCCGACGGTGACGGTCACCCCCTGGGTGCTGCTGGTCGTGCAGGAGGTGACGTCGTTGGGGGCGCTCGCCAGCGACAGCTTGAGGCTGCCGGTCTCCGTCGACGGCTTGACCGTCACCTCGGTCGTGGAGGTCACCGTGACCTGGCTGGTCACGGTGCTCGCGGTGGCGGACGTGGCTCCGGCGGCCACGCTCGCGCCCGTCGCCACCAGGTCCGCGTGGGTGCCGCCGTTGACGACGAGCTTGCCGTTCACCTGGACCTGCGTGGCGGCCGTCGCGGCGGTGCGGAGCGTCAGCGGGGGGATCGCCCACTCCGCGTCGAACGTCCCGGTCGCCGAGTCGGGCACGACGACCGGCACGCTCAGCGAGGCGTTGCTGAACGGCCCGCCCGAGCAGGTGTAGGACACGGTCAGGGTCTTGTCCGCGGCCAGCGCGGGCGGGGCCAGGCCCGCCAGCGCCGCGGTCAGGACGAGCAGCACGCCTAAGGCGGAACGCGAGGACGGCACCGTCCATCCCCCTCATCGGAGCGGTTTGTCGTAGCCGACCCACAATCGCAGTATTTGGTCACAACGGTGTCTCTAGGCGCGGCACGTATCACGGATCTTGTAGAACCACGACAGGTACGGCGTGTGCACGTCCCGGCCGGAGATTCGCAGCAGGCTGTCGTCGGCGTTCTCCAGCGTGGTGAAGTTGGCGCTGCCCGTGTAGACGCGCGGCGTGATGTCGTCGTCGTAGAAGCCGTCGATCATCATCAGCTTGGCGTGCGGCACTACGGAACGGCCGCCCACGGTGAAGCGGCAGGGCGTGAGCTGGATGCGCCTGCCGTTGACGGTCTTGGCCAGCTCCTCGCGGATCGCCGTGGTGACCGCGCTGCCGTCGTTGTAGACGACGTCCACCCAGCAGTTCTCGCCGCGCAGCCGCAGCAGCTCCCTGGCGATCTCCACCCGCGACCAGTTGAATGCCGTGAGCACCAGGCGGACGTCCGTCTGCCGGGTGACGCCGTCGGTGTCGCGGTAGGAGCACTCGACGAGCTTGAGCACGTTCGCGATGTGGTCGCCGGTCGCCGAGTCGCGCGGCAGGAAGTGACCCCGGTGCTTGGTCCCGGTCGGCGTCGTCCAGAAGTAGTCCGGGTTCACCGGCCGGTGCCGGCCCGCCCGCAGGTCGTCGAAGTAGCGCACGTACGCGTCGTGCACGACCGCGTCCTGGAAGGTGTAGGCGTCGTTGTAGGAGTTGTACAGATACCAGTCCGACAGGTTCGACGACGTCTGGAACACCACGTCGGCGCGCGTGACCCCGCCCACCTGGAGCTCGGAGAACGTGGCGAACTTGCTGTGCAGGTAGTTGCGCGCGATGCAGCCCCGGTCCACCGCCGCCGGGTCCGGGTACTCGCACTGCACGACGAACGAGGCGGCGCCCTCCGCGCTCCCGAGGGCCGCGCCGAGCCGCGCCAGGACGGAGTCGTTCTTGCCGTCGTCGGTGCTGTCGAGGATCGCCTTGACCCGTACGCCCCGGGCGTGCGCGTCGATCAGCGCGTCGGCCACCTCGCTCGACCGCTGGCCCTCGCCGAACTCGAACATGACGAACCGGATGTCGCTGCCGGGCCGCGCCGCCCGGATCAGCCTGATGAGCTGGTCCATCACCGCCGACTGGGCGGCGCTGGGGGTGCCGGGGACGCCCGAGCCGGCCACCGGGTCGTTGAACACCGGCCCGCCGATCACGGGCGGACCCGTGACGTCGGCCGAGGCGGAGGAGGGGAGCGACAGGGTGAGGGGCAGGGCCAGGCACAGCGCCGCCAGGACGGCGGCCCGTTTCGACATCATGGACGGACGATCCGCCGACGTAGATCGGCTGTCAAGAAGCCTGTCAGGCCGACTCGCGCACCACCAGCTCGGTGGGCAGGATGACCGGATCGCCCGGCCCGCCCTCGAACAGGTCGAGCAGCAGCCGCACCATCGCCGCCGTCTGCTCGGCGATCGGGTGGCGGATCGTGGTCAGCGGCGGCTCGGTGTATTTGGCCGCCTCGATGTCGTCGAAGCCCACCACGGCCACGTCGTCCGGCACCCGGCGCCCCGCCTGCCGCAGCGACTGCAGCGCGCCCACCGCCATCAGGTCGTTGGCCACGAACACCGCGTCCAGCCCGGGATCGTCGCCCAGGAGCTGGCGCATCGCCACCGCGCCCGACTCGCGGGTGAAGTCGCCCACCGCCACGATCGAGCGCCGGTCGGAGTCGCGCAGCACGTTGCGGTAGCCGGTGAGCCGGTCCTGGCCGCCGATCATGTCCTGCGGCCCGGCGATCGTGGCGATCCGCCGCCGCCCCGACTCCACCAGGTGCCGGACCGCCGCCTCGGCCCCGCCCACGTTGTCGTTGTCCACGTACGGGATGTCGACGGGCACGGCCGGGCGGCCGTAGGAGACGACCGGCACGCGCAGGCGGGCGATCGCCGGCGGGAGCGGGTCGGCGCCGTGCATCGAGATGAGCATCGCGCCGTCGACGTGCCCTCCCGCGATGTAGCGCTCCACCCTGGCGTGGCTCTTGGCGGAGGAGGCCAGCATCAGCACGACCTGCTTGTTGACCGCCTCCAGCTCCACGCTGGCCATCCGGATCACCGTCGAGAACAGCGGGTCCTCGGAGAACACCCTGGTCGGCGGCTCGGAGACGACCAGGGCGATCGAGTCGGTGCGCTGGGTGACCAGGCTGCGCGCCGCCGAGTTGGGCACGTAGCCCAGCTCGTCGATGGCCTGCTGCACCGCGTCGCGGATGTGCGGGGCCACCGTCGTCTGCCCGTTGACCACGCGCGACGCCGTGGCCCGGGAGACTCCGGCGCGGGCGGCGACCGCCTCCAGAGTGGGACGTCTCATGACTTCACCATGTGGGAGAGCACGCAACGAAATCTACAACCGGTTGGCGGCGATCACGTCCCGGTACCAGAGCGCGCTGTCCTTGAGCACCCGGGTCTGCGTCGCGTAGTCGACGTGCACGATGCCGAACCTGCGCCGGTAGCCCTCGGCCCACTCGAAGTTGTCCAGCAGCGACCAGACGAGGTAGCCGCGCAGGTCGGCGCCCGCCTCGATGGCCCTGCCGACCTCGCGCAGGTGGCCGTCCAGGTAGGAGACGCGGTCGGCGTCGTGCACCCGGCCGTTCTCCACGACGTCGTCGAAGGCCGCGCCGTTCTCCGTGACCATGAGCCCGACCTGCGGGTAGTCCTGCGACAGCCGGACGAGGAGCCGGGACAGGCCGTCGGGGACGATCGGCCAGCCCATGGCCGTGGTGGGCGCGTCGGCGGGGGCGAACCGGACGTCCTCCGAGCCCGGCCAGGCCGCGTCGGCGGGCAGGCCGGGACCGGCCTCCACCACGCACGGGTTGTAGTAGTTGACGCCGACGACGTCGACGGGGGCGTTGATGAGCGCCAGGTCGCCGTCCAGGATGTGGCCGGTGCCTCCGTTGCGGGCGGCGGCGGCCAGCACCTCCTCCGGGTAGCGGCCGTGGATCGCCGGGTCGAGGAACTGCCGGGTCAGCAGCGCGTGGATGCGGTCCACGGCCGCCTGGTCCGCCTCGGAGGGCACCGCCTGCGGGTCGTTGACCTGGGCCGGGGTGAGCACCGGGGAGGAGTTGACGACCAGCATGAGCCGTTGCGCGCCGAGCTCGCGCAGCCGGGCCGCCGCCAGGCCGTGGCCGAGCAGCAGGTGGTGGGCCGAGCGCAGGGCGTCGCCCGGGTCGCGGCGGCCGGGGGCGTGCACGCCGTTGCCGTAGCCGAGGAAGGCCGACACCCACGGCTCGTTCAGCGTCGCCCAGTCGCCGACCCGGTCGCCGAGCCGGTCGTGGACGAGCTCGGCGTACTCGGCGAACCGGTAGGCGGTGTCGCGGTCGGCCCAGCCGCCCCGGTCCTCCAGCGCCTGGGGCAGGTCCCAGTGGTAGAGCGTGACGTAGGGGGTGATCCCGGCCTCCAGCAGCCCGTCCACGAGCCTGTCGTAGAAGGCCAGCCCGCGCGGGTTGGCCGCGCCCGCGCCGTCGGGCTGGATGCGCGGCCAGGCCACCGAGAACCGGTAGGCGCCCAGGCCCAGCTCGCGCATCAGCGCGATGTCGTCGGGATAGCGGTGGTAGTGGTCGCACGCCACGTCGCCGGTGTCGCCGTCGGCCACCTTGCCGGGGGTGTGGGAGAAGGTGTCCCAGATCGACTGGCCCCGCCCGTCCTCCTTGACCGCCCCCTCGATCTGATAGGAAGCCGTTGCGGCACCCCAGACGAAGTTTTCCGGGAAGATCATCCCTTGACCGCTCCTTGCATGATTCCACCGATGATTTGCTTGCCGAACAGGGCGAAGACGAGGACGAGCGGCAGCGTGCCCACCGCCGTGCCCGCCAGGCCCAGCACGTAGTCGTTGACGTAACCGCTCGCCAGCGTCGAGAGCGCCACCTGGACCGTGGGGTTGTCCGGGCTGAGCACGACGAGCGGCCAGAAGTAGTCGTTCCAGGCCGACATGAACGTCAGCATGCCGAGCACCGCCGCCGCCGGGCGGGCCGTGGGCAGCACGACGTGCCAGAACAGCCCCCACGTGGTGCACCCGTCGACCCGCCCCGCCTCCAGCAGCTCGGTCGGCAGCGCCCGGGACAGATACTGCGTCATGAAGAACACGCCGAACGCGTTGACCAGCGCCGGGACGATCAGGGCGTAGTTGGTGCCGGTCCACTCCAGCTTCACCATGAGCATGTAGAGCGGGATGATGCCGAGCTGGGCCGGCACCATCATCGTCGCCACCGTGATGACGAGCATGGCGTTCTTGCCCCGGAAGCGCAGCTTGGCGAAGGCGAACCCGGCCAGCGTCGAGAAGAACATCACCGCGACCGAGATCGAGCCGGCCACGATGAGCGAGTTCAGCAGGGCCAGCCCGAACGGCACCGTGTCGAAGACCCGCGCCGCGTTCGTGAAGAAGTTGCCGCCCGGCAGCAGCGGCGGGGGCACCTGGGCCAGCGCCGAGTTGTGCCGGGAGGCGACCACGACGCTGTAGTAGAGCGGGAACGCCGAGAAGAAGGCGACCCCGGTCAGCGTCAGGTAACGCAGTCTCATACCAGCCCGCCCTTCACCTTGCGGGTCAGCAGGAAGTTGATCCCCGCCACGATCACCACCGCCAGGAACATCAGCCAGGACGCGGCCGAGGCGTAGCCGAAGTCGAAGGTCGAGTTCGCGAAGCCCTGCTCGTAGACGAACAGCGCCAGGGTCTGGAACTGCCGGTCCGGCCCGCCGGTCGCCAGCCCGCCCCCGCCGCCGGTGCTCTGCCCGAACAGCATGGGCTCGGCGATGATCTGCATCGCGCCGATCGTCGAGACGATCACCACGAAGATGATCGTCGGCCGGATCATCGGGATGGTGATGCTGCGGAGCTGCTTGAGGTTGCTCGCCCCGTCCAGCGTGGCGGCCTCGTACAGCTCGCGCGGCACCGCCTGCATGGCGGCCAGGAAGATGAGCGCGTTGTAGCCCGTCCACCGCCACATGATCATCACCGAGAGCGCCAGGTGCGAGGTCGCGGTGCCGGCCGCCCAGTCGATGTGACCGGCGCCCAGCCCGCCCAGCACCCAGTTGATCAGCCCGAAGTCCCGGCCGAAGAGCTGGCTGAAGATCACCACCACCGCCACCACGCTCGTCACGTTCGGCAGCAGCAGCGAGATCCGGAACAGCGTGGCGAAGCGCAGCCGCTTGTTCAGCAGGTGCGCCAGCCAGATCGCCAGCACGAGCTGCGGGACCGTCGACAGCACGCCGATCGACAGCGTGTTGAACGTGGCGTTCCAGAAGTAGCCGTCGGCCAGCAGCGTCCCGTAGTTGCCCAGGCCGATGAACGTCTGCGTCTCCGACAGCAGCGTCCACTCGTGCAGGCTGACCCAGGCCGTGTAGATCAGCGGGAACAGCCCGAACGCGCAGAACAGCAGGAAGAACGGGGCGACGTAGGCGTACGGCGACACCCTCGTGTCGAGGGTGTGCCGCACACCGCGCCTACGCCGTCGCGTGACCGCGAGGGGGAGCGTGCTCATTTGATCTTCTTGACGTCCTCGAGCACCTGCGCCCACGCCTCGTCCGGGGTCTGCTTGCCCTGCTCGACCCGGCCCAGGCCGTTGCCGATGGCGACGCGGACGTCGGCCTCCTTCGGGCCGAGGTGCTGCGGCTTGAGCGCCTTGGCGGCGTTGGAGTAGATCTTGCCGATGGGGGCGTCACCGAAGAACGGCTTGGTGAAGTTCTGGATCGACGGGTCGTCGTAGAGCGAGGGGATCGACGGGAACGTGCCCTCCTCCTTGAAGACCTTGGCCTGGTTCTCCTTGGAGGTCAGGAAGTCGATCAGCTCGGCGGCCTCCTTCGGGTGCTTGCTCTGCTTGGGCACCATCAGGTGGGAGCCGCCGCTGTTGCCCGAACCGCCCGGCACGGTGGCGATGTCCCACTTGCCGGCCGAGTCCTTGGCCTGCTCCTGGATGAAGCCGGTCATCCAGGCCGGGCAGATGATCGTGGCGAACGAGCCCTTGGCGAAGCCGGTGTTCCACGGCGGCGAGAAGGCGGCCAGCTTTGCCGTCAGGCCCTCGGCCGTGAGCTGGTTGGACAGGTCCCAGGCCTTCTTCACGTCCGGGTTGGAGTCCACGATGATCGTGTCCTGGGCGTCGTAGAGGCCGACCGGCGCCTGGTTGACCATGGCGCGGAAGATCTCACCGGGGGAGTCGACGAACTTGGCGCCGGCCACGTCCGCCGCGGCGAACTTCTTGCCGGTCGCGATGTAGTCCTCCCAGGTGGGCCAGAGCGCCGACACCTCGTCGCGGTCCTCGGGCAGCCCGGCCTTCTTGAACAGGTCCTTGCGGTAGCACATGGCCAGCCCGCCCACGTCGGTGCCGAGGCCCAGCACCTGGCCGCCGTCCTTGCTCAGGCCCTGCTGCCACTTCCAGTCCAGGTAGTCGCCCTGCCGCTGGTCGAGGCCGTACTGCTTGAGGTCGGTGAACTTCTGCGGCTGGGCGGTGAAGGTGCTGACGTAGCCCACCTCGACCGCCACCACGTCCTCCGCGCCGGCGTTCGTGGCCAGGCGCTTGACCAGGTTGTTGTGGTGGTCGTTGAACTGGGTGACGTTCTCGGCGATCTCGATGTTCGGGTGGGTCTTCTTGTATTCCTCGTAGAGGGGCTTGAAGCCGAAGTCGCCGAAGAGGCCGATGGTCAGCTTGATCTTCTCGGTCGGCGCGGCCGCCGGCGTGGCGGTGTCGCCGCCGCTCCCGCAGGCCGCGAGGGCGAGCAGCGACGCGGTGACCAACGGAACGATCCGCCGGGTGCGAGGGGTCATGGAACCCTCCTCGGGTTCGTACTAGGGGGGTGGACGAGAGAGCGCTCTCTCGCCAGATTCGTGGGCATCATGCGGCCCTGTCAACGGCTCGTCGGTAACGATCGCTGTTATCAAGAGAGCGATCTCTCGGGTCCGGCCCCGGGCGTGTGGCCCGGCTGTGGCGATTGTGTGGCGGCGGCGGCGATGATCGGTCGCGAACGAGCGCAACGGAAGGAGGTCCCCATGAAGATCGAGGTCCGCAAGGTCGAGGCGGTCAAGGCCACCGGCTTCGCCGTCTGAGCCGAGTGCTCTGCCGGGTGGGAACGGGGTCCCGTTCCCACCCGCTTTTTTGTCTGTCTTCGAGGGGGATGCGAGGAGGAGCTGTGCGGATTGCGCTGAAGGAATGCGTCTGGGAGTCGCTCGGCGGTGATCTGTTCGTCATCACCGATCCGCGCGAGGTGGTGACGCTGGCCGACGAGGAGGGCCAGGTGGCCGCGCTCTTCGCCGCGCTGGACCGGGGCCCGTGCACGGTGCCCGAGCTGCGCGAGCGGCTCGCGGAGGGCGGCGTCGCGCTGGGCGAGGACGACGTGCACGGTGCCGTGGCGGCGCTGGACTCGCTCGGCCTGGTCGAGTACGAGGCCGACCGCACGCTCGGCGACCCGGCCCTGGACGCCCGCCACTTCTCCAACCTGGCCTTCTTCGGCACGCACTCCCGGCTCGACAGGCCGCGCGCCGAGTTCGTCTCGCGGTTGCGCCGCTCGCACGTGCTCGTGCTGGGCGTCGGCGGCGGCGGCTCCTCGGTCGTGCAGGCCCTGGCCGGGCTCGGCGTGGGCCGGCTGACGCTGGTCGACAGGGACGAGGTCGAGCCGCGCAACTTCGCCAGGCAGTTCCTCTACCATCACGCCGACATCGGCCGGTCCAAGGTCGAGTGCGCGGCCGAGTGGGTGCGCGCGTTCGACCCGGAGATCGAGGTGCGCCCGGTGGAGCGCTGGATCTCCGGCCCCGACGACCTGAAGGACCTGCTGGACGGCGTGGACCTGGTCGCGGGCGGCCTCGACGGGCACCCGGACGCCAACCTGTGGATCAGCGACGCCGCCGTGGGCGCGGGGGTGCCGCTGGTGGTGGGCGGGATCACCCGCTCGGAGGTCGTCTACTACTCGGTGTCGCCGGGCCGCAGTGCGTGCGTCCGGTGCGACTGGAGCGACCGGCCGCCGGCGGACGAGGCGAGCAGCGGCGGTTTCGTCGAGCGCAACCGGGACCGGCTGGCGCTGAGCAACACCCTGATCGGGCCGCTGGCGATGCAGATCGGCTCGCTGGTCGCCTACGAGGCGCTGCGCTACCTGACCGGGTTCGAGGAGCCGCGGGCGGCGGGCGCGTACATCCGCCTGGACCTGCGTGAGGGCCTGGCGCCGTCGCGGCACCCGTTCACCCGCGACGACGCCTGCCCGGTGTGCCCGCGATGAGCGGCGGGACTGTCGCGCTGCGCCCGCTCAGCCTGGTCGAGGAGGGTGACGAGGTCCTCGTCGGCGATCCGGAGACCGGCACGTTCGTGGCGATCCCGGCGGTCGGCGGCGTGGTGATCGCCGCGCTGCGTGACGGCGCGAGCGTCGAGGAGGCCGCCCGGCGCGCCGAGGAGTTCGCGGGTGAGCCGGTGGACGTGCCGTCGTTCGTGGAGACGCTGCGTGAGCTGGGCTTCCTCGACGAGGGCGAGCGAGTGCCGGTCGCGACCGCGCCCGTGCAGGGCCGCCGGTGGCTGCGCGGGGTTCCCGCGTGGGTGGCCAGGCCGCTGTTCGGCCGCGTGGCGTGGACGGTGTACGCGCTGGCGGCGGTGTTCGACCTGGCCGTGCTGGTCCTGGTGCCGTCGTTGCGCCCGGCGCCCGCGCAGGACGCGTTCGTCCTGGACGACGTGGGGCTGAGCGCGGTGCTGCTGTACGCCTTCCAGCTCGGCCTGGTCGCCGTGCACGAGTGCTGGCACTGGCTGGCGGCCCGGTCGCTGGACATCCCGGCGCGGTTCGGGCTGGACCGGCGGATGGCGTTCCTGGTGTTCGAGACCGATCTGTCGCAGCTGTGGTCGGTGCCGAGGCGGCAGCGTTACGGCCCGCTGCTGGCCGGGCTGGCGATCGACGCGGTGATGCTGGCCGTGCTGCTGGCGGGGCAGCTCGTGGTGACCTCGCCGCTGCTCGCGGCGTGGGCGTTCGTGCTGCTGTTCCAGATCGCCTGGCAGTGCATGGTGTTCCTGCGCACCGACCTGTACGCGGTGCTGGCCACCCGGCTGGGCTGCAAGGACCTGTGGCGGGTCAAGTCGCTGATGCTGCGCCGGGCGTTCGGCCGGCTGAGCGCCGAGCAGGAGGCGGAGCTGGCGGCCGCCGACCCGGACGACGTGCGGGCCGGGCGCTGGTTCCGCTGGGTGTGGCTGGGCGGCCTGCTGGTGGTGGCGGTGTGGCTGGCCTACTTCGTGCTGCCGGTGGTCACCGGGCTGCTGGCGTGGACGGCCGGCGAGGTCGCCGCCGGGCCGGGTGCCTGGGGGTTCTGGTGGGCGATCGGCTGCGCCGCCGTGGCGCTGGGCCCGTGGCTGGTGGCCGCCGCGCTGGTCGTGAAGGAGAGGACCGCCCGGTAGTGCCTATTAGGTAAGGCTGCCCTAATATTGCTTAGGCTTTGCTTACCTAACATGGGAGTCGACTGTGGCATCCTCCATCCGCGCGAGCCTGATCGCGCTCCTGGCCGCCGCCGGCCTGGCGGCCTGCGGGTCGGGCGGGACGACCGCCGAGGGCGGTCAGGCGGCGGCGAAGGCGCAGACACGCACCGTCCAGCACGACGCGGGCACCGCCGAGGTGCCCGTCGCGCCCAAGCGCGTCGTCTCGGTCAGCGTGACCATCACCGGTCACCTGCTCGCCCTGGAGGCGCCGGTCGTCGCGTCGCAGGCCACCGCGCCCGGCCCCATCACCGACGGCAACGGCTTCTTCAAGCAGTGGGCCGACGTGGCCGCCCAGCGCGGCGTCCAGGTCCTCTACCAGGGCTTCGAGCCCGACCTGGAGAAGGTCATCGCGGCCAAGCCCGACCTGATCGTCGGCGCGGCCACCGGCGCCGACAGCGCCGCCAAGGTCTACGACAAGCTCCAGGCCATCGCGCCCACCGTGCTGTTCCGCCACGACAACCTGACCTGGCAGGACCTCAGCGCCAAGCTCGGCAAGGCCCTCGGCCTGGAGGCCAACGCCACCAAGCTGGTCGAGACGTACGACGCCAGGATCGCCGAGGTCAAGGCCAAGATCAAGGTGCCGGAGCAGGAGGCGGTGCTGCTGCGCGACAACAACACCGACATCCCCGTCTTCACCGACAAGTCCGCGCAGGGCGGGCTGCTCGCCTCCCTCGGCTTCGCCATCCACCCCATCGACGCCTCCATGGCGGCCGAGTCCAGCAAGGAGGGCGGCGGCCGCACCGACATCGTCAACGTCGCCCAGGAGAACGTGGTCAAGGCGTTCGGCGACAGCTCGCTCTTCTTCGTCTCGCACAGCCCCGAGCAGATCGCCGCGACCAGCGCCAAGCCGCTGTGGAAGGACCTGCCCGCCGTCGCCGGCAAGCGCGTGCACGACCTCGGCCTCGACTCCTTCCGTATCGACTACTACAGCGCCTCCAACATCGTGGACCGGATCGAGCAGCAGTTCTCCTGATGCGCGATCTGCCTCCCCAGGTGCCCAGACCCGCGCCGCCGCAGGTCGTGCCCACCCCGCCGGTGGACGGCACGACCTCGCCGGTGATCTCCGCGCCCGCCCCGGACCGCCGCGCCGTCACGTTCCTGTGGCGCGGCCGGGCCGGGGAGGTGCGGGTACGGGCCAACAAACTCACCCACCAGAGCGACGCCGCCCTCATGGAACGCGACGGCGACCTGTGGCACCGCACCTACCTGGTGCGGCCCGGCTGGCGCTCGTCCTACCTGCTGACGGTCGACGGCCAGGACGTGCCCGACCCGCTCAACCCGCGCCGCTGGCGGGGCTTCTCGATCGCCGAGACGGCCCCGCCGTCCCCCTGGCTCACCCCCGGCGAGCCGCGCCACCGCCTGTCCCGCCTGCCCCTCGGCTGGCGCTACGACCCGGTACGGCCCGCCGAGGGCAGCCTGGTCATGCTCGACGGCGAGCACTGGGTGGACGACCTGCCCGTCATCCTCGACAACCTGATCGGCGCGGGCGCGATCCCGCCGGTCACCGCCTGGCTCGTCGAGTCGGGGCCGGACCGGGCCGCCCGCCTCACCTGCGACGCCGCCTTCGCCGACGCCCTGCCGTACGAGGGCCGTACCGTGATCGCCGGGCAGAGCTTCGGCGGCCTGGCCGCCGTGCACGCCGCGCACCGGCATCCCGACCGGTTCGCGGCGGCGCTGTCACAGTCCGGGTCGTTCTGGTGGCCCAACGGCCCGGAGCCCGAACGGCTCACCGGGCAGATCGCTGCCCGGCCGCCCCGGGTGCACCTGCAGACCGGCACGCTGGAGTGGGCGCTGCACGGCCCCACCGAGCGGCTGCGGCAAGCACTCGGCGACGCGGGCACCCACGCCGCGTTCGAGGGCGGCCACGACCGCTACTGCTGGCGCAACGAGCTGGCGGACGGCCTGATCGCCCTCTACGGCTGATCGGGGCCGCCGCTACTTGCGCCATTCGCGGTAGATGAGCCAGGCCAGGTAGATCCCGCCGAGGCCGCCCGTCAGGACGCCGACCGGGAGCTGCCCGGGGGTGGGCAGCCGCTGCACGAGCAGGTCCGCGGCGGCCAGGAGCAGCGCGCCCATCGCGGCCGACGAGCCCACCCCCGGCCCGGGGGCCCGCGTGACGCGCCGGGCGAGCTGCGGCGCGGCCAGCGCGACGAACCCGATCGGCCCGGCGCTCGACACCGCCACCCCGGACAGCCCGACCGCGACCAGCAGCAGCACCAGGCGCAGCCGCTCGACCCGGACCCCGAGTGCCCCGGCCGCCGCGTCGCCCATCTCGATCAGCGCCAGCGCCCGGCTGAGCCCCAGCGTGACCGGCAGCCCGATCGCCACGGCCAGCGCGACCGGCCACACCTTCTCCCAGCCGGTCCCGGACAGGCTGCCGATCAGCCACACCTTGGCCCCCTGCGACTCGTACAGGTCGGCCCTGGTCAGCAGGTAGGCGATGAGCGACTGGAGCATCGCGGTGACGCCGATGCCGACGAGCACGAGCCGCGTCCCCTTGACGCCGCGCTGGAACGACAGCACGTACACCAGCAGCCCGGCCCCGAGCCCGCACGCCAGCGCTCCCAGCGAGATCGCCTGCGCGCTCGCCGCGCCGAACACCAGGAGCATGAGCACGGCCCCGGCGGCGGCTCCGGCGTTGACGCCGATGATGTCGGGGCTGCCGAGCGGGTTGCGCGACAGGCTCTGCACGACCGCGCCGCCCACGCCGAGCGCCGCGCCCACCAGCAGGGCGAGCAGCACCCGGGGCGCACGCAGCGAGTAGACGACCATCTCGCTGGTGGCGTCGCCCTGGCCGAACAGCGTGCGCAGCGCCTCGCCGACGCCCACGGCCGAGCCGGTGCTCAGCCCGAACAGCCCCACCGCCATCCCGGCCGCGGCCAGGCAGAGAACCACCGCGGACGCGCGCGGGTGGACCCGCACCGCGATTCCGGGCATCCGTACCGTCTTCACGCCGGGATCGCCTTCCGCCTGCGCAGGAGATAGATGAAGATCGGCGCTCCGAGGAACGCCGTCACGATGCCGCTCTCCAGCTCGGCCGGCCGGACGACCACCCGGCCGAGCACGTCGGCGGCCAGCAGCAGCGCGGGCGCGAACACCGCCGAGTAGCCGATCACCCACCGGTGGTCGGGCCCGGTGAAGGCGCGCACCGCGTGCGGCGCCATCAGCCCGATGAAGCCGATCGGCCCCGCCGCCGCCGTGGCCGCGCCGCACAGCAGCGTGATCGCGATGCCGGTCAGCAGCCGGATGCGGCCCAGCCGTACGCCGAGCGCCTGGCCGGTCTGCTCGCCGAGGGCGAGCGCGTTGAGCCCGCGCCCGAGGCCCAGCGCCAGCAGCGTGCCGGCCAGGACGAACGGCGCGACCTGCTGCACCACGTCGAGCGAGCGCCCGGCCAGCGCCCCGACGTCCCAGAAGCGCCACTGGTCGAACACCCCGGCGTCCAGCGACAGCACGCCGTTGATGGCGGCGATCAGCGACGCGCTGACGGCTGCCCCGGCCAGCACCAGCCGGGTCGGATGGTGGGCGCCCAGCGCGTAGACGACGACGGAGGCGATCAGCGCCCCGGCCATCGAGAACCACACCCACGTCGACATGTCGGAGGCGCCGAAGAAGAGGATCGAGCACACGACGGCCAGCGACGCCCCGGAGTTGACGCCGAGCAGCCCGGGGTCGGCCAGCGGGTTGCGGGTCAGCGCCTGCATGAGGGCGCCGGCCAGGCCGAGGGCGGCGCCGACGCAGATGCCGAGCAGCGTGCGCGGGACCCGCAGGTCGTGGACGACGGCGGCGGTCTCGCCTCCGTCGGGCTGCCAGAACTGCTGCCACACCTCGCCGAGCGGGATGTCCTGCGCGCCGACCGCGAGGCTCAAAACGCTCATACACAGGAAAACCGCACTCAAGACCACAAGTCCCGTCAAGCGCATGAAATCCCTCTCTTTAGGCAAGGCTTACCTTATCTTGAACGCCGGGCCGTCTCGCTCTAGATTAGGCAAGCCTTACCTAAGGAGTGAGATGGAGTTTCGGGGGAGTCATGCTCTCGTGACCGGCGCGGGCCGGGGCATCGGCGAAGCGGTCGCGTCCCAGCTCGCCGGGCTCGGCGCCGCCGTCACCGTCGTCGACGTGGACGCCGGCCTGGCCGGACGCGTCGCCGCCCGGCTGCGCGAGGCCGGCCACCTGGCCACCGCCCGGCCCGCCGACGTCAGCGACGCGGCCGCCGTCGAGCGGGCGGTCGCCGAGGCCGAGGCCGAGTTCGGGCCGCCGGGCATCCTCGTCAACGTCGCCGGGGTGCTCGCGCTCGGCCCGGTGCTGGAGTTCGGCGACGCCGACTGGCAGCGCCTGTTCGCCGTCAACGCCGACGGCGTCTTCCACACCAGCCGCGCCGTCGCCCGCCGGATGGTCGCCCGCGGCGACGGCGTCATCATCACCGTCGGCTCCAACGCGGCAGGCGTGCCCCGGGCCCACATGGCCGGCTACGCCGCCTCCAAGGCCGCCGCCACCATGTTCACCAAGTGCCTGGGGCTGGAGCTGGCCCCGCACGGCATCCGCTGCAACGTCGTCGCGCCCGGCTCCACCGACACCGCCATGCAGCGCGCCATGACCGCCGACCCGGTCAAGGGCGCGCCCGAGATGTACCGGCTCGGCATCCCGCTCGGCCGCATCGCCGACCCCGCCGACGTGGCCGACGCGGTCGTCTTCCTCGCCTCCGACAGGGCGCGCCACATCACCCTGCACGACCTGTACGTGGACGGCGGGGCCTCACTGTGAAGGACACACCGATGGACGAGTTCTTCCTCGCCTCGCCGCGCGGCACCCTGCTGGCCGGCGGGCCGTACTTCGCGGTGCCGCCGTCGGCGCGCAAGAACGCGCTGGCCGACCTGCCCGCGCGGGCGGCCGGCGCGCTCGGGGTGGCGCTGGCGGCCGGGCACACCGCCCCGGTCGTCGTGGGCGCGATCCCGTTCGCGCCCGACGCCGACGCCTGCCTGTACGTCCCCCGCTGGGTACGCCACGGGCCGCCGCCGGGGCCGGGCGCCCCGGCCGCGCCGCTCGCCGCGGACCCGGGCGACTCCGAGCAGGTCCCGCCGCCCCTGGAGTACGCCGAGGCGGTGCGCCGGGCCGTGAAACGGCTGCGCGCCGGCGACCTGGACAAGGTGGTGCTGGCCCGCTCCCTCACGATCCCGTACGAGGGCGACCTGACGCCGCTGGTCGAGGCGCTGGCCGAACGCGACCCCACCGGCTACACGTTCGCCGCCGCGCTGCCCGGCGGCCGGACCCTGCTGGGCGCCAGCCCCGAGCTGCTCGTCTCCCGCTCCGGCCGGACCGTCGTGGCCAACCCGCTGGCCGGGTCCGCGCCGCGCGGCGCCGACCCGGGCCACCTGATGACCTCGGCCAAGGACCGGCGCGAGCACGCCCTCGTGGTCGAGGCCGTCGCCGCCGCGCTGCGGCCCCACTGCAGCACGCTGTCGGTGCCCGAGCAGCCGTCGCTGGTGCCGACCGCCTCGATGTGGCACCTGTCCACCCGCATCTCCGGCGAGCTGGCCGACCCCGCCACCACGTCGCTGGAGCTGGCCGCCGCCCTGCACCCCACCCCCGCCGTCTGCGGCACCCCCACCGACGCCGCCCGGCAGCTCATCGCCGAGCTGGAGCCGTTCGACCGGGGCTTCTACACCGGCCTCGTCGGCTGGCAGGACGCCGCCGGCGACGGCGAATGGGTGGTCGCCATCCGCTGCGCGGTCGCCGACGGCACCGCCCTGACCCTGTACGCCGGCGCCGGCATCGTGGCCGACTCCGACCCAGACGCCGAACTCGCCGAGACCTCCGCCAAATTCCGCACGACGCTGGGAGCGCTGCATGTGGCCCGATGACTACGCCGCCCGCTACCGGGCCGCCGGCTACTGGACCGGCCAGACCTTCGGGGACTGGCTGAGGGAGCTGGCCAAGGAGCACGGGGACCGGGAGGCGGTCGACAGGCTGACGTACGCCGCGCTGGACGCCCGCGCGGACCGGCTGGCCGCCGGGTTACATGGACTGGGGCTGCGGCGCGGCGACCGCGTGGTGGTGCAGCTCCCCAACGAGCCGGTGTACTTCGAGGTGATCTTCGCGCTGTTCCGGCTCGGCGCGCTGCCCGTCTTCGCGCTCCCGGCCCACCGGCTCAACGAGATCACCCACCTGGTCACCCACAGCGGCGCCGCCGCCTACGTGACGACCCGCGCGCTGGAGGTGCCGGCCCCGGTGCCGCGCGTCCTGCACGCCGACGCGCTGCCGTACGAGGACCCGATCGACCTCGACGGGCCGCGCCCGGAGGACGTGGCGTTCCTGCAGCTCTCCGGCGGGAGCACCGGGCTGCCGAAGCTGATCCCGCGCACCCACGACGACTACCTCTACAGCGTGCGGGCCAGCGCGGAGATCTGCGAGCTGTCGCCGTCCACCGTGTACCTGTGCGCGCTGCCCGTGGCGCACAACTTCCCGATGTCCTCGCCCGGCGTCCTCGGCGTGATGCACGCCGGCGGGCGCGTCGTGCTGGCGCCGCAGCCGTCGGCCGAGGTCGCGTTCGGGCTGATCGAGCGGGAGCGGGTGACGATGACCGCCGTGGTGCCGCCGCTGGCGCTGCTCTGGCTGGACGCCGCCCGGCGCACCGGCCGCGACCTGTCCAGCCTGGAGGTGCTGCAGGTGGGCGGCGCCAAGCTGGCCGCCGAGACCGCCCGCCGGGTACGCCCCGAGCTCGGCTGCCGGCTCCAGCAGGTCTTCGGGATGGCCGAGGGGCTGGTCAACTACACGCGCTCCGACGACCCCGACGAGATCGTGGAGACCACCCAGGGCCGACCCATCTCACCGGACGACGAGATCCTCGTGGTGAACGACGACGACCGGCCCGTGCCGCCCGGCGAGGTCGGCCACCTGCTCACGCGCGGCCCGTACACGATCCGCCGCTACTACGGCGACTCCGACCCCGGCGCGTTCACCGCCGACGGCTTCTACCGCACCGGCGACCTGGTCCGGGTGACGCCCACCGGGCACCTCGTGGTCGAGGGGCGGGCCAAGGAGGTCATCAACCGGGGCGGCGAGAAGGTCTCGCCCGAGGAGGTGGAGAGCCACCTGCTGGCCCACCCCCGCATCCGCGACGCCGCCGTGGTCGCCGTGGCCGACCCGTACCTGGGGGAGCGCAGCCACGCCTTCGTGCTCAACCGCGAGCCCGTCACCGTGGCGGAGGTCAGGGCGTTCCTGCGCGAACGCGGGCTGGCCGCGTACAAGATCCCCGACCGGATCGAGCTCGCCGGCGAGTTCCCCGTCACCGGGGTCGGCAAGACCAGCAAGAAGGACCTGCGAGCCGCGCTGCGCGCGCGTGCGGAAGGAGACTCCTGACCATGGGACTGCCCGTCATCGAGCCGTACCCGCTGCCGTCGTCGCCGCCCGAGGGCCGGGTGGGCTGGGAGCTCGACCCCGGCCGGGCCGCGCTGCTCGTCCACGACATGCAGAACCACTTCCTCGCCCCGTTCCAGGCCGCGCCCATCCCCGAGGTGATCGGCAACATCCAGCGGCTGCGCGAGCACTGCGCCGACGCCGGCATCCCGGTGCTGTACTCGGCCCAGCCGGGCGCCCAGCCGCCCCGGCAGCGCGGGCTGCTGACCGACTTCTGGGGGCCGGGACTCGGCGCCGAGCCGTTCGCGGCGGCGATCGTGGACGAGCTGAAGCCGGAGGACCCCGGCGCGGTGCTCACCAAGTGGCGCTACAGCGCCTTCGTCCGCACCGACCTGGCCGACCGGCTGGAGGGACGCGACCAGCTCATCCTGGTCGGCGTCTACGCCCACATCGGGGTGCTGGCCACCGCCCTGGACGCGTTCATGCGCGACATCCAGGCGTTCGTCGTGGCCGACGCCGTGGCCGACTTCTCCCTCGGCCACCACGAGTCGGCGCTGGACTACGCCGCCTCGCGCTGCGCGCGCGTGGTGACCACCGGACAGATCGTGGAGGGCGCGTGAGCGACGAGGAGTTGCGGTCGTACGTGGGCGAGCTGCTCGGCGAGCAGCCCGGCGCGGACGACGACCTGCTGGAGCTGGGCATGGACTCGATCAGGCTGATGGCCGTCGCCGACCGGCTCGGCGCCGACTTCGCCGACCTGGCCGAGCGGCCCACCCTGCGCGCCTGGGGAGAGCTGATCCGTGGCTGAGCCGCTGACGGCCGCGCAGCTCGGCATCTGGACGGGGCAGGCGCTGTCGCCGGGCAGCCCCGTCTACAACGCGGGGGAGTACGTGGACATCCGGGGCGCCCTGGACGAGCGGCGCTTCGAGGCGGCGCTGCGGGAGGTGATCGGCGCGGCCCCGGCCCTGCACGCGGTGTTCTCGGACGCCGGGCAGGTCGTCCGCGAGACGGACGGGTGGCCGCTGCACCGGCTTTCGGCGTCCTCCGTGGAGGAGGCCGAGGCGTGGATGCGCGAGGACCTGCGGGTCTGCGCCGACCTGGCCGCCGGGCCGCTGTTCGCGCAGGCGCTGATCCGGATCGACGAGGACCGGCACCTCTGGTACCAGCGCATCCACCACATCGCGGCCGACGGATACGCGTTCTCGCTGCTGGCCAGGCGGGTGGCCGAAGCGTACTCGGGGCGGCCGGGCTCCTTCGGGTCGTACGCGGCCGTGCTGGAGGAGGCGGCCCGTTACGAAGGCGGCGATGGCACCAGGGCTCGCGACCGGGCCTACTGGGTCGGCCGGTGCGCCGGGATGCCCGCGCCGCCGCTGCTCGCCCCCGCCGCGCCCGTCAGCGGCGAGGTCCACCGGCGCACCGCGAAACTGCCCGATCGGGTGCCGCCGGAGGTCGCCGTCGCCGCCACCGCCGCCTACCTGCACGCCCGGACCGGCGCGGCCGAGGTGGTGCTCGGGCTGCCGGTCATGAACCGGCTCGGGTCCGCCTCGCTCAAGGTGCCGTGCATGGCCATGAACATCGTGCCGCTCCGGGTGCCCGTCTCCCCGTCGGACACCCTGTCCTCGCTGGCCGGGCACGTGGCCGCCGAGATCCGGCACGGGCGTCCCCACCACCGCTACCGCTACGAATGGCTGCGGCGTGACCTGGGGCTCGTGGGCGGTGACCGGAGGCTGTTCGGGCCGGTGGTGAACGTGCTGCCGTTCGGCTACGACCTGCGGTTCGGGGAGGCGCGCGGCACTGTGCACAACGTGTCGGCCGGGCCGGTGGAGGACCTGTCGATCGCCGTGTCGGACCGGGGCGGGCCGTGCGCGGACTTCGACGCCAACGCCGCCGCCTACTCCCGGGACGAGCTGGACGCCCACGCCGACGGCTGGCTGTCCCTGCTCCAGGAGCTGACCGCCGACCCTGACCAGCCGCTGTCGCGCGTCTGGAAGCCTTTGACCGGGGGAGTCGTGCTCGACGGGGGGCCGCTGTCCGTGCCCGCCGTGCCGGTCGCCCACCTGATCGCCGCCCAGGCCGCCGCCGGCCCCCACGCCGTCGCCGTCGAGCAGGAAGGGCGGCGGCTCACGTACCGGGAGCTGCTGACGTCGGCGCGGGCCTTCGCCGACCGGGTCGCCGGCGCGTCCCTCGTGGCGATCATGCTGCCGAGGGGCTTCGACGCCGTCACCGCGATCGTCGGGACGGTCCTGGCCGGCGCCGCCTACCTGCCGCTCGACCCCGCCTGGCCGAGGGCGCGCGTCGACGGCATCCTCGCCGCCGCCCGCCCCGACGTCCTCGTCACCGCCGGCGGGGTGGAGCGCCGCCCCGGCGCCCCGCGCGACCCCGGGCTCGCGTACGTCATGTACACCTCCGGCTCCACCGGCCGCCCCAAGGGCGTGGCGGTCGGCCAGGAGGCGCTGGCCCACTTCGTCGCCGGAGCCACCGGCGTGTACGGGCTCCGCGCCGACGACCGGGTGCTGCAGTTCGCGCCGCTGCACTTCGACGCCTCGGTGGAGGAGATCTTCCTGACCCTGTGCGCCGGGGCGACGCTGGTGCTGCGCACCGACGAGATGCTGCAGTCCGTCGGCCGGCTCCTCCAGGCGTGCGCCGACCTCGGCGTCACCGTGCTCGACCTGCCGACCGCGTTCTGGCACGAGGTCGTCTACGCGCTGTCCACCGGGACCGCCGCGCTACCGCCCCGCGTCCGCACGGTGATCATCGGCGGAGAGGCGGCGCTGCCCGAACGGGTCGCCCGCTGGCACGCCGCCGTGCGCGGCTCCGCCCGCCTGCTCAACACGTACGGGCCCACCGAGGCCACGGTCGTGGCGACGGTCGCCGAGCTGGTGCCGGGGGACCCCGACGTGCCCATCGGACGACCGCTGCCCGGGGTGCGGGCCGCGGTCGTGGACGGCGAGCTGGTGCTGATGGGCGGCGGGCTGGCCCGCGGCTACCTGGACGCGCCGTTCGGCAGCCACGCGGGCGAGCCCGCGTACCGCACCGGCGACCGGGTCCGGGTGCGGGCCGACGGGGCTCTGCTGCACCTGGGGCGCATCGACGACGAGTTCAAGATCAGCGGGCACCGGGTGGACCCCGCCGAGGTCGAGTCCGCGCTGCTGCTGCACCCCGGCGTGCGGGAGGCCGCGGTGGTCGGACAGGTGCTCGACAGCGGAACCAGGCGCCTGGTCGCCCACGTCGTCCCCACCGGCGAGGAACCGTCCGGCCTCAGGGAGCACCTGGCCGGGCTGCTGCCCGCCGCCGTGATCCCCTCCGCCTACGTCTTCACCGCCACCCTCCCCAGGACCACCTCGGGCAAGATCGACCGCTCCGCCCTCAAGGCGACCGCCGTCGAGACCGCGTCCCGGGGCGACGACGGGCTGGTGGGCGTGGTCCTGCGCGTGTGGGAGGAGGTCCTGGGCGCCACCGGGATCACCCCGGCCGACGACTTCTTCCAGCTCGGCGGGCAGTCGCTGCAGACCATCCAGGTCGTCAACAGGCTCGCCGCCGAACTCGGCCGCGACGTCCCGGCGACCCTCCTGTTCCGCCACCCGACGGCGGCGGCCCTCGCCGCCGCCCTGCCCCCGGGCGCGCGGGCCACGGCCGAGGCGCCCTCCCACGTCGCCGACGCCGTGCTTCCCCCGGACGTCCTGCCCCGGGCCGTCCCCGCCACCCGGCCGCCCACGTACCTGCTCACGGGCGCGACCGGCTTCGTCGGCGCCCACCTGCTGTCGGAGCTGCTCACGTCCACCGACGCCCGCATCGCCTGCCCCGTCCGCGCCGCCGACGAGCCCGCCGCACTCCAACGCCTGGCCGATGCCTTGGCCGCCCAAGGACTGCCGGAGCTCCCCCGGGGCCGGGTCCTCCCCATCCCCGCCGACCTCACGAAAGCCGAGCTGACCGGCGACTACCAGGCCGTGTACCACAACGCCGCCGTCGTCAGCGTGACGCGCCCGTACAGCAGCATGCGCGCCGCCAACGTCACCGCCACCCTCGACCTGCTCCGCCTCGGAGCCCCCTTCCACTACATCTCCACCCTGGCCGTCGCCGCCCCCGGCCCGTCCGTGCCCGAGGAGTACGTCCCCCCGCACCCCGGCCTGCGCGACGGCTACACCCAGTCCAAATGGGCGTCGGAAGAGCTCGTCCGCCAGGCGGGGGAACGCGGCCTGCACACCGCCGTCTACCGCCTCGGCCGCGTCGCCGGAGCCGACGGCCACGTCAACCCGGGCGACCTGTTCTGGCGCATCGTCCGCGCCGGCGTCCTCGCGGGCGCCCGCCCCGACCTGGACCTCGCCGAACCCTGGACCCCCGTCGACTACGCCGCCCGCGCCGTCGTCACCCTCTCCCACGCGGGCGCCACCGGTGTCCACAACCTCGCCCCCCTCCCGCCCGTCCACCTCGCCGAAGCCCTGGAATGGGTCGCCGACGACGGCTACGACCTGCCGGTCGTCCCCCTGGACGCATGGGTGCGACGGCTCAGGAACGGCGACGCCGAATCCGCGGCCACCGCCGCCTTCTTCGACCTGGCCACCGGACCGCCGCCGCCGATGGGCCACGTCCACGCCGGCCGATCCGCCGGCATCCCGTGCCCGCCCATCGACCGCGGCACCATGCGCCGCTACCTCGCCCACTGCCGGGCGACCGGCCTCCTGCCCGCGAAAGGAACCCCATGCTGACCAGCACGTCCCGGGTGGAGACCGACCGCGCCACCCGCTACCTCGTCCAGCTCTGCAAGCACTTCGCCCGCAAGGTGCCCGCCGAATGGACGGACGAGAAGGGCACGGCCACCTTCGACTGGGGCACCTGCGCCTTGCTGGCCGAGCCGGACGCCCTCCACCTGACCATCGAGGCCCCGGACGAGGAGAGCCTGGGCCGAGTCCGCTACGTCGTCACCGACCACCTCGAACGCTTCGGCACCCGAGACAACCTGACAGTCACCTGGTCGGAGTGAGTTCCATGTCGACCGGCCTCGCCGAACCCGTAGGAGGGGCGCGGTCCGCGCGCCACACGAAGGCCCCGCCGGGCGGCTCAGCCGGGCCCGGCGGTCCAACGCCCGACCTGTACGGACTTCACGTGTGCCTTCGCCTGACTGTGTACGGCCTTCGCGATCCCGTGTCGGATCGTCGACGCGTTGACCTCGATCCCGTCGGACGTGGCGCGGCGGATCTCCTCGACGACGGCCGAGGATGAGGCGTGGTCGTCGAGGAGATGCGTGATGCCCGCAAGGTGGTCGGGGCCGTACAGCGGACCAAGGGGATCGATGAGTTCCTCCGGCGGTCCGACGTCGAAGATCTGCTTGACCGGGCGATACTTCCTGTTGGTCTCCTGCATCTTCGCGTAGAACATCTCCCGCTCCGCCTCGTACTGCTCGAAGTACTGCGTGGGGAACACGGCGACCTGGGCGTCCACGGAGACGGAGTCCTCCGCGGTGTAAGTCACGAGTTCGTCGTCGCTGGGGGTTCCGTCCCCTGAAACCCTGATCGTCTCGGTCACGGCGAATGACACGCTGAACGACGGGTTGGCCGCGTTCTCGCTGGTCACCTCCAGCCAGAGCACGCCGCGAGGCGGCCACTCCTTCTCCAATCCCGGGATGGGGTCGTGCGCCGGGTCGCTGACCTGGACCCGGCAGCTGAAGAGCACCCGCCCTTCGCCTTCCTCCTCGGTCCAGTAGGTCGCGCCGGACGAATCGACGAAACGCAGGTAGGTCGCCGTCTCCAGCTCGACGTCATGGTCCGGGCCGAAGCGGGGCACCGGCTTGAGACCGGCCGGTCCCGGGTCGCCGGTGTGCCACAGCCCCTCCTCGCCTTCCAGACGGCGGACCTGGGACTCGAACACTGAGATCCGGGTGCCGTCGTTGCCGACCAACTCGACCTTGTAGCCGAACGTGACGTCGCTGGAGGCGAGCCGGCGAAGATTCGGTACGCCGTCCAGGCCGGGGTTCGCCTGGATCGCGATCGGCACCCGTACCTTCACCGCGCGGGCTTCACGTACGCCGTCGAACGTGGTGGGCGGGACCAGGATGTTGAACGTCTCCGCGCTGGTCTGTGCGGTGGAGAGGACGCTCAAGGTCTCCGTCTGGGCGCGGTCCGCGTAGATGCCCAGCGTTTCCGACTGAGGGGGAGGGAAGAGAAGCTGCCCCAAGCTGTTGATCACTGACCAGAGGTCGCTGAGCCCGTTGTTCCGGCACACCCATTTGAGCGATGCCTGACGGTCACGGAAGAACCCGCCCATCTGATCCTGGCCCATCAGCCCCGTCGAGAACCCCGCCGGATCGGGCACCCACCACCCCGGCTGGTACGCACTGGTGCCGAAAGCCGGGTCGGCCGCCCCGCACGGCCAGCTGGAGAACGTGAAGCGGGGCAGATACCGCTCCTCGCTGAACGGGGTCGCCGGAACATGGTCGAAATGCGGAGCGGGCATCGGCGCGCTGACCAGAATCTGCGCGTACCAGTCGGCGGCGAACTGGGAAAGCGCCTCGATCAAGCCCAGCAGACGCTCCCGCTCATGTCCCGTCGAACGGAAATAGGGCTCGACGAAGCGAATTCCATTGAGATAGCAGAGCGCTCCCGCCATCAGAACCGGTGCATGGAATCGCCCGTCCCAGCGGAGATGGCTGGCATTGAGGCTGTCCGGTGTCTGCCAATCATGGTAGGAGGCGGAGAGCGGACGCATGACCTGGACCGGCCACACGGTCGCCGGAACCACTCTTGTCTCGTTCGGCCACGACCTCTCCGAGGGAGGTAGGGAACTCGCGAACACACTTTCCGGTTGGCCCATCAAATGGGCCCCGGCGTAGACCTGGTCGCCGCCCATCATCCAGTGCGGCGCCGCGTTCCCGGACAGCATCGTGTAGGTCTCGGGATGGAACGGCAGCAGATTGGCCTCGGGCATGGCATGCCCCAGAAGCTTGGGACGCATCACGTTCAGGGCGTTCACCAGCTCGCGCCGGTGCTGGGCGGAATGGTCCGCCGCGAAGGACCGAATTCCGTCGGCGACATCCTTGATGAGCCCCTGCGTTCCGGTAGCCCGTTCCAGGCGATCGGAAATGAGTGTGCGGTGATTCTGGTCGCCGATCTTCTTGATTTCTTCGCGGATCTGGTCGAGTGCCTCCTGGATCGGGTCTTTGCCGCCGATGATCGCCTTGATGATGTCGGCGGCCACGGCAACGACACCCACGACGGTCGACGCCGCCGCGACCCAAGTGGCGATGCTCTTGAAGGTGGCCACGGCGCCGGCGGAAATGCCCACGGTACGGGCGAACGCCTCGGGGTTCCTGAAGCTGATCGACACCGGACCACCGTTCCTTCACAACATCGGTTGACGCCCCAAGATTCGCACCCCGCGAAGAGCTGATCCAGAACTGCGGGCCGTCACCCGGTTACACAGAAGGCATGAGGATGGAAAGCATTTCTTTCCTGAAGAGAAGGCGGTTATGCCGGTGGTGGGTAGCGGTGGATCTCGGCCCGGTGGCCTGTCGAGCCGGCGAATTTGGCGTCGTCGGTGAGCAGCGGCACCCCGAGCAGTTCGGCGAGCGCCACGTACATGCCGTCATAGGCGGTCAGGTTGTTGCGCAGCTCCAGCACGCGCGGCTGCAGGGGCAGCATCGGATGGCGGACGATCTTCAGCTGGGCGTAGCGCTCCAGCATGATCTCGGCCCTCGCCTCGGAGATGCGCACCTCGGGCTTGCTGGTGATGACATGCCCGCGCACGACGGAGGCGATCTCGACGTCGATCAGGGCCGGTGCGTGCAGTTTCCGCGCCAGCCGCTGCCGGAGAAGGTCGTCGCCTTTGACGTTGGCCAGCAGGCGGAAGACGATCGAGGCGTCGACGACCAGGCTCACCGGCCGCCCTCGCGCATGGTCTCCCGGACGAAGTCGGGGTCGTACGCCACCGGCTCGTCGGCGGCGATCCTGGCCATCACCTCGTCCAGTGTCGGCGTGGCCGCCTCCTCATTCAGGAGGTCGCGTACGAACGCGGTGAGGGACTTGCCTTCGCGCTCCGCCCGCGCCTTCAGTGTCCGCTCGGTCGTGTCAGGAACATCCCTGATCTGTATGGTCCCCATGCAAGCACTTTAGCTTGCAACATGCATGCACGCATGGATGGGTCAGTGTGCGATGCCCGGCATTGATGTTGATGTGCCATTCGGTGCTGTCCAGGGCGTCGATCCGGACGAGGAGTCCAGGGACGTCGTCCTGGTCGGCGAGGCGGCGCGGGGCGGCGTGCGGCCGTTTGGTCGCCACGATCAGGCAGTCCATGACCTGGTCGAGCCCGGCGGCGAGGTCCAGCAGCTCGGACCAGGTCATGGGGTAGCCCGTCTCGGCGGACGAGATGAAGTTTTCGAAGGACGGCATGGTCATCCCGTTGGGCGGGGTGCCGACGGCCCAGAGATCCAGGATGGTCCACGTCCAGGTGTTGCTGGGGAGGGCGTCGAGTATCTCGGTGAGCTCGACCGTCGAGGGCAGCACTACCGTCGGCATGGGCGCGATTGTTCCATGTGATCCGGTTACCGGGTGGTGGTCAGGGGAGCGGCGGGGGTGCGGGCCTTTCCCTTGGGCCACAGGTACGTGCCGGGCCGGCGGCGTTCGAGGCGCAGTGAGCCGACGGTGAACCGGCACACCTGCTCCTTGACGAAGGCCGCGAGCCGCCCTCGCAGCACCGTCTCCACGGGCGAGTCGTCGTGCCGGACGAACTGGATGAGCCCGTCGTGGCGGCCGAGGCTGACGCACTGGATGAGGTACCGGAACCGGAACGGCCTGGCCTGGCGTCCGGCGGCGCGGGCGTTGACGGAGTCGGCGGCGTGGGCGGCGATGGGCATGCCGGCCGCGCAGGACATGCGGGACTCGCCGGCGCCGGGGATCCGGACGGCCGCCGCGTCGCCGACGACGTAGACGTCCGGGTGCGACACGGACCGCATGGTGGCGTCCACGACGGCCCGGCCGCGGGCGTCGACGGTCAGCCCGGCCTCGGCGGCGAGCGTCGGGACGGTGAACGAACCCGCCCAGACCACGACATCTGCGGAAATGTCGCCGTCGGTGGTGTGGACGGTCCCCGCCGACACGCCCGACGCGCGGACCCCGTACCGGGTGATGACGCCGAGCCGAGACAGCGCCCCCGCGACGTGCCGGCGGCCGCGCGCCGACAGCACCGGCTCGTTCCCCGACACCAGCGTGACCCGCCACGCCGGGTACGTCTCGGCCAGCTCGGCCGCCATCTCGACGCCGGTCAGCCCGCCGCCGACCACCGCCACGTCACCGCCGCCGGAGGCCAGCCGGGTCCGCAGGGCGGCGGCGGACTCGGCGGTGTAGGCGTGCTCGGCCACCCCGGGCACGCGCACGTCGGTCCGGCTGCCGAGCGCGTACACCAGCGTGTCGTAGCCGAACTCCCGCCCGTCCTCCGTGCGCACCACGCGTGCCGAGGGGTCGAGCGCGGCGACCCGGGCGACGACGGTCTCGATGCCGGTGCCGCGCGTCAGCTCCGCCAGCGGGACCCGTACGGTCGGCCGGCCCGCGGCCAGCTCGTGCAGCCGGATCCGCTGCGTGAAGTGCGCCTCGGCGCTGATCAGGGTGATGTGATGGGTCCGGTCCAGCCGCAGCGCCGCTGTCAGACCCGCGTATCCCGCTCCGATGACCACGATGTTCATGCAAGGGAGACGGCGCCGGCGGACCCGATGTCTGAGTGAGGTGCGTCACACGTTGCGCAGCTTGACGGGATTGCGTACGACGTCGACCTGGACGACGCGGCCACCGGAGACCACGAAGGCCATCACGCTGTCGGGGACCCCGTCGCCGTCGCGGATGACCACGCCCGGAGCCCCGTTGACGTCGAGGAACTCGGCCGTCATGCCGTCGAACCAGCGCTCGACCATGCCCAGGACCATCCTGGCGACCCGATCGGAGCCCACCACCGGCACCGCCGCGGCCGTGACCACGCCGCCGCCGTCGGCCCGCCACACCACGCCTGGGTCGAGCACCGCGACCAGCCCCGGCAGGTCGCCCGAGGTCGCCGCCGCCGCGAAGGCCTCCACGACCTTCAGGTGCGCGGCGCGGTCGGCGGTGCCGCGCGGCGCGTACTCCTGCACGCGCGCGCGGGCCCGCGACGCGAGCTGCCGCACGGCCCCGGGGCTGCGCCCGAGGATCTCGCCGATCTCCTCGAACGGCACCTCGAACGCGTCGTGCAGCACGAACGCCGTCCGCTCCGCCGGGGAGAGCCGTTCCAGCACGGCGAGCAGGGCGAGACTGACCGAATCGTCCAGGGTCACCCGGTCCTCGGGGCCGAGCTCGGCGACGACCGGCTCGGGCAGCCACTCGCCGACGTAGGACTCCCGGCGGGCGCGGGCGGAGGTCAGCAGGTCGTAGCAGACCCGGCTCACGGCCGTGGTCAGGTACGCGCGCGCGTCGCTCACCGCCTGGCGGTCGGCCTGCCGCCAGCGCAGCCACGTCTCCTGCACGGCGTCGTCGGCGTCGGCCACGGTGCCGAGAATCCGGTACGCGACGGCCCACAGGTGGTCACGGTGCTCCTCGAACGCCTCCATCAGCTCAGCACCCGCCCCACCATCCGGGCGTACATGCGCCCCGGGCTCGGGGACCGGGCGAGGAAGCCCGGCAGCATCGGGAGCGACACCGCGAACGGCTCCAGCAGCCGGTAGAGCTCGTGGGCGTCGCGGGGCCGGTCGCCCGGGTTCTTCTCCAGGAGCTGCCCGAGCAGCGCGCCCAGCCCGGCGGGCACCCCGGGCACGGCGGGCGGACGCTCCTTGACCTGCTTCTCGAACACCACGTAGTCGGTGGGCCCGGTGAACAGCTGCCTGCCGGTCAGCATCTCGTGCAGCACGCAGCCCAGCGCGTAGAGGTCGCTGCGGGGCTCGGCGATGCCGTGCTGGATCTGCTCGGGGGCCATGTAGGCGGGCGTGCCGAGGATCTGGCCGATGCGGGTGAACGTCGTCACGTCGGCGTCGCGGAGCATGGCCAGGCCAAAGTCCAGCACCTTGACGCTGCCGTCGGGGCAGAGCATCAGGTTCGTCGGCTTCAGGTCGCGGTGGCAGATCGCCAGCGCGTGCGCCGCCGACAGCACCGCGCACGCCTGGGCGGCGATCGCGACGGCCCACGGCACCGGCAGCGGCCCGTGCTCGCTCACCACGTCGGCCACCGTGACGCCCTCGATGAACTGCATCACCTGGAAGAGCCGCTGCTCGTGGGTGCCGAAGTCGTACAGGACGGGCGCGCCGGGGTGCTCCAGCCTGGCCAGGATGCGGGCCTCGCGGATGAACCGGCGCTCCAGCTCCTGGTCGGGGCCGCTGGGCAGGCGGAGGAGCTTGACGGCCACGCGCCGGTCGAGGTGACGGTCGTGACCCGCGTAGACGGCGCCCATGCCGCCCTGGCCGAGGGGGAGGTCGTCGAGCTCATAGCGGTCGCCGATGACCACAAGTCCCCCCTCCCGCATCCTTCCGGGAAAAACTACACCGTCAGGACTGCGGGTGCAGGTGGCCGCCCGTGAGCCCGTCCAGGCCCAGCCGGATCAGCGTCTGGCCCAGCGCGGACGTCTCCCGCAGCGCGTCCTCCAGCACGGCGAGCTGCCGGAACGCCTCGCCGTAGGCCCGCTGGTCCTTGAGCGGGAGCCTCGGCAGGCGGGTGCGCCGCACGTCGAACCTGCTGGAACCGGTCGTCGCCCGGCTGCCCGCCGCCCGCAGGAACCCGGCCAGGAAGTCGGCGTCGAGCCGCCGCGCGTCGACCCGGTAGAGCGTCAGGTGGGGGCCCAGCACCATCCCACCGCCCGCCATGACGCGCACGCTGGAGTAGGAGGCCACGACGTCGCCCGGCTCGACGGCCACCAGCCCCTTCTGGGCCGTGGTCAGGCCCGACGGCGGCGCGTCGCCGGCCACGTCGTCGGCCGTGAGCACGGGCACGTCGCCGCCCTCAGCGGCCATCCGAGGCGGCGCCTGGAACACGCTCACCAGGCCCTCCTTGATCAGGTCGCCGATCGTGGTGGCGGGCTGGTCGAGCGGCTCGTCGAGCACCTTGAGGTCGGGCGGCGCGGCGGCGGCGGCCAGGAACCGGTCGCGCGCCTCGGCGAAGGCCCGGCCCACGTCGTCGCGGCGCTGGTGGCGGGCCGGGGTCATGTCGACCTCGTCGGCCAGCAGGTCGATGATCCGCACCGCCTGGCCCGAGCCGTCGGCCAGGTAGGCGCGCCAGGCGGGCTCGACGACGGACATGTCGGCGGACGCGTCGAGGATCAGCACGTCGGACGGCGGGCGCTCACCGGCCGCCGGGCGGCGCAGCAGCCACAGGTCGGCGCCCGGCAGCGCGATGACCGCGCGCAGCGCGCCCGCCCTGAGCAGGTTGGCGCGGATGCGGCGGCCGGCCTTGCGGCTGGCGGCGGCCGGAGGCATGAGTATCGCGACCAGGCCGCCCGGCCTGACGTGGGTGAGGCAGTGCTGGACCCAGGCCAGCTCCGGCTCGCCGCGCGGCGGCAGCCCGTACTCCCAGCGGGGGTCGCCGACCAGCTCCTCGTAGCCCCAGGCCCGCTCGTTGAACGGCGGGTCGCACAGCACGGCGTCGGCCCGGTCGCCGGGGAAGCCGTCGTGACGCATCGCGTCGCCCGCCACGATCGTCGTCTCGGCCCCGCGCAGGCGCAGCCGCGCGGTGGCGATGGCGGCGGACGTCTCGCTCAGCTCCTGCCCGAGCACCCGCGCGTCGCCGGCCGCCAGCAGCAGCGTGCCGACCCCGCAGGCGGGGTCGAGCACGCGCGGCACGTCCTCGCCCGGCGGCACCAGGCGGACCATCAGCTCCGCGACGTCGTCGCGGGTGACCGAGAGCTGCCGGGAGTGGGCCTCCAGATAGCGCTCCACCAGGAACTCGTACGCCGTCAGCGCCCCATGTCGCTCGGCCAGCTCCGACACGAGCGAGGCCGACTCGGGCTCCAGCTCGCTCTCACCGGTGGTCAGCAGCGCCCCGGCCTGGGCGACGACCTCGCCGAGCCGCAAATCGCCCGCGGCTTTCAGGCGTTGCCATGCCCGATCCGCCAGGGAGACCTGGTAGGACTTCCCATAGCGGCGCAGCCAGTCCTCGACCTGAGGCAGTGAAAAGAGGGGCTGGTTGGCGGTTCCGCCGATGGGGGCGGGGAAGTCGTCGTGGCGGCGGCGCCAGTTGCTCACCGCGGCACGCCCGACACCGGCGAGCCGGGCGATGTCCCCGGCGTTCAGGGTCGGGTCGTGGCTCATGAGGGTCAGACTAGTTCAACCGAGTCTTCAGCGCATCTGCTTGTGAAGTCTTTCAACCAGTGATTTACTGCAGGTATGAAGCACAACATCCGCTATGCCGCCGGATCAGACGTGGGCCGCCGCAGGGAGCAGAACGAGGATTCTGGCTATGCGAGCGGCCGGTTGCTCGTGGTGGCGGACGGGATGGGCGGGCACGCCGCGGGCGAGCTGGCGAGCTCGGCGGCGATCGCGGTGATGCGCGAGCTGGACGCCACGCTTCCCGAGACGGGCACCGACCTGGAGGCCGCGCTCGAAGGGGCCGTGCACGAGGCCGCGCGCAGGCTGGTCGAGCTGGCCGACATCGACCCGGCGCGCAGGGGGATGGGCACCACGGTCACCGCCATGCTGTGGGACGGCTACCGGTTCGCTCTGGCTCATCTGGGCGACTCCCGCGGATACCTGCTTCGCGATGGTGCTCTTTACCAGATGACCAAGGATCACACACTTGTGCAGTCGATGGTGGACGAAGGGCGCATCACGGAGGACCAGGCCGCCGTGCACCCCCGCCGCTCGATGGTGCTGCGCGTCCTCGGCAGCGAGGGCAGGGCGGAGCCCGACATGGCACTGCGCGAGGCCGACCCGGACGATCGCTATCTCCTCTGCTCCGACGGGCTCACCACCGTGCTCGGGCCCGAGGTCCTGCACGAGGTGCTGACCACGGTGGCAGACCCGGCGGCGGCCGTCCAGAGGCTCATCGATCTTGCCAACGAGGGCGGTTCGCCCGACAACGTGACGGTCATCGTGGCCGACGTCGTCGCGGCGGGCGCGGGCGACACGCAGGTCTTCCGGGTAGGCGCCGGGGCGTAATCCGGACTTCTGTCCCACCAGCCACAAGACCGTTATTTCCCCTCATGGCTAGACACTTTCGGAATGCTCTGCGCGTGGTCGTGATGTCGCTATTACAGTCCATCATGATCTGCCACATTTCTGGGGGGAGTCGAGCTGGACCCGATCGCGGAAGAGTTACTCGCCACCGTCCGTAAGGAACTCGGCTACCGGGAGAAGTCCGGCCAGCACACCAAATTCGGCCACTGGTACGCCGACCGGGTGCAGGATCCGCAGTACAAGAACGCCGCCTGGTGCGACATGTTCATCGCCTGGGCCGCCGACAAGGCAGGCGTCGGCGAATACGTCGGCCAGTTCGCCTGGACACCCTCCCACGCGGTCTGGTTCATCAAACAGGGCGCCTGGACGCGCAAACCCGAACCGGGGGCCCTGGTCTTCTTCGACTGGCGCGGCGGTGACAGCTACAAGGGCGTCGACCACGTCGGCATCGTCGAACGCGTCGCCGGCAAGAAGATCCACACCATCGAGGCCAACGTGGACCGCGTCTGGCTCAAGCGCAAGGTCCGCGAAACCGACAAGGTCGTCGGGTACGGGCTGCCGCGCGTCGTCAAGGCCAACGCCGAGCTGGGCGAGATCCGCTCCAGCCAGCAGCCGTTCCCCCTCCGCGAACGCGCCGACCCGCCCGCCGCCTCGCCCTTCGACGCCCTCGGCGGGCCGCTGGCGCTGCTCGCCGTCATCATCGTCACCACCGTCGTGGTCTCCTTCCGCGTCGCCGGCCGCCGCGCGGGCCACCACCGCCGCCTCGCCGGCCCCTGGAACGCGCCAACGCCTCCCGCGCCTCCGGAGCCCACCCAGCCGCCGTCCGCGGACCCCGCGGCCCCCCGCGTCCCCGTAGGCGCCACCCCCACCCGCCGACACCCCTACAACCCCAGCCCCTGACCCACTTCCCGGTAGAACCCTCCCGGGGCAGGAGTGCCCGGGTACGGCATAGGTGGGTGGCGCGGCGTCCTGAGATGGGGCCCCTTCGGGGGCGTGCCCGGGTGCGGGTGCCCGCTGGGGCGGTGCCGCTGGGCGGTGCGGCGTCTTCGGGGCGGCCCTTCCGGGGGGAGGGCGCGCCCGGGTGCGTACCCGGTTGCCTCGGCTTCGGGCGGGTGGACCCTTCCGGGGGGAGGGATCGGCCGTACGGCGGGGTGGGTCAGGTGGTCAGGTCGATGACCACCTTGACGTCCTGGCCGCGTTCGAGGGCTTCCGTGGCGCGGTCCAGGGGGAGGCGGCGGGTGATGAGGCGTTCGAGCCAGGCGGGGTCCGCCTGGGAGAGCGCGTCGGCGGCGGCGCGGTAGTGGCGCAGGTTGGCGTTGACGGTGCCGAAGACGACGTCGTTCTCCAGGACGATGTCGCGGTTGATCTGCCCGGCGTCGGCGCTGATGGGCCGGCCGCCGGCGGAGACGCCGGCGAGGCAGACGATGCCGGCTTCGGCGGTGTTGAGCATGGCGTCGAAGACGAGCGGCCCGGCGCCGGTGCATTCGAGGATGATGTCCGGTTTGAAGCCGACGGCTTTGAGGTCGCTGGCGGCGTGGTAGGTGGCGTCGAGGTCGGCGACAAGGGCGGGTTTGACGCCGTCGGCGGCGCGGTCGAGGACGTGGACCTCCAGGCCGCGCTGGCGGGAGAGCAGGGCGCCGAGCAGTCCGATGGGCCCGGCGCCGGTGACGAGGACGGTGCGGGGCTCGAACCAGGCGCGGGAGCCGATGGCCTCGATGTGCTCCCAGGCCTTGGCGACGACGGAGGCGGGCTCGACGAGGACGCCGAGGGTGCCGAGCGCGGGGTCGATCTTGACGGCGTAGGCGGCTTCGACGGTCCAGCGTTCGCTGCCGTAGCCGTCGCGTTCCTTGATGCCGCGTTCGGTGTATTCGCCGTTGCGGCACATGTCGAACTCGCCGCGGGCGCAGGCGCCGCAGGGTACGGGGTCGGGGCGGCGGACGACGCCGACGACGAGGTCGCCGGGGGAGTAGGCGGAGCCGTCGGGAACCTGGAGCACCTGGCCGAGTGATTCGTGGCCGAGGATCATGGGCTCCTGGCGCGGCCAGCCGTACTCGCCGGAGATGAGCTCGCGGTCGGTGCCGCATATGCCGAGTGCGAGGCCCTGGACGAGCAGTTCGCCCGCCCCCGGCTCCGGCTCGGGAACCTCTGTGACGCCGAGCGTGCCCTGCTTGCCCGGCACGAATGTGATCGCACGCATGCTTCACCCCTACCCACCAGGGCACCTTGGGAATTAGTAGGACGTCCTAGTATCTTCGAATCAGGGCCCCACGAAGGAGTGATCAGGCGTGCACGTTCCGGTCAACCCGGTCCGATTCGTGACAGCGGCAGCGCTGTTCGACGGCCATGACGCGGCCATCAACATCATGCGGCGCATCCTGCAGACCCAGGGCGCCGAGGTGATCCACCTTGGGCACAACCGATCGGTGGACGAGATCGTCACAGCCGCCATCCAGGAGGACGTCCAGGGGGTGGCGATCAGCTCGTACCAGGGCGGGCATGTGGAGTTCTTCTCCTACCTGGTGGACCTGCTGCGCGAGCGCGGCGCCGGGCACGTCAAGGTGTACGGCGGCGGTGGCGGGGTGATCGTGCAG
This sequence comes from Nonomuraea ceibae, assembly GCF_019396325.1. Classification (GTDB taxonomy): domain Bacteria; phylum Actinomycetota; class Actinomycetes; order Streptosporangiales; family Streptosporangiaceae; genus Nonomuraea; species Nonomuraea ceibae. The sequence goes on from NZ_JAHKRO010000018.1 coordinate 79,351, forward strand.
GACGAGATCGACCTGCTGCACGAGCGGGGTGTCACGCGCATCTTCTCGCCGGAGGACGGGCAGCGGCTCGGGCTGCCCGGGATGATCAACAAGCTGATCGAGGAGTGCGACGTCGAGCTGGACGACGCCCCGTCGGTCGAGGCGGTGGTGTCGGGCGACCAGGCGGCGCTGGCCAGGGCGATCACGCTGATCGAGGCGGGCCGGGCGCCGGCCGGGCTGGTCGAGGGGGTGCGGGCGGCGGGCCGTTCGGCTCCGGTGCTGGGCATCACGGGCACCGGCGGGTCGGGCAAGTCGTCGCTCACCGACGAGCTGGTGCGCCGGCTCCGCGTGGACAACGACGACAAGCTGCGCATCGCGGTCATCGCCATCGACCCGACGCGGCGGCGGGGCGGCGGCGCGCTGCTCGGCGACCGCATCAGGATGAACAGCCTGAGCCCGCAGACGTACTTCCGCTCCCTGGCCACCCGGGGGGCCGCCAACGAGGTGCCGGCCTGCCTGGACGACGTGATCGCCGCCTGCCGGGCCGCCGGTTACGACCTGGTGGTGGTGGAGACGCCGGGCATCGGCCAGGGCGACGCGGGCATCGTGCCGCACGTGGACGTGCCGATCTACGTGATGACGCCGGAGTTCGGCGCGGCCTCGCAGCTGGAGAAGATCGACATGCTCGACTTCGCCGAGGCCGTGGTGATCAACAAGTACGAGCGGCGCGGGGCCGAGGACGCGCTGCGTGACGTACGGCGGCAGCTGGTGCGCAACCGGGAGGCGTTCGGCGTCTCGCCGGAGGAGATGCCGGTCTTCGGCACGATCGCGGCCCGCTACAACGACGCGGGCGTGACCGCGCTCTACCAGCACCTGAAGGAGCTGCTGGTGGACAAGGGCATGCCGGCCGGTCCCGGGCTGCTCGCGCCGGTGCGCGGGCGCACGTCGCAGGCGTCGGCGGCGATCGTGCCGCCGGCCAGGGTCCGCTACCTGGCGGAGATCGCCGAGACCGTGCGCGGCTACCACGAGGAGACGCGGGCCCAGATGGAGGTGGCCCGCCGCCGCCAGCAGCTCGCCGCCGTGAGCGCGCTGCTGGAGGACGACCGCCTCGACGAGCTGTCGGCGCGGGCCGAGGCGGAGCTGAGCGACGAGAGCCGCGCCCTGCTGGAGAGCTGGCCCGCCACGAAGGAGCAGTACACGGCCGACGAGCTCGTGGTGAAGGTGCGCGACCGGGAGATCCACACGCCGCTGTGGCGCGAGACCCTGTCGGGCAACCGCATCCCGCGCGTGGCGCTGCCGCGTTACGAGGACCACGGGGAGCTGCTCAGGTTCCTGCGGAGCGAGAACCTGCCGGGCCGGTTCCCGTTCACGGCCGGGGTGTTCGCGTTCAAGAGGGACGATGAGGACCCGACGCGGATGTTCGCCGGCGAGGGCGACCCGTTCCGCACGAACCGGCGCTTCAAGCTGCTGTCGGAGGGCCAGCCGGCCACCCGGCTGTCGACGGCGTTCGACTCGGTGACGCTGTACGGGAACGACCCCGACCTCCGGCCCGACATTTACGGAAAAGTGGGCACTTCTGGGGTGTCGATCGCCACCCTCGACGACATGAAGGTGCTCTACGACGGCTTCGACCTGTCGGCGCCCAACACCTCGGTCTCGATGACGATCAACGGCCCGGCCCCGACGATCCTCGCCTTCTTCCTCAACGCCGCCGTCGACCAGGCGCTCCAGCGCTTCCGCGACGAGCACGGCCGCGAGCCCGACGAGGCCGAGTCCGCCGAGCTCAAGGCCCGGACCCTGGCCACGGTCAGGGGCACGGTCCAGGCCGACATCCTCAAGGAGGACCAGGGCCAGAACACCTGCATCTTCTCCACCGAGTTCTCGCTGCGGATGATGGCCGACATCCAGGAGTGGTTCATCCGCAACGGGGTGCGCAACTTCTACTCGGTGTCGATCTCCGGCTACCACATCGCCGAGGCCGGGGCCAATCCCATCAGCCAGCTCGCCTTCACCCTGGCCAACGGCTTCACCTACGTGGAGGCGTACCTGGCCAGGGGCATGAACGTGGACGACTTCGCGCCGAACCTGTCGTTCTTCTTCTCCAACGGCATGGACCCCGAGTACAGCGTGCTCGGCCGGGTGGCCCGGCGCATCTGGGCGGTGGCCATGCGCGAGCGCTACGGCGCGGGCGAGCGGTCGCAGAAGCTCAAGTACCACGTCCAGACCTCGGGCCGCTCGCTGCACGCCCAAGAGATGAACTTCAACGACATCCGCACCACCCTCCAGGCGCTGATCGCCGTCTACGACAACTGCAACAGCCTGCACACCAACGCCTTCGACGAGGCGGTCACCACCCCGTCGGCCGACTCGGTGCGCCGGGCCATGGCCATCCAGCTGATCATCAACCGGGAGTGGGGCCTGGCGCGCAACGAGAACCCGCTGCAGGGCTCGTACATCATCGACGAGCTCACCGACCTGGTGGAGGAGGCGGTGCTGCGCGAGTTCGAGCGGCTGTCGGACCGGGGCGGCGTGCTGGGCGCGATGGAGACCGGCTACCAGCGCGGCCGGATCCAGGACGAGTCCATGCTGTACGAGACCCGCAAGCACGACGGGTCGCTGCCGATCATCGGGGTCAACACGTTCCGCAACCCGGGCGGCGACGAGCCGGGCCCGCACAAGCTGGAGCTGGCCCGGGGCACCGAGGAGGAGAAGCGCTCGCAGCTCGACCGGCTGCACGCCTTCCACGAGCGCAACCGGGCCGAGGCCCCGGCGGCGCTGGCCCGCCTGCGGGAGGCGGCGATGTCGGAGGAGAACGCGTTCGAGGTGCTGATGGAGGCGGCCCGGGTGTGCTCGCTGGGTCAGATCACCGAGGCGCTGTTCGAGGCGGGAGGCCAGTACAGGCGCAACGTCTAGGGGCGCTCGCCGGCTGGATAACCGTGCTGTCACGATTCGGGGCCGAAGGTGGCTTTGTCGCCTTCGGCCCTGTCTTCTCTCCCATACTGATCGGCGATCAGAAGGAGGGGGACGCCGTGCTGGAGGCGCTGGGGCTCACCGCCGGTGAGGAGCTCGCCTACCGCCGCCTGATCGACGGCCCCCGCACCGCCGCCGAGCTGGCCGCCGCCCTCGGCAGGCCGGTCACCGCCGTCGCCGAGGACCTGGCCGCCCTGGTCGGGCGCGGCCTGGTCTCGCGCCTGCCCGGCGTCCCCGCCCGCCACGTCGCCGCGCCGCCCTCCGTCGCGCTCGGCGGCCTGCTCACCGCCCGCCGCGAGGAGCTGCGCACCGCCGAGCTGGCCCTGGTCGCGCTCGCCGAGCAGCACCGCATGGCCGCCGTCGACCGCGCCGTGGGCGACCTCATCGAGGTCGTGACCGGCGTCGAAGCGGTACGCCAGCGCTTCCTGCAGATCCAGTGGGCCGCGGACAAGCGGGTGCGCTCGTTCTCCACGGCGCCGTTCGTGGCCGTGACGCCGGACGACAACACGGCCGAGGAGGAGGTCGTCGACCGCGGCGTGGAGTATCTGGTGATGGTCGAGCGCGAGGTGCTGGCCACGCCCCGCGTGGCGGCCGGGATCATCGCCTCCATCCGCAAGGGCGTCCAGGTCAGGGTGTCCGACAAGCTGCCGATCAAGCTCATGATGGCCGACGGCGAGCTGGCCCTGGTGCCGCTCACCACCGATCCCGGCGGCGAGCCGGCCGCCGTGCTGCTGCACCGCAGCGGCCTGCTCACGGCGGTCGAGGCGCTGTTCGAGGCGATCTGGCAGCGCGCCTACCCGCTGCGCGTGGACGCCTCCGGCGAGCTGGCCGAGGAGCGCGAGGCCGCGATCGGCGAGCTCGACAGGAACATCCTCGGCCTGCTGCTGGCCGGGCTGACCGACGAGGCGGTCGCGGGCCAGCTCGACCTGTCGCTGCGCACCCTCCAGCGCCGGGTCCGCGCCCTGATGGACCTCGAGGGCGCCCGCACCCGGGTGCAGCTCGGCTGGCACGCCGCCCGCAACGGCTGGGCCTGACGGCGGACGATAAGATCCGGACGCGGGATTCCACTGCCATCAGGAGGCTTCATGTCCGACGTCACGTTCAAGGGAAACCCCATCATCGTGGGCGGTTCCTTCCCCAAGCAGGGCGACCCGGCGCCCGGGTTCAGCCTGGTCGGCGCCGACCTCTCCGACCGCACGCTGGCTGACTTCGGCGACGCGGTGAAGGTGCTCAACATCTTCCCGAGCGTCGACACCGGCGTGTGCGCGGCCTCCGTGCGCCGCTTCAACCAGATCGCCGCCGAGCACCCCGGCGTGGCCGTGCTCTGCGTGTCGGCCGACCTGCCGTTCGCCCAGAAGCGGTTCTGCGGCGCCGAGGGCCTCGACAACGTCACCACGCTGTCGCTCATGCGCGGCCGCTCGTTCCTCAAGGACTACGGGGTGGCCCAGGAGAGCGGCCCGCTGGCCGGGCTCGCCGCCCGCGCGGTGGTCGTGCTCGACGGCGCCAACAACGTGATCTACTCCGAGCTCGTCCCGGAGATCACCCAGGAGCCCGACTACGACGCCGCGCTGGCCGCGCTCACGTAGGACCTGAACTCCCCGGCCAGCTCCAGCAGGTGCGGGGCGTTCTCGGCGGTGTGCTGGAGGTCCAGGACGCACTCGTGGACCCCGGCCGCCGCCGCCTCGTCCAGATAGGCGGCGATCTGCGCCACGGTGCCGCTCCTGGGCGGCGCGCCGCCCGCCTCGACGACCGGGTTGGCGCGCAGCACCATGCGCAGCGCCGCCGGGTCGCGGCCGGCCTCCTCGGCGGCCCGCAGCACCGTGCCCCACATCGAGGTCAGCATCCGGATCGGCAGCGAGGCGGTCAGCCAGCCGTCGGCCCGGCGGCCGATGCGCCGCAGCGCGTCGGGGGCGAACCCGCCCAGCAGCAGCGGCGGGCGGCCGACCGGCTTGGGGTGGATGCGGCTGGGCGCCACCGTCCACAGCTCGCCGCTGTAGGCGACCGGGTCGGTGTGCCAGATGGCCTCCAGCGCGTCGAGCGTGGCCTCGTACCTGGCGGCCCTCGACTTCCAGGGCACGCCGACGGCGGCGTACTCGTCCGACGACCAGCCGAGCCCCAGCCCCACGTCCAGCCGGCCGCCGCTGAGCTGGTCGATCGTCGTCAGCGAGCGGGCGAGCAGCGGGGGAGCGTACCAGCAGGCGTTGAGCGCGCTGGTGCCGAGCCGGATGCGCGAGGTCGTCGCGGCGGCCACCGACAGCACCGCGAACGGGTCGAGGAACACGCCGTGCGCCTCGGGGATCGAGCCGTCGCCGCCGGGATAGCGGTCCTTGGGCTCCAGCGGCGTCAGCAGCCGGTCGCCCACCCACAGGCTCGCGAAGCCCATCTCCTCGGCCTCGTGCGCCACCAGGCGCAGGCTCTCCAGCGAGGCGAACCTGCCGTACTGCGGCGCGGCCAGGCCGATCCGCATCGCCTCAGGCCCTTCTGCCCACGCCGCACAGGATGAGCGACGAGGCGGGATCGTCGGTGAAGTCGATCGCGTCGGTCTCGCCGGGACGCCATTCGGGCAGCCACACCAGTCCCGGGTCCACCAGGTCGAACCCGTCGAACATGGCGGCGATGCCGGCCCGGTCGCGCAGGGTCAGCGGTGCGGTGGCGTTGCGGTAGACCTCGGTGCCCTTGCGGACGGCGGCGCGGCGGGCGTCGCTGGTGCCGTGGGACAGGACCAGGTAGCTGCCGGGCGCCATGGCCTCGCGCAGCGTGCGCAGGATGCCGGCCGGATCGTCGGACTCGGCGATGAAGTGCATGACGGCCACGAGCAGCACGCCGACGGGCCGGTTGAAGTCGATGGTGTCCAGCACCACCGGGTCGTCGAGGATCTGCCGGGGCTTGCGCAGGTCGCCCTCGACGGCGACCGTGTCGGTGTCGGAGGCGAGCATGGCCCGCGCGTGCACCATGACGACCGGGTCGCGGTCCACGTAGACGACGCGGCTGCCGGGCGAGACGGAGTTGGCCACCTCGTGCACGGCGCCCTGCGACGGCAGCCCGGTGCCGATGTCGAGGAACTGGCTGATGCCCTCGCCGGCCAGGAACCGCACGGCCCGGCCGAGGAAGGCGCGGTTGGCCCGGGCGGCGGCCCGCACTTCGGGCGCCACCTTCAGGATGCGCTCGGCCGCCTCGCGATCGGCCGGGAAATGATCCTTGCCGCCCAGGTAATAGTCGTACAGCCGGGCGACGTTGGGCTTGGTCGGATCGAAGCCCCGAGGTTCGTGCTGGTGATCCCCCAGATTCACATTTCAAGATTGTATGGATATGTATCCCTTCGTGGGGGGATTTAGGGTGTTGTTGTGAGCGATTCCGTCGAATTTGTCGATGACACCGGGGTACGCGTCCCCGTGCCCGCCGCCGTGGGCCGGATCGTGTCACTGGTGCCGTCGCTCACCGAATCGGTCGCCGCGACCGTCCCCGAAGCGCTGGTCGGGGCCACCGACTGGTGCTCGCACCCGCCCGGCCTGGATGTGACCAGGGTCAGGGGCACCAAGAACCCCGACCTCGCCGCGATCACCGCGCTGCGCCCCGACGTGGTCCTGGCCAACGCCGAGGAGAACCGGCCCCCCGACCTCGAGGCCATGCGCGCCGCCGGGCTGGCCGTGTGGGTGACCAGGATCGAGACCGTGGACCAGGCGTTCGCCTCGCTGGCCAGGATGTTCGAGCTGGCCTGCCGGGTGCCCCGCCCGGACTGGCTCGTCCGGGCCGAGCGGGCCTGGCGCGAGCCGCACCGGGGGCCGCGCCGGACCGCGATCGTGCCCGTCTGGCGGCGGCCGTGGATGGTGGCGGGGCGCGACACGTTCACCGGCGACGTGCTCGCCCGCCTGGGCGTCGACAACCTGTACGCCGGCCACCCCGAGCGTTACCCCAAGATCCCGCTCGCCGAGCTCGTCGAGGCCCGGCCCGACCTGGTCGTGCTCCCCGACGAGCCGTACGCCTTCAGCGCGGACGACGGCCCCGAGTGCTTCCCCGGCCTGCCGTGCGCGCTGGTCAGCGGGCGGCTGCTCACCTGGTACGGGCCGTCGCTGCTCACCGCCAGGGCCGAGCTAGCCGGCCAGATCGGGGCGGGCCGGCCCGCCTGAGGCGGCCAGCGCCGCGTCGACCGCCTCCGGCGACAGCACGTGCTCCATGACGATCACCGCCGTGCCCACGATGCCCGCCCGGTCGCCCAGCGAGCTCGTGACGATCTCCAGGTTGCGGGTCGTGTACGGCAGGCTGCGCCGGTAGACGCTCTCCCGGATGCCCGTCAGGTAGTGCTCGCCGGTCTCGGCCATGTCGCCGGCCAGCACCAGGACGCCCGGGTTGAGCAGGCTGACCGCGGTCGCCAGCACGATGCCCAGCGTCCGCCCGGCCTCCTGGGTGCGCGCGATGGCCGCCGGGTCACCCGCCTGCACCAGGCGGACCACGTCGCGGCTGGTCTCCATGCCCAAATCGGCGGCCACCGCGTGACCGCTGGCCAGGGACGCCACGCAGCCGCGCGAGCCGCACGTGCACACCCGGTCGTCGGCCTCGTGCAGCCGGACGTGGCCGATGTTGCCCGCGGCCTCCTCCACTCCCCGGTAGATGCCGCCGTTGAGCACGATGCCGGTGCCGATGCCGGTGGACACCTTGACCAGGACGAGCGCGTCGGTGTGCCGCCACGACGACCACCACTCGCCCAGCGCCATCGCGTTGGCGTCGTTCTCCACCAGGATCGGCACGTCGAAGTCCGCCCCGACGGCCGGGCCGATCGGGTGGTCGTCCCAGCCGGGCATGAGGAACGACCGGATGGCCCGGCCCGAGGTGTGGTCGACCGAGCCCGGCAGGTCCACGCCGATCCCGCAGACCTGGGCGGCCGGGCGGCCGGTGCGGTCGAGCAGCCGCCGGAACGCCTCCCGCACCCAGGACAGCACCGCGTCGGGGCCGCGCTCGATGCGCATCTCGGTGTGCTCCTCGGCCAGCGGCCGGGCCGCCAGGTCGGTCAGCGCCACCCGGGCGTGGCTGGCCCCGAGATCGGCCACCAGCACGAGCCGGCTGCCGGCGTCGATGTCGAGCACCGAGGGCGGCCGCCCGCCCCCGGAGGACGCCACACCCGACTCGTGGATGTAGCCCGCCTCGATGAGCCGGTCCACCCGGTCGGTGATCGTCGACCGGGACAGCCCGGTGAACTCGATGAGCTGCTTGCGGGTGCGGCAGGAGCCGTCGCGGATGAGCTGGAGGACCTGCCCTGCCGTCAGCATGGTCTATCCCTTCTCCGCTCCTGCCGTGAGCCCCTCCGTCAGCAATCGCTCGCTGGCGAAGAAGACGATCACGATGGGCAGCGTCAGCACCACCGATCCCGCCATGAGCACCGTGGTCGGGATCTCGATGCTGCCCGCGAGCTGCGAGAGCCCCAGCGAGACCGTCCAGCTCTCCCGCCTCTCCACCAGGAAGAGAAGGGCGAACAGGAACTCGTTCCAAGCGATCATGAACGCGTAGAGACCGGTGGCCATGAGCGCCGGCTTGGACAGCGGCAGCACCACCCGCCAGATGGTCGACAGGCGCGTGCAGCCGTCGATCGCCGCCGCCTCCTCGACGCTCTGCGGCACGGTCTCGAAGTAGTTGCGGAGCATGTATACCGTGACTGGCACGGTTTGCGCGATATAGACGAGAATCAGGCCGACCAGCGACCCCCGCAGCCCGAGCATCGTGAACAGCACGAACAGCGGGATGGCCAGCACGATCGCCGGGAACAGGTAGACGGCCAGGAACAGGAAGTGCACCTGCCGCCGCCCGAAGAAGCGCAGCCGCGCCACCGCGTACGCCCCCGGGATCGAGATCAGCAGCGTGACCGCCACCGAGGCGACGGCCACGATCGCGCTGTTGCGCATGAAGATCAGGAACCCCTGCCGGTCCAGCACGTTCGCGTACGTGTCGAGCGTGAACGTCGCCGGCCACAGCGAGCCCGGGTCCAGGATGAGCTCCTGGATGTCCCGGAACGACAGCATCACCATGTAGTAGAACGGGAACGCGGTGATCACGAAGAGGAAGAGGATCACCAGCGGCCTGAGCACCTTGAGCAGCGCCCGCTCGAACCTATCCCTGCTCACGTTCGCCACCTCCGAAGAAGCGCAGGTAGAGCACCAGGAACACGACCAGCACGACCGCGAGCACGATCGCCTGCGCCGCCGAGGCCCCGATGTCGTCGCGCGCGGTCAGGAAGTTGTAGACCCGCACGCTGACCACCTCCGTGCCCGCCCCGCCGCCGGTCAGCAGGTAGACGTCGTCGAACTTGGTGAAGGTGAAGACGAACCGCAGCACCGACAGCAGCGCGATGATCCGCCAGAGCTGCGGCATGATCACGTAGCGGAACCGCTGCGTCGGCGTGGCCCCGTCGACCACCGCCGCCTCGTCCAGCTCCGCCGGCAGCGCCTGGAGCCTGGCCAGCAGGAACAGGAACGCGAACGGGAAGTAGCGCCACGCTTCGAACGCGATCACCGTCAGCAGCGCCACCGGCACCTCCAGGCCCAGGAACGTGCCCCGGGCCTGGGTGAGGAAGGCGATCGGCTCGTCCAGCCAGGAGTTGACGATGCCGTACTGGGGATTGAGCATCGTCTCCCACAGGAACGCGACGGCCACCACCGGAGCCACGTACGGGATCAGGATCGAGGCCCTGACCAGCGTCCGCAGCCGGAACCTGTCGCGCAGCGCCAGCGCCGCGACCAGCCCGATCACGATCGACAGCGCGGTGCCCGCGACCGTGTAGACGAGCGTGTTGACCAGCGCGGACCAGAACCCCGGCTCGGAGATCACGTACGTGAAGTTCTCCAGCGTGTAGTTGCCGAACAGCCCCGCCTGGCGGATGTTGATCAGCCGGACGTCCTGGAACGCCAGCATGATCGCCCACAGGAGCGGCAGCACCACCACGACCAGCGTGATCACGAGCGTCGGCGAGATCAGCGCCAGCCCGGCCCGCCCCTCCTGCTCGCGCAGCGTGCGTCCGCGGCTCATTCGCGGATCCCGCGCTTGATGGTCTCGACCTCGGTCCTGGCCTGCGCGGCGGCGGCCTGCGGGGTGAGCGAGCCGTCGGCCACGCCGGCCAGCGCCTTGGGCACCGGCAGCTCGCCCATCGTGGCGCCGACCAGCTTGCCCTGCCCCTGCGGGATGCCCCAGCGGGCGAACGTGCCGGGGCTGGTGCGCAGCGCCTCCAGCACCTCGGCCGGGTAGACGTCGGCCAGCGGCTTCTTGGTGTCGACCCCGGCGGGCAGCGCCTGCCACTTGTCGGCGAACCCCTCGCGGGTGGGGAACTTGCCCTCGGGGGCCATCCCGATCCATCGCTCGTAGCCCTCGTTCATCATGTACGCGACGAACTTCGCGGCCTGGTCCGTGGCGGCGTCACGCATGACAACCCAGGACACGACCTCGCCGAACTGGGCGGGGGCGCTCCCGTCCGGGCCCTTGAGCGCGGTGACGACGCCGGTGTTCGCGGCCAGCCACTCCGGGTCCTCGCGGCACTGCGGGCAGCTCGGCAGCGCGTCCTTCCGCAGCCCGGCCAGCTCGTCCAGGATGAACGACGACCAGATCATCATGGCGGCCTTGCCGGAGAAGTACGTGGCCCGGGTGGAGTCGACGTCCTGCATGCCCTTGACGGAGTGGTTCCTGGCCAGGTCGCCGTAGAACTCGAAGGCGCGCACGCACTGCGGCGAGTCGAGCGCCACCTTGCCGGAGCCGTCGACGAGCTGGCACCCGTTGGCCAGGGCGACGTGCTCGAAGCTCTGCGCGGTGAAGGAGTCCTTGGGCGCGATCGCCAGCGTGATGCCGGCGACGCCGCCGGTGTTGAGCTCGGCGGCCGCGGCCCGCAGCGCCTCGTAGGTGTCGGGGGGACGCAGCCCGGCCTTCTCGAACAGGTCCTTGCGGTAGAGGATGAGCTGGGCCCAGCCGTCGCTGGGCACGGCCAGCAGCCTGCCGCCGGATGAGTCGAGCTCCAGGGCGCGCGCCGAGAACGTGTCGCGCCCGAGCTGGTCGACGATCTTCGCGGGGGTCTCGGTGTCGAGCAGCTCGTTGGACTCCAGCTCGCGGACGGAGGCCAGGGGCAGGGCGCCGATCACGTCGGGCAGGTCGCCGGCCGCCGCCGCCGAGGTGACCACCTGGCTGAACTGGTCCTCGGCCACGCCGACCAGTTTGACCTTGATGCCGGTCTTCTGGGTGAACTCGTCGATGATCTTCTGCTGGACGGCCATCCGGTCCTCGAGGTTCTCCTCGGTCCAGACGGTGATCTCGTCGGCCGCCCGCTCGCCGTCGTCGCCGCAGGCCACCAGGCAGGTCGCTGCCAGCAGCGCGGCGGAGAGGACGGCGGTTACCTTCTGCGGCATGGCACGCTCCTCCGGTTCGGGATAAGGCTCCTGTACCCCTGAGGCAAAGGGGCGGTCTGATCTCGGCGAAGATTTTTCCGCCCTGGATCACGCCTGATATCCCTGCTGGACCAGGGGGTGTGCAATGCCGGTAAGGTCGCTTTCCTGAAGACGGGCGATCAGAAACCCCAAGGTAATCCGGAGCCCTCGGCGGAAGTCGTAGACTTACGAGTGTTCCAAGCGCAACTATGGTGTGCAAACAAGCACTAAATCTCTTACTTTTGTTTGATCAAAAAGCGTAAGTGTGGGCAATGCGCGTCATCACCTTCCAAGAGCCAGGTCACGTTTCCGTAAGCCTGGAGCAGCCCGCCGAGCTCGTTCCGGGCAGCGTGCGGGTTCGTACGATGTACTCGGGCGTCTCCGCGGGCACCGAGCTCACCGCCTATCGCGGGACCAATCCATACCTCAATCACAAGTGGGACACCGAGCAGCGTCTCTTCCTCGATGGCCAGACCCACGCCTACCCGCTGACCGGCTGGGGCTACCAGGAGGTCGGCGAAGTGGTGGAGGCGGCGCCCGACGTCGCCGACCCGCCCGTCGGCAGCCTCGTCTGGGGCATCTGGGGCCACCGGGCCGAGGCCGTGCTGCCCGCCCACAAGCTCGTCGGTCACGTCATGCCGCCCGGCGCGGCCCCGCTGAGCGGCGTCTTCGCCCGCGTCGGCGCCATCGCGCTCAACGCCGTGCACGCCGCCGACATCCACTTCGGCGACCAGGTGGCGATCTTCGGCCAGGGCGTCATCGGCCTGCTCGCCACCCGCCTGGCCGTGCTGAGCGGCGCCCGCGTGGTCGCCGCCGACGCCATCCCGGCCCGGCTGGAGCTCGCCCGGCGCTACGGCGCCGCCGAGACCGTCGACGTGCAGGCCGGCTCCGTCGCCGAGCTCATCCGCAAGCGGATCGAGGGCGCCGACACCGCGATCGAGCTGAGCGGCAGCCACCACGGCCTGCACGAGGCCATCCGCACCGTCCGCAAGGGCGGCCGGGTCGTGGCCGCCGGCTTCTACCAGGGCGACGGCATCGGCCTGCGGCTCGGCGAGGAGTTCCACCACAACCAGGTGCAGCTCGTCTCCTCGCAGATCGGCGGCGTCGCCTCCTGGCTGGCGCACCGGTGGGACGTCGAGCGGCTGCAGCGCACGTTCATGGAGACCGTCCACCGGGGCGACGTCGAGGTCGACGACCTCATCAGCCACGTCGTCCCGGTCGACGACGCCGCCGACGCCTTCGACCTGATCGACAAGCACCAGTCCGAGGTGCTGCAGCTCGTCTTCACCTTCGAGGAGTCACAGTGAAGCTCGCCGCCCAGGAGCAGCTCCTGCCCGGCCGGTCCCTGCAGGAGAAGTTCGCCTTCGCCGTCGACGCCGGGTTCGACGCCATCGAGTTGCGCGGCAAGGGCGACTTCCACTTCGCCGGCCGCCTCACCGAGCTCAAGCGGGCGCTGGCCGACGGCGTCGTCATGCCGACCGTGTGCGTGGACATGCCCCACTTCATCGGCGACTTCGACGCGGCCAAGCGCACCGACGCGATCCAGCAGCTCAGGTCGCAGCTCACGGTCATCGGCGAGCTGGGCGGCATCGGCGTCATGACCCCCGCCTCCTGGGGCCAGTTCTCCCGCCGGCTGCCGCCGTTCGAGCCGCCGCGCAGCCCCGAGCAGGACCGCGAGGTGCTCACCGAGGCCCTGGCCGTGCTCGGCGAGCACGCCCAGCGCAACGGCGTGCTGATCATGCTGGAGCCGCTCAACCGGTACGAGAACCACATGGTCAACACGCTGGCCGACGCGGTGTCCTACTGCGCCATGGACTCCATCAGGATCGTCGGCGACACGTACCACATGAACATCGAGGAGGACGACCCCTGCCGCTCGCTGGCCGAGGCCGCCCCCTACCTGGCGCACATGCAGATCAGCGAGTCCAACCGCAACCAGCCCGGCACCGGGCACCTCGACTGGGGCGCGCAGCTCGCCACCCTCGACGCCGTCGGCTACGACGGCTACCTCGCCCTCGAATGCCGCCTGCGCGGCGAACCCGAGGTCGTCCTGCCCGAGACGGCCGCCTTCATCAGGAAATTCCTATGATCCTCCGCGACGCGGTACGTGTCCTCGTCGACAACTGGGACGGCAGCTACACGGTCCCCTCCCGGCGGCTCTACCCCCACCAGTGGAGCTGGGACTCCGCCTTCGTGGCCATCGGCAACGCCCGCTGGTCGCCCCGGCGGGCCCGGTCGGAGCTGCTGTCGCTGTTCGGCGCCCAGTGGGCCGACGGCAGGGTGCCGCACATCGTGTTCAACCCCAAGGTGCCCGAGGGCGCCTACTTCCCGGGGCCGGAGTTCTGGCAGGCGCGCTCGCCCTCCGGCTCCGCCACCTCCGGCATCGTGCAGCCGCCCGTGCACGCGCTGGCCGCCTGGAAGGTGCACCAGGCCGAGCCCGACCCGGGCTTCCTGCGCCGCATCTACCCCCGGCTGGTCGCGCAGCAGGAGTTCCTGCGCACCGCCCGGCGCTCGCCCGAAGGGCTGATCTCCATCGTCCACCCCTGGGAGTCGGGCATGGACAACAGCCCGGCCTGGGACCGGCCGCTCAGCGCCGTGCCCGCCGGGGCCACCGGGTTCGTCCGCCGCGACCTGGGGCACGTCGCCGCCGCCGAGCGGCCCACCGACCGCGACTACGAGCGCTACACCGCGCTCGCCCGCGCCTACCGCGACTCCGGCTACCGCGACCCGGGTGACTTCCAGGTCGAGGACCCGCTGTTCAACGCCGCCTACGGGGTGGCCGAGCTGGCGCTGGCCGAGATCGCCGCCGAGCTCGGGCACGACCCCGGGCCGCACCGCGCCGAGGCCGCCCGCGTCACCGCGGCCATGATCGAGCACCTCTACGACGACGGCCTCTTCCAGCCGCGCGACGTGCGCACCGGCTGCCTGATCCGCTCCGCCAGCGCCGCCGGACTGACACCGCTCCTGCTGCCCGGCCTGCCCCGCGAGATAGCCAACGCGCTGATCGGCACCGGGCTGGACCGCTTCATGCTCAAGGACGGCGTGCTGCCCAGCTTCTCGCCCACCGCGCCCGAGTACGACCCCGCCCGCTACTGGCGCGGGCCGAGCTGGCTCAACGTCACCTGGCTGGTGTGGCAGGGGCTGCGGGAGCGGCGTGCCGACCTGGCCGACGCGCTGGCCGACGGCATGATCGCCGCCGCGACGCGCTCCGGGTTCCGCGAGTACTTCGACCCGGCCACGCTCGACGGCCACGGGTCGCGCGACTTCAGCTGGTCAGCGGCCCTCGTCCTCGACGTGGTCGCAGAGCACGGCCTGCACGGCATGCCGCCGGCGGCCCGCGAGGTCGGCCATCAGCTGGGGAGCCTCGGCAAAGCCGACGACATCGGTGATCACGTGCCGGCGTAGCAGGTCGCCGCGCCGCCTGAGCAGGTCCACGGTCTCGTGGGACAGCCGTTCGCGGTCCCACGCGTGGGCCAGCCCGCGCGGCACCCGCCCGATCTGGGCGCACCGCAGCGACAGCCCGTTGTGGTGGAACTCCTCGCCGAGCCGCACCTCGTCCGCGCCCTGCGTGTAGAACGCCAGGTCGATCGCGGTGCCCTGGGGCCGCAGCAGCTTGAGCGCCAGGGCCAGCGCCCTGGCCTGGCCGCGGCACTGGAAGACCACGTCCGCGCCCCGGTCGTTGGGGCCGTGCCGCCAGCGGCGTTTCAGCTCCACCGCCGGGTCGTCGGCGACCGACAGCGCGTCGGCGCCGAGCGCCTCGGCGACCGCCAGCCGGGCCGGCGTCTCGTCCACGACCACGACCTCCGCCGCGCCGTGCGCGAGCGCGAACGAGGCCGTCAGCAGGCCGACGACGCCCGCGCCCACCACCACGACGCGCCTGCCGCGCACGCCGTCGCCGAGCTGGTGCACGTTCTGGCCGTAAAGGTCGGCGGCGGCGTGCAGCAGGCCGTTGGCGCAGATCGGGCCCATGTGGGCGACGTAGACGCCGAGCATCGCGTCGAGGTCGCCGGGCAGCTCGACGAACCGGTCCTGCATCGGGTCGGCGACGTAGCCGGTGCGGTGCCCGTACGCCATCGCGACCAGCGCGCCCTCCTCGACCGCCCGGGTGCGGGTCTCGACCACCATGCCGACCTGCATGTAGCCGATGCCGCGCACCGGATAGGCCACCGACGGCGCGCCCCGCTGGAACAGCCCGAGCGCCGGGTCCCAGGTGGAGGTCAGGTACGGGTTGTCGCCCTTGACGTAGGTGAGCTCGGTGCCGGCGGAGATGCCGCTGTGGGTGGTCTCCACACGGAAGCCGCCGTCGGGCACCTCGCCGAGCTTGTCCTCGGCCAGCGTCACCTCGCCGGGGCCCTCGATGCTCAGCACCCAGCCGTTCCCGTTGTCAGCCATCGACCATCACCGGCTCCCGTTCCCGCGCCGACCGCGCCAGGGCGAGCGCCAGCCGGTGGGTCTTCAGTGCCTCCCGGTACGGCGCCCGCACGTCGGCCTCCTTACCCTGTACGGCGTCGATGAACGCGCGGTCCACCAGTTCCTTGGCCCGGCCGCCGTCCTGCACCAGCTCCTGGCCGTCGACCATCAGCCGGGTCTCGCTCAGCTCCAGCGAGATGCCGTCGGCGCACACCTCCAGGCCCACCCGATGCTTGCCGCGCAGCAGGCAGGTGGTGGCCAGCAGCCCGGCCGCGCCGCCCGCGAACCGCATGACCGCCGCCGTGGCCCGGTCGACCTCGCCGTCCATCGCGCCGTCGACGGGCACCGCGTGCACCATCGTCACCTCGCCCACCAGCAGCCTCGCCAGGTCCAGGACGTGGACGGCCTGCTCGACGGTCTGGCCGCCGGACATGGCGGAGTTCAGCCACCAGCCGACCGGGGGCACCTTGTCCATCCAGTGGCCCAGGGCGAGGCGTACCGGGCGCTCGCCCAGCAGGTGCCGGGCGCGGTCCAGGATGTCCAGATAGCGCCAGTGGTGGCCGACGGCCGAGGGCAGGCCGCGGCGGTCGAGCTCGTCGGCGATCTTCTCGGCGGTGGCCAGGTCCAGCGAGAGTGGCTTTTCTACGAATATGGGGATATCGCACGACAGGACGTCGAACTCGGGGTTACCGTGCGCGAAAGGAGGCACACAGACATAGACGGCGTCCAGTTCGCCGGCCTCCAGCAGGTCGGCGTGGCCGCCATAAGCGGGGGCGCCATGCTGCGACGCCAGTGCTTCAGCCCTGCCGAGATCGGTGTCGGCGATTCCGGCGATCTTCACGTCGGGGAATCCGGACAGCACTTCCGCATGTCGAGCGGCGACATTACCGGCACCGATGATGCCGACGCGGGTTGTGGGGAACATAACCCGGCATATCCCACGTATTGCAGAAAACAAACAGACATGTTCGAAGACTCGTAGAGCGGGCAGATGTCGCCGACCGTGACCTCAGAGATCGGGGCTGACTGTATGGAGACAGATCTGCGAGCCTTGGCAAGGGTCGAGGAATGGTACGGGCCGCACTCGAGCACCGCGGCCGACTGGCCGGTCGACGCCCTCCTCCTCGCCAAGGGGACGACCACCGTGAGCGTCGTGCTCCCGGCGCGCGACGAGGAATCGACCGTCGGTGACATCGTCACCACGATCCGCCGTGACCTGGTCGAGCGGTTGCCGCTCGTGGACGAGATCCTCGTCGTCGACTCGCACTCCACCGACGCCACCGCCGTCCGCGCGGCAGCCGCCGGAGCTCGCGTGGTGGCCCAGGACGCCGTGCTGCCCCACCTGCCCCCGCTGACCGGCAAGGGCGAGGCGCTGTGGAAGGGCCTGGCCGCCTCCACCGGGGACATCGTCGTCTTCGTGGACTCCGACCTGCGCGACTTCGGCTCCCACTTCGTCTCCGGCCTGGTCGGGCCGCTGCTCGTGGACCGCAGGATTCAGTTCGTCAAGGGCGCCTACGAGCGGCCTTACACCGGCGAGGACGGCGTCGCCAGGCGCGGCGGCGGCGGGCGCGTCACCGAGCTGGTCGCCAGGCCGCTGCTCAACATGTTCTGGCCCGAGCTGTCCGGCTTCTGCCAGCCGCTCGGCGGCGAGTACGCGGCCCGCCGCTCGGTCCTGGAGCGGGTGCCGTTCGTCACCGAGTACGGCGTCGAGTTCGGGCTGCTCGTCGACCTCCTCCAGGTGGCCGGGCTGGACGCGATGGCCCAGGTCGACCTCGGCTGCCGCACCCACAGCCACCAGTCGGTCACCGCGCTGGGCCGCATGGCCGGGCAGATCATGCTCACCGCCTGGTCCCGGCTGGAGCGCCAGGGCCGGGTGCTCGCCTCGCGACCTCCCGCGCACACGCTGCTGCAGTTCGGACTCGAAGGACAGGCCGACGTGGTGGATGTGGCCGTGGCCGAGCGGCCACCGCTGGCCTCGCTCGTACTGGAGGAGGATGTGGCATGAACGTCCTGGTGAACGCGGGGCCGTGGCTCGCGGTGCCGCCCCCCGGCTACGGCGGGATCGAGAACGTGGTCGCCACGCTCGTCCCCGCGCTGCGCGAGCGCGGCGTGCGGGTCGTGCTGGCGACGGTCGGATCGAGCACGCTGGAGGCCGACGAGCACATCAGCGTCTTCCCCGAAGGGCAGTTCGCCCACCTGCAGAAGCCCTACAACCAGGTCATGGGTCTCGCGCACGCCCACCAGACGCGGCTGGCCGCCGAACTGCGCGGGCGCGACGACATCGACCTGGTCCACGACCACCTGGAGGTCGTCGGCCCCGCCGTGCTGTCCGCGCTGGGCGGCCCGCCCGTCCTGCACACGCTGCACTGGGACCTGCGCAAGCACCACGAGTTCTACTCCGCCTTCCCGCAGTCGATCGCCGTCAACGGCGTCTCGCAGTCGCAGCTCGCCCGCGCCCCGCAGGCGCTGCGCGAGGCCGCGCTCGGCGCCGTCCACCTGGCCACCCCGCTCGCCGACCAGGACGTCCGGGTCGAACGGGGCGAGCACTTGGTGGTCATGGGCCGCGTCTGCGGGCTCAAGGGTCAGCACATCGCCGCCCGGGTGTGCCAGAAGCTCGGCCTGCCGCTGGTGCTGGCCGGCCCGGTCAGCGGGCTGAACTCGCCCGCCGAGCTGGAGGCCGTCGCCCAGGACCCGGGCCATCCGCTGCACGGCCACCCCGACGTGCGCTACTTCGTCGAGCGCGTCACCCCGTACCTGGACGGCGACCTGACCCGGTGGGTCGGCTCGGTCGGCGGCGCCGAGCGGGACGGACTGTACGCCTCCGCCCGCGCGTCGCTGTTCCCCATCCAGTGGGACGAGCCGGGCGGCACCGCCGTCGTCGAGGCGCTGGCGCTCGGCGTCCCGCCCATCGGGCTGCGGCGCGGCTGCCTGCCCGAGATCATCGAGCACGGCCGCACCGGCTTCCTCGCCGACACCGAGGAGGAGCTGGCCGAGTGGGTGCTGCGGGTGGACGAGCTGGACCCGGAGGAGTGCCGGCGTGAGGCCCGCCGCCGCTTCTCCCCGGCCGTCATGGCCGATCGCTACCTGGAGCTGTACGAGCGGGCCCGGCGCCGCTAGACGAAACCCCGGGGCAGCACCGCGACGGGGCAGGCCGAGGCGCGCAGCAGCTTCATCGCCAGCTCGCCGATGAACACCCGGTGCGGCTGGGCGTCCTCGCTGGCCGCGCAGACCAGCAGCTCGCCCGGCAGCCATTCGGCCGCGGCCACGGCGGCGGCCACGTCGTGCCCTTCGGCGACGTCCGCCTCGGCTTCGAGGCCGGTGCTCTCCCAGGCCAGGCGGACGGCCAGGGCCAGGTCGTCGCGGATGCGCTCAGGGTCGTCCGTGCGCAGGTCGAAGGTGATCAGCCGGAGCGGCACGCCGAGCCGGAGCGCGGCCTCCGCCACCCGGGGGACCGCCGCGTCGCACTGCGGCCGGTGCACGTACGCCAGCGTCAGCCGGGCGGGCCGCTCGGGCGGCGCGTAACCGGCGGGCACCGCCACCACCGCCTCCGGCGACAGGTGCAGCAGGTGGGAGGCGGTGCTGCCGAGGGAGATGAGCCCGTGCTGCCCGCCGTCGGCCGACCCGACGACGATCAGGTCGGCCTTGATGCGGCTGGCCAGCACGGCCAGGCCGCGTCCCGCGCCCCTGCTCTCGAACGCCATGAACCCGGCCGGGGTGTCCTCCAGCAGCCCGGCGGCGTGCGCCAGCGCGGCCTGCGCCTCGACGGCCAGCCCCGGGCTGCCCGGGGGGTAGATCGCCGCCACCGTGAGCTCCCCGCCGGTGATCCGCGTGATGGCGGCGCCCAGGGCGAGAGCGTCACGCCCGCCGGCGTCGTCGGTGTAGCCGACGATCACGTGCTCTCCGATCACGCATGCCCTCTTACCCGCTGTGACCAGGGAATACGCCGCCTTTTCAGGACGTTTCAAACATGCGGAGGCGTAAGAAAGTGAAGATCACTCTTGACACCAGGTTCAACGGCTCCCTCGGCCCGGTCACGCTGCGTGAGGCCGTAGCCCAGCTCAAGGCCCAGGACCTCGCCTGCACCGTCGCCCCGGAAACCGTGGCGGGCAAGGTCAGCGTGTTCGCCGACTGCGTCGAGCGCGGCTTCACGCCGCTGCGCAGCGAGATCATGGCCGCCTGTTACGTCGCGGAGCGCGACGCCACGACGGAGGCGTTCGACCGCGGGCTCATCACCGAGGGCGAGCTGCGCCAGCAGTATCTGGACCTCGATCGCAGGTTCCTCGCCTAGGTCGTCCTTTCGGCTGAGGCGAAGCCCAAGATCCATTCATAATGTCGTGTCCATCACCTGTTAATGGATTGGACACGAGTTGTACCGCGACATCGTCGACTTCGCACTCTCCACGCCCGCCTGGCTGCACACCTTCGCCGAGGTCGGCACCGACGGCGGGCTGTTCGTCTTCGCCGCGCTGTTCCTGCTCTGCTTCTGGCGGGCCCGCAACGCCCCCGCCCGCGACCTGGCGATCACCATCGCCGGCCCGGCCGGAGTGGTGTGCGCGTACGTGGTGAGCGAGGTGCTCAAGACCGTGGTGCGCGAGGACCGGCCGTGCCGGGGCGGGATCGCGACGATCGCCGCCTGCCCGCCGGTGGACGACTGGTCGTTCCCCAGCAACCACGCCGTCATCGCCGCGGGCGCGGCGGGAGCGCTGGTGCTGGCGTGGCGCACGCTCGCCTGGGCGGTCGTCCCGCTGGCGGCCGTCATGGCGTTCTCGCGGGTGTTCGTCGGCGTGCACTACCCGCACGACGTGGCCGCCGGGTTCGTGCTCGGCCTGGTGCTCGCGCCCCTGTTCGCGCTGCTGCTGGTGGGCGCCGTCACCCCGGTCGTCAAGCTGGCCCGGCTACGCCTGGCCGCCCGCTAGGTCGACCACTCGTGACGGGTCAGGAATCCCCGCTCGCCCGTCGCGTACTCGTGGAAGGCACGCCGCACTTCCTCCAGGTCCTCCACCAGGGTGCGGACCAGCGAGCCCTCCTTGTACTCCAGCTCGAAGCCCGGCGACACCTGGATGAAGTGGTGGCCGAAGGTGACCAGGGCCGTGAACGGGTTCTGCGGCGACATCGTCGCGAGCACGTCGTGCACCAGGCCCAGGTCCGGGTCGTGCACGATCAGGCCGTCGCCGGTGTGGAGCTGCATGCCCGCGTAGACGCCCAGCGGCGCGACGTTGTGCACCAGGTCGCGCTGCGGGTCGTAGCACACCAGCCCGTGCGCCCGTGCGGTCGCGAACACCTGGGCCGACATCTCGTCCATGGTGTCCAGGTCCATCGTCACCAGCACGTGATCGTCGTAGGCGGTGACGATCCCGGGCAGCTCCTTGGAGATCTCCGGCAGCTCCCCGCTGACGGGCTCGGTCTTCTTGACCTCCAGGTACGCGGCCCGCGCCCGGTCTCTGGAGATAGGGGCGGGCTCGTCCCAGACCATCAACTCAACGCTCACCCGTCCATCTTGTCGAACTGTCGCCGCACTTGGTGCGGTAGTGGCCGTAAGAACACGAAACCCACGCCCAGCGCGCCCGTCGTCCGCGTGGCGTCGGCGTGGTGGGTCGCACCTTTTCCGGATATGTCGGTTATCGGTCCGGCTTCTCGGAGGCCGGGACCAGCTCCACCGTGCAGTGCATGCACCGGCGCGCCTCGGCCGGGATGTCGCCGACGCACTCGGGGCACTGCTTGGTGGCCGCCTTCTCGTTCCGGTCGAACAGGCTGATCAGCCGCGTCATCGGCATCACGACCAGCCAGTACACGATGGCCGCGATCAGCAGGAACGTGATCAGATGGTTGACGAAGTCGCCGTACTTGAACTCGCTGCCGTTGACGGTGAAGGAGTACTCGGCGAAGTTCGGCTGCCGCCCGCCGGTGACCGCCCCGATCAGCGGCGTCACCAGGTCCCTGACCAGCGCCTGCACCAGCCCGCTGAACGTGGCCCCGACGATCACCGCGACCGCCAGCTCCACGATGTTTCCGCGTAACAGAAATTTCTTGAAACCGCCCATGGAAGGGCTATGTAGCCGGGCAAAAGCGGACCAAACCCTCATGCTGGAGTACGTGGGCCGCCTCCCCAGCCGCGCCAGGGGAGGCGGCCCACCCGTTTTGCCGCAGCCTTGAGGTGATCGTCCGGAGGGCCGGGGAAGGAACGTGATGCCCGACGGCTTGTCCGGGGGAGCGGGGGAACGGAACATGGGAGAGACCGTGAGGGAGCCTCGATGATCGAAGTCTGGCCGGGAGATCCGTATCCACTCGGGGCCACCTACGACGGCGCGGGCACCAACTTCTCGCTCTACACCGAGGTCGCCGACGCCGTCGAGCTGTGCCTGTTCGACGACGACAACAAGGAGTCCCGCGTACGGCTGAGCGAGGTCGACGGGTTCATCTGGCACGGCTACCTGCCGGGCATCGGCCCCGGCCAGCGCTACGGCTACCGGGTGCACGGCCCCTACGACCCGGCGCGCGGCCTGCGCTGCAACCCGGCCAAGCTGCTGCTCGACCCGTACGCGATGGCGATCGAGGGCGGGGTGACGTGGAACGAGGCGGTCTACGGCTACCGCTTCGGCTCGCCCGACACGCGCAACGACAAGGACTCCGCCCGGTACGTGCCGCGCTCGATCGTCATCAACCCGTTCTTCGGCTGGGGCCACGACCGGCCGCCCGCGACCCCGTACCACGACACCGTGATCTACGAGGCGCACGTGCGCGGGCTGACGATAGGGCATCCGAAGATCCCCAAGCACCTGCGCGGCACCTACGCGGCCCTCGGCCACCCCGAGATCCTCGACCACCTGACCAAGCTCGGCGTGACCGCGCTGGAGCTCATGCCGGTCCACCAGTTCGTCACCGACCACATCCTGGAGCAGCGCGGGCTGTCCAACTACTGGGGCTACAACTCGATCGGCTTCTTCGCCCCGCACAACCGCTACTCCAGCCAGGGCCAGCGCGGCGGGCAGGTGCTGGAGTTCAAGGCCATGGTGCGGGCGCTGCACGAGGCCGGCATCGAGGTCATCCTCGACGTCGTCTACAACCACACCGCCGAGGGCAACCACCTCGGGCCGACGCTCAGCTTCAAGGGCATCGACAACCCCGACTACTACCGGCTCGTGCCCACCGACAAGCGCTACTACGTCGACACCACCGGCACCGGCAACAGCCTGCTCATGCGGTCACCGCACGTGCTCCAGATGATCATGGACTCGCTGCGCTACTGGGTGATCGAGATGCACGTCGACGGGTTCCGCTTCGACCTCGCCTCGACGCTGGCCCGCGAGCTGCACGAGGTCGACCGGCTGAGCGCCTTCTTCGACCTGGTCCAGCAGGACCCCGTGCTGTCCCAGGTCAAGCTCATCGCCGAGCCCTGGGACGTCGGCCCCGGCGGCTACCAGGTCGGCAACTTCCCCTCACGCTGGACCGAGTGGAACGGCCGCTACCGCGACACCATCCGCGACCTGTGGCGCGGGCAGCCGGCCACCATGCCGGAGTTCGGCTACCGCTTCACCGGCTCCAGCGACCTCTACCAGGCCGACACCCGCCGCCCCGCCGCCTCGATCAACTTCGTCACCTGCCACGACGGCTTCACCCTCCAGGACCTCGTCTCGTACGACCACAAGCACAACGAGGCCAACAAGGAGGGCAACCGCGACGGCACCGACGACAACCGGTCCTGGAACTGCGGCGCGGAAGGCCCGGCCGACTGGGCCGTCGAATCCCTGCGTGAGCAGCAGAAACGCAACTTCCTCACCACGCTGTTCCTGTCGCAGGGCGTGCCGATGCTCTCCCACGGCGACGAGCTGGGCCGCACCCAGCAGGGCAACAACAACGGCTACTGCCAGGACAACGAGATCACCTGGGTCGACTGGTCCGACGTCAGGGAGAACTGGCTGCTGCTGGAGTTCACCCAGAGCCTGGCGGCGCTGCGCAAGAAGCATCCGGTGTTCCGCCGCAGGAGATTCTTCTACGGCAAACCGGTGCGCGGCCTGAGCGACATCGCCTGGCTCACCCCGTCCGGGGAGGAGATGACCGACAGCGACTGGAACGTCGGCTACGCCAAGTCGCTGGCCGTCTTCCTCAACGGCGACGCCATCACCGAGCCCGACCGCCGCGGCCGGCCCATCAGGGACGACTCGTTCCTGCTGCTGTTCAACGCGCACCACGACACGATCAGGTTCACGATCCCCAAGGACTACGGAGAGATGTGGCAGACCGAGATCGACACCGCCATGCCGATCAGGCTGGACGTCCGGATGTGCCGGGCGGGCGAGGGAGTGGCCGTGCCCGGACGCAGCGTGCGGGTGTTGCGCCGTGTCTAGGCCGATCTCGACCTACCGCCTCCAGCTGACCCCCGACTTCGGCTTCGCCCAGGTCGCCGACCTCGCCGGCTACCTGCGCGACCTCGGCGTCACCCACGTCTACCTGTCGCCGATCCTCCAGGCCGTGCCCGGCTCCCGCCACGGCTACGACGTCACCGACCACTCCCGCGTCCGCGAGGAGTTCGGCGGCGCGCAGGGCTTCAGGGAGATGGCCCAGCGGCTGGCCGCCCACGACCTGGGCATCGTCCTCGACCTGGTCCCCAACCACATGAACACCGAGAACGAGCGGTTCATGGCCGTGCTCCGCGACGGGCCCGGCTCGCCGTACGCCCGCTGGTTCGACATCGAGTGGGACGGCGGGAAGGTGGCGCTGCCGGTCCTCGGCGACGACACCGACCCGGCCGAGGCCGAGCGCGGCTACCCCCAGCCCGGCTACCACAAGCTGGTCGACTGGCGGGAAGGCCCAGGCTACCGGCGCTTCTTCGACGTCTCGACGCTGATCGGGCTGCGCGTCGAGGACCCGGAGGTGTTCTTCGCCACCCACGAGGTGATCTTCTGGCTGCTCGACGAGGGGCTCGTCGACGGGCTGCGGATCGACCACCCCGACGGGCTCGCCGACCCGCGCGGCTACCTGGAGGCGCTGCGCGCCAGGACCGGCGGCGTGTGGACGGTCGTGGAGAAGATCCTCATCGGCGCCGAACGGCTGCCCGGCGACTGGGCGTGCGACGGCACCACCGGTTACGAGGCGCTCAACCGCGTCAACGGCCTGTTCGTCGACCCCGAGGGCAAGGCGCCGCTGGTCGAGCTGTTCACCCGCCTGACCGGCGAGCCCGAGAACTACCACGCGGTCATGGCCAGGGCCAAACGCGAGGTCATCGACCTGTTCTTCGGCCCCGAGGTGCGCCGCCTGGCCCGCGCCGCCTCCTGCACCCCCGAGGCCGCCGCCGAACTGCTCGCCGCCATGCCCGTCTACCGCGCCTACGTGGTGCCCGGCGAGCCGCCGCCGCGCCGGTCCGTGGAGATCGTCGAGCAGGCCGCCGCAGCCTGCTCACCCGCCGTCCGGCCGCTCGTCCAGCAGGCCCTGTACGGCTCGCCCGAGGCGATCATCCGCTTCCAGCAGGCGTGCGGGCCCGTGATGGCCAAGGGCGTCGAGGACACCGCGCTCTACCGGTGGTTCCCGCTGTCGTGCCTGAACGAGGTCGGCGGCGAACCCGACCTGTTCGGGCTCTCCGCCGAGGAGTTCCACGCGTTCTGCGCGAGCATGCCGCCCCACTCCATGACCACGCTGTCCACCCACGACACCAAACGCTCCGAGGACGTGCGGGCCAGGCTGTCGGTGCTGTCGGAGCTGCCCGAGGAGTGGGCGGAGGCCGTCGCGGGCTGGTCGGCCGAGCTGAGCTTCGACCGCCACCTCGACTACCTCGCCTGGCAGAACCTCATGGCCGCCTGGCCGATCTCCGCCGAGCGGTTCACCGACTACCTGCTCAAGGCCGCCCGCGAGGCCAAGACGGCGATCTCCTGGATCCGCCCCGACCCCGGCTACGAGCAGCGCCTGCGCGCCTTCGCCGAGGCCGCGGTGCGGCTCGACGTGGGCGCGTTCACCCGGCGCATCGACCCCTACGCGATGTCCAACTCGCTCGGCGCCAAGCTCGTGCAGCTCATGATGCCCGGCGTGCCTGACGTCTACCAGGGCAACGAGATGACCGACTTCTCCCTGGTCGACCCGGACAACCGGCGGCCCGTCAGCTTCCCCCGCGAACCCGCCACCGAGTGGGACGCGGCCAAGCTCCTCGTCACCACCCAGGCGCTGCGGCTGCGCCGCCGCCTCGAACCCGCCGCCGCGTACACCCCCATGAGCGCCGAAGGCGACGCCGCCGAGCACGTGATCGCCTTCGCTCGCGGCGACCGGCCCGCCGCCGTCGCCGTCGCCACCCGCCTGCCCGTGCGCCTGGCCCGGCGCGGCTGGGGGGCCACCACGCTGACGCTGCCGCCCGGCCACTGGCGCGACCTGCTCGCCGGCGGCCGGCACACCGGCCGCGTCCCGCTCGCCCACCTGCTCGGTACGTATCCCGTCGCACTCCTGGAGAGACATGATCTTTGAGGTGTGGGCACCCAGAGCCACGGCCGTCGACGTGGACGTGGACGGCCGGCGGCACCCCCTCACCGCCGGCGCGGGCGGCTGGTGGTCCGCCGAGGTGGCCGAGGCCGGCCACGGCAGCCGCTACGGGTTCGTGCTCGACGGCGACGGGCCCTACCCCGACCCGCGCTCGCGCCGCCAGCCCGAAGGCGTCTTCGGCCCCAGCGCCGTCTACGAGCACGACCGCTTCACCTGGGCCGACCACGACTGGAAGGGCCGCGACCTGCGCGGCAGCGTGATCTACGAGCTGCACATCGGCACCTTCACCCCCGAGGGCACCTTCGAGGCGGCCGCCGACAGGCTCCAGCACCTGGTGGAGCTCGGCGTCGACCTCGTCGAGATCATGCCGGTCGCGCCCGTGCCCGGCACCCGCAACTGGGGCTACGACGGCGTCGACCTCTACGCCGTCAACGAGACCTACGGCGGCCCCGACGGACTCAAGACCTTCGTCGACGCCTGCCACCGGGCCGGCCTCGGCGTCCTCCTCGACGTCGTCTACAACCATCTCGGACCGTCGGGCAACTTCCTGCACCCCTTCGGCCCGTACTTCTCCGGCTTCGCCGGTAGCTACTGGGGCGAAGCGGTCAACCTCGACGGGCCCGGCTCCGACGTGGTGCGACGCTACTTCATCGACAACGCGCTCCAATGGCTGCGCGACTACCACCTCGACGGGCTCCGGCTCGACGCCGTCCACGCGCTGCACGACCGCCGGGCCACCCACCTGCTCGCCGAACTCGCCGACGAGGCCGACGCCCTCGCCTGCTCCCTCGGCCGGCCCCTCACGCTCATCGCCGAATCCGACCTCAACGACCCCCGCATGGTACGGTCCCGCGACGCCGGCGGGCTCGGCATGACCGCCCAATGGGACGACGACGTCCACCACGCCCTCCACACCGCCGTCAGCGGCGAGACCCACGGCTACTACGCCGACTTCGCCGGCCTGCCCGCCCTGGCCAAGGTGCTGACCCGCGGCGTCCTGCACGACGGCGGCTACTCCAGCTTCCGCGAACGCGCCCACGGCGCCCCCTTCACCGGAGTCCCCGGCCACCGGCTCGTCGCCTGCCTGCAGAACCACGACCAGATCGGCAACCGGCCCGCCGGCGACCGGCTGCCGATGCCCGCGCTCAAACTCGGCGCCGGGCTGCTGCTCACCTCACCGTTCACACCGATGCTGTTCATGGGGGAGGAGTGGGGGGCCGGGACGCCGTTCCTGTTCTTCTCCGACCACGTTGAGCCCCACCTGCGCGAGAGCGAGGGCGGGCGGAGGCAGAAGGAGTTCGAAGGCTTCGGCTACGCCTGGGAGGCGCCCGACCCGTCGGACGAGGAGACGTTCCTGCGCTCCAAACTCGACTGGGACGAGCTCAAGGGGGAGGAGCACTGGTCGCTGCTGTGCTGGTACCGCGACCTCATCGCGCTGCGCAAGGCGCTGCCCGAACTGTCGGACCCGCGCCTGGACCGGGTGCGCGTCGAGACGGACCCGGCGGGCGACTGGCTCGTGGTGCGGCGTGGTCCGCTGGCGGTCAGCGTCAACCTCAGCACCGAGACCCGCACCCTGCCGGGCACGCTGGGCACGGTGCTCCTGGCCTCCGACGAGCCGATCGAGGCAGGTGAGGACGGCATCCGCCTCCCCGGCCAATCCCTGGTCATCCACCGCCCCCCGCCTCCCACGCCCTAGCCCCTCCACCCGCCATCCACAGGGGAGAGCCGGGGCGCCCGTCGTCCATAGGAGAGGGCCCGCGCGCCCGTCGTCCACAGGCACGGCGGCCTCCCTCCTCCACCGTCCACAGAACGCCGTTCTCCTCCACGCCCCGCCGCCCCGCTGCCCGATCCTGGCTGCCTCACCGCACCCATCCCCCGGGAGGCCGCCATGCAGATCGCCCTTGCCCTGCCAGCCCTGCTGACCTCACTGTTCGTCGTCGCCGTCGAACGGCTGCCGTTCGAGCTCACCGCCCTGCCGTGGCGCGTCGGCACCCCCTACCGCCGGGCCGCCATCGCCCAGGCGGGCACCCGGTCCCTCCTCCTCACCCACCACCCGACCCCCTGGAGACAGCCCGGCACCACCACCTTCACCGACGCCGAACGCCGCCTCCTGCGCCGCTCCACCGAGCACGTCGTCATCTCCGCCACCACCCCGCCCACCGCCCTCCCGGCCGCCGCCCAGCTCGCCCGAGCCACAGCCCGCACCCTCGCCAGCGCCGGCCTCCTCATCGACCCCCTGACCGGCACCACCCAGCCCCACCCCGTTCGGCCCACTCCCACGCACCCCGTGGCGGAACCCGCCAAGTTCCATCTCGGCGACGGCTGGCTCGGCTGGGACGTCCGCGTCCACGACGACGCCACCTGCCCACCGTGGAACCCCGCCGACACGGGCACCTGCGACGCGCTCAGCGTCACCTCCCGAGGGCTGAGCCGCTTCGCCCTGCCGGAGATCACCCTCGACGGCGCGGCCTGCGCCCACCGCCTGTGCGCCACCGACCTCCTCCGCACGGTCGCCCACCGCCTGGTGGCCGACCAACTGGCCTTCCTC
The DNA here is from genome assembly GCF_019396325.1 of Nonomuraea ceibae. Taxonomy (GTDB): domain Bacteria; phylum Actinomycetota; class Actinomycetes; order Streptosporangiales; family Streptosporangiaceae; genus Nonomuraea; species Nonomuraea ceibae. The sequence goes on from NZ_JAHKRO010000018.1 coordinate 108,112, forward strand.
GCCGCCCACCCGGACGCCCGCCTCCGCCTCATCGACGACCACCTGCGCATCGGCCCGCCATCATCCTTGAGCGTCCGCCTCACCCCCTGCTCGACCACCCCGGCCGACCTGGGCCGCACAGGCAGCATCAGACGCCTCAAGATCGCCCCCACGACCGGCGGCGACCAGATCACCTGCCTGCGCGTCGGCCCACCCTCCGGCTTCACCGGCTCCCTCAACGACTGGCTCTGCGCCCCCCACCCCACCCCCGCCCTGGCGGCCTGAAACGCCCACCCCCATGCAGAAACACCACCCGGCACGGGAACCCTCCGAGGAACACCCACCGCCCCCCATTCGTCCACAAAGTCGTGGACCCAATCGAAGACCTCGACCGTCGCCTGCGGGAAACACGTGAAGCCGTTCGCAGGTTCGACCAGCTCGCCGCCCGGCGCTCCACCGTCAACACCCAGCTCAGGGAGGTCACCGAAGCAGTCACCCGGCTGGAGGCCGAGCTCAAGAAGGAACAGCGGGACGTGACCCGACTGGAGGGCGGCTTCTCAGGGTTCCTGGCGGGCCTGACGGGCGGCAAACAAGAGCGCCTGACCCGCGAACGAGCCGAGGCCCAGGCCGCCGCCGAACGCCTCGACGGCCAGCGCCACCGCCTCACCGACCTCACCGCCGACCTCGAAGCCACGGACCGGGTGCTGTCCCACCTGGCCGGCGCCGCCGAAGCCTACGAGCAGGCATTGGCCGACAAGGAAAGCCTCCTGGTCAACCTGGCCGACCCCCGGGCGCAACGCCTCATCGACCTGGCCACCCAACTGGCCGACACCGAGGCCGACCTCCGAGAGCACGACGAGGCCATCCAGGCGGGCGACACGGCCCGCCGCGCGGTCGCGGAGATGCTCGCCCTCCTCAAGCATGCCCACGGCGCCTCCACCTTCGACATGCTCGGCGGCGGTGCCTTCGCCGACGCGGTCGAACACCACCACCTCAGAGCAGCCGACCAGGTCGCCTGGCACGCCCAGCGCGCCCTCGACGTCTTCTCCCGCGAACTCGCCGACATCGGCTGGACCGCCACCCCACGACTCCCCAAGGTGGACACCCGCTGGTTCGCCGACACCTTCTTCGACAACATCATCACCGACGCCCTCAAACACCAGCGCATCAACCGCACCCGCAACGCCGTGACAGCCATGTCCCAGTGGCTGGGCACCTCCCTCCACACCCTCACCGTCCAGCGAAACGACCTCGCAGCCCTCCACACCCAACTCCTCCAGGAACGAGAACACCTCCTAACCGCCTAACCCCGCCAACCAGGGGCACGCCCTTGTGCCTCGCAGGGCCGCAACCCACGAACCTGGCACGGCCCGCCGAAGCCCCAAGCCCCCCGGCCCCTTCACCTCAGCCCCCACCCGCCCTTTCACCCGCCCGCCCTTTCACCCACCCGCCCTTTCACCCACCCGCCCTT
>NZ_JAHKRO010000180.1 GCF_019396325.1 Nonomuraea ceibae
CGCGGATGGCTTGAATGGGCGGTAGTGTGCGTGCCACGAGCGTAGGTCCTTGCGTAGTGCGAACTTTGGTCGGTTCCGCACGGCAACCTACGCTCGTTCACATTTACACCGCATCTCGGACGCGACCTGGCAGCGCGGCTCCAACGAGAACACGAACGGCCTGCTGCGCCAGTACTTCCCGAAGGGCACGGACCTGTCCGTTCACCCCCGAGGACTTGGCCGCCGTCGCTGCTGAATTGAATGCCAGACCACGAAAGACGCTCGACTGAGATACCCCAGCCGAGCGTCTCGCTATGCTGCTCGAAGCAACCAGCTGATCATGCGTGTTGCGACGACCCCTGGAATGCGCTCTGATCACGATGAGGATCTCGTATCTCTCCGCCAGGCCGGCGACCTCCACGCAGGCCAGCCGCTGGGCCAGCCGTTCAGCGGTCGTCCTCGTCGTCGCGGGTTTCGTTCTGGTCCGCAGGTCCGGACCTGATGGCGGGAACCGGTCCGCCCCGGGCGGGCAAGTAGGGGTGTCCCATCCGTGAGCCGAGAGGCCATAGCATGTCAGAAACGAGCCCCGCCGATTCCGCCGTCATCGCGCGGTCCCGGCAGGAGCCAGAGGTGTTCGCGGAAATCTTCCGCAGACACGCGCCTGAGATCAAGAGATTCGTCGTCCGCCGCCTCGGACTCGACGTCGCCGAGGACGTGGTGGCGGAGACCTTCCTGACTGCCTTCCGCCAGCGCGGCCGCTACGACCTGGTCAGGCACAACGCATTGCCCTGGCTGTACGGCATCGCGACCAACCTCATCGGCCGCCACAAGCGCACCGAGGCAAGACAGCTGAACCTGCTGGCCCGCACCGGTGTGGACCCGGTCACCGAACCCTTCACCTCACGCAGCGACGAGCGGCTGAGCGCTCAGGCCGTACAGCAACGCCTGGCCGCCGCGCTTGCCGCGCTGCCCGCCGGGCACCGCAACGCGATGCTCCTGGTGACCTGGGGCTGCCTCACCTACACCGAAGCCGCCGAGGCGCTCGGCATCCGCGTCGGAACGGTCCGCTCGCGCGTCAACCGGGCCCGCGCGAAGATCCGGGAGGAACTGGGCGGGACCGACCCCACCGCACTCGTCATCGAGGAGATTCGCCATGGATGAGCTGGCCCAGCTCAACAGCTTCCGCTCCGAGGTCCCCGAGCAGGAGGACCTGCGCGCCGAGGCGGAGCGCCTGATGGCCGGTATGTCGGCCCCGGTCCGCTCCGGCTTTCGCCGACTCGCAGTGCGCGCCACGTTGGCAGGGGGTCTGGCCGCTGCGGTGGCAGCTGCGGTGTTCGTCGTCCAGAGCCCATCTGCCCCGGTGCCGCCCCCACCGATGGGCCGCACGGTCGCGGCCGTGGAGGTGCTGTCGCGGGCGGCTGAGCACGTCGGCAGCCGTCCGGAGCTGCACCCCAGGCCCGGCCAGTTCCTCGTCTATGAGTCGCAGAGCATGGACACCTCCGGAGGGGACGCGGGGATCTGGCTGTCGCGCTCCAAGCGCACGATCTGGCTGCCGGTCGAGGGCAGCGCGGTCAAGGGAATCCTGCAGGAGGAGATTCTGGCGCCGCTGCCGTACCCGGGGCATCCGCTTCCGCCGGCCGCACGAGCGGAGCAGGCGCTGGTGGGCAAGCCCGGCCGTCCGGAGCGGGCGGCCGACTTCGATGACCGCGCCGAGTTCCTGCGCAACGACTACGCCTACGTCAGCAAGCTGCCGACCGACACCGAGGGCATGCGCAAGCACCTCTACACCCAGGTGCCCAACGACGGGTTGCAGGACTACGAGGCGTGGAACCGGGTCGGCGGGCTGCTGCAGGAGTCCTATCTGCCTGCCGCGCAGCGGGCCGCGCTCTTCCGCGCCGCGGCGACGATTCCCGGGGTGGTGACAGTGAAGGAGGCGCAGGACGCCGCGGGGCGCAAGGGCATCGCGGCGGCGATGGTCTCGCCCAACGGGGTCAGGGAGGAGTACATCTTTGACCGGAAGTCCTACAACTATCTCGGCCGCCGGGGGGTGGTCGTGGACGCGAAGTTGGCCGATGCTCCGGTCGGGAGCGTGGTGTCGTCGAGCGCACAGTTGAAGGTGAGCGTCGCCGACAGCGCGCCGATCGTGGAGTAGACGGCGCATCGGGGCTCGGGTAGACGGCATGGTAGGGACCGTCTGCCCGTTGCCACGGCCCGGAACTCCTATAGCTCCGGCGAGCCGCCACTCAGTTAATCAGTAGTTACGGCGGCGGGGCGCCAGCACTTCGTGACCTTGGCGATGGCCTCAGCGCCGGGTCTGACATAGCGCCTGGCGATGCGGGGGTTCTTGTGCCGAGTCTTGCCCATGATGAGCTGCAGCGGGATCTCGGCTTCGCCGAGGTGGGTGGCCGCGCTGTGCCGGAGCTGGTGCAGATCGAGCCCCATCTCCGCCGCCCACACCCAGCTCCGCCTCGCCCGCAGCCTGACCCACGACCTGCGCCGCCCCTGGGAAAAGCCGCTGCAGGCGGCCACACTCACCCCGGCCCGAGTCCGCCGGGGGTTTCGCCAGCTGCGCGCGAAGACACCACCGATCGCCCGTGCGCCCACACCCTCCACGCCCGGCCGCGGACGACCGCCAGGCTCCAAGAACCGGCCCGCACCCCCGCCACGGGGTCAGACTCCTCCTGGTCGCCGGCGAACTCTTCAAACGCCCAGCACACCACCGCACAGGCGCCAAGCCTCGCCGCACCACCTGACCAGCTACGCCCAGTCACAGCCCGACATGCCCGCAAAGGCCCGAACGCGAAGGTCAGAGGCTATGCGACAAGCTGAGAGCACCTGCTGACGAGGCGAGATCGCAGCCCCATGGTGATGAAGAAGTACTGGAACAATCCCGCCGCGACGGCCGAGGCCTTCCAGGGCGGCTGGTTCCACTCCGGCGACCTCGTCCGCCAGGACGACGAGGGCTACTGTTACGTCGTCGACCGCAACAAGGACATGATCATCTCCGGAGGGGGAGAACATCTACTGCGCCGAGGTGGCCGTCGTCGGCGTACCCGACCCCAAGTGGGGCGAGACCCCATTGGCCGTCATCGTCCCGCGCGCCCCGTCCGTGCCTCCTACCCAGGCCGAGATCGAGGCGTTCAGCAGGGCCCGCCTGGCTGATACAAAATGTCCGCGGTATGTGCGGTTCGTGGCTGCGCTGCCCAGCAACCCCGGCAGCAAGACCCTCAAAACCCAGCTCAGGGAACACCGCGAACACCAGGAAGGCACCTCGTAGCCATTGGAGAGGATGCTGATTTCGCGGCGGCTGTCATGGCTTCAGGAAGGTCGGCCTGATCGTCAGTGTGGATCGTGTCGAAGGTGTCGACCGGCCGTGCCCTGAGGTAGCACGGAACGGCCGGTCGAGCGCCTGGGCCGCAGTGTCGTCCAGGGTCATCGGGTTGCGATGTCCTGGACGTGGGCCGGTTCGGTGGCCGTCACCCGGCTCGGGACATGCCGAGTGTGCAGAGAAACTGCGGATGCCGTGGCGTCGAGAGCGCCTTCACGACAGGGCTGCGGCCTTCTGAAGGATGCTCTGCCCTGACGGTTCCGAATTCCCGGAAGCGGTCGGGCGCCGGTCTCGCCCGGCGGATCTGGCGCCGGGGTGATGGCGGGCGTCCTCAGCCAGTGATGCGGCTGGATCCATCGCGCGGACGTCGCCGCGCGGCAGTGCTGACGTACCGGCCCTTCCCTGCGGCCGGGCGTGCGGTCACTTGAGGTAGATGTTGGGCGGTTGCGGGTTGCTCTGCAGCCCTCGCTTGTTGCCGTTGGGGCCCCACAGGTCGTGGACACCGCTGATGTGGGACTGAGTTGCGGTGCCGTACTGGCTGAAGATGATCCAGTTCACCGGCTTGTAGTACACGTGATTGGCGTCGGGGGTGGTGAGTGAGCCGGTGTAGCGGTAGTAGCTGCGGCTGCCTGGTGGGGGAAGCAGCGCCTGGAGGTTGACGGCGAAGACGTTCTTGGTCGCGCCCACGGTGCTGGGCGGCTCGTGCAGGAGGTGGTCGTGTTCCGACCATCCGTTGTCACCGGTGTTCAGCAGCACGGACAGGACGACGTAGCCGAGGGCGGGGCCGTCCAGTTCGTGGACCAGGTGGGCCTCCAGCGGGGAGAAGCCCGGCTGAGAGGCGAACTTGTGCTCGGCGAGGCCGTGGTAGTGCACGTTCTTCAGCGTGTAGGTCTGGTTGCCGAAGACCACGTGTGACGGGGTGGAGCCGGTTGGCGTGATGGGGGTGAATCTGAGGTCGTCGTGGTCGCTGGGAGCTCCCCCGGTCGGCGCCTTGTCGTCGAGGGAGACGATTCCGTCGACGCTGGGGGCGTAGACGACGCTGAGCGCGGGCGCGCCATCAGGACAGGCGATCGAGGCGTCGATCACGACAGGACTGCTGACGGCCGAGTCGGTACCGGTGCCGGGGCAAGTGGGACTGTGCGCCTGCGCGCCGGCGGGGACCGCGACGAGGGCGAGGGAGATCGCGGCTGCTAATCGAGCGATCCGGCTTGACAGGGTGCGATAGCGCATGGGCGTCCTTCCGATAAGGAAGAGGCGTAATGACAAACCCGAACCTACGATCCTGAGACAATTAATCAAGAAGGTTTCCTATGAAATTTACGACCAAAAAGGTAAACGGTTGTTTATGTCAGGACAAAGCACATCCGACGATATTGAGCCCATTCACGAACCAAAGAGGCGACGGGAGACGCTCTAAACCTCAACCGGGCCACCGAACGGCTCCGGCCAGCCACGGAACCTGCGGTGCCGTCACCGATCAGGCCAAATGGTCATCTTTCCTGCGAATCGTATGGGATTATTTATGTCCTGTATGCAACGGGGGTATTGATGGCAGCGTGAGCCGCATGTCGTGCGATTTCTGCGACAACCCAGCAGGTGACCCGTCCTACCCGAAACGTCGAATCCCCGTGGCGGCCGCCACAACCGCTGCTGTGAGCGTGGCCATTCGGCTGCGAGGCCATACATCCGCCAAGAGACACCCCGACTGTTGACAAGGGGCCACCCTTCCGGCTCAACCGGGTCACATGAACAGCTCAAGTGACCAAGAGGCCGCATGAACATCGCCGAGCAGGAGTTCGCCGACGATCTGCACGGCTCCTACCGACGTCTTCGAGAGCAAGCACCAACTTGTCCCGTTCAGGTCGGCGCCGGTCGGGAGGTCTGGTTGATCACCCGATACGAGGTGCGGTCTCTGATAGCGGACAACAGACTGTCCAGCCAGGTCGGGGACGAAGATGAAGACGGCGGCCAGGGACTCATCTTCTCACCGATATCGGCCGGCATGGAGACCGCCGATCCGCCGAAGCACGAGCGGCTGCGCAGATCGATCCGCCAACTCTTCGGTATTCGCGCGGTCGATAGTGGCGGCCAGTGGCGCAGGAGGTTGCCACGAACCTCATCGCCCGGTTCCTTCCGGCCGGGGAAGCCGATCTCGTCGAAGCGTTCGCCCGACCGCTGGCGCATGAGGTGATCTGCAGATTTCTCGGGTTGCCAACAGCGAAATTATGATCACCTGGTCGGCGATTACCCAGATGACGCGCCATTTCACCCGCCCTAGTACGTCCTGTGACAACGGTTTCGTGACCTGTCGTCCGGCGATGCCCGGGTGCTGGCCGGGGTCGCGGGACTGAACGTGATCGGCATCCCGGTGGGTTCGGGCAGCGTCCAGGTCGACGCTGTCGACCTGGACAGGACATGGCAGAGACCGGGATCGACTCCGGCCTGGCGTCGTTGAACAGTTCGATTGCCCGATGTGCGAGGCGTCCGCAGGCAGCGCCTGCCGCACGCGGGGCGGCAAGGTCGCGTTGAAGTACCACGCCGCGCTTCGTGCTGGTGTCGCAGCTGCGTGCCGAGTTGGAGGTGCGCACTCCCGCCGAGCGCGGGCCCGAGCCGTGTGGCAGGCGGGCCCGGCCCTGGACGTTGCGGCGCTGTCGGCGAGGACTCCCCTCCGCCGCGGGGGAGGCGATGTGGGCGAGGGAGAAGGCCGGCGCCGATGAGCAGGTGATCATTTCGGTGGGTGATGCGCCGCACTTTCCTTTGCGGGCGGAGGTAGGACGGGCAGAGTGAGGGTCAGGACGGCCCCGCCGTGCGGGGCGTTGGCCGCGGTGAGGGTGCCACCGTGCAGGTGCGCGTTCTCGGCTGCGATGGCCAGGCCCAGGCCGCTGCCCTCGGTCCGGGTGCGGGCGGCGTCGCCCTTGGTGAAACGGTCGAAGACGTGCGGCAGGAGGTCGGCGGGGATGCCCGGTCCGTCGTCGGAGACGATGACGGTGATCTGGCCCGTATCGGCCCGTACCTGGACGAGCACGGACACCTCAGGGCCCCCGTGCCGCAGGGCGTTGCCGACGAGGTTGGCCAGGATGACATCGGCGCGGCGCGGGTCGAGGCGGGCGCGTAGCCCGGCCGGGATGTCGGTGCGGACCCGCTCCTGCCAGCGCCGCAGCGCGAGCGTCTTGGTGATGAGCTGGCCCAGGTCGACCTCGTCGAGGTGCAGCACGACGGCGCCCGCGTCGAAGCGGGACACCTCGATCAGGTCCTCGACCAGGCGGGTGAGCTTGCGCGTCTCGTCGGAGACCAGGTGCAGCGCCTCTGCGGTGAGCGGCGCGAGCCGGCCGCTCGCGGCGTCGGCGTCGAGGATCTCGGTGACCGCGCTCATGGCGGCCAGTGGCGTGCGCAGCTCGTGGGAGACGTCGGCGGCGAACCTGCGCGCCCGTGCCTCCATGGCGCGCAACGTCGCGGCGTCGGCCTGCAGGGCGGCGGCCATCGTGTTGAAGGTGCGGCCGAGGTCGGCGAGCTCGTCGGTGCCGGTGACGTTCACCCGGGTGTCCAGGCGGCCGCCGGCCATCTGCTCGGTGGCCGTACGCAGCCGCCGCACCGGCCGCAGCAGCCGGCGCGCGGCCAGCAGCGCGGGCACGAGGGAAGCCGCGGCGACGGGCAGTGCGCCGGCGCGGGCGGCGGCGGCCAGCGTGTCCACGTCCTGCTGATGCGAGGTCAGCGGGAGGCAGGCGTAGACGAGCAGCGGTGCGGGACCGTGCGGGCTCGCGGCGGCAGTGACCGGAAGGACCACGGCCAGCCAGGGCGACCGGTCGTGGTGAAAGCGCTGGGCCAGGGCCGTGCTCGCCGTGGCCGCCCGGGTGCGCAGCTGCACGGGCAGCGGCGGCGCCTGCGTTCCGGCGGTGACAGGCGGGCCGCCGCGGTAGGACAGCGCAGTGCGCCACTCGCGTACGCCCGCCGCGCGGTCCAGTTGCCGGGCCAGCGTGCGCAGGTCCGCCTCGCTGGGGTCGGCTGGCAGATCGGGTACGCGGGCGGCGAGGTGGACGCGCAGCTCCTGCAAGGCGTCGGCCTGGGCGCGTTCCACGATCGCGGTACGGCCCTGGTGAAAGGTGACCGCGGCGGCGACCACCGCGCTGAGCGCGGAGACCAGGAAGAACACCAGCACCAGCTGGGCCCGCAGCCCGCGGACGAGCGACAGCCGGATCACAGCGGGCCGAACCGGTAGCCGAAGCCGCGCACGGTCTGGATGTAGCGCGGATCGCGGGAGTCGTCCTCGATCTTGGATCGCAGCCGCATGACGCACGCGTCGACCAGCCGGTAGTCGCCGTGGAAGGTGTGCTCCCACACCTGCTCGAGCAGTTGCTGGCGGCTGAAGGTCTGCTCGGGCGCGGCCGACAGGAACAGCAGCAGCTTCATCTCCGTCGGCGCGAGCGCGAGCTCCGTGCCCTGCTTGAGCACACGCAGCGCGACCCGGTCGATGAGCAGGTCGCCGTAGGGGGTGCGGGCCTGGTCGACGGACGGCTGGGAGGTGCGGCGCAGCACCGCGCGCATGCGGGCCTCGATGACCTCGCCGCTCGCCGGTTTGATCACGTAATCGTCGGCGCCCGCCTCCAGGCCCACGACGATGTCCACGTCATCGTCGCGCGCCGAAAGGATCACGATGGGCACCTGGCTGAACGCGCGGATGCGGCGGCAGGTCTCCAGGCCGCTCATGCCGGGCAACATCAGGTCGAACAGCACGATGTCGGGGGCACTGGCCACGAGTTCGGCCAGCCCGTCCTCACCGGTCGTGACCACCAGGGCCTCGTGTCCGCGGTGGCGCAGGCCGAGACTCACGCCCCGCCGCACCGCCGGATCATCCTCGATCAGCAGCACCCGGGTCATGAGAAGCCTCCCTGCTCAACGGGGACGGCCGTCCCGCTCTCATCGCACCTGACCAGCCAGGGGTCGTCGCCCATGCCGGGCTCCAGCACCTCGATGACGGGATCGCCGCCGGCGTCCGAGGCCACGGCGGCCGTGCACACCAGTTGGCTCACCGCGGCGTGCTGCAGGTCGCGCACCAGCCACGGCAGACGCAGTTCCACCCGGCCCTCGCTCGTGCGGGCCTGGATCGGCCGAGACGTCGAAGGCAGGCGCGTGATCAGCCCACGGGCGCGTTCGTCGGCTGTGGGGCCGGCCAGCAGCGCCTTCATGGCCTGCGGCAGCCGGTCGCCGGCCAGGGCCGGGCGGGACACCGGCCAGGTGCCCTGCGGAGTGATGAAGTACACCCGCAGCAACCGGCTGCTGCTCGCGGTCAGACCGCCTTCGACCGGCCGCCCCGCAGGGTGTACGTCGGTGTCGGTGATTCCGCAGCCCGCCAGCATCGCCGCCGCGGCCAGGGCGGCTGCCATGCGACCCAGCGTCCCGGGCATCTGTCGTCTCCTGTTCTCGGGCATGATCGGTGCGGTCACAGCTGGTCGAGTCTGCTCACGTCCACCGTCCCGGCACCGCTCACCGGCCGCGGGATCGCCGCCCACAGGCCCACCGCCGTGACCGCCGTGACCACCAGCGCCGCCCATCCGCGTCGTCCGGTGGCCCACCGGGCGCGCAGCCGTACCGGATCTTCGACGGCGGCCTTCGAGATTACCGCAGCCAGCAGTGACAGCCCGATCGCGGCGATCGTCCAGGCCCAGTCCCGCACGCCGCCGGGCGCGGCCGCCGGGCGCGGCAGCAGCAGGTAGATCGGCCAGTGCCACAGGTACAGGCTGTAGGACAGCTCGCCCAGGCGGCGCGGCAGGGTGCTGCCGAGCACCCGCCCCAGCAGCCCATCGGACCCCTGCGCGAGCAGCGCGATCAGCGCGGCGCCGGCCAGGGAATGCACGAACATCCCACCGGTGAACAGTCCTGGCGTCTTCTCCCCGGCGGTCAGCATCCAGGAGAGGCCCAGCCCGCACAGCAGCAGCACGCAGATCATGTCCGTGACCGGGCGTGGCAGCCGGGCCACGACGTGCCGGACGGGCACGGCGGCGGCGGCCGCGCCGAGCAGCAGCGAGAACGCACGGGTGTCGCTGCCCTCGTAGGCGCGGGTGGTGTCCACAGCCGTGCCAAGCCTGATCATGAGCAGGAGCGAGACGAGCGCACCGGCGACCGCGACGAGCGCGACCCTGCGAGGCCCGTGCGGCCCTCTTCCGGCCACCGCCACGATCAGGGGCCAGACCAGGTAGAACTGCCACTCGACGCTGATGCTCCACAGATGGGCGAACAGGCGGGTGCCGCAGGCGTTCCAGTAGCCGATCTGCTCGCTGATGTAGTGCCAGTTGACGCTTTGGGCGGCTACCCACGGCGCGTCCAGCAGAGCGGAACTCAGCATGTCCGGCCCGGCGAGCGCCCAGGCCAGCAGCAGGACCGTCGTCACCATAAGGGTGAGCGCGGGCAGGAGCCTGCGGGCCCGGCGCTGCCAGAAGGCTGTCAGGCCGAGGCGGCCTTGCCTGCCGAGCTCGTCCAGCAGCAGAGCGGTGATCAGGAACCCGGACAGGACGAAGAACAGGTCCACGCCCAGGAACCCGCCGCGCAAATGCCCGGCGTGAAACAGCAGGACCGCGGCGACGGCGAGCCCGCGCAGCCCGTCGAGCGCGCCGATGTGCGCACGACGGGAAACGCCGGCCTGTTCCGGGCGGGAGGCGGTGGCACGGTCGCGTGGAGAGACCGAAGCCATCAGCCGCAGCCGAGCTTGACGAAGCGCTTGTCGCCGGTCCAGGGCCCGGTTGCCCAGAGTCGGGGCGCGAGCGGGGTGAAGCCCGTCAGCTTGCCGAGCTGTCCGGTGAACCAGGTGGCGAAGGCCGCCGACCCCTGCTGGCAGGAGTGGATGCCGTCCTTGGCGCGCTGGGCCTTGCCGGCTCTGTAGTCGCCGCCCCACAGTTCGGCGGCATCCAGGTAGTCGGCGCCGGTGCCGTCGGCTGCCTTGGCGGCCATCGCGGGCGCCCTCTTGATCGCGGTCTCGTGCGGCTTGAAGAATTCGTCGATCTTGAACGGTGGCGCGGACACCAGCACGAGCCGGGCGCCGGCGTCCCCGGCCGTCCTGGCGAGCGTGCGGTAGGCCGACAGTTGCTGGCGCGCGCTGCCCCAGTCGTAGCTGGTGAGCTGGTAGGCGATCACTGTCGGGCGGAAGGAGGAGAGGTTCTTCCGCAGCGCCTTCCAGGTGTCGGCGGCCACCTTGGCCGTCACGGGATGGTCGCCGGCGACGATGTTGCCGCCCCCGTCGGAAGAGGCGTCCTTGAACGCCACGCCGTTAGCCCTGAGCGCCGCTTCCAGGGCCGGGGCCTGCGCACCGGCGATGGAGTCGCCCATCCACAACACCCTGACGCCGGTCACGGCCTGCTGAGTGTGCAGGTCCGTCCTCTCGGCCATCGCTGGTCGGCTGTCTGCCGTTGTGCCGCAGCCCGCGAGCATGGTCAAGGCTGCCGCGGTCGCTGCTGCCGGTGATATGACGGCTCCGGTACGGCGGCGGACGGCCGGCCTTTGCGCGCGCCGGACGTTCGGAGAAAGGTTCGTCGATCGCATGACCATCAGGCAATCAGGCGGATCCGGAGGTCACCGTCGTTGTCATCGTTTCATCACACGATGAGGGACATGCCGTCATGGAGGCGGGCCGGCAGTGACTCGTAGCCGACGGCGTCTCCGGTGTGCCCGGTCAGCCGGCGTGAGTGGCCAGGCCGGCGAGGAGCACCTGCAGAGCCTTACGGCGACGCTCGGCGGGGGCGGTGCCGTCCGCCATGCGCATGAACGCCGCCACGTCCTCCACCGTGACGTCCTCTCGCAGCGCTCCTGCCGCCTGGGCCCGCTCCACCAGCGGGCCGATCACCTGGGCCGTCACCGCCCTGCCTTTGTCGGCGCTCGACGGGCTGACCCGGGACAGCAGGTCGAACAGCGCCAGATCGTGCTCGCTCAGGACGCACGCCTCCATAAACACCAGCTCGAACGCCTGCCAGGGATCCGGCTCGGTGGCCGCGCGTGCCGCCACCTCCCGAGCTCCTTGGCCCAGCTCGTGCAGCAGCGCGTCCACCAGGTCATCCTTGGCCGGGAAATGCCGGTAGAACGTGGTGGCTCCCACGCCGGCTCGCCGGGCGATCTCCTCCACACTCACCCCGCCCCCTCGCTCCATGAACGCCTCCCGCGCGGCATCGAGCAACCGCCGCCGATTGCGTTCCTGATCTTTGCGCGGCACGAGACACCTCCCACCAAGAAACGGTAGTGGTGCTACCGTTTCGCTGTTACGGTAGTGACACTACCGTTTTTGGCACTCTAGTTCACGGAGCGATCCATGCGCGCACTACAAGCCACCGGCGACCCCGCCCGCCTGGTGGAATTCACCGACATCCCCGACCCCGTACCCGCCCCCCACGAGGCCCTGATCCGCGTCGAGGTCTTTTCACTGAATCGCCCCGACTACCTCTACCTCGCCATGCCCGACACCGACTATCGGCCTGGAATCGACGCGGTAGGCGTGGTGGAACACCCCGCCGCGGACGGTTCGGGCCCGCGGGCGGGCCAACGGGTGGTCATGCACGTCCCCACCGGCGGCGCCGCCGCCGAACGGATCGCGGCTCCCACCACCCAACTCGCAGCCGTTCCCGACACCCTCACCTCCGACGTCGCCGCCGGACTCCCTCTGGCAGGCATGGTCGCCCTGCGCCTACTGCGCGCTGCAGGCCCGCTGAAGGGCCTGAACCTGCTCGCCACCGGGGCCACCGGCGGCGTCGGCCAGTTCCTGGTGCAACTGGCCGTGCACGAAGGCGCAGCCATCACCGTCGTCGCCCGCGAGCACGACCCCTGGGCCCACCTCGCCAGGGCCGGCGCCATCATCGCGCACGACGTGGACCTCCTGCCCCCGGGCGGCTTCGACGTGGTCCTGGAATCGGTGGGCGGCCGGCTCGGCTCGGCGGCGGCGCTACGCCTGCGTACCGGCGGCCTCTTCCTCTGGTACGGCCAAGCCTCCGCCGAGCCTCTCACCCTGGACTTCTTCGAGCTGTTCGGCGGGGGCCAGTCCATGACACTGCGGCACTTCGTGTACTCGGGGCTGGCCGACGACCACGAGGACCTCACCGTCCTGCTCCACCTGGCGGCCAGGGGCGTGCTCCAGGTGGAGATCGGCCACCGGGGCGACTGGGGCCAGACCGCTGACGTGCTCGACAGCATCTCCCGGGGCAACCTGCGGGGCAAGGCCGTGCTCGAGGTGAGATAGGGCAGCGCGTGCGCCGGGTGAGCACGCCACGGTGACAGCGCCGCTGGGCTCGAGAAATCGAATCCGGACGCCAGGGTCACCGGGCACGGCTAGCGGGTCCTCGGTGTGCTTGCTCGGGGCATCAACGTCGCCCTGGCCCTGTCGGACGGCACCACCCGTGAACACGGGCCGTGGCTGAGTGAGGGGGGACAAAGAACGGCTGCGCCGGTTGAGAAGGAGGCCACCCGGCAGCGGGCCACCCATCGCAAGGGCCAGCCGATCTCGAACCGGCAGGCCCGCACCTACCGCCAGATCGGCAGGCTCCGCGCGACAGCCAAGCGCCGGGCTGAACCAGGCGATCAGCGGCGAAGCCTGGGGCCGAACCGTCACCATGCTGGAGTACAAGACCGCCGATTGCGGCGGCCGGGTGGTGAAAGTCCCGGCGGCAGGCGCGTCGCAGCCCTGCCACCGATGCCGCCACCGCGACCCGGCCGCCCGCGACGGGATCAAGTTCTCCTGCACCAACCACGCATGCGGGTGGACCGGTCACGCCGACACCAACGCCGCGATCAATTGCGAAACCGCGGCAGGAACTGTGGTGGCAGGACGTGGAGACTCAGGGGTTATCCGGTCTGCGAAGCGTCAACCCCCGCGCGCCGCTTGACCGTGACGTGACGGGAGAATCTCCAGCCTTCGGGCCGGGGAGGAGTTCGAGACAACTGAAGACGGGACCATCGGAACAGGTTGACGGCGCGATGGCGAAGCGGGCGCTGACAGCGAGTCGCATCAGTTCGGCGGGCGTGGCCTCGATGGCGCCGGGCGTGGTTGCGTGCTGCTGCGGTCCGGTGGCTCCGCCGG
>NZ_JAHKRO010000181.1:0-3605 GCF_019396325.1 Nonomuraea ceibae
TCACCCGCGCTCCGGAAACAGCCCGGTTCCCGCAACCCCTGCGCGCGCTGACCCGTCTCACCGCCCGCAGCACGGCCTTGTCTCGGCAAGGGGCACGCATTCTCCGCTACCGGTTCTGAGCGCGTGCGGGCGGCGGTGGCGACAAGCGGCGTTCCTTCAGCTTGTGGACGTGCCGCCGAAGGCGCTGGGGTGATGGAACGGAAACGTACGCGAGTGCGTCCGCCTAACGAGATCGCGCGCCATCAGTGACCTTGGCGCACGTTTCCGTTCGCGCAGACTCCGACCCCCGGCACCGCTCTCCTCATGACCACCCACCGCCTCGGGCGCGCCCGAAACATCCGTTCGTGTTCTTCATCACCTGCCTCCTTCCAGCAGGCCGCCCTGCTGCGGAGAGCCGCCCGCGGAGTGGACGACGGGGTCGTTCTGCCGCTCCCGGTCAGGCCCCTCGCACACCTGCTGCTGGCCGTGGCGGACGAAGCGGCGCTCTACGTCGGTGCCGCCCTCGAACCGGACGCTGCTCGGCGTGACATGGTGGCCATCATCCGCCCACTCATCGAGGCGCTCACCCGGGCGCACGCTGAGCTACTGATACGTACGCCTCCGGAGAGGTCTAACCGTCGGCGCTGCTACCCTGCCGGCGCTCCGGAACGCCAGGCCGGCAGGGCACTCCGCTCCCGAAGCTGTCCCGAGCCGCGGCTGGAGGAACATTTGTCCAAGCCGCCGGCGCCAGCCGGTGGCGACAGTGAGCCCATGACCATTCCTGACGGCACCACGGAGAGTTCGATCCCGGCCCTGGACGAGGGAGACGCTTATGTGGTCCATGACGGCCCGCGGCAGGCGCCGCCGTTGCTGCTCATCCACGGGTCGGGGGCCTCGGGCGGTTTCTGGGGTCCGGTGGGCGCTGGCCGGCCACCATCACGTCATCCGGGTCGACCTGCCGGGTTGCGGCCAGTCCCCGCCCGCACCGTCGTACGACGTGCCCGCGCAGGCGGGTCAGGTGGCGGCGCTGCTGGACCGCCTCGGGCTTCGTCACGTCGCCGTGGCCGGGCACTCCAGCGGCGGCTACGTCGCCACCGCGCTCGCCGAGCAACGTCCCGACCTCGTCGGTTCGCTTTCGCTGATCAGTAGCGGCCCGAGCCCGGATGCGTTCCTCCGGCAGCCGTTCGTTCTCCGGGTGCTGCTGGCCCCGCCGCTGGGCCCGCTCATCTGGCCGAGGCGTTCGGACGCGATGATCCGCAAGGGGATCAGCGCGACGGCCGTCCGCCCGGTGGACCTTCCGGACGACGTGGTCGCCGACGTAGCGGGCATCACCTACCGCGTGATGCGGACCGTACTGCGCCAGAACACCGTCTACATCGCCGAACGGAGCGTGCCCGAGCGGCTGGCCGCCCTCGACGTCCCCGTGCAGGTGGTCTTCGGCGCCGCCGACCCCCGCTGGGAGCCGTCGTCGGCGCACCGGTACGACGCGGTGCCGGGCGCCCGGGTCGAGTTGCTGCCAGGCGTCGGGCACCTGCCCATGCTGGAAGCGCCTGAGGCGGTCGGTGAACTGCTGCTGAGCTTCACGGCGACGAGGCCGCTGATCTCTGATGCCTAGAGTGGCCCTGTGTTGCCGGCCGGGACGTCACCTGACCGGCAGGAGCGCCGAGCGCCCTCATCAGACTCTGCGGCCCCTGCCTGGACAGGCCGGCCTCAAGGCCAAACGTGCCCCGCCGGTGCAGCCCGCTGATCGGCCACCGCATCGAATCCGGGAATCTCGTCGGGCCTGCTGGTGTGCGGACAAGGGTCTCCTTGGCGGACGTCACTGGGAGGCGAGTTCGGCGGTTACGTCGGAGCCGTTGCTCCAACCGTGACGGCCCCAGGGCAGCGGAGCACCCTTTCCCAGCTCCTGTCGGTCCCACCAGGCCGGGGCGGCCGTGGAGCTGGACCGACCAGCACAGGGAGTCGGAAGTGGTGCAATCCCCCAGGCGGGGGAGCCACATGGCTCCCGGGCGTGAGGTGCGTGCCCAGGGGGCACTGCCATGATCGAGGGCATGAGATCAACGTGGTTCGGAATCGCCGCTCTGACCCCGTACATCGCCATGAAGACCTACTGGGCCTTCGGCGGGAACGCCGGCCGGCCGGCCGGTGACCTGGGGGCGGAGATGCTCGCCAACGGCGCGCCCGAGGCGCTCGTCTGGATGGAACGCCACGGGATCGACTTCACCGCCCTGGGCGCCCTGGGGGGCGTGCTCTTCCTGGTAGCACTGGCCCGCCCGTGGGGCGAACGGCTGCCGCGCCGGCTGCTGCTGGTCCCGGGGTGGGCCGGCTCCTTGATCCTCACCCCGTACGGCACCGCCACCTTGATCGCCTCAGCCGTGGGCTTCAAGTCCGTAGAGGAAGGCTGGTCGCCCTGGGTCGGCTACGTGGGCGGACTGGCCTTCGCGGGCCTGGGATTGGCCCTCGCGTCGGGCACCCGCTCCTATCAGCGCCGTACCCGCCCCACTCCCGTTCCGGCGTGAGTCCACCCGCTGCAGAGGCGCGCCCACGGGATTGCCGTGCTGCTGTCATGGAGCGTCCTTCGCCCGCGAGCTCGTACATGTGACGGCAGTGCCGGTGGCTTCTGGCGACACCGTTGCTTGGAGCTGAGACGCGGGCAGCCTCTCAACCAGGAGCCAGCCTTGTGATCAGTGTCAACCTCGTACAGGTCCGCCAGCCAGGTCCTGCGCCAATCTCTGGCTGGCCTCAAGGGTGCTCCGGGCCCGGTGCCCCCCTTGAGGCCAAGATCGGACGTGCGGGTTGACTCTCCGTGAGAGAGGAGGCCGTACCCCACTGATCAGAAGATCATCTCCAATTGCCGGAGTCTACGATGGGATCCTCCCGATCCAACTGGTCCAGGAAATGCTCTACAAGGTCGGCTACGACGTGGCCGTAGAGGCCGTGACGCGAAGCCGCTCGCATTTCCCCCTCGAGGTCAAACATGAGCTCTCGAGTGTCCGGATGGATGCTGGTGGAATGCGAAGGCATCACGCCGGCGTCGTTCAGTTTGCGCAGCTTGGCGACTGTTACTGCATCTTCGATGCGAAGCCGACGGGCCTGACGCAATGCCGCATCAATGATGTGGTTTTCGCCGAGAGCACCGAGACGCTGTTTGCGTATAACTCTGCGCTCATGGTTCCAGCGTGCAACGAGACGTCGCTTCAACCCCTCAGGGAGGCGAATGGAGAACTTCTCAAAGGTAGTCTCCGTCGCAGACAGTAGTGAATGCTTGATCTCTCGACAGGCCAAGCCTCGACCAGTCCCGATCTTTGCAGGCTCGCGCTCAACCTTGGGCGTCGCAGCGGGTGCGGCAGTCGGCGGTGTCCGCCCGGCCTGAGTGGCTTGCAATTCCTCGCGCTCGGCCTGCTCGCGTGCGGCTTGCTCACGCTCGGCCTGCTCGCGTGCGGCTTGCTCACGCTCGGCCTGCTCGCGTGCGGCTTGCTCACGTGCGGCCTGTTCACGTGCGGCCTGTTCACGTGCGGCCTGTTCACGTGCGGCCTGTTCACGTGCGGCCTGTTCACGTGCGGCCTGTTCACGTGCGGCCTGTTCACGTGCGGCCTGTTCACGTGCGGCCTGTTCACGTGCGGCNT
>NZ_JAHKRO010000181.1:3835-12838 GCF_019396325.1 Nonomuraea ceibae
GCGGCCTGTTCACGTGCGGCCTGTTCACGTGCGGCCTGTTCACGTGCGGCCTGTTCACGTGCGGCCTGTTCACGTGCGGCCTGTTCACGTGCGGCTTGCTCGCGCTCGGCCTGCTCGCGCTCGGCCTGTTCACGTGCGGCCTGTTCACGTGCGGCCTGTTCACGTGCGGCCTGTTCACGTGCGGCCTGTTCACGTGCGGCCTGTTCACGTGCGGCTTGCTCGCGCTCGGCCTGCTCGCGCTCGGCCTGCTCACGTGCGGCCCGTTCGCGCTCGGCCCGTTCAACCTGCTCCGCCTCTGCTGGGGAGATATCGGCCGGCTGGCCGAACCCGCGGATAGCCTTCGGCGCTAGACGCGACTTCGCCTTCGGGGGCATTAGACCTCCTCGATTACGGAGGACCGCTGGTGCGTGGGCCATGCCTGCTTCCAGAGGGCCTTCAGCTCATCGGCGTGGGGATGGCGGATTCCTGCGAGCAGTTGCAGTGCCACAGCTTCAGCGACTTGGCAGACCTTGCGAGCTGTGTCACGTTCTCCCCTGGCTCCGCTGGCGAGGTAGGCGGAAAGCGGGGTCTCCGCAGCCTGGCTCTTGTCGACGACGGTGTAGTTCGGCAGGCGGCCCTTCCACACCGGAACGTCATAGTCGGGATCATTGTTGCTCTGGGCTTCCTCGACTTGGGCCATCAGCTGGCCCTGAGTCTGGCTCCGTTCGGTGTATTCGTTGAAGACAAGGCCGAGGACGTCAAGGTCTTCGTGCTTGTAACTGTCCTTGACCTCTTGGACCAGGAGGAGGGTGTCCGGGATCGCCTCGACGCCGAACCTCTGAGCCTGGGTGACAAGCAGGGCGTGGTAGGCGGCTTTGGCTGCCTGGATGGAGATGAGGGATCCGCCGGGGGGAGTATCGATGAGGACGACATCCCACTTGACGTTGGGGGCGACATCCCCGCTGTCTTCGGTGGGAAGGAGAAGGGCGGTGGCTAGCTTCTCCAGGTCACCAGGGCGCCAGGTGGCTGCTTCGGTTTCTAGTGCGTGGTATGCGGTGATGATTCCGAGGGTGCCGATCTGACCAGTCCGAAGGGGGCCGCCGCGAGGGAAGGCTTCGTCGGCGTCGTAGCCCCAGTCGACGAGTTGAATGGCGTCCTCGGCTACACCTGCGATATCGGCCTCAATGACTTCCAAGACAGTGGGCTCGGTCGGTCGCTTCGCGGGTTTGCCGCCGAGCTTGTTGAGCGACGGCACCTCTTCGAGTTGAACCTTCTTGCCAACGCCGATCGAGGAGTTCCCCTGAGGATCTAGATCGATGATGAGGACGCGCAAGCCGAAGCGAACGAGTGCGTCGGCTAGGAGCAAGGTCAGCGTAGTTTTGCCTGCGCCACCTTTGCGCATCATCAGCGCGACGACGTTGGCTACCGCAGTGGTGTGATGCTGCTGCCACGCTGAGAGGCTAGTCGCCTCCCCCATGCCCTGCGCTGGCTGCTCGGCTATCTGAGTCGCCATATCTGACATAGCTGGTCCCCTCATTGTAACGGGCGTGTCCCATGGGGCGAGCGAGATCTGCTATCGCCGGGACCATGGTAGAGCGTCAAGGACGGTTTTCTAAGGATCTAGCGGTAACGCGCGTGTCGGACACTGCATGGTTGCGAGCTTGTGATGGTGATTGCCTGCACGCTTGCCCGAAGGTACGGCTGTCCGATTGTGTGAAAGCGAGGGCATGTGACCTGGGGTTTTTACGTTCGGTTGATCGGAGCCCCCCTTGCCTCCTTCCGGTGTGGACAGTGGCGTTCGCCGAGTTGGCCCCTGGGTTTATGGACGGTCATGCGCTTCACTGATGGGGCTGACGGTCGAAGGCTTGAGTAGCTGTATGGACAAGCGATAGTGAGTGCATCCCCGTCGAGGCGTTCCTCCGGGGGACTGACCTGATACGAGGGTGACTGCCCTAGGTGGACACCGGTCAAGTTGATGGCCTTGGTACGAAATCTAGCTAGCTCTACCTGCGGAAACGCCTCTGAGGGCCGAACAGCGCGGGGGTGGATAGGAAGTACCGGGGAAGGGGGATCGGCCGCGTAAGGGGCCTTGTGGCCCCGTGCGCAAACAGGGGTTGAAGCTACAGCTTCCCCGTCATCTTCCGTGGATTCCGGTAGGTCGACGACTTCGTCGAGCCTCCACCGTCACCAGCGTGCCGCAGCCTCTGCCCTTCCGTGATGTGAAAAGAGGGGTCACTCGCATCTTGGCGGGGGGCTCGGTGGGCCTCATTCGGCGCGTGAGCCCAGCAGGTGGCGCGCACGCCTTTGAAGTGGGCTCGATGAGGGACCGGGCAAGCCCAAAAGGGAGCGTCATGCGCTGGGGAGAGGGGTCCCTATCCCTATGAGGAGCCGAACCGCGCCTGGTGCTGTTGTGCGGTGAGCTCGGCCAGGCGCGGATGCACCTCGCCGAGCTGTTGCCGGAAGTCGGCGTATCTATCCTCGCTCAGGGCGTCGACGATCTCCTGTGCCCACCATCCGATCTCCCGGAGAGTGGGGAAGTGTGCCTGAGTCAATGGCCACTCCATCTCACGCACCGCGCGGCGCAGGCCGATGATGCTCTCCGCGAGCTCATCGTCGATGAGGTGGTCAAACCTGGTGCGGTAGCCAACGAGTTCCGATGCCGCTTCCCATAGGGAAAGGGCATGGCGGTCGTACCACTGTCCTTCGGCGGATGTGATCTTGGCAGGGCGGCCGGCCGAGAGTCGATGTGCTCGCTCCTGCCGCTCGCTCCGCGCCAAGCCCAGCGCGGCCGCACGGTGACGCAGGATCCGGTTCTCCACCGCCTGGCGCGTTCGGACGTTGAGCGGTGGGGCCATCCTGATCATGGCGATCTGCTTGGCGCATCCGAGTTCGAGTAGGTCTCGCTCGAGCCGATCCGCTTCTTCGGGCAGGTGCGGGAAGTACCGGCGGACGTAGGCCAGCACCCATAGGGCATCGATGACGTCATTCGATGTGACCCAGTCCGGCACTCTGTGGGATGCCAGGACGTATCGGATAACGGCGACCGGCTGTTCCTCCGGCACGTCGCGCAACAACGTCTCCAGGTCCGGATCGCGCACCTGTCGTCGGCGATCTACAATCTCAGTAATAGCCCGCTGACCTGCGGTTTTGCTGATCTGAGGCTCGGCACGCTTAGGCATGTCAATAGTGTATTGACATGTATGATCATGTTCGATTCACTCGAGATCTGGGGCTTGCATGTCTGACGGCTTTGAAGACGGCAGTCCGTCCGCCGTAGACGATGGTCGAGGCGCTGGGGCTGGATGTACCTGCGTCAGGTGACGTCCGTTCACTGGCGTACGGCGTCCTCACGCTGCTGGAGACGCGCGGAGCTGGCGAGGCCGCCACGGGCGTGAGCTCGGAGGGTGGCTGGGCTGGGCTGGGCTGGGCTGCGGTCTGTCCCGCGCATCGGACGCCGCTGGTGGATCGCATATCGTCGACGGTCTCGCCGGGGCAGGTGGTGAGGTCGGTCAGGTTCTCTGCGGGCGGTTCGAGCAAAGGCGGGTACACGTGTCCGAGCGTGAGGTGGTTGAGGACCCGGTTGGTCACGGCGACGGGGTGGTAGTCGTTGCAGTATGCGCGTCGAAGAGTGCCGGCCCAAGGGAAACCGCAGTCTCAAGGGCGTTCGCGATCTCCGGCCCGCACCTCGACATGTCGTTCGGATACGGCGGGGCGGGAGCCCCTCGCGAGTCGATCGATCTACACATGCTGACCAGGTAGCGGCACTCACAGGGCTCCTCGTGGTTTCTATGTACGAGGGGACGTCCCGCATGGAGGGTGTGAGCGCGCCGGCGCACCACGCCCTGCATCCAGAGGGCTCAGGACCAAGCGTGACCTTCAAGGCAGACACATCTGCGGTACGGCTGTGAGCGGGGACGTGCGCAGGATACGGACGTGTCCCAGGTCGTCGCCTAGCGGGTCCTGCCGATCGGGCGTGTCCTGGTACAGCTCGACGGTCATGACGCTCAATGGCGACCCCGTGTTCAGCCCCAGGCTGGCCAGGATGCTGGTGATGTTCTCGACCCTGAATCGCGCGATCGCATGCTCTTCCCCCTGGTCGGCGTACCGCTGGTTGGTGTTGATCAGGCCGGTTCTGGCGGGCGCCCGCGCCAGCAGCACGTTGCGTTGCCGCTCACCGTCGAACTGGGTCACCTGGGCGTAGATCAAGGCCCAGATCTGGGTGCGGGGTCTGGCCGGCCGCAGAAGGCGGCCGTTGTGGACTGGGGTCGCCACGGGAGCGCTCACCAGGATGGTCTCGGGGAGCCGGCTGACAGAGCAGGCCAGCGGGGGCGCCGGATGCTGCACGCCGGTGACCCGCAGCGGTGGCCCGAACCGGGCCTGCGCGGTCGACCACCGGCTCGCGCCGTGGCCCAGGCGCAGCTCGTACACGAAGAACCCGAACAGCTGCTGGCTCGTCTCGTCCATCCCGGGCGGCAGCGGCAGGACGTAGTGGTGGATCGGAGCATCCGGGTCACGTTCCTGGGCGGGGATGAGCGGCTGCATCGCGGCGAGGCCGTTGTTGTCGGCGCTCTGCCCCGGCGTGATGACGCGCATCGGTTCGGGATCGATCGGCAGAGGCGGTTCCGCAGGGGTCGCGATGTCCTCGTTCAGTGGGATCAGCAGGGGGTCGGGGGCGTAGCCGAGAACCCGCGCGAAATACTGGTCACCAGGGTCCGCGGGCGGAAGCGCGAATTCCAGCCACAGACGCCGGGCGCGTGGCTGCGTCGAGGAGTAGTCGGGTGCCGGCTCGTACGACGACTGCGCCAGTCCCGCGGAGACGAGCCGGGGTGTCTGGCGGGGCGGGGTGGTGATGGGGAGCCGCAGCTCCCACGTCAGCGGCGGGTCGGCGGTGGTGGACGGCTCCCGGAAGACAGGGCGGACGCTGTAGGACGTGGTGAGCTCCTCTGGGTGCCGGCCGGCTGGGGGAGTGCCGTCGAGCGCGTCGAAGAACACCAGCTCCGTCCTGGTGCGGTCCGGCTCCGGCCGCGCTTGCGCACCGGCAGATCGCGGCAGGTCGAGGGTGCCCACAACCTCACCGGACCCGTCGACGATCTCGAAACCGCGCGACGTCACGCCGCTCCAGGTCCAGTCCCGATCCAGGCCGACCCGGATGGCGATGATCCACTGCCGGGTCAGTTCCAGCTTGGAAGCGAACGTGATCCCCGATCGGGCGGATGTCAGCGTGTGCGCCAGTCGCGAGGAGCAGCCGAAGATCGTACGGTGGCCGGGCCTGCCGGCGAAGGTCAGCCCTGAGACGTCCAGGTCCAGTTGCTGCGCCAGGCGGGACGCAACGTCGTCAGGCGCCTGGTTCTGGCGTCCTTCCATGGCGAGCTCGGCGCTGACGTGGCTGGTCGGCGCCGGTTCGGGCGGCAGCAGGATCGCCTGGATCTGCCGTCCGGGGGCGTCGGGCGACCACAACGCGCGTTCGTCGGTGGCCTCCTGCCGCAGGTGGACCCCGGCGTCCAGCTGCGCGATCCTCGCTTGGTCGGAACCCCAGTACGCGAGCTCAGGATCGGGGTCGCCGACGGCGCGTATCCGCACCCGTACGTCCCGGGCGGTCGGGATCGCCAGCGGCCCCGTCCCCGGCGTGGGCTGGCTGGGATCCGCCGGCCGCAACGCGGCGACGTCCTTGACGTCCACGTATGTGAGGTCGATCGGCAGCGGTGCGGCGAGTGGCGCGGCCGACTCGAACCGCCGCAGCGCCGTGTACAGCCGCAGGTACGGCTCGCCGTCCACGCCTCTGTCGTCGCCGTCGGGCAGCCGCACCTCCACCGCGATCTGGACCGCCTTCACGTCCGGGTCGTGGACCCCGGTTTCGCGTTGTTCCTGAACGGCTTGAGCGGTGTCGGCCAGCAGCGCCGCGACGGGTTGGTCGAAGCCGGTGAACACCAGGTCGGGGTAGCCGATCAGGGGCCGTTCGACCAGGAGCCGAGCGGGTTCGGCGGTTACCTTCACCTGCTTGGGCGGGACGTGGCGGCGAAATGGGACGCGTCGAATCGGCGCCGGCGCGGGATTGCGGGGCAGCCGGTCGGCGGGGGGACCTCCGCCGCTGAGATCCATCAGCCGCACCCGGAACTCGTAGTCGCGGCCGTATCGCAGCGCAACCGCCTGGTCGCCGACCGGCTCACTGCTGGACATGCGCGGCGTACGCCCCGACACCTCCAGCGCGGTACGGTCGCCGGTCACCACCGACCGGCCCGCCCATGAGGTGAAGTAGCTCGGCAGCCAGTAGTCGCCGGTCTTGGCACCGAGCAGTTGCGCTGGCGTGGTGCGGACCCCGAGCTCGCCTTCGAACCGGCCGACGTCGATGGAGCCGACCCGCACGTCGCTGCGCACCCGTACCATCGAGCTCCAGGTTTCGGTGCCCGCGAGCCGCACGTCGACCCGGTAGCCGCCGACGCCGAGCACCGTGTCCTCGACGGTGGCCGGGCTGATCGCGCGGTTGAGCCAGATCGCGACCTGCTCGTCGTCCCAGCCGAGCCGGATCCCGATGTCCTTCACCGGCAGCGGTTCGCTCGGGTCGAGGTCGGCGATGCCCATGGTGCGGGGTTGCGCACCGTGCACGATCTTGGCGAAGCCGTCGTCGTAGGACGCGGCTTCCACGAACAGGTCGTCGAAGGTGCCTGGCGGTGTCGCCAGCACCGGGAACTGAACGGCGGAGAAGAGGGCGCGCGGACCGGAGAGCGCAGGGATCCGCGCCGCGTACACCGCCAGCACACTGGGGTCGGCGGCTGCTTGGGCGGCGTAGGCGCTGTGCGCCCCGAGGGTCGCGTATAGCCAGCCGCCCGTTTCGAAGAGGTCGCCGGCGGGCACCGACAGGTCGGCGTGCAGCAGTCCCAGCTTCTCCGCCAGGAGCGGGTTCTTCAGCCCGAAGGCGAGTACCTGTCCCCACGTGACCTCATGAGATACCGGCGGGCGGGGTGGCCGGGCCGCCACATTCGTCTCCGTCAGAACGCATCGGTAGCGGTCGTCGATCACCGCGTACTCGGTCCGGGGGCCGCGGAAGGCGAACGCCTCCCGGTAGCTCGGCATCAGATACTTCATGATCTGGGTGCCGGGCGGTCGTATCACCTGGCCCGGCGGCGTGGGTTTGATCGCGAAGCATGTCTCCAGTTCGGCGTACAGCCCGGCGCGGCCGGGGGCCGCCGGGCGCATGCCGAGCCCGATCCGGGCGGATTCCACGCCGGGAGACGGTAGTGAGTCCAGCCCGGCGACGATCACGACGTCCAGGGCGAGCGTGGCCTGCGCGAACGGCGGGGCACCCGGCAGCGGCGCCAGGCGCGGGTTGCCCTTCGGCAGGGCGAGCACCCGCAGCTCGAGCTTCGAGCCGTCCCAGGACTGCGGGAAGGTCAGCAGCGTGAGCCGCGCGTCCGGATTGGTCATGACGGGCTCTCCTGTTACGGCGGAATCGGCGGGAGCAGCCCGAAGTAGGCGGCCCCGGCCAAGGCCATAATCGCTTTACTCGGCAGCTTCTGGTCGTACTCGACCTCGATCGAGTACTCAAAAGACAAGATGTCGCACAGCTCGATCTCCCCGGCGATCGTGGTTTCGGCGCGGATGTGGATCTCCTCGTCGTCGACCCGCTTGACGAAGCCGATCACCTCGCCTTCCAGACCGACCTTGACGCCGGCGACTCCTTCTCCGATCTCGCATTCGAAGGAGAACCCGAAGAGCACTCCCGGGTAGTACTCCTCCTTGGCGAAGTCGGCGAGCAGGACGTACCCGTACCGGATCTCGCCCTCGACGCTGATGAGGTGCGGCACGATGGCGCCGCCGACACTGCCGACGGCGGCGGCGGACAACTTGATCTCGCGCTTGACCGGGTCCTTCGCCGTCTGCTCGTAACCCGTGGCGAAGTGGAGACGGAACAAGCCGCCCCCGTACACCAGCGGGAATATGGGCAGCTGGATCGAGCCTTCGATCTCGACTGAGATCTCCACGACTCCGCCGGGCATGAGGACGTCTCGGACGGCCCTCGTGGTGCCGATCTCGTAACCGACGCCGATCTCGCCTGTGATCTTTCCAGGCACGCGTAGCTCGAAGTCGATGAGATCGAGTTTCGCTTTGACCTTCTTGTTGCGCTCCACCTCGGCGGAGTTCGGGGTTTCGACGAGGAGGTCGACCGGCAGGCCGAACTCATGCAGGACTGTCAGCAGCTCCTCGACGGGCTGCAGTGCCCCGCCGAACTCGATCAGCGGCTTGGTCGCCCTGGGGGGACCGGTGCTGCTCGCCTGCAGTGTCGTGATCATCCGCATCAGGGGGCCGAACGGGTCGACGTCGGTGACGGTGCTCATCGGCCCGATCGTCAGGCCCCAGCTGGGGTGCGCTGTGGAGTCGAAGCGCAACGCGATTGTCGCCGGTCCGCTCTGGTGGCGGTCGCCGCCCCGATACTCGGTGTACGCGTGCACGCCCGCCGCCTTGACGATCTGCAGCGAGCGTGGCGGGACGGTGTGGGTCAGCGGCGAAGGCGACAGCCGTATCTGGCCTTCGCCCAGCACGTGGAGCCGGTAGGCGTTGCTCGGGAACGCGATCGCGTGCGCGAGCTGGGGGAACAGGCCGGTCGCGCTCAGCATCGCGTGCGGATCGGCGAGAAGCGGCGCCAGATCCCCGGTGATGCTGTCCGCGCCCTTGTCGATCTTCACCCGGGGGAACAGCACGCGGAAGGTCTGCGTGGCGAGCAGCAGCCCGTAGTCGGCGGCGGGCTGCGATGGCGTGAAGAGGTCGGCGGGGTCGGCGAAGCGGTACGGGTGCGGGTTGGCCTCCGGCGAAAGCCCGGTGTCGCCGGCCCGAATCAATGGAACGCCGAGGTGCGGGTCGATGGGCTCCGGCTCGGGACTGTCCGGCGGCGTGTTGCGCATCGGTCGCGTCCGAGATGCGGTGTAAATGTGAACGAGCGTAGGTTGCCGTGCGGAACCGACCAAAGTTCGCACTACGCAAGGACCTACGCTCGTGGCACGCACACTACCGCCCATTCAAGCCATCCGC
>NZ_JAHKRO010000182.1 GCF_019396325.1 Nonomuraea ceibae
CCGCGACGGGGGGGGGGGCGGTGCCCGGCGCCGGGAGGTGGCGTCCCGACGTGGTGGTGCTGGACCGGCGGCTGCCCGACGGCGACGGCGTCGCGGCGATCGGCCGCATCCGGGAGGCGGCGCCGGGCGCGCGCGTGCTGGTGCTGACGGCCGAGGCGTCGGCGGACGTGGCCGCGCGGGTGGTGGAGGCCGGGGGAGCGGGCCTGGTGGTGAAGACGTCGCCGCTGCGGGAGCTGGAGTCGGCGGTCCGCGAGGTGGCGGCGGGCGGCGTGGTGTTCGGGCCGGCGCTGCTGCCCGGGGTGCTCGACCGGCTGGCGGGCCGGGACCGCGGCCCGGGCGGGACGCTCACCGGGCGCGAACGGGAGACGCTGCTCCTGCTCGCCGACGGGGTGAGCACCGAGCAGATGAGCAGGCGGCTCGGGGTGGCGCGCAACACGGTGCGCAACCACGTGCAGCACGTCCTGGAGAAGCTGGGGGCCCGCTCGAAGCTGGAGGCGGTGGCGATCGCCCGCCGGAAGGGCCTGCTCGACTGATGCGTTTGCACCAGGCGGACCGGGGCGGATGCGTCTCGTGATCGACGGGCGCGCTGCCCGACAGTAAAGGCATGGGCACGGAGGTCGGGCCGTTCAGGCTGGAGCACCGCCTGGCCGAGGAGATGGGCAGCATCACGACGGCCCGGCGGATCGCCCGCGACGCCATGGACGCCTGGGACTACCACGGCTCCCGCGACGACGTGCTGCTGGTGGTGTCGGAGCTGGTCACCAACGCGCTGCGGCACGGCTCGGGCGAGCCGGTGCTGCGCATCACCGGCGGCTCGTGGCACGTCCGCGTCGAGGTCGGCGACGACGCGGAGCGGCTGCCGGAGGCGCGCATGCCCGGACCGGCCGACGGCTGGGGCCTGCACGTCATCGGCGAGCTGTGCACCCGCTGGGGCGTCACGCCGCACACGGGCGGGAAGGTGGTCTGGTGCGAGCTGACAGCCGGGGAGCGGGCGGTGTGACGAGCGCGCGGCTGTGCGAAGCTGCGGTATGCCCGAGCAGAGCGACCTGGAGCTGCTGGTCCAGAACGTCGTCGACTACGCGATCTTCATGCTGGACCCGCGCGGACACATCGTGAGCTGGAACGCCGGCGCCGAGCGCATCAAGGGGTGGACCGCCGGCGAGATCGTCGGCCGCCACTTCTCGGCGCTCTACCCGCCCGCCGACGTGGCGGCGGGCAAACCGGCGCGCGAGCTGGAGGTGGCCGTCGCGGAGGGCCGGCTGGAGGACGAGGGCTGGCGCGTCCGCAAGGACGGCACCCGGTTCTGGGCGAACGTGATCATCACCGCGCTGCGCGACGACCAGGGGCGGCTGCGCGGGTTCGGCAAGGTGACGCGCGACCTGACCGAGCGGCGCGCGGTCGAGCGGGCGCTGGACGAGCGCGGCAGGCTGCTGGCGCACCTGGTCCACGCGCAGGAGATGGAGCGCCGGCGCATCGCCTGGGACGTGCACGACGACACGATCCAGTCCATGGTGGCGGTCGGCATGCGGCTGCAACTGCTGGCCACGCGGCTGACGGGCGAGCACCAGGCGGCGGTGACGCGGCTCAACGACACGGTCGACGCCGCCGTGGGCCGGCTGCGCAACCTCACCTTCCGGCTGCACCCGCCGGGCATCGACAGCACCGGCCTGGTCGAGGGGCTGACCCGCTACCTGGACCAGGTGGTGTCGGGCGACGGGCTCACCTACGAGCTGACCCACGACCTGGCGGCCGAGCCGCCGCCGGAGACGTCGATCACGATCTTCCGCATCTGCCAGGAGGCGCTGACGAACGTCCGCAAGCACGCCCGCGCCCGCGCGGTTACGGTCCGGCTGGCCTCGGCCGAGCAGGGCGTGCACGTCTGGGTGAACGACGACGGCCACGGCTTCGAGCACGCCGGGGAGAACGACCCCGAACCCGGCCATTTCGGGCTGATCGAGATGCGGGAGCGCGCCGAGATCGCGGGCGGCTGGTGCGCCGTGCGCGGCAACCCGGGAGAGGGGGCGACGGTCGAGTTCTGGGTGCCCGCCGTCTCCCGGGGCGAGCCGTGAGCGACCCGGTCACGGTGCTGGTCGCCGATGACGAGCCGCTGATCAGGGAGGTGCTGGCCGAGGTGCTGGAGGCCGAGCCGGGGCTGACCGTGGTGGCGGTGGCGGCCGACGCGGGCGAGGCGGCCGAGCTGGCGGAGCTGCACCGGCCGGCGGTGGCGGTCCTGGACGTGCGGATGCCCGGCGGCGGCGCGTGGGCGGCCCGCGAGATCCGCCGCCGCTCGCCCGCCACCCGCGTCGTGGCGTTCTCCGCCTACGGCGACTCCGCCTCGGTGGACGAGATGCGCCAGGCGGGCGTGACCACGTACCTGCTCAAGGGCCTGCCCAACACGGCCATCGTGGCGGCGGTGCGCCGGGCCGCCACCGGCTGAACCCGCACGGCGCTCAGGACATGGACGTGTCCGGCCAGGTCCACGAGCTGATCGCGGGGGCGTCCTCGCCGTGCAGCCGGGTGTGGGCGCGGGCCTGGAGACGGGCGTCGGCCATCCGCTGGCGCAGGTGGGCGGCCCGGGCGCCGAGGCCGGGGACCCGGTCGACGACGTCCATGACCAGGTGGAAGCGGTCGATGTCGTTGAGCATCGCCATGTCGAACGGCGTGGTCGTGGTGCCCTCCTCCTTGTAGCCGCGCACGTGCAGGTTGGCGTGGCCGTGGCGGCGGTAGGTGAGCTGGTGGATCAGCGTCGGGTAGCCGTGGAAGTCGAAGATGATCGGCCTGTCCGTGGTGAACAGCGTGTCGAACTCGGCGTCGGACATGCCGTGCGGGTGCTCCGACGACGGCTGCAGCCGCATGAGGTCCACCACGTTGACGACCCGCACCTTCAGGTCCGGCAGCTCCTCGCGCAGGATCGCGGCCGCCGCCAGCGTCTCCAGCGTGGGCACGTCGCCGGCGCAGGCGAGCACCACGTCGGGCTCGGCGCCCGCGTCGCTGGAGGCCCACGGCAGGATGCCCAGGCCGCGCGTGCAGTGGGCGATCGCCTCGTCCATGGTGAACAGGTCGAGCACCGGCTGCTTGCCCGCCACGATCACGTTCACGTAGTCGCGCGAGCGCAGGCAGTGGTCGGCCACCGACAGCAGCGTGTTGGCGTCCGGCGGCAGGTAGACGCGCACCACCGACGCCTTCTTGTTGACGACCACGTCCAGGAAGCCCGGGTCCTGGTGGCTGAAGCCGTTGTGGTCCTGCCGCCACACGTGCGACGACAGCAGGTACGTCAGCGACGCCACCGGCCGCCGCCAGGGGATCTTCTGCGACGACTCCAGCCACTTGGCGTGCTGGTTGAACATCGAGTCCACGATGTGGATGAACGCCTCGTAGCAGTTGAACAGCCCGTGCCTGCCGGTCAGCAGGTAGCCCTCCAGCCAGCCCTGGCACAGGTGCTCGCTCAGCACCTCCATCACCCGGCCGCCGGGCGCCAGGTGCTCGTCGGTGGGCAGCCGCTCGGCGTTCCAGGCCCGGTCGGTGGCGTCGAAGACGGCGCTGAGCCGGTTGGAGGCGGTCTCGTCCGGGCCCATCAGCCGGAACGTGCGCGGATTGTCCCTGATGACCTCGCGCAGCAGCGTGCCGAGGACCTTGGTCGGCTCGCTCGCCTGCGTCGCCGGTGACTTGACCTCGACGGCGAACCCGCGGAAGTCGGGCAGCCGCAGCGGAGACAGCAGCTCGCCGCCGTTGGCGTGCGGGTTGGCGCTCATCCGGCGCCCGCCCTCGGGGACCGTGCCGAGGACGCCCGCGACCGGCCGGCCGCCGGTGTCGAACAGCTCCTCCGGCCGGTAGGAGCGCATCCACTCCTCCAGCATCGCCAGGTGCTCGGCGTTGTCGCGCACCGCCGCCAGCGGCACCTGGTGGGCGCGCCAGGTGCCCTCCACCGGCAGCCCGTCGACCTCGCGCGGGCCCGTCCAGCCCTTCGGCGTGCGCAGCACGATCATCGGGAGCCTGCGGTCCGCGCCCTCCCGGTAGGCGGCGATCTCCTCGAACGCCTCGTCCAGGGTGGCCGCCATCTCGCCGTGGTCCGGGCCCACGACGTGCGGGCGGTACCCGTACCCCTCCAGGAGTTTGAGCAGGTCGGCCTCCGGGATGCGGGCCAGCAGCGTCGGGTTGGCGATCTTGTAGCCGTTCAGGTGGAGGATCGGCAGCACGACGCCGTCACGCTCGTGGTCCAGCAGCTTGTTGGAGTGCCAGCTCGCGGCGAGGGGGCCCGTCTCGGCCTCGCCGTCGCCGATGACGCACGCCACCACCAGGTCCGGGTTGTCGAACGCGGCCCCGTAGGCGTGCGCCAGCGCGTAGCCGAGCTCTCCGCCCTCGTGGATGGACCCCGGCGTCTCCGGCGCCACGTGGCTGGGCACCCCGCCGGGGAAGGAGAACTGCCGGAACAGCCGCCGCATCCCCTCCGCGTCCCGCGTGACGTCCGGGTAGCGCTCGGTGTAGGAGCCCTCCAGCCACGCGTGCGCCACCGCCGCCGGGCCGCCGTGGCCGGGGCCGGCGATGTAGATCATGTCCTGGTCCCGCTCCCGGATCACCCGGTTCAGGTGGGCGAAGCAGAAGTTCAGGCCCGGTGTGGTGCCCCAGTGGCCGAGCAGGCGCGGCTTGATGTGCTCCGGCCGCAGCGGCTCGCTCAGCAGCGGGTTGTCCAGCAGGTAGATCTGGCCGACCGACAGGTAGTTGGCCGCGCGCCAGTATGCGTCGACATGGTCCATGCCGTGCCCCCTGCCCCGGCGGGCCGGGGCGTAAGCGGCGGGCCGTGAGCGGGTACGGGAGCGGAGCCGGACGCTCGGCTACAGTGCCGGCATGGCGCTGAGAAGCTCACGGTGGTATTCGGGCGACGACAGGAACTCCTACATCCACCGGGCCTGGATGCGCAGAGGCTTACCGCGCGAGGCCTTCGACGGCGAGCGGCCGCACATCGCCATCGCCAACACCGCCTCCGACCTGACCCCCTGCAACTCCCACCTCGGCGAGGTGGCCCGCAGCGTCTCCGACGGCGTCTGGGCCGCCGGCGGCGTCCCGCTCAACCTGCCCGTGATGTCGCTCGGCGAGACGAACGTCCGCCCCACCGCCATGCTCTGGCGCAACCTGGCCGCCATGTCCGTCGAGGAGATGCTGCGCGCCAACCCGATCGACGGCGTCGTGCTCCTCGGCGGCTGCGACAAGACGATCCCGTCGCTGCTCATGGCCGCCTCCTCGGTCGACCTGCCGGCCGTCGTCATGCCCGGCGGGCCGATGCTCACCGGCCACTTCCGCGGCGTCCCGCTCGGCTGCGGCACCGACGTGTGGCGGCTCAGCGAGGAGGTGCGCGCCGGCACGCTGTCGCGCGAGGCGTTCCTCGACTCCGAATCCTCCATGATCCGCAGCCGGGGCCACTGCAACACGATGGGCACCGCCTCCACCATGGCCTGCATGGCCGAGGCGCTCGGCATGACGATCCCCGGCACCGCCGGCATCCCCGCCGCCGACAGCCGCCTGCTCGAACGCTCCCACGAGGCCGGCCGCCTGGCCGTCGGCCTGGTCCGCGAGGGACGCCGGCCGAGCGACGTCATGACGCGCGGCGCGTTCCTCAACGCGATCGTCACGCTCGCCGCCATCGGCGGCTCCACCAACGCCGTCATCCACCTGCTGGCCATCGCCGGCCGCCTCGGCGTCGAGCTCGACCTCGACGACTTCGACCGCACCGGGTCGGGCGTGCCGCTGCTGGCGGACCTGCAGCCCGCCGGACGCCACCTCATGGACGACCTTCACCGGGCGGGCGGGCTGCGCGCCCTGCTCAAGGAGGTCGCCGACCTGCTCCACGACGAGCCCACCGTCATGGGCGCGCCGCTGTCCGCCTGCCTGGACGACGCCCGCATCTGGGACGAGACCGTCATCAGGCGGCGCGCCGACCCGCTCCTGCCCGACGCCGGCATCGCCGTGCTGCGCGGCAACCTGGCGCCGTCGGGCGCCGTCATCAAGCCCGCCGCCGCCTCGCCCGAGCTGCTGCGCCACCGCGGCCGCGCCGTCGTCTTCGACAGCGTCGAGGACGTCCACGCCCGGCTCGACTCGCCCGACCTGGACGTGGACGAGACCTCCGTGCTGGTGCTGCGCGGCTGCGGCCCCAAGGGTTACCCCGGCATGCCCGAGGTCGGCAACCTGCCGCTGCCCGCCAAGCTGCTGGCCAAGGGCGTGCGCGACATGGTCCGCGTCAGCGACGCCCGGATGAGCGGCACCGCCTACGGCACCGTCGTGCTGCACGCCTCGCCCGAGGCCGCCGCCGGCGGGCCGCTGGCCAGGGTCCGCACCGGCGACCCGATCGTGCTCGACGTGGCCGCCCGGCGGCTCGACGTCGACATCCCCGACGCCGAGCTGAACTCCAGGCCGCCCGTCGCCGACGGCCACGCCAGGCCCGCCCGCGGCTGGGAACGCCTCTACATCGACCACGTGAACCAGGCCCACCAGGGCGCCGACCTGGACTTCCTGCGCGGGTCGAGCGGCGACGCCGTGGGCCGCGATTCCCACTGACCGGCAAACCGGCCGGCAAAGAGTCCGCTCCGCCATGCGCGGAATGAGGACCGGGGGGTACGGGGTTGCGGGACGATGTGACCGGCCGGCGGTGATCGGCCGGATGAGATCGGATTGACGGTGCCAGGAGGAAACGTGAGCGGCGACATCACCCGGAGCCAGGAGTGGGCGGCCCTGGAGAAGCATCATGAGGAGCTGGCGGGCAGGCATCTGCGCGAGCTGTTCGCGGACGATCCCGGCCGGGCCGCCCGCATGACGGTGACCGCCGGCGACCTCTACCTCGACTACGCCAAGCACCGTGCCACCGAGGAGACCATCGGCCTGCTGGTGCGCCTGGCCGAGCGGGCCGGGCTGCGTGAGCGCGTCGAGGCGATGTTCACCGGTGAGCACATCAACGTCAGCGAGGACCGCGCCGTGCTGCACACCGCGCTGCGCGCCCCCGCCGGGGACAAGCTGGTCGTGGACGGCCAGGACGTGACGGGCGACGTGCACGCGGTGCTCGACCGGATGAGCGAGTTCGCCGGCCGGGTCCGGTCCCAGGAGTGGCGCGGCGCCACCGGGCGGCCCATCACCACCGTGGTCAACATCGGCATCGGCGGCTCCGACCTGGGCCCGGCGATGGCCTACGAGGCGCTGCGCGACTACGCCGACGCCGGCATCGAGGCCCGGTTCGTCTCCAACGTCGACCCGGCCGACATCTCGGGCAACCTGCGCGGCCTCGACCCGGCCACGACGCTGTTCGTGGTCAGCTCCAAGACCTTCACCACCCTGGAGACGCTCACCAACGCCAAGGTGGCCCGCGACTGGCTGGTGGGCGCGCTCGGCGAGGACGCCGTCTCCCGCCACTTCGTCGCCGTCTCCACCAACGCCGCCAAGGTCGCCGAGTTCGGCATCGACACCGGCAACATGTTCGGCTTCTGGGACTGGGTCGGCGGACGCTACTCCTACGACGGCGCCATCGGCCTGTCCCTCATGATCGCGATCGGGGCCGACCGGTTCCGCGAGATGCTGGCCGGCTTCCACGCCATCGACCGCCACTTCCGCACCGCCCCGTTCGAGGCCAACATGCCGGTGCTGCTCGGCCTCCTCGGGGTGTGGTACACCGACTTCTTCGGCGCCCAGACGCGCGCCGTGCTGCCCTACAGCCAGCGGCTGCACCGCTTCCCCGCCTACCTGCAGCAGCTCACGATGGAGTCCAACGGCAAGTCGGTGCGCGCCGACGGCACCCCCGTCACCGTCGACACCGGCGAGATCTTCTGGGGCGAGCCCGGCACCAACGGCCAGCACGCCTTCTACCAGCTCCTGCACCAGGGCACCCGGCTCGTCCCGGCCGACTTCATCGGCTTCGCCGAGCCGTACGAGGACCACGAGGGCATGCACGACCTGCTCACCGCCAACCTGCTGGCGCAGACCTCGGCGCTGGCGTTCGGCAAGACCGCCGAGGAGATCGCCGCCGAGGGCACCGCGCCCGAGGTCGTGCCGCACAAGGTGATGCCGGGCAACCGGCCCACCTCCACCATCCTGGCGCCCAAGCTGACGCCCTCCACGCTCGGCCAGCTCGTCGCCCTCTACGAGCACGTCGTGTTCGTCGAGGGCACGATCTGGGGCGTCGACTCCTTCGATCAGTGGGGCGTCGAGCTGGGCAAGAAGATGGCGCTCGACCTGGCGCCCGCGCTCACCTCCGCCGAGCCGCCCGCCGAGTTCCCCGACCCGTCGACCGAGCTGCTCGTGCGCCGCTACCGCGAGCTGCGCGGACGGCGCGTCTGACCCCGAGGGCGCTGGCGCCCGGGCCGTCGCGGGGAGAGCATGGCCGCATGGACATCATGCGACTGGTGGATCAGGCCAAGGACGCCGCGACGGTCGGGCGCGTGTTCGGCGAACCCGTCGAGCGCGACGGCGTGACGATCATCCCGGTCGCCCGGGTCGCCCACGGCGGCGGGGGCGGCCAGGGCACCGGCGGGCAGGGTGAGCAGGGCAGCGGCTCCGGCTACGGCGTCGCCGCCGCCCCGGCCGGCGTCTTCGTCGTCAAGGACGGCGACGTCCGCTGGCAGCCCGCCGTCGACGTCAACCGCATCGTGCTCGGCGGCCAGGCCGTCGCCGTCGTGCTGCTGCTGACGCTGCGCGCGATCCTCAAACGCCGGGGCCGCCGCAAGCGGTGATCGCCTCTACGCTGGGGGCCATGACCTCTCTGACGCAGATCGTGGCCTTCGGCGGCGTGGTGATGCTCGGCGCGATGTCGCCCGGCCCGGACTTCGCGGTCGTGGTGCGCCGCTCGGCGCTGTCGGGGCGCGGCCACGGCATGGCCGCCGCCGCGGGCATCTCCCTCGGCGTGTTCGTGTGGGTCGTCGCCGCCGCGACCGGCGTCGCCGCGCTGCTGGCCGCCTCGGCGGTGGCGTTCACCGTGGTCAAGGTCGTCGGCGCCGCCTACCTGCTCTACCTGGGCGCCAAGGCGCTGCGCGCGGCGGTCAAGGGCGGCGGCGGGCTCGCCCTCGACACGCCCGCCACGGGCGGCAGGGGGCCGTGGGCGGCCTTCGCCGAAGGGCTGCTCACCAACGTGCTCAACCCCAAGGCGGCGCTGTTCTTCGTCGCGCTGGTGCCGCAGTTCCTCTCCGCGGGGGCCTCGCTCGCCGACACGCTGCTGCTGTCGCTGATCGCGCTCGCCGGGACCGTGCTGTGGTTCCTCACCGTGGCCAACGTCGTCAGCGCGCTGCGCCGCGCGTTCGCCCGGCCCGCCGTCCGCCGCACGCTCGACGGCCTCACGGGCGCCGCGCTCGTCGCCCTCGGCGTCAACCTCGCCACCGCCGCCCGCCCCTGACCCCCTTCCCGGTACGGGGCGCGTACCGGGAACGGGGGCGGGGCGCGTACCGGCTCGGGCGTGGGCCGGTCAGGCGATGGTCACGCCCAGCAGGTGGCCCAGCCCGAACGTGACCGTGGCCGCGCCCACGCCGAGCGCGAGCTGGCGCAGGCCGCCCAGCCACCACGGGCGGGCCGTCATCACCGCCACCACCGCCCCGAACCCGAACAGCCCCAGCACGCTCAGCACCACGGCCAGCGTCAGCCCCGACGCCCCGAACAGGAACGGCGCCAGCGGCACCAGCGCGCCCAGCGCGAACGCGCCGAACGACGCGGCGGCGGCCAGGCGCGGCGACGGCAGGTCGTCCGGGTCCACGCCCAGCTCCTCCCGTACGTGCACGCGCAGCGCCTGCTCCGGGTCGGCCGACAGGCCCGCCGCCACCCGGTCGGCCAGCTCGGCGTCCAGGCCCCGCGAACGGTAGAGCGCGGCCAGCTCGGCCCGCTCGCCCTCCGGGTTCCTGGCCAGCTCCTGGCGCTCCACGGCGATCTCGGCGCGCATCAGCTCGGTCTGCGACTTCACCGACGTGTACTCGCCCGCCGCCATCGAGCACGCCCCGGCCACCAGCCCGGCGAACCCCGCCAGCACGGCCCCCCGCCCGGCCCCGGCGGCGCCCACCACTCCGGCGATCAACGCGAAGTTGGACACCAGGCCGTCCATGGCGCCGAACACCGCCGGCCGCAGCCAGCCGCCGGTCACGTCACGGTGGCTGTGGTGCTTCTCGGGCGAGTACGTCCGCTCCAGCTCAATAGTCATGACATTCCCTCCCATAAGACCAACTCGTCCGACATTTAGACATATGTCGGCATGATCCGCAACGAAGGGGAGGCTTGCCTGACCTGCGGTTCCACCCTTGGGCGGAACCGCTTCCCGAACGTGTTGACGAGAAAAGGCGCACGTCGGGGCAGGGGTCTCAGAGGCCCCAGAACGGGCCGTCCAGCCCGGCGGCGGCGAAGTGCGCGGCGGCCTCGGACGGCTCCCGGCGGGTGTAGCCGCGCTCCAGGCGGCCGTCGTACCAGCCCCGGGCCAGCCGCCACAGCGCCGGCACGTCCATCACGTAACCGCGCGGCAGCCCCGTACGCGCCAGCCATCCGTCCACGCAGCCCGCCGAGCAGAACAGCCGCTGGTTCGAGCACGTCCGCACGACGTCGTCCCACATGCGGGCCACCGGGACCAGGAAGTGCGCCACCTGCTCACCCGGGGGAGGCGCGGCGCGCCCCACCGACCAGGCGTGCGGCGTCCCGCATCCGGGGCACCGGGTGGCGACCAGCACCTCGGGCTCGTCCTTGAGCAGGTGCGGCACGGCGAACGCGTCCCACGCGCAGCCGCCCCACCACAGCGTCTCCCGGCCCATGACCGAGAACCCCAGCGGCACCGACGAGAACGGGTGCGCCATGACGATCGCGCCGCCCTGGCCCTGGCCTTCGCCCTCGTCGCTGTCGCCGTTGTCGCCCAGTACCAGTACCAGTGCCCGGGCCCCGTGCAGCCGCCGCAACGCCCGCCGCACCTCGCCGGGCCCGGCGCCGGTGGTCGCGGCCAGCTCCTCGACTCCGGGGGCCCGCCCCGTACGGGCGAACCCGGCGTAGACGGCCACCCGCACGTCCTCGTCGTCCATCCCCACCCCCATCCAGAGGGTCAAGGGTACGGCCCGGTCCGCTCAGGACAGGGGGACCGGGAGAGGGTTCGTGACGGCCTGCCGGGCTTCCTTTTCCTGGATGAGGGCGGCGCAGTCGGCGATCGCCCCCGCCAGCAGGTCACGCAGCAGCGGGTCCGGGTCCGGGACGCACGCCTGGACGATGCCCACCACGGCGAGCTGGACCGCGTTGGGCGCGGCGTAGCGGCGGAAGCCCTTCTCGGTGATCCGCGCCGCCCGGCTGAACCTGCGCGCCTGCGCGGCGGCCTGCGGCACCTGCTCCATCGCCGCCCGGCTCCGTTCGCTCAGCCGCCCCGGCGGCCGGCCGTCGAGCCTGGCCAGCATCTCCTCGGCCGCCAGCACCGACACCGCCAGCGCGAGCTGCCGCTCGGCCGCCGCTACGGGCAGCGCCGTCGTGGCGCAGCGCAGCGCGATGTGGGCGTCCACCCGCAGGTCGTCGGAGGTCAGGCCGATGATCGACGGGACGAGCTCCACGAGCCGGCCGCGTTGCGCGTCGCCGATGTTGTCGTTGACCAGCCGGGCGAGGGCCGCCAGCAGCGGATGGGTGCAGGCGGGATGGTCGCTCCACCGCTCTCCGGCCAGGTAGGAGGCCAGCTCCATGAAGCAGGCGCCCCGCTTGGGGTTGCGATGCCTGCCTCGGGACAGAACCGGCATGTGATCAAGGTGGTTGTCCACGGGTGCTCCACTGTTTCGCGGGATCGCCGTCCTTCCAGTCTGCGCTCCCGGCCGCGGCAAAGCCAGTCTTCTCCAGCTCGGGGAGCATATAACCCGCGTGGGGTTATAGTGGGGGCATAGTCGAAGGAGGAGGTCGCGTGCCGAAGATCAACGTTTATCTGCCCGACGAGCTCGCGGAGGCCGTCAAGGAGGCGGGGGTGCCCGTGTCGGCCATCTGCCAGCGGGCGCTGGAGCAGGCGGTGCGCCGGGTGACGGCGATCCGCGCCAGCGTCCCCGCGGACCTCGACCCGGACCGGCCGTCCGGGGCGCTCAGCCACCTCACCGCCCGCACCCGCACGGTCCTCAAACTCGCCGCCGACCTCGCCGCCGCCGGCCGCGCCCCCGCCGTGGGCACCGAGCACCTGCTCGCCGCCATGCTCGACGAGGGCACCAACCTCGCCCTGCACGTCCTGCGCGCCATGGACATCGACCCCGCCCACGCCCGCCCCCACCCCCCCGCCGCCCCAACCACGGAAGGGGCCTCCCCCCTCCCCGGCGTTCC
>NZ_JAHKRO010000183.1 GCF_019396325.1 Nonomuraea ceibae
CGCCGCGGCCGTCGCCGTCGCCCTGCTGGTGACGGCGGCGGCGTGCGGCCAGGGCGGGGGGCAGGTCGGGGGGCAGGTCGAGGGGCAGGGGGCCGAGGGCGCCGCCGCGCGGCGGCACCTGTTCGTCGTGGCCGGCGGCGAGCTGGTGACCGGGCCGGACCGGGTGGAGGCCCGCACCGGCGACACGGTCGAGCTGGTCGTGACCTCCGACGCCGCCGACGAGCTGCACGTGCACGGCTACGACCGCGAGGCGGAGCTCGTCCCCGGCCGGGCCTCGACGCTGAGCCTCGTCGCGGACATCCCGGGCGTCTTCGAGGTCGAGCTCCACCGCGGCGGGCTGGTGCTGACCCGGCTACGCGTCAGCCCGTGACCGGCGGCTGAGCTGCCTGCGGTGCACCACGAGGCCGGCCAGGGCCAGCAGCGAGACGAGCCCGAGCTGCCACCAGTTGTCCGGGCTGCCGCCGAGGTCCAGGTCGGCCGCGTGGTTCACCGCGTGCAGCGAGTTGGTGACGAAGAACCCGACCAGCACGATCGAGAGCACGTCGTGCCACACCAGCGCGCAGAGCATCATCAGCCCGATGCCGATCTGGAAGACCCCGGCGTCGTGCAGGAAGTGCACGTGATTGGGGAACTGGGCGAAGACCGCGAAGCCCGCGGGGTCGATGCGCATCCACACGCCGAACACCAGCATCGTCAGCGCGCCGACCACGACGGCCACCTGGACGAAGATCCTGGCCGGCCTGCTGTAGCCGTTCATCATGATTTGTCCCTTTCCTGTGCTTGATCTGGTGATAGGACGAGCGCCCCCGGCGGCGTGTGACACGGCTCAGCCCGCGGACATCAGCGTGATGCCGAGGCCCGTGTAGACGACCATGAGCGTGAGCATCGGGTACTGGCCGGTCCGCAGCTCCCCGGCGCGCACCACCTCCAGCGCCCGGTCGTGCGCGGCCACCACGCCGCCGATGTGGCCGAGCACGATCGCGCCCACCTGGACGGCGGCGATCAGCGACGGCGCCAGCACCGTGTAGTCGACGGCCGCGTCACCGACGCCGAACAGGTCCCAGCCGAGGCCGAACGGGTCACCGGCCAGCAGCCAGCCCCGCTGCCCCTCGAAGACGGCGAAGGAGAAGTAGTGCGCGACGCTGTAGCCGACCATGACCGGCACCAGCGAGTGCGTGAACGCGTCGGCCACGCCCGCCGACGGCCGGGCGTACGGCCTGGTCATCCGGAGCGCGTCACGGTAGGCCAGGTGGTTGAGCGCGATCACGACGCCGAGCGCGGCCGTGGTCAGCAGCGTCGCGGCCGGGCCGCCGAGCACGCCGGTGATCCCGGTCCACACCGGCAGCCTGCTGAAGCCGTCGTACATGGTGCCGCCCAGCACCACGAGCGCCAGCGCGGTCTGCCCGGCGTCGGCGCGACCGGCGCGCAGCCCGGCCGGGGGCGTCCGCAGCACCAGCCGCCCGGCCTCGTCCCTGCCGATCGGCGACAGGGCGGCGAGCAGCCCGGCGTACACCTCGAAGGAGTCCGCCCGATCGAACCAGCGCGGCCCGAACACGGCTCCGGCCACCGTGTGCGCCAGCGCGTACCCGGTCACGAAGAGCGCCACCGCGCGCGGTGAGCCGGGGTCGGGGGAGGCCAGTTCGAGCCAGAGGAAGGCGGCCATGCCGGCGACCGCCGGCAGGGAGCCGGCGCGGCCGGACGGCGGCTCGCGGCGCGCCGCCTCCGGCAGGAGCCGGCGGACGGCGGCGGCGAGCGCGCGCACCGGGTTCACCAGCCGCCAGAGCGGCCCGAACAGCAGCGACACCGGGATCAGGCCGACCCAGAACCACACGTAGAACCAGGCGGGCGCCGGGTTGCGCGCCGGGTCGGCGGCGCCGAACCAGGCGGTGGCCAGCAGCAGCGCGAGCGCCGCCAGGCCCGCCGCCCTGAGCAGCGCGCGGACGGCGGGGGCACCGGCGATCCGCTGCGCGGCCCGGGGCAGCGGCACGCCGCCCGATCGCTGCCGCTGCCGTGGCCGCAGCACCGACACCGCGAAGAACGCGATCAGCACCGCCCCCGCCCCGGCGTAGAGCGCCAGCCAGAGCGGGATCGGCAGATCCGACCGCCCGCCGATCCCGTGCGCGAGAATCACCGCAGCCCCTCCCCCAGTCGTCCGTCAGTGAGCAGACGGCGGCGGGCGGCCCGATGTGACATCCGTGCGGTATCCGGCCTGCCGCAGGATGGCCACGAAGTACGCCTTGACCGCCTCGGCGCTCTCGGTGTCGGGGTAGGCGCCGAGGTGGTGCAGCACCGCGCCGTTGAGAAGCTGCTGGACGGTGTCGGGGTCGCTCTCGCGCGGGAGCTGGCCGCGCTCGCGCGAGCGGCGCAGCGCCGCGTGCTCGGCCGCCGCCCGCCGCCCGCCGTGGGAGTTCCGGTACGCGCGCGGCAGCTCGGGGTAGTCGTCCACGGCCCCGTACAGCCGCCGCAGCATGCGCCGGTTGCGGGGGGTGCTCAGGTAGGCCGCCCAGTTGTCGAGCATGCGGTCGATGTCCGGCCAGTCGAGCGCCCCGGGGCCGTGGTCGTGGTGCACCGACTCGATGGCCTGGATGAGCAGGGCCGTCTTGCCGGGGAAGCGCCGATAGACGGTGGCGCGGGTGACTCCGGCGCGCTGGGCGATCTGCTCGATGCTGGTCTGGCTGGCGCCGCGCTCGATGAGCAGGTCGAGCGCGGCGGCCAGGACCGCCGCGTCCACCTCCCTGCTGCGCGGCCGGCCGGGTCGTCTCATGGCCGCGCTAGCCCGCCTTCGTGACCAGGGCGTCGAACGCCCGGTCGGGCAGGATCCGGTGCATCGCCAGGAGCGTTCTGGCCAGGTAGCCGACCGGGTAGCGGGACTTGGGCCGGGGCGATTCGGCCGCGGTCCTGATGGCCCGGGCGACCACGGCGGGCGGGGAGCCCTTGGTGTTGCCCTCGGCGCGCCTGGCCATCGACTCGGCGAGCGCGCCGTAGGCCCCGCCGCCGGAGGTCTCGCGCAGCTCGCGCGGCGTGTCCTCCTCGAACTCGGTGCGGATGATGCCCGGCTGCACGACCACCACGCGGACGCCGAACGGCAGGCATTCCTGGCGCAGCGAGTCGGACCAGGTCTCCAGGGCGTGCTTGGAGGCGTGGTACCAGGCGACGAGGGGCAGCGAGATCTCGCCGGCGATCGAGGAGACGTTGACGATCGTGCCGGAGCGGCGCTCGCGCATGTGCGGCAGGACGAGCTGGGTGAGCCGGGCCGGGCCGAAGAGGTTGACCTCGAACAGGCGGCGGGCGCGGTCGACGGGCACGTCCTCGACGGCGCCGTGCAGGCCGGTCCCGGCGTTGTTGACGAGCACGTCGATCCGGCCGTGCTCGTCCAGGACGGCGGCCACGACGCGGGCCAGGTCGTCGTCGCTGGTGACGTCCATGGCCAGCGGGTGGGCCCCGGCCTGTCGCAGCCCGGCCATGCGGTCGACGCGGCGCGCGGCCCCGTACACGATGTGGCCGGCCCGGCGCAGCTCCAGCGCGGTGGCGTGGCCGATGCCCGAGGA
This sequence comes from Nonomuraea ceibae, assembly GCF_019396325.1. GTDB lineage: Bacteria > Actinomycetota > Actinomycetes > Streptosporangiales > Streptosporangiaceae > Nonomuraea > Nonomuraea ceibae. The sequence continues at coordinate 3,549 of NZ_JAHKRO010000183.1, forward strand.
GGCTCCGGTCACCAGGCAGATCTTGGCAGTCATGGGGACGTCCTTCCCTGTTGGCGTGTCCCGATTTCAATACAGTACAGTGCTGTATTGAAATCGGATGAGAGACGGGATCAGCCATGAGTGCCTACGTACTCGGGTTCCAAGACATCGACAAGACGCACCTCCCCTTGGTCGGCGGAAAGGGGGCCAACCTGGGCGAGCTGTCCGCGATCCGCGGGGTCCGCGTGCCGCCGGGCTTCTGCGTCACCACCGGCGCGTACGAGCAGGTCGTCGAGCGTGACCCGGCGGTCGCCGCGCTGATCGACGGGCTGTCCGGGCTGCGGGCCGACGACCGGGCCGGAATCGCCGCCGCCGCCGCCCGGCTGCGCGCCGCCATCGAGGGCCTGACCGTGCCCGAGGAGATTCGGCACGACATCGTCCGCCACCTCGGCGGGATGGGCGGCGACGAGGCGCCCTGCGCGGTGCGCTCCAGCGCCACCGCCGAGGACCTGCCCTCCAGCTCCTTCGCCGGCCAGCAGGACACCTACCTGAACGTGCGCGGCGCCGAGGCGATCGTCGACGCGGTGCGGCGCTGCTGGGCGTCGCTGTTCACCGACCGGGCCGTGGCCTACCGCATCCAGAACGGCTTCGGCCATCGCCTGGTCCGGCTGTCGGTGGTCGTGCAGCGGATGGTCTTCCCCGAGGCGGCGGGCATCATGTTCACCGCCGACCCGGTCTCGGCCAACCGCCGGGTGGTGTCGATCGACGCCGGGTACGGGCTCGGCGAGGCGTTCGTGTCGGGGCTGGTCAACGCCGACAACTACCGCGTCAGGGCGGGGCGGATCATCGACAGGAAGATCGCCACGCAGACGATGGAGCTGCGCGGGCTGCCGTCCGGCGGCACCGAGGAGCTGCCGGTCGAGCCCGCCCGGCAGTCCGCGCAGAAGCTCGGCGACGAGCAGATCCTGCTGCTGGAGCGCCTCGGCCGGGAGATCGAGGCGCACTTCGGCCGCCCCCAGGACATCGAGTGGGCGCTGTACGACGGCGCGTTCCACGTCCTGCAGAGCCGCCCCGTCACCACGCTCTACCCCGTGCCGCCCGCCGGCGACGACAAGAACCACGTGTACGTCTCCTACGGGCACCGGCAGATGATGACCGACGCCTTCGCGCCCCTCGGCCTGTCGTTCTTCGCGCTGCTGCACGACAAGCTGGGCCGCACGGCGGGCGTCGTGGCCGGCAACCGCTTCTACAAGGACGTCTCGGCGGAGCTCACCTCGGCCTGGGCCAGGCCCGCCACGCTCAAGAGCCTCGACCAGGTCGACGTGCTGATGGCCAACGCCCTGCGGGCCGTGCTCACGCGCAAGGACTTCGTCGCCGGGCTGGCCCGCGGCAAGACCTCGATGCTGGACTTCGGCGAGGGCGGCGTGCTGCCGATCGCCAAGCAGTATCTCAAGCTCGCCCGCGAGGACGACCCGCGCGTCGTGCCCGACCTGATCGCGCACACCGAGGCGACCGTGGCGCGGCTGCGGCGCGAGATCGCCGGGAAGTCGGGCGACGAGCTGTTCGCCTGCATCGTCGACGACCACGACGTGCTCGCCGAGCTCACCTTCGACCCGCGCAGCGTGGCGGCGGCCTTCCTCGGCATCCAGTCGGTGAACTGGGTCAACAAGCACATGGAGTCCTGGCTGGGCGTCAAGAACGCCGCCGACGCCGTCGCCCAGTCCGCCGACCACAACGTGGTGGCCGCGATGGGGCTCGACCTGCTCGACGTCGCCGACGCCGTCCGCGACCATCCCGAGGTGCTGCGCTACCTGGAGACGGCCCGGCGCGACACCTTCTACGACGGCCTGGCCGGGCTGGAGGGCGGGGCCGAGGCCGCCGGCGCCATCCGCCGCTACCTGGACACGTACGGGATGCACTGCGCCGGCGACATCGACCTGACCAGGACCCGGTGGAGCGAGGACCCGACGCTGCTCGTGCCGCTCATCCTCAGCAACATCCGCAACTTCCCGCCCGGGGAGCGCCTCCGCAAGGCGGAGCAGGGCCGCGCCGACGCCGAGCGCACGATGGCCGACCTGCTCGCCCGCCTGCGGGCGCTGCCCGGCGGCGCCGGCAAGGCGAAGAAGGCGGCCAAGAAGATGAGCCTGATCCGGCACTTCATCGGCTACCGCGAGTACTCCAAGCACGCGCTGCTCCTGCGCTACGAGGTCTACAAGCGGGCGCTCATGGAGGAGGCGGCCAAGCTCGCCGCGCGCGGGGTCGTCCAGGCGCCCGAGGACGTGTACTTCCTGTCCATCGAGGAGTTCAGGAAGGCGGTCAACACCGGCGAGCTGGACTACTCGCTCATCACGCGGCGGCGGGAGGAGCACGAGACGTTCCAGAAGCTGACCCCGCCGCGCGTGATCACGTCGGAGGGCGAGGTGATCTCCGGCGCGTACGAGCCGGGCTCGCTGCCGAAGGGGGCGCTGGCGGGCATCCCCGTGTCGTCGGGCGTCGTGGAGGGCCGGGCGCGGGTCATCCGCAGCATGGCCGAGGCCGACTTGGAGGACGGCGACATCCTCGTCACCGTGTTCACCGATCCGAGCTGGTCGCCGCTGTTCGTCTCGGTCAAGGGCGTCGTCATGGAGGTCGGCGGGGTCATGACGCACGGCGCCGTGGTGGCCCGCGAGTACGGGCTGCCCGCGGTCGTCGGCGTGGAGGGCGCCACCCGGCGCATCGAGGACGGGCAGCGCATCCGGGTCAACGGCGGCGAAGGGTACGTGGAGATCCTCTGAGACCGCCGGGGCGGCGCCGCCCCGGCGGGTCGTCAGCGGGCCTTCAGCCCCTCGGGCACGCTCCGGTGCACCGGAGCCCAGCCCAGCTCGCGGGTGGCCTTGGCGTGCGAGACCCGCGTCGTGGTGTCGATCAGCAGGCAGCCCAGGTACGGCACCGCCAGCCGGATCAGCCACCTCGGCGTCACGACCGGGCGCGGGGTGCCGTGCGTGCGCGCCACCGTCATCAGGAAGTCGCGCCAGCTCATCGGCTCGTCGTCGACGATGTTGTACGCCTCCCCCGGCCTGCCGCGCTCCATCGCCGCGACCGCGGCCGCCGCGGCGTCGGCCACGTGGACGAAGGACGTGGTGCCCGTCCTGCCGCGCGGCAGCACCGGCGCCCGCTTGCGCATCATGTCGGCGAACATGTCGCTGAAGGCGTTCTTGCCATAGAACATGCCGTAACGCAGGGCGATGCCCTCGATGCCCTCGGCGGCGAACACCTGCCGCTCGGTCGCCACGCTGGAGTCCGTCACCAGGTCGGCGACGGTACCGACGTGCACGCCGAACTCGTCCTCCTCGGTCAGCAGCCGCTCGCCGTTGTCGCGGTAGCCGTAGCCGGTGATCAGCGACTGGGTGACGAACCGGTGCGCGCCGACCACCCGCGCGGCGTCGAGCAGGTTGGCGGTCCCCCGGCCGCGCAGTGCGATCGTCGGGTCGTCGGGAGTCAGCCTGCGCGAGGCGTTGCGCAGCGCCGTGGCCTGGTGCATCACCACGTCGGCCGACACCCCGTCGACGGCGCGCAGCAGCGCGTCGCGGTCGAGCACGTCGGCGATCACGGCGACCGCCCCGCCGTCGGTGACGAGCCGCCGCTTGGCGGGATCGCGGATGACGGCGACCACCTCGTGCCCGGCCCCGGCCAGCGCCGACAGCAGCGGCACCCCGATCGCGCCGGTCGCCCCGGCCAGCAACACCCTCATGAAGACCTCCTCGTCTGTTGGACAGCACGGGGAGGACGGGACAGCGGCCCGCGATGTGACAGCACCGGCCTTGATATCTGTTTGGATATCAAAGGGCGATTGATATCGGTCTTGGACAGTCTGTGGATGCCTGTGCTGTCATGGCCGCCATGTCCAGGTCGCATTCCCGTACCCGTATGTCCGGCGTCACCCGGCTGGCCGCCGCCGCCACCGCCGCCGGGCTGGTCGCCGCCGCGCTCGCCCTGCCCGCCGTGGGCGGCTCGGGCGCGGTGCTCGTCGCGGGCACCGAAGCGCTCAACTTGCGCCCGGAGGAGCTGGTGGAACCGCCGCTGGCGGAGAAGACCACGGTGTACGACGCCGAAGGCCGCAGGATCGCCCAGTTCTACGCCCAGGACCGCAAGGTCGTCCCGCTGGTGCGCATCGCCGAGGTGATGCGCACCGCCATCGTCGCCATCGAGGACGACCGCTTCTACGAGCACGGCGCCATCGACGTCGAGGGCACCGCCCGCGCGCTGGTCAAGAACCTCACCTCCGGCGGCATCAGCCAGGGCGGCTCGTCCATCACCCAGCAGTACGTCAAGCAGGTGCTGTTCAACGCGGCCGGCACCGAGGCGGAGAAGAACGCGGCCCTGGAGGCCAGCTACGCGCGCAAGCTGCAGGAACTGCGCCACGCCATGGCCGTCGAGCAGAAGTACACCAAGGACCAGATCCTGGAGAAATATCTGAACATCGCCTACTTCGGCGCGGGCGCCAACGGCGTCGAAGCCGCGGCCAGGCGCTTCTTCGGCGTCTCCGCCGCCCGGCTCGACCTCGCCCAGGCCGCCACCCTGGCCGGCGCCGTCCAGGACCCCAACGCGACCTCGCCCGACCGCGGCGCCAAGGCCCGCGAGCTGCTGCGGCAGCGGCGCGACGTGGTGCTCGACCGGATGGCCGAGCTGGGCCGGATCACCCCCGCGCAGGCCGTCGCCGCCAAGGCCCGCAAGCTCGGCTACAAGGGTGTCAAACAGCCCAACGGCTGCCAGGAGAGCCGCTACCCGTACTTCTGCGAATACGTCCGGCACGAGCTGCTGTCCGACCCCGCCTTCGGCAAGACCCGGCGGCAGCGTGAGGCCGCCTTCAGCCAGGGCGGGCTCAAGGTCCACACCACGCTCGACCCCGCCGCCCAGAAGGCCGCCGAGGCCGCCATCAAGAAGCACGTCCACGCCTCCGACCGGGCCCTGGCCGCCGAGGCGCTGGTCCAGCCGGGCACCGGCGCGATCCGGGCGATGGCCGCCAGCCGGCCCTTCGGCGGCTCGGCGCGCAAGAACGAGATCTCCTACAACGCGGTGGCCGACATGGACCACGGCGGGCTGATCGGCTTCCAGGCGGGCTCGACGTTCAAGACGTTCACGCTGATCGAGGCGCTCAAGCAGGGCATGAAGATCGACGACGGCATCACCGCCGGCGCCGGCTACACCGCGCCCGCCGCCGCCTCGTTCACCGACTGCGCGGGCCGCAAGGTCGGCGACCCGTCGTGGACCGTCACCAACGACGAGGGGTCGCCCGGCTTCAAGACGCTCGCCACCGGCACCTGGGGCTCGGTCAACACGTTCTTCATGGAGCTGCAGGAGCGGGTCGGCCTGTGCCCGACGGTCCAGACCGCCAGGTCGCTCGGCATCAAACGGGCGGACGGCGAGGAACTGCGGGAGTTCGAGACGTTCACGCTCGGCATCAACGAGAGCGACCCCGTCACCGTGGCCACCGCCTACGCCGCCATCGCCGCGCGCGGCACGTACTGCCCGCCGATGGCCATCACCAAGGTCGTCGGCCGGGACGGCAAGGCCACCACGTTCCGGCCGCGCTGCGAGCGGGTGCTCGACGCCGGGGTCGCCGACGCCACCGCGCACATCCTGTCCGGGGTGTTCACGCACGGCACGATGAGCGGCGTCGGCGGCATCGGCCGGCCCGCCGCCGGCAAGACCGGCACCACCGACGGGTACGCCAGCGCCTGGTTCGCCGGGTTCACCCCGGACCTGGCCGGGGCCGTCAGCATCGGCGACCCGCGCGGCTCCCAGCGCCACAAGCTGACCGGCGTCACCATCGGCGGACGCTACTACGGGTCGGTCCAGGGCGCCTCGCTGCCCGGCCCCATCTGGAAGGACACGATGATCGCCGCGCTGCGCGGCGTGCCGGCGACGCCGTTCACGCCGGTCGACGCGGACCGGTTCGGCGGCTGCGACCTCGGCTGCGCGCCGGCCGCCGACCACCCGGACGACGCCACCGCCGAGCCGGCCGCCGACGACGACGCCGCGTTCTAAGCCGACGTCCCCCTAGTCGACGTCCACGTCGTCGAGGTGGCTCAGGAGGCGTGACAGCACGCGCAGACAGGCAGCGATCTCGGCCTCGGTCAGGTCGCCGCCGATCTGCCTCAGCATGGCGCGCTCGCGGTCGAACACGGCGGTGATCGCGGCCTGGCCCGCCTCCGTCAGCCGGATCAGCGACGACCTCCGGTGCGCCGGGTTCGGCACGAACTCGACCAGCCCGCGCGCCGCCGCGTCGTTGGTCATGCGCTGCACGAACTGGCGGCTCAACGCCTGGTCGCGGCCCATCTGGGGGACGGTCATGGGGCCGTGCTCGCGCAGCATGTTGAGCACCGCCCGCACGCCCACCGACAACCCCTCGATCGGGGCGTCCAGCTCCACCTTGCGCTGGGCGCGCCGGTAGAGCGGGCCCACCAGGTCGAACACCTCGGTGAGCCGGTCGGTCACCGCGTCGCCACTCTCGCTCATGATGACACCTTAGTTGCCATGTTGGGCGGAAGATGACACCTTGGTTGTCATGAGTGAGTTGTTCTGGACCGAATCCGGCACCGGCCGTCCCCTCGTCCTCCTGCACGGCGGGTTCCTCCACCACCGCATGTGGGACGACCAGATCCCCGCCTTCGCCGAGCGCTTCCGCGTCATCGCCCCCGACGCCCGCGGCCACGGCCGCTCCCCCAACGCCACCGAGCCCTACCGGCTCACCGACGACCTTGCCGCCCTGCTGCGCCACCTCGGCACCGGGCCCGCGATCCTCGTCGGCGTCTCCATGGGCGCCGCCACCGCCGTCGACACCGCGCTCGAACACCCCGACCTCGTCAGCGCCGTCGTCGTCACCGGAGCCGGGACCAGCGAACCGTACTTCACCGACCCCTGGACCACCCGGGCCTGGACCGGCTGGCAGGCCGCCATGGCCGCCGGCGACCTGGACGCCTCCGTCGAAGGACACCTGCTCTTCGCCGCCGGACCGCACCGCGCGCTCGACACCCTCGACCCCGACGTGGTCACCCGCCTGCGCCGCATGGCCCGCGAGACCATGTCCAAACACGCCCCCGGCGAGCCGAACCACCTCGTCCCGGTCCACGACACCTGGGAGCGGCTCCCGTCCGTCCGCGTCCCCGTCCTGGCGATCAACGGCTCCCTCGACTCGCCCGACCACCTCGGCATGGCCGACCGCCTCACCACCACCGTCCCCCACGGCAGCACCCACACCATCGACGGCACCGCCCACTACCCCAACCTGGAACAACCGGACGCCTACAACAAAACCCTCGAATCCTTCCTCCACACCCTCTGACCCCCCGAGAGCGCAACGCCCCCGCCCCAGAACCGGAGCCGCCCGGGGTGGCCCCCCGCGCCCCACCCAGCGCGCCCCCGGAAGGGACGCACCCCACGGGGCGGCCTCCCAAACGAGAGGCCCCCGAAACGGGACGAGCTCCGGCCAGAGGACGCCGGTCCCAGCCGGGGGACGCTGGCCCGACGCGGGCGCGCCCGTACAAGCGGGAACGGCCTCCCCGGAAGGCGGCCACCCCGTAGGCAAGCCCGAAGGGACGCCGGGGCGGGTGCGGGCTGCACTCGGGAGGAGCGAGCGCCGGGGCTTCGGTTATGGGGTGGGGTCGGGGATGGAGTGGGCGATGGTGCGGGCGGCGTACTCGAGCCAGGCGGGTTGGGCGGCCACCGGAAGGGGCCGGGCGAGGGCGTCGAAGAGGACGCCGTCGAGCTGGGCGACGAGCATGCGGGCCGCGTCGTCGGCGCCGGGCACCCCGGCGGCGCGCAGGCCGGTGGCGGCGAGGTGGAGGAAGCGGGCGCCGGCGGCGTCGAGCTGGGCGCGGAGGGCGGCGTGGCGGGCGGCGTCGAGGTAGAGCTCCATGCGGGCCCGGGTCCGGGTCCGCGCCGGTCCGAGCCAGTGGGCGAGCAGCCCGGCCAGCGTCGCGGCGACCCGTTCGCGGCTGCTCCACGCGTCGGGCGGCAGGCGTACGATCGACGCCTCGTCCAGCTCCAGCATGCGGGCCAGCAGCGCGTCGAGCAGGGCGAGGCGGGTGCGGAAGCAGCTGCTGGTGCTGCCGGGCGGCAGCCCGGCGCGGGCGTCGACGGCGCGGTGGGTGAGGCCGCGCATGCCTTCGTCGGCGAGGACCTCGATGGCGGCGTCGGCGGCCCGCCGGCTGCGGGGGGTCATGGGCTGGGCTCCACGGTGACGGGGACGCCGTTGAGCACGGCGGTGCCGCTGAGCTGGTCGAGCGCGGCCGGGTCGGTAAGGGCGTTGACGGGGGCGCCGGGCAGGTGGCGGGCGCGGGTCAGCCGTACGCCTGGCAGGTCGTGGCCGTAGCCGTGGGGCAGGCTGACGGTGCCGGGCATGAGGTCGTCGCTGGCGGCGACCTCGACGGTCACCTCGCCGGTCGTCGAGCGGACGCGCACCGGAGCGCCGTCGGCGAGGCCGCGGGCGGCGAGGTCGGCGGGGTGCATCAGCAGGTGGTGGCGCGGGCGGCCTTTGGTGAGCCGGGCCGAGTTGTGCATCCACGAGTTGTTGTCGCGCAGGTGGCGGCGGCCGATGAGGAGCAGTGTCCCGGGCTCGGCGGGGGTGAGCAGGTCGGCGGCGGCCTGCCGGACGGCTTCGAGGAGCGGCGGCGGGGCGGCGCGCACCCGCTTGCGCGGGGTGCGCAGCCG
>NZ_JAHKRO010000184.1 GCF_019396325.1 Nonomuraea ceibae
GTTCTGGGGAATGCGCCGTGGGTGGGCGTGTCGGGGTGGGAGGCAGGGTGGGGGCTGGGGTGGGTGGTGGTGGAGATGATCGTGTAGGGCTCGGCGGGGTCGAGGGCGCAGGTGCGGAGGCGGGCGGTGAGGTCGGCGGGGTCGGCGCCCGTGAGGGCGGCGGTGACGAGCTGGGCGGCGAGCCTGCGTTCGACGCGGCGCCCTTCCTCCATGCGGGCCCGCTCCAGCGCCACGAAGGCGGCCAGTTCGTAGCCGAGGTCGGCCCGGTCGAGCAGGTCGCCGTCGCAGGCGAGGGCCCAGGCGGCGGCCCGGGGCCCGCGTCCGGCGGCGAAGAGCGTGTGCCCGCCGGCCAGGCAGGGCAGCCGGGGCGCGGTGAGGAAGGCGCGCGCGAGCCGTACGGGGTCGTCGGGAGCGCCGGCGACGACCTGGCCGGTGGCGGAGACGACGGCGCCGGTGACGCCGAGTTCGGCGGCGGTGAGGGCGAACAGTTCGGGCAGCCCGGCGCCTTCGGCGACGGCGGCGACGAGCCGCCGGTGGCGGCCGAGGGCGTCGCGGGCGTCGCCTGAGAGGCGGGGGGCGACGAGCTCGGCGAGGGTGCGGAAGGAGGTCTCGGTGGGCACGTCGAGCAGCGGCAGCCCGGCTTCGCGGCAGGCGTCGACGAGGTCGGCGGGGACGTGCCCGAGCCGGGCCTGGCCGGCGCCGAGCGCGGCGACCCCGGCGTCGGCGAGGGCGGTGACGAAGGGGCGGGAGTCGGCGGCGGTGTGCCACCACATGAGGCCGGTGAGCACGAGTTCGCCGCCGGACAAGTAGCGGCCGGGCTCGGGCAGGTCGGTGATGTGGACGGTGCCGAACTCGCGCCCGGCGTCGCCGGTGAGCAGCGTCAGCCGCAGCTCCTCCATGGCCAGCAGATCGCATATCCGCACTTGGAGGAATATACAAGGCGGCCGGTGAACCGCTTACCGTGATTTCACTCCGCGCGCATTCCGGGGCCGGTCGGCCGGTGCTCTACTCGAAGGATGACGGAGCTCGGACGATGACGGAGACGGCACGGGCGTCGCGGCACGGCGTGGGCGAGAGCGCGCGGCGGCCCGACGCGGCGCTGAAGGTGCGGGGCGAGTTCGCGTACGCGTCGGACCTGTGGCTGGAGGGCATGGTGTGGGGCGCGACGCTGCGCAGCCCGCATCCGTCGGCGTGGATCCGGTCGATCGACGTGGGCCCGGCGCTGGCGATCCCGGGCGTGCGGGCGGTGCTGACGCACGAGGACGTGCCGGGCGAGAAGTTCTACGGCCTGGAGCGCAGGGACCAGCCGGTGCTCGCCATCGACCAGGTGCGTTATCAGGGCGAGCCGGTGGCGCTGGTGGCCGCCGACCATCCGGAGACGGCGCGGCGGGCGGTGGCGGCGATCCGGGTGGACTACGAGCCGCGCCCGGCGGTGACGGATCCGCGTGAGTCGCGGGAGTTCGTCAGGAGCCAGCCGGTGGTGAAGGGCGACACGTTCGAGGCGGAGGTCGTGGTCACCGGCGAGTACGAGGTGGGCATGCAGGACCAGGCGTTCCTGGGCCCGGAGTCGGGGCTGGCGGTGCCCGCGGACGACGGCGGCGTGGGCCTGTTCATCGCCACGCAGTGGCTGCACGTGGACCGCGACCAGCTCGCGCCCTGCCTGGGGCTGCCGCCGGAGAAGGTGCGGCTGACGCTGTCGGGGGTGGGTGGCGCGTTCGGGGCCAGGGAGGACCTGTCGATGCAGGTCCACGCGTGCATGCTGGCGCTGCGGCTGGACCGGCCGGTCAAGATCGTGTACGGGCGGGAGGAGTCGTTCTTCGGGCACGTGCACCGGCATCCGGCGCGGATGCGCTACGAGCACGGCGCCACGCGCGACGGCCGGCTCGTCTACGTCAAGGCCGACATCCTGCTCGACGGCGGCGCATACTGCTCCTCCTCCCCCGCGGTCGTGGGCAACGCGGCGTCGCTGGGGGCGGGCCCGTACGAGGTGCCGAACGTGCGGGTGCGGGCGACCGGCGTCTACACGAACAACCCGCCGTGCGGGGCGATGCGCGGGTTCGGCGCGGTGCAGGCGTGTTACGCGTACGAGTCGCAGATGGACCGGCTGGCGGAGGCGTGCGGGCTGTCGCCGGTGGAGATCCGGGTGCGCAACGCCGTCTCGCAGGGGTCGGCGCTGATCACCGGTCAGGTGATCGACTCGCCGGCGCCGCTGGCGGAGATGCTGCGCGAGCTCGAACGCTTCCCGCTCCCGCCGCCCGCCGGGAGCGACCTGCGCGGGCTGCCGGGCGGGGTGTCGCAGACCACGCACGGGGAGTCGGTGCGGCGCGGCGTCGGCTACGGGGTGGGCATCAAGAACATCTGCTTCTCGGAGGGCTTCGACGACTTCTCCACGGCGCGGGTGCGGGCGGAGCTGGTCGGCGGGGAGCCGCACGTCACCGTGCACACGGCCGCCGCCGAGGTGGGGCAGGGGCTGGTGACGATCCAGGCGCAGATCGCCCGGACGGAGCTGGGCGTGGACGACGTGACGGTGGCGACGGCCGACACGTCGGTGGGCTCGGCGGGCTCGTCGTCGGCGTCGCGGCAGTCGTACGTGACGGGCGGGGCGGTGCGGGAGGCGTGCCGGGCGGTGCGGGAGCGGTTCGGCGGGCTGCCGGCGCGGGAGGCGCTGGCGATGTTCGGGCCGATCGAGGAGACGCGCGAGTACCGGCACCGGCCGACGTACCCGCTGGACCCGGCGACGGGGCAGGGCGACTCCCACACGCAGCTCGCGCTGTGCGTGCACCGGGCGGTGGTGGACGTGGACGTGGAGCTGGGCCTGGTCAAGGTGGTGGAGCTGGCGGCGGTGCAGGACGTGGGCCGGATCCTGAACCCGCAGGCGCTGGAGGGCCAGATCCACGGCGGTTCGGCGCAGGGGCTGGGGCTGGCGCTGATGGAGGAGATCCGGGTGCGTGACGGCGTGGTGCTGAACCCGTCGTTCACCGACTACCTGATCCCCACCATTCTCGACATGCCGCCCATGACGATGAAAATCCTGGAAAATCCGGACCCGGCCGCGCCGTACGGATTGCGCGGCGCAGGCGAGCCTCCGACGCTTTCCTCCACCCCGGCGATCGCGTCGGCGGTGCGCGCGGCGACCGGGCTCCGGTTGACGCGCGTTCCGATCAGACCCGAAGATATCGCCTTGGTTCAAGACGGGGAGGGATCCTGATGACGGACGCGCGTGAAGCGGCCAAGGCGGAGTTCACACGGTTCGACGCCGACGGCGACGGCCTGCTGACGGCCGAGGAGATCCGGAAGGCCAACGACGCCTTGGGCGGGCTCGGCGCCTCCGAGGCGGAGATCGAGGCGTTCATCGCCTCGGCCGACCGCGACGGCGACGGCCGGATCGGGCTGGAGGAGTTCGCCGGCCTGGTCGGCGGCGGGCGGCACGAGCAGGCGTGATCACGTCCCCCGCCGGGTAGGCCACCCGGCACTCCCCCTTGATCGCGAAGGGGGTTGGCGGTGCTCGACAGGTTCTTCGAGCTGTCCGGGCGGGGGACCACCGTCGGCCGTGAGGTGCGTGGCGGCGTCACGACCTTCATGGCGATGGCGTACATCATCCTGCTCAACCCGATCATCCTGGCGGGCGCGCAGGACGTCACCGGCGCGAAGCTGACGATCGCGCAGCTCACCACCTCGACGGCGCTCGCGGCGGCCATCTCGACGCTGCTCATGGCGGTGGTCGGCAACGCGCCGTTCGGCCTGGCGGCCGGGCTGGGGCTGAACGCGGTGGTCGCCTACCAGGCGGCGCCCTTCATGACGTGGGCGCAGGCGATGGGCCTGGTCGTGCTCGAAGGCTTCGTCATCATCCTGCTGGCCGTCACCGGGCTGCGCACCCTGATCATGAACGCGATCCCGCTCGCGCTCAAGCACGCCATCAGCGTCGGCATCGGGCTGTTCATCGCGCTGATCGGGCTGGTCGACGCCGGGTTCGTCGCGGCGGGCAGCGGCACGCCGGTGCAGCTCGGCGCCACCGGCCACCTCACGGGCTGGCCGGTCGCGGTGTTCTGCTTCGGCCTGCTGCTGATGATCGTGCTGTATGTGCGCCGCACGCCGGCGGCCATCCTGATCAGCATCGCGGTGACGGCGGCCCTGGCCGTGCTGGTCAACTCGGTGGCCGAGATCGAGCCGGGCGCGTGGGGCGTGGTGACGCCGCACCTGCCCGAGCGGCTGATCGCGGCGCCCGACTTCGGGCTGGTGGGGCAGTTCGACCTGTTCGGCGGGTTCGCCAGGGCGGGCGTGGTGACGGCGACCGTGGTGCTGTTCACGCTGGTGCTGTCCGGGTTCTTCGACGCGATGGGCACGATCATCGGTGTCAGCGACGAGGCCGGGATGGTGGACCAGGTCGGGCGGGTGCCCCGGCTGGGCCGCATCCTCACGGTCGACGGCGTCGCCGGCGTGGTGGGCGGCGTGTCGAGCTCGTCGGCGAACACGGTGTTCGTCGAGTCGGCCGCCGGTGTCGGCGAGGGCGCGCGGACCGGCCTGGCCAGCGTCTTCACCGGGGCGCTGCTGGCGCTGACGCTGCTGTTCACGCCGCTGGCCGCCGTGGTGCCCGCCGCCGCTGCCGCCCCGGCGCTGGTGCTGGTCGGGGCGCTGATGATGACGCAGAGCCGGAACGTGCCGTGGCAGGACCTGGAGCTGGCGGTGCCGGCGTTCCTGACGATCGCGCTGATGCCGTTCACGTACTCGATCACCAACGGGGTGGGAGCCGGGGTGATCTCGTACACGCTGATCAAGGCGGCTCGGGGCAAGTTCGCCGAGATCCCGTGGCTGCTGTGGATCGTGTCGCTGGTGTTCCTGGCCTACTTCGGGATCAACGGGCTGGAGGAGCTGTTCGGCTAGCGGATGTCGCCGGAGTTGCAGGCGATGCCGTTGCCGTCGACGTCGGTGTACCACTCGTACTCGGCGCGGAAGCCCTTGCTGTAGGGGCCGTAGCCGCGCGCGACGGCCTCCTTGCAGCTGTCGAACTTGGGGTCGAGGGCGCCGTCGGCGGCCGGGTTGCCGGTGTTCGGCTGGCCGGTGTCGGGCTGGCCGGTGTTCGGTTGACCCGTGTTGGGCTGGCCCGTGTCCGGCTGACCGGTGGTGGGCTGGCCGGTGTCCGGCGGCGTGGTGGCCGGAGGGGCGGTGGCCGGGGGCGCCGTGGAGCCCGCCAGGCGGGCCGCCAGCGTCTCGGCCTCCGCCTTGGCGAAGCCGACGATACTCAGGCTGTCGCCGTCCATCGCCTGCGTGACGATCGGCGCGGCGACCACCGTCCGCGGCACCAGCACGACCGCCACCTGCCGCTGGTCGGTGACCTGCTCGTCGATGAGGTCGACGAGCTTCTGCTTGAACGCCGGCGCGACGGCGATGCGGACCGAGTAGGTGCCGTCGGCCTCACGGATGGCCTCGATCTCCTGCACGGCGTTGACCGTGACGCCGTCCTCCAGCAGGTAGCACGTGGTCTGCGTGTCGTCGAGCGCGGCCTCCTCACCCGGGCAGGGGGCGGCCTTGGTCTCGCGCACCGGGGCGAAGTGGATGGGCGTCGGCAGCCGCTGCGGCGGGGCGCCGCCGAGGAACGGGCTGTCGGGGCTGCGGGTCATCAGGACGGCGATGGTGCCCAGCACGCCCGCGATCAGCACGACCAGGACGAGCGAGACCGTCAGCACGACGGTGGTGAGCCTGCTGGCCCGCGGCGGCCCCGGATCGGCGGGTGGTGGCTCTTCCGGCTTGTCCAACGTTGACGACCCCATCCTGACGTCCGTGCTGCCGGTGAGCTTATCGAGGACGACCGGATGCCGGGTAATCAGCCGAATATTTCTCGCATGTCCGTCCACACCGGGCAAACGGCCGCCCGGCCGCTACGGGCGGGGTCATCACCGGCGGCCGTCCGTCAGGATGGCGAGCAGGTCACCGTCGCAGGAGAGCGCGGCCTCGCGCAGGGCCGCGACGCGGGCGCCCTGCTCCCGTTCCGGCACGGCGCGCAGTTCCGGCCACGCCTGCTCGACGAGCGCGTTGAGCTCCTGGAAGACCGGGTCGGCCGTGGGGGCGGCGACGTCGCCCATGAGCCAGCCCGCCGCCATCCTCCGCGCGGCCTCCTCGCGCAGCCGGCCGTCGAAGTCGTCGCCCCTCAGGCTGTGGCAGGACGGGGTCCCGGCCCCCGCTAGCAGGTGGCGCGTCAGCTTCTCCCCGGTGCTCCGCGCGTCGCGAACGTCGAAGTCCACGTACACGATCCCGGCGTCCCTGGCGGGCGGGTGGTGGACCGCGTCGCGCTCGGCGGACTCGCGCACCTGGCGGGGCGGGCCGGGCAGCCGGGCGAGCAGCCGCAGCGCCTCCTCCCCCGGCCCGGCGACCACGGGCAGGAGGTCCTCGTGCGCCCTG
Source organism: Nonomuraea ceibae (assembly GCF_019396325.1). Lineage (GTDB taxonomy): Bacteria > Actinomycetota > Actinomycetes > Streptosporangiales > Streptosporangiaceae > Nonomuraea > Nonomuraea ceibae. The sequence continues at coordinate 6,397 of NZ_JAHKRO010000184.1, forward strand.
GTCACGCAGACCCGGCCGGAGCACACGGGCTCGGCGGCCGCGTTGACGACGTAAACCGGCTCGGAGCCGGACGGCAGCAGCGGCAGCGCGACGGCCGCGCCGAGCACAGCCGGAAGCAGGGCGGCCGGCCGTGCCCACGGCCGCGTGGCCGCCAGCAGCCCGAACCCGGTGGCGGCGACCCCGAGCAGCCACACCGCCTGCCCCAGGCTGACCCACCCGGACAGGTCGTGGACGAGGCTGCGCGCGTTGTCCAGCGCCGGCGCCAGATACGCGACCTTGGGCACGACCTCCTCCTGCCACAGGCCCACCACGGGGAACATGGCCAGGAGCGTCGCGATCGCCAGCGCCGGCGGCGTCAGCACGGACGGCAGCGTCCGGGCGGCGCCCAGGCCCAGCCAGCCCGCCGCCACGAGCGACAGCGCCCCCACCGCCACGACGGGCGCCCAGCCCAGGTGGAAGACCCCGCCCCCGGCCGCCACCTGCACGGCCCCGACGCCGTACAGCAGCAGGTACGCCGCAACCAGCGCGATCGCCAGCGCCCCTGCGGTCGCGGCGGAGCGCTGCCAGGCGGGCCTGGGCGTGGCCGCCAGCAGCTCACCGGTGCCCGCCCGGCGGTCGCGCAACCCCTGCAGCGCCCCCGCCCCGACGACCAGCGGCAGCAGGAAGAGCAGCAGGTGACGCTCCCACAGCGCGGCCGCGCTCCACTGCGCCGTCCACCTCTCCCCGTACGCCGTCCAGGGCCCGGTGAGCCCGAACAGGAAGGCGAGGGCCACCAGCAGGAACACCGTTCCCGCCCACACCGCGATGGAGCGGCGCAGCTCGATGCGGAGGATCCGGCCGCTCACCACGCGCCCCGATCGTCGCCGGGGGCCGCCAGCAGCGCCGAGTAGCCGCGCTCGATCGGGCTGTCGCCGACGTCGCCGGGCCCGCCGGCGGCGGCGAGCCGGTCCGGCGTCCCCTGGAACACCAGCCGCCCCCGCGCCATCAGCACGACGTCCGAGCACGCGGCGGCGACGTCCTCGACCAGGTGCGTGGAGACCACCACGCAGCTGTCGGCGCCGAGCACCTGCAGCAGCTCGCGCAGGCGCAGCCGCTGCGCCGGGTCGAGGCCGACGGTCGGCTCGTCCAGCAGCAGGACGCGCGGGTCGTTGACGATCGCCTGGGCGATCCCGGCCCGCCGCACCATGCCGCCCGACAGCGTCCGCATCCGGTCGTCGGCGCGGTCGGCCAGCCCCACCCGCTCGATGGCCCGCTGCACCGCGCCGGGCACCTCCCGCTTCGGCATCTCCTTCAGCCAGGCCATGTACTCGACGAACTCCCGTACGGTGAACCGCTTGTAGTAGCCGAACTCCTGCGGCAGATAGCCGATGGCGCGGCGCAGCTCCCGCCGGCCCGCCTGGGCGGAGGCGTCGGCGCCCAGCAGCGTCAGCTTCCCGCCTGCCGGGCGCAGCACCGTGGCCAGGGCCCGGATGAGAGTCGTCTTGCCCGCGCCGTTCGGGCCGAGCAGTCCGTGCACGCCCGTGCCCAGCGCCAGGTCGAGGCCGTCGACGGCCATCGTGCGCCGGCCCGCCCGCACCCTCAGCCCGTCCGCCTGGATCTCCCAGGCGTACGTGGCCGGCGCGATCTCCGCCGCGCCCACCGCGCGTGTCATGAAAGTGTCCTTCCGCTCGTTCATCGATGTGCGTCCAGCAGGGAGTAGGCGCTTCCGCGCGCCAGCACCCCGGCGATCCCCAGCGCGGCGAGCGCGCCCCACACGGGCACGCTGCCGGGCTCCAGGGCGAAGGAGAGGCGGCTGAGCAGCGTCGTCGGCGCGACGATCACCACGGCCCACACGCCCGCCAGGACGGCGGCGGCGCGGACCATCCCGACAAGCCCGCCGAGCAGGAGCGTCCCGGCGGTGAACGCCAGGCACGGCAGCAGCCACAGCGCCACCATGACGCCGCTCGCCCAGCCGGCGGCGGCCAGCACGGGCAGCACCACGGCGAGCACCGCCGCGGTGCGCCGCGCCAGCAGCCCCAGCCCGGCCCTCGGCGTCGCCGCCACCACCTCGTACGCCGGATCGATGGCGCGTCCCCACGCGACGGCCACGCCCGCCACGGGCAGGACCGGCGCGACCAGCAGCACCAGGGACACGCCGCCGGGGGCCGGCCGTTCGAGCGCCACGCCCAGCGCCGTCACCAGCACCGTCATCAGCACCCACGGCGCGGTCACCGGAGAGGCCCAGCGGGCCCACACCGGTCCGCGCCGCCGGGGCGCCGGGGCGACGCGTCCCAGCCGGGGCCGCAGCTCGTCCCACACGCCGCCGACCAGCGCCGCCACCTCCGGCGCCGCCGCCCGCGCCAGCCGCTCGCGGCACGGCGCGCACGCCTCCAGGTGCGCCTCCAGCGCCCACAGCTCGTCACCCGCCAGCGTGCCGCCGCGCGCGTAGCCGGTGATCTGCCGGTCGGACGCGTGCGCGCCATCCCAGGATCCGCTCATGACAGCGCCTCCCGTACGATCTCCCGCAGGTTCTGCCGCATGGCGATCCGCGCACGCCTGGCGCGGGTCTTGATGGTGCCCTCGGGCACGCCGAGCAGCACGGCGGTCTCGCGGACCGACAGGCCGTCCAGGACCATCGCCTGCAGCACCTGCCGCAGCTCCGGGGCGAGCAGGCGCAGCGCGTCGCCGACGTCGCCGCCGACGGCCGAGGCCAGCGCCTCCTCCTCCGCCGCCGGCGCCGTCCCGGTCAGCGCCGCCGCCGGGGGCGGCTCGGCGTGGTGCGCCCGCCGCCGGAACGCGTCCACCAGCCGGCGGGCGGCGATCGTCCACAGCCAGCCCACGGCCGTGCCGTCGGCCGCCACGCCCGCGAACGCGCCCGCCGCCCGCCACACCGCCAGGTACGTCTCCTGCATCACCTCGGCGACGATCTGCTCGTCGGCGCAGCGGCGGCGCAGCCGCGTCGCGATCCACGGCGCGGTGCGCCGGTAGAGCTCCTCGAACGCCGCCTGGTCACCCTTGGCGACGCGCCGGACGAGCTGTTCCTCGTCCGGTGCCTTCCTCGACCTCACACTTCACAGACGCCACGCCCTGCCCGCCCGGTTCTCGCCGGCCGGTGACATGGGTCACACCCGCTCGGCCACGTCCTTGAGATGGCGGTTGCGCAGGACGATCAGCTCCTCCATGTGACGCCGCAGCACCAGCGCCTCGGCCACCCGCCCCAGCGGCCCCAGCGGCGCGGCGAAGTCGATCACGTCCCGCATGAACGTGCCGCCCTCGCCGTCGTCCTCGAAGTGGTGCGCGTGCCACCAGCGCCGGAACGGGCCCGCCACCTGCTCGTCGACGAAGTACGCGGGCGGGTCGCAGGCGCTGATCAGCGACGTCATCCGCCAGCGGAGGCCGAAGTGGCGCGCCTCCCAGGTGACGCGGTCGCCGGCCGCGAGCTGCCCGGAGGTGACGCCGCCGACGGCCCGCTCCCCCGAGCGGGCCATCGAGGCGGTGTGCAGCTCGACGGAGAGCGACACGTCGAAGACGCGCGGGGGCGGGGCGAGGATGCGCGTGGTCACCTCGAAGCGGGGCATGCCGCGGAGCCTAGCGGGCGGCACGCGAACGGCCCGCGCCCCCGGAGGGAACGCGGGCCGCCGGTGTCGATGGCGTGCTGCCCGAGGGCCTTACTGGGAGGCCGAAGGGCTGACCGAGGGGCTGGCGCTGTCGTGCGGCGTCTGCGTCTGCTGCTGCGGCTCCGGCGGGAGCGGCGCCTCGTCGGCGGTCGTCTCGACCGCCTGGGGGCCGCCGCAGGTCGCGCCGGGCTCAGGGGTGTCGGGGCCGTTCTGGTACTTCTTGATGAACGCGCCCAGCTTCGGGTCGCCCGGGTCGGTCAGCTTGAGCTGGTGCCCCCAGGAGGAGACCACGATCGGCGACGGCAGGTTGGGGAACGGGCTGACCAGCATGTAGTCCTGCTGCCCCGTCGAACCGGCGACGTCCTTCAGCTGGTCGATCTGCGCCTTGGGCAGGTCGGGCCGGTAGGTGATCCAGATGGCGCCGTGCTCCAGCGAGTGGACGGCGTGCTCGGAGTGGATCGGCTTGTCGTAGACCCGGCACAGCTGCCAGTAGTTGTTGTGCTCGCCGCCGACCGGCGGGGTCTCCTTGTACGAGACCGTGTTCCACACGTGCTGACCGGCCTCGTACTTGACGCTGGCGACCCCGTCGAGCGAGGTCTCCTGTGCGCGTTTGACCAGGTAGAAGCCGACCACGCCGACGAGCAGCACGATGACGAGGCCGCCCGCGCCCCACATCAGAAAGGCTGCACGGCGCTCCTTGCGCTTCTGCGCGGCCCGCATCTGCTGCAGATGCTCGCGCCGGGCCTGCGCCTTCTCCTTCGTCATCGTTCCTCCATCGGCGTACCAACTTGGGTCACCCTATGCCCTCCGGGCGTATGCGGAGAATAAGCGGCGTATAAGCATGCGATCACAACCGCTCGCGCAGGTGGGTAACCTGGTCATGCCATGGAGAAGCCCGCCGGAAAGCCGCTGTTCGCCGTCCTCGCCGTCCTCGTCGTCGTGGTCGCGGCGGCCTTTCTCGTGTTCGGGGGCCGGGGCACGCCGGGTGAGACGTCGGCGGAGGCCGGCTTCGCCCGCGACATGGCCACGCATCACGCGCAGGCGGTCGACATGTCGTTCACGATCCGCGACAAGAGCGAGTCGCGCGAGATCCGCAACCTGGCCTTCGACATCATCAACACGCAGGCCAACCAGCGCGGCATGTTCCTGGGCTGGTTGCAGCAGTGGGAGCTGACGCAGGCGACGGACCTGCGGCCGATGGCGTGGATGAGCGGTCACGGTCACGGCGCGCAGCAGCCTCAGGGCGGCGCGATGCCGGGCATGGCGTCGCGGGCGGAGCTCGACAAGCTCGGCGAGCTTCAGGGCACGGAGGCGGAGGTGCTGTTCCTCCAGCTGATGATCCGCCACCACGAGGGCGGGGTGCAGATGGCGGAGGGCCTGCTCAAGCTGTCCGACCGGGCCGAGGTGACCGGCATGGCCCGCAAGATCGTCGAGGGGCAGTCGGGCGAGATCGACCTGATGACGAAGCTCCTCGCGCTCCGGGGCGCGCAGCCGTTCCCGACGATCCTGAAATGAGCTGATGGGCGCCGACGCGGTCGTGGTCGGATCGGGCCCCAACGGGCTCGTGGCGGCCGTGACGCTCGCCTCGGCCGGGCGGCGGGTGCTGCTGCTGGAGGCCGCCCGGAAGTTCGGGGGCGCGCTGCGGTCGGCGGAGCTGACGACGCCGGGCCGGGTGCACGACCTCGGCGCCACCGTGATGGCGATGGCGCTGGCCTCCCCCGCGATGCGCGGCCTCGCGCTGGACGGGGTGGAGTTCGCCCATCCGCCGGTGGTGGCGGCCCATCCGCTCGACGACGGCCCGGCGGTGCTCGTGCACCGTGACGTGGACCGCACCGCCGAGGGCCTGGGGCGTGACGCGGGCGTGTGGCGGGCGATCGTGGGGGCGGCGGTGCGGGCCGGGTTCCCGCTCACCGACCTGCTGCTGAAGCCGCTGGGCCCGTGGGAGCCGCGGCCCGCCGCGTTCGCGGCGGCGGCC
>NZ_JAHKRO010000185.1 GCF_019396325.1 Nonomuraea ceibae
GGCTTCGAGGAGCGGCGGCGGGGCGGCGCGCACCCGCTTGCGCGGGGTGCGCAGCCGCCGGGGCAGGCCGGGGCGCAGCGGGCCGAGGTCGATCCCGTGCGGGTGGCGGCGCAGCCGGGCCAGTGACAGCCGGTACGGGCCGGTCCGCAGGGCGAGGTCGACGATCCGGTCGGGGCGCAGCCGCAGCATGAGGGCGTCGCGCCACCGGCCGGTGCGGACGAGGCGGCGGTAGCGGCGGGCGAGGTCGCGGAAGATCTCCCAGTCGTGCCTGGCGCCGGGCGGTTTGGGGAAGGCGGCGGCCGAGTAGCGCGCGGTGTCGCGGACGGCGAGCATGCGGAAGACCAGGTCGTAGTGGTCGCGTTCGAGGGGTTCCGTGGGCGGCAGGATGACGTGGGCGTGGCGGGTGGTCTCGTTGACGTAGAAGTCGACGGCGGCCATGAACTCCAGCCCGGCCAGCGCCTGGTCGAGCGCGGGCCCGCCGGGGGCGGACTGCACGGGGTTGCCGGCGACGGTGAGCAGGGCGCGGACCTGGCCGGGGCCGGGGGTGCGGATCTCCTCGGCGAGGGCGGCGAGCGGCAGTTCGCCGCCGAACTCGGGCAGCCCGCGCACCCGGCTGTGCCAGCGGCCCCGGCGGCCGGGGTCGAGCTGTCCGATCGCGTCCACGGCGGGCCTGGTGAGGAGGGTGCCGCCGGGCCGGTCGAGGTTGCCGGTGACGATGTTGAGGAGCTGGATGCCCCACTGGCACAGCGTGCCGTACCGCTGCGTGGACACGCCCATCCGGCCGTAGCAGGCGGCGGCCGGCGCGGCGGCGAACTCCAGGGCGACGCGCCGGACGGTGCCGGGTTCGACGCCGGTCGCGGCCTCGACCCGTTCGGGGGTGAAGGGCTCGACGGCGTGGCGGACCTCGTCCAGCCCGTCCACGTACGCGGCGGGCGTGGCGGCGCCTTCGGTGAGGATGACGCGGAGCAGGCCGAGGATGAGGGCGGCGTCGGTGCCGGGGCGGATGAAGTGGTGGTCGACGCCGAGTCTGGCGGTCTCGGTCCGGCGCGGGTCGAACAGCACGGCCGTGCCGCCGCGCTCGTGCAGCGCGCGGATGCGGCGGGCCATGCCGGGGGCGGTCATCAGGCTGCCGTTCGAGACGGCGGGGTTGGCGCCGAAGATCAGGAAGTACGCGGTGCGGTCGATGTCGGGGACCGGGAGCAGCCACTGGTGGCCGTACAGGAGCCGGGCGACGACCTGGTGGGGGAGCTGGTCGACCGATCCGGCGGTGAAGCGGTTGCGGCTGCCGAGCAGGTTGACGAACGGCGGCGCGTGCGTCATGCCGCCGAGGCTGTGGGTGACGGGGTTGCCCAGGTAGGTGGCGACGGCGTCGGCGCCGTGCCGCCGGCGGATGCGGGCCAGCGCGCCGGCGACGAGGTCGTACGCCTCGTCCCAGGTGATCTCCTGCCAGCCGTCGGCGGTGCGGCGGACGGGGGCGCGCAGGCGGTCGGGGTCGTCGCGCAGGTCGGCGAGGGCGAGCGCCTTGGGGCAGAGGTGCCCGGCCGACAGGGGGTCGTCGGCGTCGCCGCGGATGCCGGTCACGCGGTCGCCGGAGGTGGTGATCAGCAGGCCGCACATCGCCTCGCACAGCGTGCACGTGATGGCCTTCGTCATGACTACAGTTGTAGCAGCCGATTGCTACACCTGTAGCGGCGGCCCCTCACTTCGCCATGAGGCGGGAGCGGGTGCGGGCCGGGGCCGTCGGGGGCAGCTCGCCGAGGATGTCGGCCAGCGTGACCCCGCGCAGGCTGTCGCGCCACGCCCGGTGCGCGTCGGCCATCTTCGCGGCCAGCACGCAGGCGTCCCGGCAGTCCTCCGGCGGCAGCGCGCCTCTCCCCTGCCGGCGGATCTCGCGGCATTCGTACGGCGGAGCCGCGCCGTCGACGGCCTCGACGATCCGCAGCAGCGTGATGTCGGCGGCCGGGCGGGCGAGCCGGAACCCACCGCGCGGGCCGGTCGTCGCCGCCAGCACCCCGGCCCGGACCAGCGCCTGCAACTGCTTGGCCAGGTAGGGGGCGGGCAGATCGTAGTAGTCGGCGAGCTGAGCCGCCGACGCGGTGGCGCCTGGCTCCAGCTGGGCCAGCGTGGTGGCGCAGTGCAACAGCCATTCGGTGCTCACGGGCAGCTTCACGCCACCAGCATATCGCGGATATTGCAGATCCATTTAGTCCGAGATATTGTCGTGACCCCACGGGAAGAAGGAGAGATCATCATGCGGATCGCCGTCGCCGGCGCCACCGGCAACATCGGATCCCTGACCGTCGCCGCCCTCGAACGCGACGGGCACGACGTCGTGCGCATCAGCCGCGCGCTCGGCGTCGACCTCATGACCGGCGACGGGCTCGACGCGGCGCTCACCGGCGTCGAGGCCGTCGTCGACGCCACCAACGGCCCGGCCGGCCGCCGCGAGGAGGCGGTGGAGTTCTTCACCACCACCACGGGCAACCTGCTCGCCGCCGAGGCGCGGGCCGGCGTCCGGCACCACGTGCTGCTCTCGATCGCCGGCATCCACCGCGTCGAGGGCAACGCCCACTACGCCGGCAAGCGGGAGCAGGAGCGCCTGGTGGCCGCCGGGCCGGTGCCGTGGACGATCGTCCCGGCCACCCAGTTCCACGACTTCGCCGAGATGGTCGCGGGCTGGACCGAGCAGGACGGCGTGGCCACGATCGCGCCGCTGCTCGTGCAGCCGGTCGCGCCCGCCGACGTGGCCGCCGTCCTGGCCGAGATCGCCACCGGCGCGCCGCTGGGCCGCCACGCCGACCTCGCCGGGCCCGAGACGCAGGACCTCGTCGACATGGCCCGGCGCACCCACCAGGCGCGCGGCCGCGAGGTCAAGCTGGTGCCGACGTGGTCGGGCCTCTTCGGCACGTCGATGGCCGGTGACGTGCTGCTGCCCGGCGAGGGCGCCCGCATCGCGCCGACCACGTTCGAGGAGTGGCTGGCCACCGTCCGGTGACCTCCGGGGCGCGGATTTGGCCAGGTTTTTCCAACGCCGGATGGGAGCGGGGCACGCTGCGACGGTATGACCGGAGCCGTGGGGAGAACCTGGTCAGCGGCCCTGACGGCGCTCGCGCTCGCCGCCGGCGTGGCGCTGGCGGGTGGCTGCGGCGGCTCCCAGGACTCCGCGCCGTCACCGCGCGTGTCGGCGAAACCGGCCATCAAGCCGAACGGCGAGCTCGTGCCGTCCACCGGCGGCGGCGACGTGCCCGACACGACCGTGGCCGTGTGCCGCGAGTGCCAGAAGCTGCTGGCATCCGGCCAGTACGAGCTCGCGGCGCGGCGCATGGACCGGCACGCGAACCAGCGGCCCGCGAACCTGGGCGGCGACTCCAGCACGGTGGCCGTCGCCCTGGTGTGCGCGGGGGCGGCCAAGGCCAGCCTGGGCCGGTACGAGGAGGCGATCAAGAGCCTCGCCGCGGCGGACCGGCTGGACGCCGAGCTGCCCGCCGACACGCGGCCCCAGTTCCTGGAGCTCATGTACCACGCCCAGCTCGTCAGCTACACGGCCGTCGGCGAGCCGGCCAAGGCCCAGGAGAGCCTGGCCCGGCTCGCCGGACTCGGCCGGGACACGGGCCCGTACCTGAAGGAGGCCTGCGCGGAGAAGCCCGGCGCGCTGCCCGCGTGCACCGGCGCCCCCATCGGCTCCCCCACCGGCGAGGAGGAGCGCCCCTCGGAGCCCACCCACGACCCCGTGCCGACGGAAACCGGCGGGACCACCCCGCCCACGGCCCCCGAGACGGAACCGGAGCCGGAGCCCGAACCCGAACCGGAGCCGGAACCCGAACCCCTCCCCGAAGAAACGTGAAGAAACTCGGCGAGAACCCCGACGAGGACGACGCCGGCCCCGGCGTGAGTCAGGACCTGGCGCGGCTGGGCAGCGTCCTGGCCCACATCGTCACGCCGACCACGATCGTCGCCGCGCTCATGGTCTACTTCGGCTCGGTGCGCACGAACACCTTCTTCGCCAGCCTCGGCGTCGACCAGAGCGTGCTCGGCCTGTCGATCCAGGACTACGCGCTGCGCAGCGTCGCCTCCACCATCGAACCGCTGGCCGTGCTCCTGCTGGCCGTCCTCGTCGCGCTGCCGGCGCACGCGGTGCTCGTCCGCCGCCTGGCCGCCCGGCCGGCCGCCATGCGCAGGTTCGTGATCGTGCTGGACGTACTCGGCTTCGCCGCCGTCGTCGCCGGCGTGCTCGGGCTGGCCGGCTGGGTCGAGTACAAGGTCAGAGCCCCGGTCGCCCCCGCCTGCCTGGGGCTCGGCGTGCTCGCGCTCGGCTACGCCGCCTCCCTGCGCGCCCGGAGCCTCCCCCGCCCGCCCGGCTACGCCGTCGAACCCCACGGGGTCCGCGTCGTCCGGCGGGCCATCTTCGTCGCCCTGCTCGCCGTCCTGCTGCTGTGGTCCGTCGCCGTGTACGCGCAGCTCCGCGGCCTCCGGGCGGTGGAGCAGCTCCGCCACAGCCCGGCGCTGCTGCCCGGCGTGGTGATCTACACGCCCCACCGCCTCTACCTGGAGGGCCCCGGCGTCACCGAGACCCGCCTGCCGGACGAGACGGCCAAGTTCCGCTACCGCTACGCCGGGCTGCGGCTGCTGATCCGGGCCGACCAGCGCTACTTCCTGCTGCCGTCCTGCTGGGCGACGACCCCCCAGTCCCGCGCCATCGCCCTGCACGACGACCCGTCGATCCGCCTGGAGTTCTTCCACGTCACCACACCCCCACCCTGCCCCTGACCAGGCCGTGCCCGGTCAGGACGGCTGGTCGGCCGGGGTGCCGTAGGTGGAGGCGCGGAACAGGAAGGACGCCCAGGAGCGGTACGGGCGCCAGGCGTCGGCGACCTTGCGGTAGGCGGCGGCCGGGGCGTCCTCCGGCAGCCCGTACGCCTCCCGGAGGATGGCGAACAGGCGCGGCTCGTCGCCCGGGAAGGCGTCCGGGGCGCCCGCGCCGCGGATGAGGATGAGGCCGGCCGAGAACGGGCCCACGCCGGGGAGGGCGCGCAGCTCGGCCAGGGCGTCGCGCGGGTCGAGGGCGCGCAGGTGCTCGGTGGTGAGCACGCCGTCGAGCGCGGCGCGGGCCAGGCCGCGCAGCCACTCCTCCTTCTGCGCGGGCAGGCCCAGCCCGCCCGCGTCGAGCAGCGAGACCGGCGGCGGGAAGGCCGCGTAGGCGGTGCCGTCGACGGTGACGCGGGCGCCGTGGCGCTCGGCGATGCGCTGCTTGATGCGCGAGGTGATGAGCATGGACGAACGCTGGACGATCACCGCCCAGCAGGCCGCCTCCCAGGGGCTCCAGAAGCACACCGGGCGCAGGCCGGGGCTGCGCCGTTGCAGGTCGCCGAGGATCGGGTCGCTCGCGCCGAGCTCGGCGAAGCCGGTGCCGTCGACGTCGAGCGACAGGATCCGCGCCACCTCGCCCCGGATCGCCGGCCCGGCCGGGCGCGTGGTGGCGACGGCGACCCCGCCGGGCGCGGCGGTCACGGTCACGCCGATCGGCCGCCAGTCCGACTCCGCGCAGTAGGCGAAGCGCAGCGCCCGCCCGTCGGAGGGCAGCGCGGCGGTGGCCGGCCAGTCCTCGACGAACCGCAGCGACGCGCCGAAGTCGAACGTGCCCTCGGCGGTCAGCGTGAATCCGTGCGTGGTCATGGCCGTATGGTAGGCGGCCCGGCCGACACGTCTACCTGGCCAGGAGCGCGCGCAGCTCCTTGACGACCACGGCGGGGGCCTCCTCGGCCATGAAGTGGCCGCAGGTGACGGTGCGGTGGACCAGGTCGGGCGCCCAGGCCCGCCACAGCGCCTCCGCGTCGTAGCCGAGGGCGGCGCCCCAGTCCTGCTGGAGCACGGTGACGGGCATGCGCAGGTGGTTGCCGGCCGCGCGGTCGGCCCGGTCGTGGTCGAGGTCGATGCCGGCCGTCGCGCGGTAGTCGGCGACGATCGACGGCACGGCCTCGCGCGACGCCTTCAGGTACGCGGCCCGTACGTCCGCCGGGATCGCCTCCGGGTCGGTGGTCCAGACGTCGAGGAAATGGCCGAAGAAGGCGTCCGCGCTGGCGGAGATGAGCTGTTCGGGCAGGCCGGGCGGCTGGGCCATCAGGTAGAGGTGCCAGCCGACGGCCGCGCCGGCGCCGCGCATGACGTCCCACATGTCGAGCGTGGGCAGGACGTCGAGGGACGCCAGGTGGGTGACGGCGTCCGGGTGGTCGAGCCCGGCGCGTACGGCGACGAGGGCGCCCCGGTCGTGCCCCGCCAGGGCGAACCGGTCGTGGCCCAGTTCGCGGGCGAGCGTGACGATGTCGGCGGCCATGGTGCGCTTGGAGTACGCGGTGCCGTCCGGGTCGCCGGGCTTGTCGCTGGCGCCGTAGCCGCGCAGGTCGGGGCAGATGACGGTGTGGTCGGCGGCCAGGTCGGCGGCGACGTGCCGCCACATGAGGTGCGTCTGCGGGAAGCCGTGCAGCAGCACGATCGGGCTGCCGGAGCCGCCGACGGCGGCGTTCAGCGTCACGCCGTCGGCGACGGTGACGCGGTGGTGGTCGAATCCGCTGATCCGGGGGTTCATGAGGGCCTTTCGGTGGTGCTTCCAGTGGTACGCCGTCCAGCGTGCCCGGCGGGGGTCAGCAGCCGGTCAGTGTTGGATCAGCGGTCCGGTCAGCGGGTCGGGTCAGGGGGCCGGAGCTGCGTAGATTGGGGGCGTGACCACGGTGGCGTTCGGCGTGCTCGGGCCGTTGGAGGCGGTGGGCGAGCACGGGCCGATCTCGCTCAGGGGGCCCCGGCACCGGGCGGTGCTGGCGCGGCTCCTGGTCGCCCGTGGGCGGGTGGTGCCGGTCGACCGGCTCGTCGAGGACCTGTGGGAGGAGCCGGGCGAGGGGGCGGTTTCGGCGCTGCGGACGTTCGTGTCCGATCTGCGGCGGGCGCTGGAGCCCGGCCGGCCGCCGCGTGAGCCCGCGCGGCTGCTGGTGACGGCGGCGCCCGGCTACGCGCTGCGGGCGGCGGCCGACGCGGTGGACGCCTGGCGCTTCGAGGCGGCCGTCGGCGAGGCGGGGCGGCTGCTGGCCGACGGGCGGCCGGCCGCGCCGCCCGGGGGCCCGGCGCCCACGGGTCCGGTGCGCGGCCGGGAGCAGGCCGAGCGGGCGCTGGCCTGCCTGGACGGGGCGCTGGCGCTGTGGCGCGGGCCCGCGTACGCCGAGAACGCCGGGGAGGAGTGGGCCAGTTCGGAGATCCACCGGCTGGACGAGCTGCTGGCGCTGGCCGTGGAGCGGCGGGCGCGGGCGCTGCTGGCGCTGGGGCGTTCCGCCGAGGCGGTCTCCGACCTGGAGGCGCACGCCGGTGACCGGCCGTTGCGCGAGGACGCCTGGCACCTGCTCGCCACGGCGCTCTACCGGTCGGGGCGGCAGGCCGACGCGCTGGCCGCGCTGCGCCGGGTCCGCGAGACGCTGGTGACCGAGCTGGGCGTGGACCCGGGGCCCCGGCTGCGCCGCCTGGAGTCCGACATCCTCACCCAGGCGCCCCACCTCACCCAGGACGACCCGGCCCCCGTACGGGCTCCCGAGCCGGCGGCAGGCGGCCGGGTGTTCGTGGGGCGGGAGGGGGACCTGGCGCGGCTGGAGGAGGCGGCCGGGCAGGTGGCCGGGCGGGGCGGGCCTGGGGTCGTCCTGGTGTCCGGGGAGGCCGGGGCGGGCAAGACGGCGCTGGCCGAGGCCGTCGCGGCGCGGCTGGCGGCGCGCGGCTGGGTGACGGCGTGGGGCCGCAGCCCCGAGTACGAGGGCGCGCCCGTCGCCGCGCCATGGACCCAGGTCACCGGCGCGCTGCCCCCGCCCCCCGAGCCGGACCGGCCCGGACCGGAGGGGTCGGGCGAGCTCGGATCGGACGGGACCGGATCGGGCGGGCCCGGATCGGGCGGGCTCGGATCGGGCGGGCTCGGGCCGGACGGCGGGGGGCGGGGCGCGGATCCGGCGGTGGTGAGGTTCCGGCGGCATCGGGCGGTCGTGGCGCGGGTCGCGGGGGCGGCGGCCGGGGGGCCGGTGCTGGTGGTGCTGGACGACCTGCACCGGGCCGACGCCGACACGCTCGACCTGCTGACCGCCGTCGCCACCGCGCCGGAGGTGGGCCCGGTGCTGGTCGTGGGCACGTTCCGGACCACGGAGGTCGGCCCGGAGCTGACCTCGGCGCTGGCCAGGCTGGCGCGCACCGAGCCGGTACGGGTCTACCTGGGCGGGCTGACCGAGGCGGCGACGGGCGAGCTGGCCGGGGCGGTCACCGGGCGGGAGCCGGCCGGGCCGGTGGTGCGGCTGATCCATCGGCGCAGCGGCGGCAACCCGTTCTTCGTACGGGAGCTGGCCCGGCTGTTCGCGGCCGAGGGCGAGGCGGGGCTGGAGGCGGTTCCGGCGGGGGTGCGGGACGTGATCCGGCACCGCCTGGCGCAACTGCCCGAGGAGACCCGGACCGTGCTGATGCAGGCGGCGGTCGCGGGGCGGGACGTGGACCCGGAGGTGCTGGCCGAGCTGGCGGGCGAGGGGCCGATGCTGGACGCGGTGGAGCGGGCGCTGCGGGCGGGGTTCCTGACCGAGCGGGGCGGGCTGCGGTTCACGCACATCCTGGTGCGCGACACGCTGTACGGGGATCTGTCGGCGTTGCGCCGGGCCCGGTGGCACGCGGCGGTCGGGGAGGCGGTGGAGCGGCTGCATCCGGACGACGTGGCGGCGCTCGCCCACCATTTCACCCTGGCCGCGGGCGGGACTGTCTCGCCCAGGGCCGCCCGCTATGCCCGCGCGGCGGCCGAGCTGGCCGAACGTCGTTCCGATCCGCACGAGGCCGCCCGGCTCTGGCGCCAGGTGATCACACACACGGGCGGCGACGCCGTACGGGATCGGCTGGAGGCGGATCTCGGGCTGGGGCGGGCGCTGGCCGTGACGGGACGGATGGAGGAGGCTCGGCGGCTGCGGGCGGAGGCGGTCGACACGGCGGAGAGCCTCGGCGACGCCGACCTGACGGCGGCCGTGATCACGGCCTTCGGCGTGCCGGCCGTCTGGACGCGCAACGACGACGAGCGCCTGTCCGCCCGGATCGCCGCCGCCGCCGAACGCACGCTGGCCGCGCTCTCCGGCGACCCGGCCGCTCCCCGGGACGTGATGGGCCGGCTGTGGAGCGCGCTGGCGCTGGAGCTGCGCGGCACGACGTCGGATCGCGGCCGGCGGGCGGCCCGCGAGGCGGAGGCGATCGCCCGCGCGTCCGGGGACCGGGCGTCGCTGGCGCTCGCGCTCAACGCCCGGTTCATGCACGCGTTCGGACGTGCCGGGCTGGCGGGCGAACGGGCGCGGATCGGGGCCGAGCTGGTCGAGCTGACAGCCGGCGGCGAGCTGGTGACGTTCGAGGTGCTGGGGCGGCTCGTCCAGCTCCAGGCGCGCGCCGCGCTGGGCGACCTGGCCGCCGCCGACGCGCACGCCGAGGCCGCCGACGCGCTCGCGAGCCGGTACGAGCTGCCGCTGGTGGGGGTGTTCACCGCCTGGTACGCGGGGCTGCGGCACGCGGTGGCGGGACGGCCGGAGGAGGCCGCGGCCGCCTACCGGGACGCGCAGGCCCGGCTGGCCGGGAGCGGCATGCCCGGCATGGAGGAGGGCCTGCTGCCGCTCGCCCTGCTGGCGCTGCGCCTGACGACCGGCCGGGACGGGGACGCGGGGAGCTGGCGTGGCCGCGACTACGGCCCGTACGAGCCGTGGGTCCGCCCGCTGATCCTGCTGGACGCCGGCCGGCGCGAGGAGGCCGCGGCGGCGCTGCGCGGCCTGCCCGAATCGCCCCACGACCTGATGCGCGAGGCGCGCCTGTGCCTGGCGGCCCGCGCCGCCGTCGCGCTCGGCGAGCGCGCCGTCATGGCCCGCCTGCGCCGCGAGCTCGCGCCCGCCGCCGGAGAGCTGGCCGGGGCGGGCAGCGGCGTGCTCACCCTCGGCCCGGTGGCGGGCTACCTGGACGACCTCGTCACCGGCCGCTGAACGACGAGCCCAGGCCCTGGGCTCGGTCAGTCGATGTACACGCTCGTGCCGAACTCCGAGACGGTCGAGCCGCCGGGCTCGACCAGTTCGAGCAGCTCGCCGGTGCAGTCGGGCGAGCTGAAGACGTACGCGAGCCCGTTGGTGTGGTTGGCGACGGACAGCGGCCACCGGTCGCTCGAGTAGCAGCCGCTGGGGTCGAAGTACGGCTGGTCGTTGATGACGAGCACGCCGTCGGCGGCGTGGGCGGGCGTGAGCGGGGCCAGGACCGCTCCGGCGGCGGCCAGGGCGGCGAGGGCTGTGGTGATGCGTCGCATGGTCTGGATTCCTGTTCTCGAACGGGTGGGACGACGCCATTGTTCACTTACAGCAATGACTCAACTACTGACTGTGAGGTGACGAGCCCGTCCCGGGCGGCGATTGGCGCCATCAGTCCCGGGAAGCCGGGATCATGGTGGTTCACGAACATGTACGGGGGCGGCGCACGGTGGATCTGATCACGGATGTCGTCCAGGCGATCAGCGATCTGCCGTTCCCGGTGGTGGGGGTCGTGGCCGGGGCCATGGCGTTCGCCGAATCCGGCCTGGGCCTCGGGTCGATCGTGCCCGGGGAGACGGGCGTGCTGCTGCTGGGGGCCGCCGCGGGCACTCCCGTGCGGTACGTCGTGATGCTCCTCGTCGTCGCCCTCGGCGTGACCGCGGGTGACCACGTCGGCTACCTGCTCGGCCGCCGCTACGGCGTGCGGATGCGGGAGCTGCGGGTGGTGCGGCGGCTCGGCGTACGGCACTGGGACCGCGCCACGACGGCGCTGCTCAGGTACGGCGCGGCTGCGGTGTTCGTCACCCGGCTGATCCCCGTGGTGCGCACGCTCACCCCGGCCGCCGCGGGCGCCGCCCAGGTGCGTTACGGGCGTTTCCTGCCCGCCTCGCTCGCCGGATCGCTGCTGTGGTCGGCGGTGTACGTCAGCCTGGGCGCGTTCGCGGGCGCCTCCGCCGCCCACCTGGAACGGCTCCTCGGGCGGGCGTCATGGGCCCTGCTCGGCGTGCTGGTCGCCCTCGTCGTCACGGTGAGCCTGGTCCGCCGCTTCCGCCGCCGCCGCTAGCTGCAGGGGCGCGGCGGTCCCGCCCGCGAGCTCCCGCCCGTGGTTCAGCGCGTGGTCGAGCTGCCTGGCCAGGTTCGGGACGGACGCGGGAGGCAGGTACGCGTCGGCCCCGGCGTCGAGCAGCCGGCGGACCGGGCCGTCGTACCGCACCCCGAGCTCGTCGTCCTCGATCTCGGTGACGACGACGCGCGCCTTCGGGAACGCCGACCGCAACGCCCCGATCAACTGCGGACTGCCCGCCGGCACCAGCAGCACGTCGGCCGTCACGGGAGCCGCGTGCATGTCGAGCACCACGTAGTCGGCCCCGAGCTGCGCGGCCAGCGCCACCCTGGCCGCGGTGGACAACTCCATCGCGGTCGCCACCACGGTCACGCCCTCGTAGCTCGCCGGCCCCTGCCCGTGCCCCTCGTCCGGCGTCCCGCGCCCGACGACGGCCCCCTGCACCACGTCCACGGTGCTGGAGATCCGCGCGATCGACCCGCCGTCCCGCGTGACGACCAGCTCCTCACCGGGTTCGAGCCCGTCGATGAGCGCCACGAGCTCCTCGGGCAACCCCGCCACGTCCACCCTCCGGGCAGCCCCCATGCCACGTCCCTCCTGCTCCCCACCCACGCTATTGCACGATCACCCGCGCACGACCGCCCCCAGCACGGGCCGGCCGAGGTGCGCCTGAGTGATCACGACGCCGGTGACACGCCCCCGCGAGCGCCAGAGCTAGATCGCTGATGTGAAATTTGGTGATCGGCTGCGGGCGTGACGAAGGGCGTCCATGGTCGGTGTGTGAAGACAGACTTGGACGCCCTTCTGACCGCACTCTATGTCTACTTGGACGATCACGTG
>NZ_JAHKRO010000186.1 GCF_019396325.1 Nonomuraea ceibae
GCCCGCCCCCACCTCCCGGCCGCCCCAACCACGGAAGGCGCCTCCCGCCTCCCGGGCGTTCCAACCCCGGAGGGCGCCGGCCGGCGGCCCGACGGGACGGACCCCGAGGGCGCCGGCGCGCTCGCCTCCGGCGGATCGGACACCGAGGGGGCCGGTCCCCGAGCCTCCGGGGAGCCGGCTGCCGGGGGTGCGGCCCCCCGGTCCGCCGATGCGCCGTCTCCCGAAGGCGCCGCCCCGGAAGGCGCTGCCTCCGAAGGCGCTGCCTCCGGGGTGGCTTCCTCTGGGGAGCAGGGTGGGGGGCGGTTCAGTGGGGCGGCGGCCAACGCGCTGGAGTTCGCCGTGAACGAGGCCGCGTCGCTCGGGCACAACTACATCGGCTGCGAGCACCTCCTGCTCGGCCTGGTGAACGAGCCCGACGGGACGGCCGGGCAGGTGCTGCGCGGCCTGGGTGCGGAGCCGAGGCTGACCCGCCGGGCGGTGGTCGCCGCGCTGGCGGGCTACGTCCACCTGCGCGCCCAGGCCCAGCAGGCCCCCACGGCGAACGCCCCTGCGGCAGGCGGGCCTGCGGCAGGCGCCCCCGTGGCGGGCGCGCCCGCGGGCGGTGCGCAGGATCCGGCGCAGATGCTGGCCGCCGTGATGCGGGACCAGTTGCAGCCCGTGATCCGGCGGCTGGAGCGCCTGGAGGAGCGGGCGGGCCTCACCCCGGACGCCTCGCCGTGACGATCGCCCGGGCCGCCGTGCTCACCGCGGCGGCCCTGATCGTCGCCGGGATCGTCGTGGCCGCCTTCCTGTGAGCCGCGCCCCGGGAGCCTGTGCCGCACCCAGTCCCGGGGCGTGAAAAGGATCACCTCCGCGGCTGCTCCCGTGCTAGGTTGCCTGCGTTCCATGACATGAGTGGCGCGGGGCGGCCCCGCCGCACTCCCTTCCTTCTCCGCATGGGGGCCAACGGTGAGGTGGGCGCTTTTCCTGCTGGTCGCTTCGACGTTGTGGTGGGCGGCGCCCGCCGTGGCGGCGACCGACGACGCCGCTCCCGGCCGGGTGGCCTTCATCGGGGTGCCGGGCCTGCACTGGGACGACGTCACCCCCGAGTCGGCCCCGAACCTGTGGCGGCTGGCCGGGCAGAGCGATCTCGGCTCGGTGTCGGTCAAGACCCTGGGCACCGTGGCGTGCCCGTACGACGGCTGGCTGACCGTCTCGGCGGGCGTGCGGTCGGCGTTCGGGCAGCGCTGCGGCCTGCCGCCGGAGCCGGAGCGGCGGGGTGAGGGCGCGGTGGTGCCGGGGTTCGCCGGCATCCTGGCCAAGCGTGACGGCGGCTACGTGGGCACGCTCGGCGCGGCCGTGCAGGCGGCGGGGGAGTGCACGACGGCGGTCGGCCGGGGCGCGGCGCTGGCGCTGGGCGACCGTGAGGGCCGCGTCGACGTGTACGCGCCCGACCCGGCCTCGCTGGCCGACTGGTCGCGCTGCAAGGTCGTCGCCGTGGACGTGGACGAGCTGATCAGGCCCTATCTCGGCGCCGACGGCAAGCTGTCGAGGGAGCCGGAGGCGATCACGCCGGAGGCGCGGCGCGCGGCGGTGCGGGCGGCGGACGCGGAGGTCGGCGCGGCGCTGGCCAAGCTGCCCGCCGGGACCCAGGTGGTGCTGGCCGGCAACGGCGACCACGGCTCGGTGCCGCACCTGCGCGTGGCCATGTGGAAGCACGACCAGGCGCGCGGGGCGATCCTCGGCACCAGCTCCACCCGGCGCGAGGACATCGTGATCCTCACCGACATCACGACGACGGTGCTGACCGCCGCCGGCATCCCGGTGCCGCCCACGGTCATCGGCATCGCCTGGACCCCCGGCGACGTCGCCGGGCGGGACGCGGGCGTGGAGCGGCTGCGGGAGGCCGACCTCAAGGCCACCACCGTACGGAGCGCGACCGGCGTGTTCTTCACCGTCTTCGCCACGATCACGGTGTTCTTCTATGCGATCGCCTACTTCGTGCTGTCGCGGCGCAGGCGGCCGGGGGCGATCGGCCCGGTGGCGCTCGGCCTGGCGGCGGTCCCCGTCTCGACGTACCTGGTCAACCTGGTGCCCTGGGTGCAGGGCACGTACCCGATCGTCCCGCTGGTCTGCGCGGTCGTGGCGATCGACCTGGCGATCGTGGGGCTGGCGGTGGGCGGGCCGTGGCGGCGCGACCCGCTGGGGCCGCCGGCGGTGGTGGCGACGTTCACCGGCCTGGTGCTCGTCGCCGACCTGCTGACCGGCACCTACCTGCAGTTCAACAGCCTCATGGGCTACACCGCCGTGGTCGGCGGGCGCTACTACGGGCTGGCCAACATCCCGTTCGCGCTGCTGGCGACGGGTGTGCTGATGACCACGGCGATGGCCGCCGACCGGCTGGTGCGGCGCGGGCACAGGCGGGCCGCGGTGTGGGTGGTGGCCGGGCTCGGCGTGGTCGCGATGCTGCTGGCGGGCTGGCCGGGCGTGGGCAGCGACTTCGGCGGCGTGATCGCGTTCGTGCCGGGCATCGCGGTGACCGCGCTGCTCGTGGCGGGCCGGAAGGTGTCGGTGGTGAAGCTCGGCGCGTTCTGCGTGCTGGGCGGCGTGGCCGTGTCGATCATCGCGGTGCTCGACCACCTGCGGCCCCCGGCCGCGCAGACGCACCTGGGCAGGTTCGTCGGACAGGTGATCGACGGCACGTTCTGGCCGATGATCATGCGCAAGCTCGGCGCCATGCTCAACACCATGCTCTCGCCCAACCTCATGCCGATCGTCATCGCCGGGCTGGCGTTCCTGGTCTTCGCGATCCTGCGGCCGGAGAAGATCAGCGCGGGCATCGTGCCGAGGGCGTTCGCGCGCACCCCGATGCTGCGGGCGGGGCTCATCGGCGCCCTGGTCAGCGGGGTCGTCGGCATGCTGGTCAACGACTCGGGCACGGCCGTGCTGTCGATGGCGGTGGCCACGGCGGTGCCGCTGGTGCTCTACGCGGGCATCAGGTCGGCCCCGCAGGAGGCCGGAGCCGGTGACGGGGCGCCCGATGAGCGGGTCGTCGCCGGCAAGATCTGAAATTTTCTTTTAGTTCACCCCCAAGTCTTGAAAGTTATATCCATGGGCGATTGAGTTCGGTCGTGCAGACCCTCCGTTATCTGGCCGCCGCGGCTCTGGTGTTAACCGCGGCGTCCCCCGCTCACGCCGAGCCCACACCCCCTGCAGAGGACGCGCTCACCGCGTCGTCCTATCCGCCGCCCTCCACGCTGATCGCCACCTCGGACGCCCCGGGCGGCAGGCTGGAGACGGACAAGAAGACCCGGCCCGTCGCGCCCGGCATCACCCTGACCTCCTTCGACACCTACGACGCGCTCGGCTGGCTGCGCGCCGACGCGCTCACCGCCGACCTCGGCGGCGGCGCGAAGGCCGGGTACGTGTACTCCGGCGAGGTGTCCAAGACCGAGCCGCTGTCCGGACCGGCCAAGCGCTCGCGCGCCGTCGCCGCCGTCAACGGCGACTTCTTCGACATCAACAACTCCGGCGCCGCCCAGGGCATCGGCGTCCAGAACGGCGAGCTCGTCCAGTCGCCGCGCGCCGGCCACGAGAACGCGGTCGCCGTCAGCGCCGACGGCGTCGGCCGGGTGCTCAAGATGTACTTCGAGGGCACCGCCACCCCCGAGGGCGGCGCGCCGGTCACGCTCACCCAGTTCAACCAGATCGTGCAGAACAACGGCGTCGGCCTGTTCACCCCGCTGTGGGGCTCCTACACCCGGGCCCGCGCCGTCGAGGGCGCCGCCTCGGTCACCGAGGTCGAGCTCAAGGACGGCGTGGTCGCGGCGGTGCGGCAGGAGGCCGGCAGCGGCCCCGTCACGGCCGGCACCACGATCCTGCTCGGCCGCGACGCCGGCGCGAGCGCCCTGGCCGCGCTCAAGCCGGGCGACCGGGTCGACGTGCGCTACCAGCCGAAGGCCTCCGACGGCGGCGCCGTCGAGTCCGCGGTCGGCGGCAACTACGTCCTGGTCAAGGACGGCGCCGTGCAGCACTCGTCCGACCAGTCGGCCCACCCGCGCACCGCGGTCGGCTTCTCCGCCGACGGCAGGAAGATGTACCTGCTCACGGTGGACGGCCGCCAGGCCGACAGCCGCGGCGTCACGCTGGACGAGCTGGCCGCCATGATGGCCGACCTCGGCGCCGCCGACGCGCTCAACCTCGACGGCGGCGGCTCCTCCACGCTGCTCGCCCGCGAGCCCGGCCAGGCCGACGTCCAGGTGGAGAACAGCCCCTCCGACGGCGGCGAGCGCCACGTGCCCAACGGCCTGGCCCTCTACGCGCCCGAGGGCAGCGGCAAGCTCAAGGGCTTCTGGCTGGAGACCGCCACCGACCCGGCCAGGGCGCCCGGCGCGGCCCCCGTCGCCGGTGGCCGCCCCGACCGCGTCTTCCCCGGGCTCACCCGGCGGCTGACCGCCGCCGGCTACGACGAGACGTACGGGCCCGCGTCCGGCACGCCCCTGTGGCGCTCCACCCCGGCCGTGCACGGCGTCGTACGCGACGGCAGGTTCCACGCCCTGGTGCCCGGCCAGGCGAAGGTCACCGCCTCGCGCGGCAAGGCCAAGGGCACCCTGGAGCTGACCGTGCTGCAGCCGCTGCGGCGGCTCGGCGCCACCGCCGACCGGGTCGGCCTGCCCGGCCAGGACGGCACCGCCGCGTTCGGCGTCGTCGGCTACGACCGCAACGGCAACAGCGCGCCCATCGAGCCGGCCGACCTCACGCTCGACTACGACCGCGGCCTGTTCGAGGTCACCGCGGCCGAGCAGGGCTACTTCACGGTCAAGGCCAAGCGGCCCACCGGGTCGGGGCTCATCACCGCCAAGGTCGGCAAGATCAGCACCGCGGTGCCGGTGACGGTCGGCTTCGAGGACCAGTCCGTGGCCGACTTCGAGAACGCCGCCTCGTGGAAGTTCGCCACCGCGCGCGCCACCGGCTCGCTGTCGGCCGCGCCCGGCCAGAGCGGCGGCGGGCTCAAGCTCGCCTACGACTTCACCCAGTCCACCGCCACCCGCGCCGCGTACGCCAGCCCGCCCGAGCAGATCGTGGTGAACGGCCAGCCGCAGGCGTTCGGCCTGTGGATCCACTCCACCGGCAAGGGCGAGTGGCCCAGCCTGGAGTTCTACGACGCGGCCGGGCAGTCGCAGATCCTGCGCGGCCCGTACCTGACGTGGACGGGCTGGAAGTTCGTCGAGTTCGCGGTGCCGCCGGGCGTCAACTACCCGCTCAAGCTGCGGCGCTTCTACGTGGCCGAGACCAAGGCCGCGGCCTCGTACACCAACGAGATCCTGATCGACGGGCTGGTGGCGAAGGTGCCGCCGTCGGTCGAGGCGCCCGAGGTCCCGGCCGTGGCCGATCCGGTGGTGCGGCCGGAGGTCGGCGACATGCCGTGGCGGTTCGCGGTCATGTCGGACGCCCAGTTCGTCGCGCGTGATCCGGACAGCGACATCGTCCGCAACGCCCGGCGCACGCTGCGCGAGATCAAGGCGGCCAAGCCCGACTTCCTGGTGATCAACGGTGACCTGGTGGACGAGGCGTCGCCGGAGGACTTCGCGCTGGCCAAGCGCATCCTCGATGAGGAACTCGGCGGTGAGCTGAAATATCACTACATCCCGGGCAACCATGAGGTGATGGGCGGCAAGATCGACAACTTCCGGGCCGTCTTCGGCGACACGTACCGGACCTTCGACCACAAGGGCACCCGGTTCATCACGCTCGACACCTCCCGCCTCAACCTGCGCGGCGGTGGCTTCGAGCAGGTCGCGCTGCTGCGCTCGGAGCTCGACGAGGCCGCCCGCGACTCCTCGGTCGGCTCGGTGGCGGTGCTGTTCCACGTGCCGCCGCGCGACCCGACGCCCGGCAAGGGCAGCCAGCTCGGCGACCGCAAGGAGGCCGCGCTGGTCGAAGGCTGGCTGGCCGGCTTCCAGCGTGATACCGGCAAGGGCGCCGCGTTCATCGGCGCGCACGTCGGGACCTTCCACGCCTCCCGCGTGGACGCGGTGCCGTACTTCATCAACGGCAACTCCGGCAAGAACCCGGCCACCGCGCCCGGCGACGGCGGCTTCACCGGCTGGTCCCTGTGGGGCGTCGACCCGGTGACGGGCAAGGAGGCCGAGCACGTCAGGCGCAACTGGTTCGCCGACGCGCCCACGTGGATCGGCGCCCAGGTCAGGCCGCACGTCGACGAGCTCACGCTGAGCGCTCCGGCCACCGTCGCGGTCGGCGCGCCGGCCCCGGTGTCGGCGACGGTCAAGCAGGACGAGCGCGCGGTCCCGGCCGCCTACCCGGTGTCGGCGCGCTGGTCGGGCTCGCCGAACCTGCACGTCGGGCCCCGGCAGACGGCCAAGCCGTGGCACGTGGCCGTCCTCGACCCCGAGGCGGGCACGCTCACCGCGCTGCGGCCCGGGAACGTCACGGTCGCCGTGACGGTCAACGGCGTCACCCGGCAGGCAGGCGTCGCCCTGACCGCCAAGGCCGCCGCCTGACCGCCAAGGCCGCGGCTCTGACCGCCGAGGCCGCGGCCTGATCGCCCCCGAACGCCCCGCCCCTTCCCGGGCGGGGCGTTCGGGAGGCGATCTCGCGGGAACGGGGGGAGGATGCCGAAGTCCGACAACCGGGTAGGACCCTCCCAGTGACCGACCTGATCACCGCGCTGCGCGACCTGCCGCTGGTCGACCACCACGTGCACGGCGCCACCGGGCACGACCTGTCGCGCACCGCGTTCGAGGAGCTCATCACCGAGTCCGACCGGCCCGTGCCCTCCTGGATGACGCAGTTCGACTCCCAGCTCGGTCACGCGATCCTGCGCCACTGCGCGCCGCTGCTCGGGCTGGATCCGCACACCGCGCCCGAGGCGTACCTGGCCAGGCGCGCCCGGCTCGGCGCGGACGAGGTCAACCGCCGCCTGCTCGGCGCCTCCGGCGTCGGCCACTACCTGGTGGAGACCGGCTACCGGCCCGGCGAGATCCTTGGCCCGTCCGGCATGGCCGAGGTCACCGGCGCCCCGGTGGACGAGGTGGTCCGGCTGGAGGCCGTCGCCGAACAGGTCGCGGCCACCGGCGTCGACGCCGCCGGTTACGCAGGGCGCTTCGCCGAGACGCTGGCCGAGCGCACCCGCACCGCCCGGGCGGTCAAGACCGTCCTGGCCTACCGGCACGGCCTCGACGCCGACCCCGAGCCGCCGGCGGCCGCCGAGGTGACCGAGGCGGGCGGCCGCCGAGGTGACCGAGGCGGCCGGCCGCTGGCTGGCCGGGGGCGGCGCCCGGCTGGACGACCCGGTGCTGCTGCGCCACGCCGTCTGGGCCGGGATCGAGCGCGGCCTGCCGTTGCAGATCCACACCGGGCTCGGCGACCCCGACCTGGACCTGCGGCGTTCCGACCCGCTGCTGCTGCGCGGGCTGATCGAGCGGGCCGAGCCGTCCGGGGTGCCGCTGCTGCTCCTGCACTGCTACCCGTACCACCGCCAGGCCGGCTACCTCGCGCACGCGTACCCGAACGTCTACTTCGACGTCGGCCTGGGCCTGCACTACAGCGGCGCCGCCTGCGCCGCGCTGGTGGCCGAGAGCCTGGAGGTGGCGCCGTTCGCCAAGCTGCTGTTCTCCTCCGACGCGTGGGGGCCGGCCGAGCTGCACTTCCTCGGCGCCGAGCTGTGGCGCCGGGCGATGGCCCGGGTGCTGGGCGGCTTCGTCGCCGAGGGGGAGTGGTCGGCGGCGCAGGCGGCGCGGGTGGCGGCGATGGTGGGCGCGGACAACGCCCGCCGCGTCTACGGCCTGGGGGCGCCGTGACCAGCCGCCGCGACGTCCTGCTGCGCGAGGTGCTCCGGCGCGAGCTGCACACGGCCGTGGAGCTGCGGCGCGAGCTGCACGCCGAGCCCCGGCTGTCCGGCAAGGAGGGCCCGACGCTCAAACGGGTGCTCGACGCGCTGCCCGGCGGCCAGGTGGAGCACGTCGCGGGCACCGGCGCGCTGCTGCGCGTGGGCGGCGCCGGACCGGCCGTCGGCGTGCGCGGCGAGCTGGACGGGCTGCCGATCGTCGAGCGGACCGGCGTGCCGTGGGCGTCGGTCAACGGCGCCATGCACGCCTGCGGCCACGACGTGCACCTGGCCGCCGTGGTCGCGCTCGCCCGCGCCGTCGACCGGGTGACGGACGTGCTCGGCCCCCGCGACGGCGGCGTCACGCCGCTCGTCGTCGTGCTCCAGCCGCGCGAGGAGAGCTACCCGTCCGGGGCCGCCGACATCGTCCGCTCCGGGGCGCTCGGCCGCCACCGGATCACCGCCATGATCGGCGCGCACGTGCAGCCGGTGCTGGACGACGGCGTCATCGCCTGCACGCCCGGCGCGGTCAACGCCTCCTCCGATGAGTTCCGGGTGACGGTCAGGGGCAAGGAGGGGCACGCCGCCTACCCGCACCTGGCCCGCGACCCCGTCGTGGCGATGGCGCAGGTCATCGTGGCCGCCCAGCAGCTCGTCAGCCGGGCCGCCGACCCGATGACGCCGACCGTGGTCACCTTCGGCACCGTGCACGCCGGCACCGCGCCCAACGCCATCCCCGGCGAGGCCGTCGCCCGGGGCACGCTCCGGTCGCTGTCGCAGCCCTGGCGCGAGACCCTGCACGAGCGCTTCGCCCAGATGGCCGCCGACGTGGCCAGGGCGCACGGCTGCGAAGCCGAGGTGACGGTCCTGCCCGGCGAGCCCGTCCTGGTCAACGACGCCTCCCTGGCCGTGCGGACCGGCGAGCTGCTGCGCGCGCGGGGCCGTACGGTCACCGCCGAGCTGCGCTCGTGCGGCGCGGACGACTTCGCCCAGTACGGGGCGCTGGTGCCGTCGCTGATGATGTTCGTCGGCGTCGACACCGAGACCGGCCTGCACACGCCCGGGTTCCTGCCGGACGACGCCAGCGTGGGCGCCGTCGCGGAGAGCATGCTGGCCGGCTACCTCGCCGCTGACGAAAGCACCGCCAGCCTCTAGGCTCGGCGGCGATGGACATCGAGACATTCACCCCCGGTTCCGGCCGCCTGGCTCCCAGGGCGGCTCTCCGCTCCGACGCACCCTCCCTCGACCTCAACGGCCCCTGGCGCTTCCGGCTCTCGCCGCACGCCCGCGTCGCCGACGACTTCGTCGCCCCCGGCTACGACGACTCCGGCTGGGACGAGCTGCCCGTGCCGTCGCACTGGCCGCTGCACGGCCACGGCGCGCCCGCCTACACCAACGTGTCCTATCCGTTCCCGATCGATCCGCCGCACGTGCCGTCGGAGAACCCCACCGGCGACTACCGCCGCGTCTTCGACCTGCCCGAGGGCTGGACCGGCGGGCGGCTGCGGTTCGACGGCGTCGAGTCGTACGCCAAGGTGTGGCTCAACGGGCACGAGCTCGGCTTCACCACCGGCAGCCGCCTGCCCGCCGAGTTCGACGCCGGGCCCTGGCTGCGGCCCGGGCGCAACGTGCTCGCCGTCCGGGTCCACCAGTGGTCGGCCGCCAGCTACCTGGAGGACCAGGACATGTGGTGGCTGCCCGGCATCTTCCGCGACGTGACGCTCACCCGCTCGGCCGCCGACGTGTTCGTGCACGCCTCCTACGACGACGGGCGCGGCACGCTCAGCTTCGACGGGCCCGGCCTGCTCACCGTCGCCGAGCTCGGCGTCACCGGCCTGGCCTCCGGCACCCCCGTCACGCTCGACGTCGAGCCGTGGACCGCCGAGACGCCCCGCCTGTACGACGCCGAGGTGCGGCTCGACGACGAGACCGTGCGGCTGCGCATCGGCTTCCGGACGATCTCCATCGTCGACGGCGTGCTGCTGGCCAACGGGCGGCCGCTGCTGTTCAAGGGCGTCAACCGGCACGAGTTCCACCCCGACCACGGCCGCGCCGTCCCGTACGAGACCATGCGCGAGGACGTGCTGCTGATGAAGCGGCACAACGTCAACGCCGTCCGCACCAGCCACTACCCGCCCCACCCCGACTTCCTCGACCTGTGCGACGAGCTCGGGCTGTGGGTGATCGACGAGTGCGACCTGGAGACCCACGGCTTCGGCCAGGTCGGCTGGCGCGCCAACCCCATCGACGACCCGCGCTGGGAAGAAGCCCTGCTCGACCGCATGCGCCGCACGGTGGAACGCGACAAGAACCACCCCAGTGTCGTCATGTGGTCGCTCGGCAACGAGGCGGGCACCGGCCGCAACCTCGCCGTCATGGCCGCCTGGACCCGCGAGCGCGACCCGTCCAGGCCCATCCACTACGAGGGCGACCTGTCCTGCCCGGACGTGGACGTCTACTCCCGCATGTACGCCTCCCACGCCGAGGTCGAGGCCATCGGGCGGGGCGTGGAGGAGCCGCTGGACGACCCGGCGCTCGACGCCCGGCGGCGCGCGATGCCGTTCCTGCAGTGCGAGTACGCGCACGCGATGGGCAACGGGCCCGGCGGCCTGGCCGAATACCAGGAGCTGTTCGAACGCTACCCGAGGCTGGCCGGCGGGTTCGTCTGGGAGTGGATCGACCACGGGCTCACCCACCCGGTGCTCGGCCACGCCTACGGCGGCGACTACGGCGAGCCGGTCCACGACGGCAACTTCGTCATCGACGGCCTGCTGTTCCCCGACCGGACGCCGTCACCCGGGCTGCTGGACCTCAAGAAGGTGTACGAGCCCGTCCGGTTCGCCTTCTCGGCCGGGGCCGTGTCGATCACCTGCCTGTACGGGTTCCGCGACCTGACCGGGCTGGCCTTCTCCGCCCTGCTGGAGATCGACGGGGAGGAGGTCGCCGCGTTCGCCCTGGAGGTGCCCGCGGGCGGGGGCGAGGTGAAGCTGCCCGACCTGCCCGAGGGTGACGGTGAGCGGTGGCTGACCGTGCGCGCCGTGCTGGCCCGCGACGAGGCGTGGGCGCCGGCGGGCCACGAGGTGGCGTTCGGCCAGGTCCGCCTCGGCACGGGCGGAGCCCCCTACCACGACGGCGGAGCCCGGCCCGCGCCGGCCGCGATCTCCGCCCCGGGGTCCGTGACCGCCGCGCCGGGCGGTGAGCTGGTGCTCGGCGGCGGCGTGTTCGACCCGGTCGGCGGGCGGCTCACCCGCCTGTTCGGGATCGACGTCGAGGGGCCGCGCCTGGAGCTGTGGCGGGCGCCGATCGACAACGACCGCTACAGCGACACCGAAGGGCGCTGGCGGCGGCTCGGGCTGCACCGGCTCACCCACCGGGTCGACGCCGTCGAGACCGGCGACGGCCTGGTCGTGCGCACCCGCGTCGCGCCCGCCGCCACCGACGTCGGCCTGCGCGTCACCTACCGGTGGAGCGCCGGCGGCGACGTCCTCGGCCTCACCGTGGACGTCGAGCCCGACGGCGACTGGACCGAGCCGCTGCCCAGGCTCGGCGTGGCCCTGACCCTGCCGGCGGCCTTCGACCGCGTCACCTGGTTCGGCCGGGGGCCCGGCGAGGCGTACCCGGACACCGGGATGGCCACCCGGGTCGGCCGCTGGAGCGCCACCGTCGACGAGCTCCAGACCCCGTACGTCTACCCGCAGGAGAACGGGCAGCGCGCGGACGTGCGCTGGGCCGAGCTCACCGGGCCGGCGGCGGGCCTGCGGGTGGCGGGCGACCCCGTGTTCGGGCTGACCGCCCGCCGCTGGAGCACCGCCGACCTGGACCGCGCCACCCACCTGCCCGACCTCGTGCCGGGCGACCGGGTGCACGTCCACCTGGACGCGGCCCAGCACGGCATCGGCACCGCCGCCTGCGGCCCCGGCACCCTGCCCCGCTACGAACTCAGGCCCGCCCCCACCACCTTCACCTTCACTTTCGCCCCGATCTGACCCGACCGGCCCCCGGCAACGACCGCCCGGCCCGGTGCCGGGCGGTCCTCGCTGGGG
>NZ_JAHKRO010000187.1 GCF_019396325.1 Nonomuraea ceibae
TCACCTTCCTCAGCCCCGGCGAAAGCGCGGCCGACGCCTTCACCCCGGCCGCACTCGATCGCCTGCGCGACGTCAAACGCCGCCACGACCCGCACGCCGTCTTCCGCAGCAACTTCCCGGTCCACCCGTGACGGGCGATGACCGTCTGCCCGATTGCATGGTTTCCCGTCGGGGTTGTCAGCGACTTGGTTGTTCCTGGCGCTCACTTCGGGGTTCCAGTGTTTTCCATGCTGTCCAGATCAGGTCGATGGCGTAGATCACGACCCAGACGCGCAGGGCGGTCGTCGTGAGCGCCGCCATGTCGAGACCTCCGCTCAACAGGCTGCGGACGCTCTCATAGAGGTCGACGCTGTCGGGGCCGATGCCGAGGATCGTCGCGAGCGAGAAGTCAGGAACAGCCACCCAGGCGGCGGCGACCGCCGCGGCGAGCAATGCGCTGTGCGCGGCGAAATCGGTGAGGAGCTTGCGACGGGACTTCGGTGTCTTCGTCTCGGCCGTTGCTTCTTCGGCTGCCGGGGCTGGAGCGCGGCCTTCGCCGGCCGGTTCGGGAGCGGAGTGCGGTCCGGCCGGCCAGTTCGTGACGCCGAGCCGTTTCACCGCGGCGGGGACGAGCGCCGCGCCTGACGCGATGATGGCTGCGCAGACGGCGCAGGCGAGCAGCCAGCTCCCCGACTCGTAGAGGAAGCCTGCCGCGAGGGAACCGGTGAATGCCCCGGCGAGGCAGGCCGCTTCGTACAGGCTCATGCCGCGGCCCAGGTGGGCGCGGCCCACGGCTTCGGCGATGACGGCCTGCTGCACCGGGATCACCGCCGCCCACGCGACCGCGGAGAGTATCCAGAGTGCTGCAACCCACGCCGGACCGGGCGCGAACGCGAGCCCTACGGCGAACAGCGCGCTCGCCAGCGCACCGAGCGTCAGCATCCTGCGTCGCCCGAACCGGACGACGAGGCGATGCAGGTGGGAGGGGAGGATGCTCATCGCGATCGCGCCGGGAAGGAACACGTAGGCGATCTCCGCGACGCCCAGCCCGAACCCGCGTTGCAGGTGCAGGATCAGCAGCAGGCTGATCGCCGCCTCGGCGGCCATCGTCACCGCCACGGCCAGCAGCATCGGGCGCAGCCTGCCGCCCAGCCCTGCCAGTGAGACGCTCGACAGTTCCGCGCCCGCGGGGGCCGTGCTGTCGGTGGTGACGCGCCGGTTCCTGGTGCTGAGGAGGTCGGCGGCAGCCACCAGGCAGCACACGGCGATGCCGATGAACACCCACAGGTAGTCCGTGATGGACAGCACGATGATCGCGGGCACCAGGATCAGCCAGCCGCCCGTCTCCTCCGCGGCGACGAGCTTGGCGAACACGCCCGAGTCCACGGGCAGGCGTTCACCGATGATCGCCCGTATCGCGACCCAGAGAAACGCCCCGGCGGCACCTGTCACGACGGCTGCCGCCAGCGCGACCGGCAGCCCGGTCGACATCGCGTACAGTCCGCACCCGATCCCGTAGCCGCCTGCGCCGATCGAGGCGACGACCGAGCGGTCCGCGCGATCGACGACGACGCCGGCGAGCGGGCGAACGGCGAACGCGACCAGCTGGCTCGCAGCGATCAGCAGGCCGGTCTCCCCCGCGGACAGGCCCAGCACGGCCCCCGCGAAGAGCGGCAGAACGAAGTCGATGACCTGCTCCGCGCCACTGGTGAGTGTCGCGCTGTTCAGCGTCCGGCGCTCATGACGAAAGGCGGACGTATCCGCAGCAGTCATCGGCTCTCCATCTTGGTAACACGAACGAACTAGCAAAAGTATGTTAGCACGACCGTGTTAACATGGGTGGGTGCCGAAGCTCATCAACCACGACAAGCGGCGAGAAGAGATCGCCGAAGCCACCTGGCGCGTGATCCTCGCCGAAGGCATCAGCGGTGTCTCGATCCGCACCGTCGCCGCGGAGGCCGGGCTCTCCACCGGATCGCTCAGGCACGTTTTCGCCAGCAAGACCGACCTGCTCGTGCACGCCATGCAACTGGTGGACCAGCGTGCGTGGAAACGCATCCGCCGCCACCTCGCCGAGCCCGACCCCCGCGCGCTCACCCTGTCGGTCATCCGCGAGCTGCTCCCGCTCGATGCCGAACGCCGGGCCGAGATGGAGGTCAACATCGCGCTCATCGCCGAAGCCCCCGGCGACGACCAGCTCAGACAGGTCCGCGACGAGACGTACGAGGTGCTGCGGGACGCGTGCAGGCAGCTGATCACCAATCTTCACCAGCACGGACTCACCGCGCCCGATGTCGACGTCGACGAGGCCACGACAGCGCTTCACGCGCTGATCGACGGACTTGCCATCCACATGCTCATCAACCCGAGCCCGGCATTTGCACAACAAGCCCTGCAGACGATCGAAGCCGGCATCGACGGCTTGCGCGGTTAGCGACGCAGGCTCGCCACAGCATGGGGCTGGACATGCGGCCCAAAGCCGTGCGTCCGTGCCACGGCAACACACCGGCACGCCGTCCCTGGGCATGACATGGCGGTGCCCCCGCCCAGTGCGCGTAGCCCGGGCGGGGGCGTGGCGGCCACCGCCTGACAAGGTCGCGGTGGGAGTCCCGGAGCGTTCGCCGCTGGTGCCACAGCCGAGCAGAGCGATCCCCCCGAAAGGCTCTGCCGGGCTGGTCACGAAGCTCCGAGCGCCGCACTCATTGTGGCACCCGGCCTACGAATCGCTCGCAGGTGGACGCTCCTGGCGTGGCGCGCAAAGCCTGGGCAAACCCGGGCTGGTCCGGGGAGCGCCGGTACGGCCGGCGCCCACCTGAAGGGGGTGAAGGGAGCGACCGCGCAGGCGAGACACCGCGTGGCATTCATCGGTCCGGATTCCCGCCTCCGCAGCACATCCCCCAAGGCTGACTGAGGACAGAGCGACCTTTACCGGCGTGGAGCAGACCTGTCGCGCCTGGCGGGAGGCACCGCTGCCGACGGGAGCTCGAACGGGCCAGCACGCCATCTTCCTCAGCGGGCCCGTCTCCATCGCGGCAGTGCTCGGCGCCCGGCTCGCGTCGCCCGAGCATGGCCGGTGGACCGCCTTCACCTTTGATGCGGCCAGCAACACCTACGAGCCCTTCCCTCCGCCGATCGCCGTCTGAGGCCGAGGACATGAGGGACTTCGGCAGTGCATGGCGAGCGCGGTAGGAAACTGCCGGTGCGCATGGTTGCGGTGCTGGCCACAACGCCGCCAGTAGACGCGTCGCCGGCCACCGCTGTCTCCGACCGAAGCCGGTCTGGACCAGGCGTTCCACGCGTATCGGCAGATAGGGAATCTCCATGAGCCTTGCCGCGGTAGCGCTGTGCCCATCGCCGGGTGGTGGTGACGGCGATTTGGAAGCGTTCGGCGGCGCAGCGGCCAGCCGTCCTCGACGGCACAGCGGGCCAGGCGCAGACGGCTGAGCTTGGTCAGTGGCGCGTTACGATGATATTGGGGATATGAGGGCCTTTCTGGTTGGCGTGTAGGTGCCGCACGCCACGCCAAACCGACGTCCTCACCCTGGGTCTGTGTCGTCCCCGTGCCTCATCTCTGCGCTCAGTACAACTAGCCTTGATCATTCAAGCGGCTGTCCGAATCTGGTGAGCAGCGCAGCTTGGCAGACTGGCCAGCCATACCGGGCTGGAGACCGAGTAAGTCCCCCGCTTCGGACCACGGCACCGTAGGGTTGCTATCCAGATGAGAGCCTTCCCAGCCGGAGGCGCATGTGACTGATGTCGAACCCCTGAGAGCGTGTGACCCCAACAGGGTGGGATCCTTCCGGCTGCTCGGCCGGATCGGCGAGGGCGGACAAGGCGTCGTCTATCTAGGCGCCAACGATGCCGGCGAGCGGGCGGCGGTCAAGCTGCTACACGCCCGATCGGGCGACAACCCCCAAACCGGTTCGCGGCTCGTCCGTGAGCTGCAAGCCGCCCAGCGGGTTGCTCCCTACGCCACGGCGAGGGTCCTGGAGACTGGCATGGATGGCAACGCCGCCTATATCGCCAGCGAGTTCATCGAGGGCCCTTCCCTGCGCGAAGTCGTGTTGGCCGACGGGCCGCTGCGCGACGCTGCGCTGCACCGGCTCGCCGTCGGAACAGCCACCGCACTCGCGGCCATTCACCGCGCCGGGGTCGTGCACCGCGACTTCAAGCCGGCCAACGTGCTCATGTCTGCCGACGGGCCGCGGGTGGTGGATTTCGGCATCGCCCGCGTGACCGGGACCGGCACCACCACCAGCGAGGCGATCGGTACCCCTGCGATCCTCGCACCTGAGCAGATCGTCGGTGACGAGGTGGGCACGAAGGCTGACATCTTCGCCTGGGGAGCGACGATTGTCTTCGCAGCGACTGGTGTCCTCCCATTTGGGAGCGACTCGGTGGCGCAGGTCCTGCACAGAGTCCTCAATGACGAACCCGATCTGAGCGCGCTGCCCGAGCCGTTGCGCGACGTGGTGCACTCCGCGTTGTCAAAGGCGCCGACCTCCCGCCCGTCGGCCCATGACATCTTGCTTCGACTGCTGGCTGTGCAAGGTAGAGCCAACGAGGTCCAAGGTGCCCTCACGGCGTCCGTCGCATCGGAGGCTGTCGCGGACGACACCGATCCGCTCCCGTACAGGATGCCTACCGAGATCTTCGCACGTCGGACTGCCTCAGCGGCCCTTGCGTCGGGCATCGTGGCGGGCATCGTGGGGGCCTTGGTGGGGCTTATCGTTTTCCTGCTGTCGACCAGGATCACCGTTACAGGGCCGGCATCACCGACACTGGCCTTATGGACAGCGGGTGCGGCGACCCTGGCGACGTCGCTGATTGTCTTCCTCCGTGGGAGGAGAGCTTCCGCGAAAGCGTACGCGCGAGGGTTGGCACTGCTGGACCGCGGCAGGGCTGATGCAGCGGTGAGAGTGCTGCAGGATGCAACGGCCGCCTTGGCCGGCGCGGAGCGGCTCCAGGCTCGTGCCAATCTCGCGGTCGCGTTGCGTGCGGCTGGACGTCTCGCCGAAGCGGAACGGGAGCTGTCCGTCGTCCTGCCCACCTTGCGGCAGGTCCTCGGCGACGATCATCCGGACACCCTCGCCACTCGTGCCAACCTCGCCGCGGTGCTCGCCGACGACGGCAGAACGGATGAAGCCGCCGCCCACCTGCGCGAGATCGTCTCCGCTGCCGCCCGTGTCCTCGGCCCCCACCACCCGCAGACCCTCACCGCCCGCGCCAATCTCGCGGTCGCGTTGCGTGCGGCTGGACGTCTCGCCGAAGCGGAACGGGAGCTGTCCGTCGTCCTGCCCACCTTGCGGCAGGTCCTCGGCGACGATCATCCGGACACCCTCGCCACTCGTGCCAACCTCGCCGCGGTGCTCGCCGACGACGGCAGAACGGATGAAGCCGCCGCCCACCTGCGCGAGATCGTCTCCGCTGCCGCCCGTGTCCTCGGCCCCCACCACCCGCAGACCCTCACCGCCCGCGCCAACCTGGCCGCCGCCCTGACCGGCAGCGAACAGACGGCTGCCGCGGAGACGGAACTGAGCGAGGTGGTACGCGCTCGGCAGCGAACTCTCGGCTGGGCGCATCCCGACACGTTGCGCGTGTCGGTGAACCTGGGCTATCTGTACCTGCGCACCGGCCAAACGGTACGAGCTCAGGAGCTGCTGGACGAGGTCGCCGAGACCGCCGCCCGCACCCTGGGCGAGGGGCACCCCGTGGCGGTCCGTGCCCGCGCGGGGGCCACCGGCGCGCAGGAGGCGGGCCGGTGAGGAGAAGCCGGGTCACGCTCACAATCGCCGTCGCGGCCGTCACCTCGGCGCTGGGCATCGTAATCAATCTCGCCACAGACCTGAAAGACGATCCACGGGCCTGGGGCGCACTGGTTCTCCTCACCCTGTTGTCCGGTGGCGTGACAGCCGCCGTCGACGCGAGCGGGCCGGTGGGCGGAAAGGTCACCACGGTGAGTCTGGTCAGCTGGTGGAAAGGCCGGGGTGCACCCCGTTTCCGCCGGTCGTCCAAGGTGCGCGGAATCATCTTGCAGATCGAGGTGGAGATTCGCCCGGATGGTACCCGGGTCGAGCGGACCTCGATCTTCTCGGAGAGCGTGGCCATGAAGCTGACCGGTCAGCTCCACCCGGGCGACGTCCCCACAGACTCCGTGCAGCCTCCTGAGCCGGGCGATGGACATTGAGCAGCGGTCACTGTACGGCGGCTACTACAGCCTGATTTCGTTATGTCGTAGCCAGCGCTTCCAGTCATGGCTGGCCCGTGTGCGGGTCTGGTGGTGGCGTCGGCGCTGGGACCAGGCGAGAGCGTGGGTGAGTGGGTGGTTAATCGTGGTGGTCAGATGTGTGCCGGGAGACGGCGGATCTCCGCCGGTGTGAGCTGGCCCAGGCCGCGTGGGCTGTTGGGGTGTGTGCGGCGGTGACGGCGAGGTAGGCGTGAGCGAGCATGGCGAAGGTGATGTGGCGGTGCCAGGCGTCGTAGCGTCTGACCTGGTAGTGGTCCAGGCCGGTCTCGTTGTTGGCGCTTTGGAAGCACTTCTCGATCGCCCAGCGGGCGCCGGCGACGGTGATGAGGTCCTCCTGCGTGGTGCCGACTTGTGCATGACACAGGTAGTGGGCCAGTTCGAGTTTGCCCTTGGCGTTGGGGGTCAGGCTGCGCCGGAGCAGGAGCCAGCGCTGATAACCGGGCTCGGTCTCGAAGTGCACATCGGCCAGTGCCCAGTCATGCAGCCGTTTCCTTTGGCGTCGTAGCCGCAGGAGCGGCGCTTCCACGCCTTCGGTGGGGCACATCCCGTTCACCGCATCCACGATCAGCAGGGCTTGACGCAGGGTGAGTGTGGGCATCGCTGTAGTGCGGTGGCACGTGCACGTACGGAATGCAGCGCCTTCGTCAGCGTTTCCGCAGTGGGGGCGCGTTCTGGGTCAATGAGGCGTTGCAGGATCAGCCCCGTCAGCAGGGTCAGGTAGAAGGCGCCGACCGCCCGCTGCGTCGCTGGGGGCGACGTCGCTTCGGCGAGCCATTGAGCCAATTCCACGCGGGCGGTCTCCTGGGCGTCAGCCAGTGCCTGGCGCAGTTGTGGCCGGCGCTCGGCCTGGGCGAAGACCTCGATGTTGGTCACGAAGACGGGGCGGTGGAGGTCGAGCAGTTCGATCGCCTGCTGCCACAAATTTTCATCTCCATCACGTGGCACCTCGCTCGCCATGGCCTGGCGCAGCTTGTCGGCCCACTCGGTGGTCGTCTCGATCATGGCGTCGACCAGCAGCGCGTCCTTCGATCCGAAGTGGTAGCCGATGGAGGCCAGATTGGCGCCGGAAGTCTTGGCGATGTCGCGTGCCGTGGTGTGCGCGTAGCCGCGTTCCTGCAGGCAGCGTTTGCGCCCTCGATCAGCTTGTCTCGCTCTTTCATTCTGCCAGCCTATCCAAACGAGCGTCACAAACACATGTTTTGCGCGGTCGATTCAAACGTGTGTATGGTCGTCGGCATGGCACAAGCAACCGCAACGGCCGTGAGCGACTTCAGCCTCCTGTCGAAACGCATCCAGCAGGCCGGACTCCTCGACCGGCGCCCCCGCTACTACCTGATCCGGATCAGCGCCGTCACAGCCGCCTACCTTGCCGGGGCGGCGGCGTTCCTATGGCTGGGCGACTCCTGGCTCCAGCTCCTCCTGGCCGTCTACTTCGCGATCGTCTTCGCGCAGGTCGCCCTGGTTCTGCACGATCTGGCTCACCGGCAGGTCTTCGCCAGCCGCCGCCCGAGCGAGATCCTCGGGCGGCTCGGCGGCAACCTCGCCATCGGTCTCGGCTACGGCTGGTGGATGAACAAGCACACCCGCCACCACGCCAACCCCAACCACGAGGAACTCGATCCGGACGTCGCACCCGACGTCCTGGTCTGGTCACAGGAACAGGCACGCAAGGCGCGCGGCCTGGCCCGGCTCATCGGCGGCCGGCAGGCGTTCCTCCTCTACCCGCTGCTCCTGCTCGAAGGGCTCAACCTGCACGTCGGCGGTGTGCGGGCACTGCGGCAGCCTTGGATGAAACAGCGTGTCCTGGAGGGCGTGCTGCTGTTCGCGCATTTCGCCAGTTACCTGGGTGTGCTGGCTTGGACCCTGTCACCGGGCAAGGCGCTGGCCTTCTTCGCCGTCCACCAGGGGCTGTTCGGCGTCTACATGGGCTGCGTGTTCGCCCCCGGTCACAAGGGCATGCCGACCCTGACCGGGGCGGCCAAGCTCGACTTTCTGCGCAAGCAGGTGCTCACCACCCGCAACGTGCGCGGCGGCAGGTTCACCGACATTGCCATGGGCGGGCTCAACTACCAGATCGAGCACCACCTGTTCCCGAACATGCCCACCCCCAACCTGCGCCTGGCGCAGCCCATCGTGCAGGCCCACTGCCGGCAACTGCGCCTGCCCTACCACGAAGTCAGTTTCGTCGCCTCGCATGGCGAGGCGCTGCGTCACCTGCACCGTGCCGGTGCTCCGCTCCGCGAGAAGGACCGCTCATGAAGGCCGGACGCAAGCCGGTGGCGCTGGTTCTCGGCTGCCTGCTGTTCCTGCGGCGCCGCCGGCCGTTGACGGTGCTGCTGCTGTCGATCGCCGTGTTGTTCGCCTACCACCTTGGCGCGTGGTCCACGGCTGGGTGGATCTGGCCGCTGTCGGTCGCCTACGTCGCCGCCGCCGGCACCGCGCACGTCCGCTGGGTGGCCGCGTCGGTGCCGCCCAGTTCACATACTCCGCCGTGGCGCCATTTCGGCCGATCGCGAGGATAGGCCGCTGGGAGCCTCGTACGGCCACGCCATGACCCTGCCCACTCCTCAGCTTCCTCAGCGCCCGAGGCCCGTCCGGCGCCGAGGATCACTCCAGTCCGGGACCCCGGTGGACATCATCCTTGACGCCTGCGCTCGCTTCGCTGCCCGCCTGCTGCTGCTGTCGCACCAACACGGCGAGCACGACCTGGACCACGCTGAGCGCGAGCGCTTTGCCGCCACGCCCGCTACGTGTGGGCATTCCTGGGCAGGGTGCCGATCGGCACCCCGGGCAGCGTCAAGCAAATAGCCATCAGTTCCCCCACGCACCTGCACCTGTGCTGAGAGGTCAAGCCGGCATGCTGCCGTCCCATTTGGGCAGGGGAAGATGACTTCGCCCCTGGCGGCAGGTAGGCCCGACATGATTCCCGGTTTCGGGATGCAGCGGCCGATCACCACCGACCTGGCCGCGCTGCGCCAGCGGGTTTACACCTTCGGTGCCAGGGCCGGACTGACCGAGCGCGGCTGCATGACCTGGTGATCGCCGCCCACGAGGCCGCCACCAAAGTGCTGCGCCACGGCGGCGCCAGCGGCACTCCCATCGCCTGGCTCGACGCCGACGGGTGAGCCTGGACGTCGTCGGCAGGATTGGCAGAGGCCGAGAAGGTGCCGCAGGACACCGGAAGCGAGCCGGCAGGGGCGCGCTTCACGCATCCCGATATGTGGGCGCATTTCGCGTGGGGGCGGGCCGAGTTCTGCGACATGGACGCCGCCGACCTGTTCCAGATTCACATGGTCGACGACGTGACGGGGAACCGGATCGGGTTGCGGTTCCGGACGATCTGGGCGCCGTTGGTGTTCGTGCTCACGGCGTTGTCGTCCCAGCCCGGGCATCCGCGGCTGCATGACCGGTCGTGGGTGCCGCCGCACGTCGCGCACATCCATCCGGAGATTCCCGCGCTGGTGGCCGACGCGGCGCTCAGGCTGGCCACGGGGCAGGGGGCGTTTCTGGAGCGGAATCGGTATCGGGCGCTGCACGGGTGAGGATGCCCAGGGTGAGGCCGGGTTCCAGGTCTTCGAGGTTCCAGCGGCCTTCGCGGCGGACCTGGTTGC
Source organism: Nonomuraea ceibae (assembly GCF_019396325.1). Lineage (GTDB taxonomy): Bacteria > Actinomycetota > Actinomycetes > Streptosporangiales > Streptosporangiaceae > Nonomuraea > Nonomuraea ceibae. The sequence goes on from NZ_JAHKRO010000187.1 coordinate 9,838, forward strand.
CGGCCCAGAAGGCCATCGTCCCGGCGTCCAGGGAGCGGGCGTAGGCGGCCAGGGACCAGGAGTTGCCGCCGTTGTGCCAGGCGATCCGGCCGCCGTCGGTGCGGAGGATGTTCCACCCGTAGCCGTACGATTCGCCGTCGTTGCCGGTCGGCACGTACGCGGTGAAGAGCTTGGTCTTGGCGCTCGCCGGGAGGACGGCGTCGCCCATCAAGGCGCGGTGCCAGCGAAACAGGTCGCGGGCCGTCGAGAGCATGCCGCCGTTGCCGTGAAGGTTCCAGTACGGGCCGTTCGCTCCCCACGGATGCTCGTGCGGGCGGCCCATGCTCCTGCCGGTGGCGTCGTACTCGACAGCGACCTGGCCGGGTTTCCAGCGCGGCAGCACGTACCCGGTGCTGGTCATGCCGGCGGGCGCGAACAGGTGCTTGGCCAGGAAACGCTCGTAGCTCAGGCCGGAGACCGTCTCGATGACGGCGGCGAGCACGCTGTAGCCGGTGTTGGAGTAGTGGAACTCGGCGCCGGGAGGTGTCCGCAGCGGCGCTGACATCGCTCTGGCCAGCAGGTCGTCGCGGGTTAGCGGGGCGTAGTCGTCGCCGAGCGATTCGGGCAGGCCGGAGGTGTGGGTCAGCAGGTGCTGCACGGTGATGCCGCGCTTGCCGGCGGGGACCGCCCGGCCGAGGTGGGCGCTGATCGGGTCGGTCACCCGGAGCTCGCCCAGGACCTCCAGTTTCAGAATCGCGGCGGCGGTGAACTGCTTGGTGATCGACATGATGTCGTACGCCGTGTCGCAGGTGGCGGCGGTGCGCGTGGCGCGGTCGGCGAGGCCGAAGCCTTGGCAGTAGGTGATGTGGTCGCCGTGGGCCGTGAGGACGGTGCCGCCGGGGCCGCCGGGGCCTGCGGGGAGCGTGCGGGCGAGGAAGTCGCCGAGGGGTTCGTGGGATGCGGGGGAGCAGGCGGCCAGGGCGAGCGCCAGCAGCGTCAGGGCACCGGAACGGCTCCGGCTCATGGGACCTCCACGGGTGATCGTCGGGGGCCACCAGTTGACCGGCGCGGGCCGGGGTGAACAACATGTCGGGGTGTCCGGAACTGTGCGGGACACCGTACGGTCAGGTCAGGCAAGGGGCCGAGGTTCGATCAGAGGGGGACCATGAGCGTCACAGCACCGCCGTCACCGGCAGACGTCACCGACGAGGCAGCGTTCGTGGCCGGGCTCCGGGCGCTCAAGACGTGGTCGGGGCTCAGCTTCCGGCAGCTCGAACGCCGCGCCGCCGCCGCCGGTGACACGCTGCCGGCCTCCACCGCCTCGGGCATGCTCGGGCGGGTTCGGCTGCCGCGTGAGGAGGTGCTGGTGGCGTTCGTCCGGGCGTGCGGGCTCGGGGAGGAGGACGTGCGGGCGTGGGCCCGCGTACGCGCCCAGCTCACCACCGCCCCCGCTCCCACCTCGGCCCCCGCCCCCGGGGAGTCCGCGGTTCCCTGGGTGGACGGTGAGCCCGAGGTGGGCGGCACTGGCCGGGCGAAGAGGGCCGGGCGGCGAGCCCGTGGGTGGGGGCGGACGGTGGCCGCTGTGGCGGCGCTGGTGGCGGCGTTCGCCGGGGGTGCGGCGCTTGTGGCGGGTGCCGGGCAGGTCTCGGACGAGGTGCAGGAGACGACGACGGCAGTCGTCGCCCGGTAGACCTTCCGGCGCGCCTCGGCCGGGACGTGACAGGCGTCTGTGGCTGGGGCTCAGGCGTAGGGCCGGTGTCCGGCGTAGTCGGGGTCGGCGGGTTCGGCGGTGAGGTGGGCGTGCAGGGAGTCGAGCATGGCGTGCCAGCCGGTGCGGTAGTCGGCCGCCGGCTCGCGGCGCACCGGGCGGTGCAGCAGCACGAGGCGGGTGCCGTCGCCGTCGGGGGAGAGTTCCCAGCGCACCCGTGACT
>NZ_JAHKRO010000188.1 GCF_019396325.1 Nonomuraea ceibae
CGTCGATCTTCACGTACAGTGCTGTCGCGAGGGTGTTCAGTTCTGTCGTCACAAACGGATCTTGAACGCCCTCGCTTCATGTCCGCAGCCGAACAGCTGATCTCCCCCTTGGAATCAATCATCTAGGAGCTGCCCGCGGTTCGGCCGGAGCCCGAGAGGCGCCTGTCACTGCTGGTAGCGGGCCCGGTACTCGTCCTTCAGCAGGCGTTTGTACAGCTTCCCCGTCGGGTGCCTCGGCAGCTCCGCGCGGAAGTCGACCGACTTGGGGCACTTGTAGTGCGCCAGCCGCTCGCGGCAGTACGCGATCAGCTCCGCCTCCAGCTCCGGCCCGGCCTCGTCCATCGACACCGGCTCGACCACGGCCTTGACCTGCTCGCCCATCTCCTCGTCCGGCACGCCGAGCACGGCCACGTCGGCGACGCGCGGGTGCAGGCACAGCACGTTCTCGGCCTCCTGCGGGTAGATGTTCACCCCGCCAGAGATGATCATGTACGAGCGGCGGTCGGTGAGATAGAGGAACCCGTCGTCGTCCAGGTAGCCGATGTCGCCGAGGGTCGTCCAGCCCCTGCCCTTCGGGTCCTGCACGGAACGGGTCTTGTCCGGGTCGCCGTGATACTCGAACGCGGCGCTCTCGAAGTAGACCGTGCCGTGCTCGCCCGGCGGCAGCTCCTCGCCCTCCTCGTCGCACACGTGCACGGGGCCGAGCAGCGAACGCCCCACCGTGCCCCGGTGCTCCAGCCAGTCGTGCGCGTTCACGTACAGGAAGCCGTTGCCCTCGGTGCCCGCGTAGTACTCGTGCACGATGGGCCCCCACCACTCGATCATCCGCTCCTTGACCGGGACCGGGCAGGGCGCGGCGGCGTGGACGGCGCACGTCAGCGACGACAGGTCGTAGCGGTTGCGCGTCTCCTCGGGCAGCTTGAGCATCTTGACGAACATCGTCGGCACGAGCTGCGAGTGCGTGACCCGGTGCTTCTCCACCAGGGCCAGGTACTGCTCGGGGTCGAAGCGCTCCATGACGACGACGGTCGCGCCGAGCCGCTGGAAGGACATGCAGTAGCGCAGCGGCGCTGCGTGGTAGAGCGGCGCCGGCGACAGGTAGACGCTGTCGGCCGTGGGCGCGAACAGGCCCTCGATGAGCTTGAGCAGCACGTTCGGCTCGGCCAGCGGCGCCTTGGACAGGGCGGGCTTGACGCCCTTGGGCCTGCCGGTGGTGCCCGAGGAGTAGAGCATGTCGGCGCCCTGGCACTCGTCGGGGATCGGGGTGGCCGGGTGCGCCGCCACGGCCTCCTCGTACGAGGTGAAGCCCTCGGCGACGCCGTCGAGCATCAGGCGCAGCTCCACCCCGGGGGTGGCGTCGGTGACGGAGGTGGCGACGGCGGCCAGGTCGGCGCTCGCGATGAACACCCGGGCGCCGCAGTTGCCGACGATGTAGGCGAGCTCGTCGCTCTGCAGCCGCGAGCTGATCGCCGTGTAGTAGAGGCCGGAGCGGTGCGCCGCCCAGGCGACGGCCAGGAAGAGCGGGTGGTTGGAGAGCATGAAGGCGACGTGGTCCCCCGGCTGGAGGCCGGCGGCGCGGAACAGGTGGGCCAGGCGGTTCGACTCCTCGTCGAGCCGGCGGTAGGTGACGACCTCTCCGGAGCCCGCCATGATCACAGCGGGCTTGTCGGGGGTGACGGCTGCGATGGCTCCCGGGTGCATGGACCGAACACTATTCTGCCGATTCGTCCCGCGCCAGGACCCGGACACGGCGGAGCCGCGGCCCCCCTCCCGGGAACCGCGGCTCGGCGTGGGTCACGCGGCGTGGTAGACGTCCTTCCAGCCCGAGTGCTTGCCGGTGGGGCCCCAGGCGCGGCCCCGGCTGACGTCCACGTAGATGTGGGCGGCGTCCGTACCGGAGAAGGAGAAGTGCTTCGGGGACTCGCCGCAGTTCTTGAACCGCTTGACGTACGTGTCACCCTCGCCGGTCACGACCTTGAAGACCTCCCACGCGCACCTGTTCCTGCCCCACCACTTGTCGTTGGTGAGCTTGCTGCGCACGGTGAAGACGTCCTCGTACTTCCACTCCCACTTGTGCTTCTTGACCTTCTGGGTGACCCACTTGCACTTCTTGTGGCCGTCGGCGTCCTTCCAGCAGACGCGCTTCTTCACCCAGTACGTCTTCCAGTACCAGTCCTTGTACTTCTTCTGGTCCACGCTCACGTGGCCCTGGGCCTTGGCGTCGTGGTCGGTGGAGAAATAGGCTCCCCAGCCGGCCTCGTAGGAGGCCGGCGTGGTGGCCGAGGCCGCGGCGGGGGCGGCGATCGCGACCGCGGTGGCGGCGGCGACGCCGATCAGGATCCGGCTGACGAATCGCATTCGGGGACTCCTCGGGAGAGGTGAGTTCTTCTGTCCCCGTATTCGTACGCCGCCCCCATTGCCCGCGGCTTTCATCCGGCTTGAAACGGTCCAGCAATTTCGTTTCAGCCGGATTTCTCAGCCGGTCGTTCTTCAGCCGGCCGCGATGACCGAGCCCTGGTACTTCTGCGCGATGAAGTCCTTGACCTTCTGGTCCTGGAGGAGCTTGCCGAGCGTGACGATGCTCGCGTCCTTCTCGTGGCCCTTGGCCACGACCAGGCCGTTCACGTACGGGTTCCCCTCGGTCTTCTCCAGCACCAGGGCCTCGGTGGCGGGCTTGAGCCCGGCCTCGATCGCGTAGTTGCCGTTGATGACCGCCGCGTCCACGTCGTCGAGCGAGCGCGGGAGCTGCGCCGCCTCCAGCGGCTTGAACTGCAGGTTCTTCGGGTTGCCGGTGACGTCGCGCTCGGTGGCGGCGGTGCCGGCGCCCTCCTTGAGGGTGATCGTGCCGTTGTCGGCCAGCAGCTTGAGCGCGCGGCCCAGGTTGGTGGCGTCGTTCGGCACGGCGACCGTGGCGCCGGAGGGCAGCGCGGCCAGGTCCGTCGCCTTCTTCGAGTACAGGCCGAGCGGCTCCAGGTGCACGGGGGTGACGAAGCTCAGCTCGGTGCCCTTGGAGGCGTTGAAGTCGTCCAGGTACGGCTTGTGCTGGAAGAAGTTGGCGGCCAGCTGGCCCTCGCTGAGCTGGATGTTCGGCTGGACGTAGTCGGTGAACTCGACGATCTCCAGCTTCAGGCCGGCGGCCGGGGCCAGGTTGTCCTTCACGTAGGCCAGGATCTCGCCGTGCGGGACGGGGCTGGCGCCCACCTTCAGCACGGTGTCGGCCGACTCGGCCGGACTGGCCGCGCCGGCGTCCGTGGTGGCGGACTGTGTCGAGCCGCATGCGGTGAGCAACAGGGAGAGGGCGGCCGCGCCTACGATGCTACGAATTTTCATGATTTTTCCTTTATTTATGTGAAAGACGCCGAGCGACGAGATCGCCCAGGCTTTGCATGATCTGCACGATCACGACGAGCACCACCACCGTCGCGATCATGATTTCGGTCTCGAAGCGCATGTATCCGTAGCGCACCGCCAGGTCGCCCAGGCCGCCGCCGCCGATCGTGCCCGCCATGGCCGTGTAGCCGATGAGCGCCACCACGGTCACGGTCACGCCCGCGACGATCCCCGGCAGCGCCTCCGGCAGCAGCACCTTGCGCACGATCGTGGTCCGCCCGGCGCCCATCGCCTGCGCGGCCTGCACCACGTCCCGGTCGACCTCGCGCAGCGCCGTCTCGACCAGCCGGGCGAAGAACGGCACCGCGCCCACCGTGAGCGGCACGACCACCGCCGCCGTGCCGATCGTGGTGCCCACGACCAGCCGGGTGAACGGGATGATGGCGATCATCAGCACGATGAACGGCAGCGACCGCCCGACGTTCACGACCATGCCGAGCGCCGACTTGAGCACCGGCATCGGCCGCAGCCCGCCCCGGTCGAACACCACCAGCGCCACCCCGAGCGGCAGCCCGAGCAGCACCGTGAACAGCGTCGACCAGGCCACCATCAGCGCCGTCTGCCAGGTGGCCTCGCCCAGCAGCGGAACCATCTCGTCCCAGGTCATCGCTTCCCCCTCCGCGCACTCGCACGCGTACTGACGCCCGTGCTCACGCCGTCTCCACCAGCAGGCCGCGCTCGCGCAGGTAGTCCAGCGCGGGGGCGGCCTCGTCGCCCGTGAGGGCGACGCGCAGGCGGCCGACCGGGCCGGCCGTCAGCTCCTCGATGGAGCCGCCCAGGATGCTCAGGTCCACGTCGAACTTCCGCACGACCTCCGACACCACCGGCTGGCGCGGGTCGCCGGTGAAGGTGAGCGTGACCGACCCCGCGGGCGCGGGCTCGGGCAGCGGGAAGATCTCCCGGGTCAGCCGCGACCCGGGCGTCCTGATCAGGTCCGCGATGGCGCCGGACTCCTCGACCCGGCCTCCGGCCATGATGGCGGCCGAGTCGCAGACGCTCTTGATCACGTCCATCTCGTGGGTGATGAGCAGGATCGTCAGGCCGAGCTCGGTGTTGAGCCGCTTGAGCAGGGCCAGGATCGACTGCGTGGTGGCCGGGTCCAGCGCGGACGTGGCCTCGTCCGACAGCAGCACCGACGGGTTGCCGGCCAGCGCGCGGGCGATGCCCACGCGCTGCTTCTGCCCGCCGGAGAGCTGGTTCGGCCGGTCGCCGCCACGCCCGCCGAGCCCGACCAGCTCCAGCAGCTCGCCGACGCGGCGGCGGCGCTCGGCCGCCGGGACGCCCATGACCTCCAGGGGGAAGGCCACGTTCCCCGCGACGGTGCGCGAGGACAGCAGCGCGAAATGCTGGTGGATCATGCCGATGCGGCGGCGGGCCAAATTCAGCTCCTTGCCGCTCAGCGCGGTCAGCTCCTGCCCGTCGACCGTGACGGTGCCCGCGTCAGGGCGTTCGAGCAGGTTGACGCAGCGCAGCAGCGTGCTCTTGCCCGCGCCGCTCTGGCCCACCACGCCGTAGATCTCACCCTGGCGCACGTGCAGGTCGACGCCGTCCAGCGCGACGGTGCCGCCGTACGACTTGCGCAGGCCGGAAGCCTGAATCACAACAATTCCCCACAGATCTGGAACGAACAAACGTCGGTACGCGAAAGGTGGGGGCTACGCGGTGCCGGGGTGGTACGGCAGGTGGCTCAGCCTGCGCAGCACGAAGTGCGGAGTGATCATGGTGACCTTCGAGGAGACGGCGGATCGTCAGCGGGTGCGGGGGGTACGCATTCGCCCCGTGCACATGCGACAACACCGGGGGCCCATGGCGCTCCGGCGGTCCGCGTATGCCTCGTTCACGCCGTGGTCAACGGCCTGCGTGCCGCCCGGTATTCCGGACTTGCCGGGTGATCTGCATCACCTACCGGTACGGGTCCCGCAACGGCCGCACCCGCCCGGCGAACTCCGCCCTGATCGCCAGCATCCGAGGGCCCGGCTCGTAGAAGCGCCCCTTCGTCTCCCCGTACGGCTGCAACCACTTGCGCGCGGCCAGATCCCGCAGATCCCGCGCCGCCTGCCCCTGACTCAGCCCCTCATCCGCCTGATAACGGCTGCGGCGGACCCTCCGGTTCACGAACACTTCGTAGAGGGCGGCCACGCAACGGACGTTGAGCCCTTCACGGTCCACCTCTTCCTCGAGGAGCATCCAGATCTCCCCCGCCTGCGCCAGCCGCTGCCCGACCCGCTGCGCCTGCATGTGATGAGCCCGCAGACAGAACCGCACCCAGGGCAGGGTGTCGCCGTGCGGGCCCCATCGGCGCCCACCGACCTCACCGAGAACGTCGTAGTAGTCCAGTGTGGCCCGGTGTTGCCCCAGCCATTCCTCGATTGACGAGAACTCCGGGGTGGTGATCCGGTCCCGTCCGAGGACGAGCGTCTGCAGCGCCCTCGACATCCGCCCGTTGCCGTCCCGCCACGGGTGGATCTTCACCAGATTGAGGTGCGCCATGGCTGCCCGGACATAGCTGGGAGCATCCAGATCGCCCTCATTGAGCCAATGGACCAGCTCACCCAGCAGGCCAGGCACCAATTCGGCGTCAGGCCCTTCGTAGACCACCTCACCCGTCTCCGAGTTGCGGATGTAGATGCCGCCGGGTCGCACCACCCCCGGCCCCTTGTCGCGGTGATGCCCGATCATCATGAAGTTGAGCGCGTTGAGCAAGCCCGCGTCGTAGCGGAACTTCGGGGCCCGTGACAGGTGCTGGATGTAGGTGAGCGCCTGCTGGTAGCCGGCGATCTCCCGGGTGACCGAGGCGGACGCCTCCAGCGGCTCCTCCCCCTCCATGATGGACTCGATGTCCTCCACGCTGGCCCGGTAGCCCTCGATGGAGTTGGACCCCTGAATGGCTCTGGCCTGGAGCTGGCGGCGGAGCTGGCCGTCCCAGCGGTGGGTCTCGGCGAGCCGGTACTTGAGATCCCGCCGCATCTCCTCGACCTCTTGGAGGACGGCCTTGTCCTCCGGCTCCAACGCGGGCGTGTCGTACAGCATGAGGTCAGGCAAGCATGCACGAATCATTCAGTCAAACGGCGGGATGATTTATCCATCTATTCCCGACACCCCGCCGTACGAAATGCCGACGCCCCGCCGTGTCCAGACACGGCGGGGCGGGGGGCGGTCGGGCGTCAGGCCGCGACCGTGGTGGCGACCTGGGCCGGGGCGAGGGCGATGTCGAGGACCTCGCGCACGTCGCTCACCGCGTGGATGGTGAGCTCGTCGCGCACCTCCTGGGGCACGTCGTCCAGGTCCGGCTCGTTGCGGGCCGGGATCAGGACGGTCGTGATGCCCGCCCGGTGCGCCGCGAGCAGCTTCTGCTTGACGCCGCCGATCGGCAGGACCCGCCCGGTCAGCGAGATCTCACCGGTCATGGCCACGTCGCCGCGGACCAGGCGGCCCGACAGCAGCGAGGCCAGCGCGGTCGTCAGCGTCACGCCCGCGGAGGGGCCGTCCTTGGGCACGGCGCCCGCCGGGAAGTGGACGTGCACCGACCGGTCCTTCAGCGCGGTGACCGGCAGCTCCAGCTCCGCGCCGTGGGAGCGCAGGTAGGACATCGCGATGCGGGCCGACTCCTTCATCACGTCGCCGAGCTGGCCGGTCAGCGTGAGGCCAGTCTCGCCGGTCTCGGGGTCGGCCAGCGACGCCTCCACGTACAGGACGTCGCCGCCCGCGCCGGTGACGGCCAGGCCCGTGGCGACGCCGGGCACCGAGGTGCGCTGGGTGGCCTCCGGCAGCGACGACTCCGGCACGAACCGGGGCCGTCCCAGGTAGCCGACCAGGTCGTCGGCGCCGACCGTGACGGGCAGCTCGTCGTTGGCCGCGACCTTGCGCAGGATGCGGGCGACCGAGCGCTCCAGGGAGCGGACGCCGGCCTCGCGGGTGTACTCGGCGGCGAGCCTGCGCAGCGCGTCGTCCTGGACGGTGACCTCGTCGGCGGTCAGGCCGGCCAGGTCGAGCTGGCGGGGCAGCAGGTGGTCGCGGGCGATCGCGACCTTCTCGTCCTCGGTGTAGCCGTCGAGCGTGACGACCTCCATGCGGTCGAGCAGCGGCCCGGGGATCGCCTCCAGGACGTTGGCCGTGGCCAGGAACAGCACGTCGCTCAGGTCGAGCTCGACCTCCAGGTAGTGGTCGCGGAACGTGTGGTTCTGCGCCGGGTCGAGCACCTCCAGCAGCGCGGCCGTGGGGTCGCCCCGGTAGTCGGCGCCGACCTTGTCGATCTCGTCGAGCAGGACGACCGGGTTCATCGAGCCGGCCTCGCGGATCGCGCGGACGATGCGGCCGGGCAGCGCGCCGACGTACGTGCGCCGGTGGCCGCGGATCTCCGCCTCGTCACGGACGCCACCGAGCGCCACGCGGACGAACTTGCGGCCCATCGCGCGGGCCACGGACTCGCCGAGCGAGGTCTTGCCGACCCCGGGCGGGCCCGACAGGGCGAGGACGGCGCCGCTGCGGCGGCCGCTCACGACGCCGAGCCCCTTGTCCTGACGGCGCTTGCGCACGGCCAGGTGCTCGATGATGCGATCCTTGACGTCGGCCAGGCCGGTGTGGTCGGCGTCCAGCACGGCGCGGGCGCCGGTGATGTCGTAGTTGTCCTCGGTGCGCTCGTTCCACGGGATGTCGAGGACGGTGTCGAGCCAGGTGCGGATCCAGCCGGTCTCCGGGGACTGCTCGGAGGTCCGCTCCAGCTTGTCGACCTCCTTGAGCGCGGCCTCGCGCACCTTCTGCGGCAGGTCGGCGGCCTCGACGCGGGCGCGGTAGTCCTCCTCCTCGGTCTCGGCCGAGTCGCCGTTGAGCTCCTTGAGCTCCTTGCGGACGGCGGCGAGCTGCTGGCGCAGCAGGAACTCGCGCTGCTGCTTCTCCATGCCCTCCTGGACGTCCTTGCGGATCGTCTCGGCCACGTCCAGCTCGGCGAGGTGCTCGCGGGACCACTCGACGAGCTTGGCCAGCCGGTCGGCGGGGTCGGCCGCCTCCAGCAGCTCGACCTTCTGGGCGGTGGTCAGCCAGGGCGTGTAGCCGGAGCTGTCGGCCAGCACCGACGGGTCGTCGATCTGGTTGACCTGGTCGACGACCTGCCAGGCGCCGCGCTTCTGCAGGATCGTGGTGGCCAGGGCCTTGTACTCCTTGGCCAGCTCCTGGGCGCGCTCGCCGGCGGCGACCGTGTCGATCGTGATGGCCTCGACCCACAGCGCAGCGCCGGGGCCGGTCGTGCCGGTGCCCACCCGCACCCGGTTGACACCGCGGACGACGGCGGCGGGCTCGCCGCCCGGCAGCCTCCCGACCTGCTCGACCACGGCCTGTACGCCCACGGCGCCGTAACGGCCGTCGATCCGGGGAACGAGCAGGACCCGTGGCTTGTTGCCACCGGATGCCTGTGCCGCGTCTATGGCGGAGCGCACCTCGGAGTCGGACAGGTCCAGCGGAACCACCATGCCCGGCAGGACGACCTCGTCGTCCAGCGGCAGGACCGGGAGGATCAAGCTCTCACTCATGCGAACTCCAAAGGGTTGAGTTACATCGACTCAATTCATTGGAGCCCATCGTTGTTCCCTTCTCTGCCGATGTTCGCTCACAGCGATCGTAATGTTGTAAGCCATACCTGAGGGTGAGGGCGGATCAACCCTTGGTCCGACGCGGCCAGGACCTCGCGGCTCGTAGGCTTCGGGGGTGTTCTCGGCAGTGCTGGAGCCGCTCAGGCTCGCGCTCTATCGGGGCGACGCCGACCCGCCGCCGCCCCGCCGCCTCACCGTGCGCGTGCCGCGCTGGCTCGGCCTGCTGCCGTTCCGCCGGATCGACCTCGTGCAGGCCGGCGATCTGGCGCTGGCCGCCCTCTTCTTCGTCACCACGGCCTCCGAGCGGGCGGGCCTGCGCGGGGGCGGCGCCCTGGGCCAGTTCCTGCCGTACGTGGCGGCCTTCGCCTTCTCCCTGCCCCTGGCGCTGCGCGGACGCCACCCGCTGGTCGCCTGGCGGATCGCCGCCGGGCTGATCCCCCTCACGATCTGGATGCGCGAGCGTCCCTCCGACGACACGCTGCCCTACACGGCGCCGGCGATCATCTGCTACCTGCTGGTGACCTACGCGGTGGCGGTGCGCTGCGACCGGCGGATCACGGTCGCGGTCTGGGCGCTGACCGCGCTGGCGACCTGGCTCTTCCATCCCGACTCGGTGGCCATCGCGCTCACCATGGTGACGATCGCCGTCCTGTTCGGCTACAACGTGCGGGTGCGACGCAACGCCACCGCCCGGCTGCTCGCCGAGGAGCGGCGCACCCAGGAGGCCGAGGGCGCCCAGGCCGTGCTGGAGGAGCGCGCCCGCATCGCCCGCGAGCTGCACGACGTCGTCGCGCACCACATGTCGGTGATCGCCATCCAGGCCGAGGCCGTGCCGCTGCGGGCGGCGGGCGATCCGGCCCAGCTGGAAGCCGGCCTGGCCGAGATCCGCGGCCTGTCCCTGGAGGCGATCGCCCAGCTGCGCCAGGTGCTCGGCGTGCTGCGCGACCAGGAGGGCCGCACCGACACCGCGCCCCAGCCCGGCCTCGACCGCATCGACGAGCTCGTCGCCAACGCCCGCGCCACCGGGCTGTCCGTGCTGGTCAAACGGCCCGAATCGGTCGACGGGCTGCCGCCGGCGGTGGGCCTGTCGGCCTACCGGATCATCCAGGAGTCGCTCAGCAACGCCATGCGCCACGCCCCCGGCGCCACCGTCATGCTCGACATCGGCCGCGACGACACCGGGCTGCGGCTGCACGTCACCAACGGGCCCGGCTCCTCCCCCGCCGGCGAGCCCGGCGCCGGGCAGGGCCTCGTCGGCATGCGCGAACGGGCCGCCCTGCTCGGCGGCACGCTCGCCGCCGGCCCGGTGCCCGTGGGAGGTTTCCAGGTGACCGCGACACTGCCGATCGACGAACGGGGGGCCGGGTGATCCGGGTGCTGATCGCCGACGACCAGGGCATGGTGCGCACGGGGTTCACCGTGTTCCTGAGCGCGCAACCGGACATCCAGGTCGTGGGCGAGGCCGCCGACGGCCGCGAGGCGATCGAGCGCGCCGCCGAGCTGGCCCCCGACGTGGTGCTCATGGACGTGCGCATGCCCGTCATGGACGGCCTGGAGGCCACCCGCCGCCTGCTGGCCTCCGGCGCGCGGTCCAAGGTGCTCATCCTAACGACGTTCGACCTCGACGACTACGTCTACGAGGCGCTGCGGGCCGGGGCCAGCGGGTTCCTCCTCAAGGACGCCTCCGCCGCCCAGCTCGCCGAAGCCGTGCGCATCGTCGCCGCCGGCGACGCCCTCATCGCCCCGGCGATCACCCGGCGGCTCATCCACGAGTTCGCCAAACTGCCCCGCCCCCGCGCCTCCTCCCCCGCCGACAGCCGCCTCGGCGAGCTCACCGACCGCGAGACCGAGGTCCTCACGCTCATCGCCCAGGCGCTGTCCAACCAGGAGATCGCCGACAAGCTCGTGCTGGCGGAGCAGACGGTCAAGACCCACGTGGGGCGCGTCCTGATGAAACTCGGCCTCCGCGACCGCGCCCAGGCCATCGTCTACGCCTACGAAACCGGCCTCGTACGCCCGGGCGAGTAGCCGCGCACCGCACGACACCGACACACCTGGGACGCCTGGCCCGCCGTAGGGCCGATGCACCGCGCAGCCTGCCCACCTTGCCGACACGCCCGGGGGCGCCCTGCAGGGCCGCCGAAACGCCGGAGGTTCCTCCGCCTCGCCGCCCCGCCGGCCCGCCGATGCGCCGATGCACCCGCGCACCCGCGCCCACCCCGCCACCGTAGGGAGTGGCGGGCGACCACACGAGCGCCCGGCCCCAGCACGGACGGCCCTGACCAGGGCCGGGGCCCGGGGCCTGGGGGGCCGGGGTCGCGAGCCAGGAGGCGGGGTCCGGGTGCCCGGGGGGTAGGAGCCAATGGGCCCAGGGTCCGGGGCCGGGTGCCAGGGGGCCGGGCACCTCGGGGTCCGGGGCGGCCGGGTCCAGAGGCCCAGAGGCCCGGAGGCCGGGAGGCCGGGAGGCCGGGAGGCCGGGAGGCCGGGAGGCCGGGAGGCCGGGAGGCCGGGAGGCCCGGAGGCCCGGAGGCCCGGAGGCCCGGAGGCCCGGAGGCCCGGAGGCCCGGAGGCCCGGAGGCCCGGAGGCCCGGAGGCCCGGAGGCCCGGAGGCCCGGAGGCCCGGAGGCCGGGAGGCCCGGAGG
>NZ_JAHKRO010000189.1 GCF_019396325.1 Nonomuraea ceibae
GGGGCGGGGCGGGGCGGATCGGGCGGGGCGGGGCGGGGCGGATCGGGCGGGGCGCGGCCGCCCGCTTCCGTCAGACGTTGAAGTACTTGGCCTCCGGGTGGTGGGCGACCAGGGCGGAGGTGGCCTGCTCGGGGTGGAGCTGGAACTCCTCCGACAGCGTGACCCCGATGCGCTCCGGGTCGAGCAGCTGGAAGAGCTGGACCTGGTCCTCCAGGTTGGGGCAGGCGGGGTAGCCGAAGGAGTAGCGGCAGCCCTGGATGTTGACCTTGAGCATGTCGTCCAGCGACTCGTCGCCGCCGATCCGCCACTCGGAGCGGACCCGGGCGTGCCAGTATTCGGCCAGCGCCTCGGTGAGCTGCACCGACAGGCCGTGCAGCTCCAGGTAGTCGCGGTAGGCGTCCTTGGCGAACAGCTCGGCCGTGGCCTCGGAGATCTTGCCGCCCATGGTGGCGATCTGGAAGCCGACGACGTCGACCTCGCCGGAGTCCTTGCCGCGGAAGAAGTCGGACAGGCACAGGTGCCGGTCGCGGCGCTGGCGAGGGAAGGTGAAGCGGGTGCGCTCGTCGCCCTTGTCGTCGAGGATGATCAAGGAGTCGCCGTCGCTCACGCACGGGAAGTAGCCGTAGACGACGGCCGCCTCCAGCAGGCCCTCGGTCTGCAGGCGCTCCAGCCACATGCGCAGCCGGGGCCGCCCCTCGGTCTCGACGAGCTCCTCGTAGCCGGGGCCGTCGCCGCCCCGGGTGGGCTTGAGGCCCCACTGGCCGAGGAACAGCGCGCGCTCGTCGAGGAAGGAGGCGTAGTCGGCGAGCGGGATGCCCTTGACGATGCGGTCGCCGTGGAAGGGCGGCGTGGGCACCGGGTTGTCGGCGGCCACGTCGGAGCGGGCGGGCAGCGCCTCGACGGGGGTGCGGTCGAGGACGGCGCCGGTCTTGACGCGGCGCTCGCGCAGCGGCGGCAGGGTGGCGCCCTCGACGCCGCGTTTGACGGCCATGAAGGCGTCCATCAGCCGCAGGCCCTCGAAGGCGTCGCGGGCGTAGCGGACCTCGCCGGGGAACAGCTCGGCCAGGTCCTGCTCGACGTAGGCGCGGGTGAGGGCGGCGCCGCCGAGCAGCACCGGGTAGCGGTCGGACAGGCCCCTGGACTTCATCTCCTCCAGGTTCTCCTTCATCACGACCGTCGACTTGACCAGCAGGCCGGACATGCCGATGACGTCGGCCCGCTGCTCGTCGGCGGCCTCCAGGATGGCGGAGACGGGCTGCTTGATGCCGAGGTTGACGACCTCGTAGCCGTTGTTGGACAGGATGATGTCGACGAGGTTCTTGCCGATGTCGTGCACGTCGCCCTTGACGGTGGCGAGCACGATGCGGCCCTTGGTCTCACCCTCGACGCGGTCCATGTGCGGCTCGAGGTAGGCGACGGCGTTCTTCATCACCTCGGCCGACTGCAGCACGAACGGGAGCTGCATCTGGCCGGAGCCGAACAGCTCGCCGACCGTCTTCATGCCGTCGAGCAGCACGTCGTTGATGATCTCCAGCGCGGGCCGCTGGGCCAGGCCCTCGTCGAGGTCGGCCTCCAGGCCCTTCTTCTCGCCGTCGATGATGCGCCGCTTGAGCCGCTCCCACAGGGGCAGCGCGGCCAGCTCCTCGGCCTTGCCGGCGCGCATCGCGGCGGCGTCGACGCCCTCGAACAGGTCCATGAACCGCTGCAGCGGGTCGTAGCCCTCGCGGCGCCGGTCGTAGACCATGTCGAGGGCGACCTGGCGCTGCTCGTCGGGGATGCGCGCCATCGGCAGGATCTTGGAGGCGTGGACGATGGCGGAGTCGAGCCCGGCGTTGACGCACTCGTTGAGGAAGACCGAGTTGAGCACCATGCGGGCGGCCGGGTTGAGGCCGAAGGAGATGTTGGACAGGCCGAGCGTGGTCTGCACGCCGGGGTAGCGGCGCTTGAGCTCGCGGATGGCCTCGATGGTCTCCAGCCCGTCGCGCCTGGTCTCCTCCTGGCCGGTGGCGATGGGGAAGGTGAGGCAGTCGACGATGATGTCCTCGACCCTCATCCCCCAGTTGCCGGTCAGGTCCTCGATCAGGCGGGTGGCGACGCGGACCTTCCACTCGGCGGTGCGGGCCTGGCCCTCCTCGTCGATGGTGAGGGCGACGACGGCGGCGCCGTGCTCGCGGACCAGGCGCATGATGCGCTGGAAGCGGGAGTCGGGGCCGGTGCCGTCCTCGTAGTTGACGGAGTTGACGACGGCGCGCCCGCCGAGCATCTCCAGACCCGCGCGGATCACCTCGGACTCGGTCGAGTCGATCATGATCGGCAGGGTCGAGGCGGTGGCGAGCCGGAAGGCGAGCTCCTTCATGTCGGCGACGCCGTCGCGGCCGACGTAGTCGACGCACAGGTCGAGCATGTGCGCGCCGCCGCGGGCCTGGTCGCGGGCGGTCTCGACGCAGTCGTCCCAGCGGCCTTCGAGCATGGCCTCGCGGAAGGCCTTGGAGCCGTTGGTGTTGCAGCGCTCGCCCACGGCCAGGTAGGAGGTGTCCTGCCGGAACGGGACGGACTGGTAGAGGGAGGACGCGGCGGGCTCGGGGTGCGGGCGGCGGGCGGCGATCTCCCGGCCGCGCACGGTCTCGACGACCTGGCGCAGGTGCTCGGGGGTGGTGCCGCAGCAGCCGCCGACGAGCGACAGGCCGTAGTCGCGGGAGAAGGTGTCGTGGGCGCCGGCGAGCTCGCCGGCGCTCAGCGGGTAGTAGGCGCCGTCGGCGGTCAGCACCGGCAGGCCCGCGTTGGGCATGCAGGACAGCCGCAGCCGCGAGTGGCGGGCCAGGTAGCGCAGGTGCTCGCTCATCTCGGCGGGGCCGGTGGCGCAGTTGAGGCCGATGACGTCGACGCCGAGCGGCTCGATGGCGGTGAGCGCGGCGCCGATCTCGGAGCCGAGCAGCATGGCGCCGTTGGTCTCGATCGTCACCTGGGCGATGATCGGCACGTCGCGGCCGGCCGCCTCGATGGCCCGCTTGGCGCCCACGACGGCGGCCTTGACCTGGAGCAGGTCCTGGCAGGTCTCGATGATGAGCGCGTCGGCGCCGCCGGCGATCAGGCCGGCCGCGTTGTCGCGGTAGGCGTCGCGCAGCGTCGAGTAGGGCAGGTGGCCCAGCGTGGGGAGCTTGGTGCCGGGGCCCATGGAGCCCAGCACGAAGCGCGGGTGCTCCGGCGTGGACCAGTGGTCGGCGCGCTCGCGCGCGATGCGGGCGCCGGCCTCGGAGTATTCGTAGACGCGGGCGCCGATGTCGTACTCGCCGAGTGCGCTCAGGTTGGCGCCGAAGGTGTTGGTCTCGACGCAGTCGACGCCCACCGCGAAGTAGGCGTCGTGGACGCCGGCGACGATGTCGGGCCGGGTGACGTTGAGCACCTCGTTGCAGCCCTCGTGGCCCTGGAAGTCGTCGAGCGTCGGGTCCTGCGCCTGCAGCATCGTCCCCATGGCGCCGTCGGCGACGACCACGCGCTGGGACAGCACATCACGGAAGGAGAAGATGCTCATGGTCCAAGACTATCGGCTGTGCCCGCGCGGATTTTCCTGCGGGATGCCCCTCAGGGCACGCGGCGCTGATCACGCTTACCGAGTGACATGAGAGGGCCCCCACCGCATAGGCTTAGCGGGATGGCGGAGACAGGAGGCGACACGTGATCGAGCTCGAAGGGCTCCCCGAGCTCGTCGACCCGGTGCTCATTGCCGCGTTCGAGGGGTGGAACGACGCGGGCGAGGCTTCGAGCGGTGTGATCGCCCATCTCGAGTCCGCGTGGAAGGCCGAGCCGCTGGCCGAGCTCGACCCGGACGACTACTACGACTTCCAGGTCACCCGTCCCGTCGTGGAGATGGGCGAGGGCCTGACGCGGTCGATCGTGTGGCCGACGACCCGCCTGCTGCGCGCCCGGCCGCCGGGCAGCGAGCGTGACGTGGTGCTGCTGCGCGGCATCGAGCCCAACATGCGCTGGCGCGCGTTCTGCGCCGACATCGTGGAGGTCTGCCGCGAGCTGGGGGTGGAGCTGGCCGTGATGCTGGGGGCGCTGCTCAACGACTCCCCCCACACGCGGCCGGTGCCGATCCTGGGCGGGGCCACCGACGAGGCGCTGGCCCGCTCGACCAACCTGGAGCTGAGCCGCTACGAGGGCCCGACGGGCATCGTGGGGGTGCTGCAGCACGCGTTCGGCGAGGCGGGGCTGGGCGCGATCACGCTGTGGGCGTCGGTGCCGCACTACGTGGCCCAGCCGCCCAACCCGAAGGCCACGCTGGCGCTGCTGCGCCGCCTGGAGGACGTGCTGGAGATCCCGATGCCGCTGGGCGACCTCGACGAGGAGGCCCGCGCCTGGGAACACGGCGTCGACGAGCTCGCCTCGCAGGACAGCGAGGTGGCCGAGTACGTCAAGGAGCTGGAGGAGCGCAAGGACGCGGCGGAGCTGCCGGAGGCGAGCGGTGACGCGATCGCCGCCGAGTTCGAGCGCTACCTGCGGCGCCGCGACCGCGACACGGACTCCTGACCCGTACGGCCTCCCGTACGGCCTCCCGTCTTTCGCGGGAACGGCACCCGGGGTTGCTGCCGGCCGGGTGGGTCCACCGGGCCTACATCGAGCCGGTCGCCGGCGCGTACGGCGTGACCGGCCGGGACGCGAGCGCCGAGGAGACCGTCCGGGAGCCGCGCTGGGCGCGTACGGCGGCGTCGTAGCGGAGCCAGACGAGCTCGGCCACGCCGGGGGCGGGGCCGAGCGGGGCGCTGACCACGTCCGCGCCGGAGTCGCGCAGCCGGGCGTGGAAGAACCCGGGGGCCAGCAGGTAGGAGGCGACGGCGACGCGCGGTGAGCGGGCGCGAGCGAGCGCCTCGCCCAGCGACGGGGAGCCACTGGAGACGAACGCGGCGGTGACGGGCCGGGCCAGGCGCGCACTGAGGAGGCGGGCGGCGGCGCGGACGTCGGCGAGCCCGGCCGGGTCGGACGAGCCGGCCGCGCCGAGGACGACCGCGTCGCCGGCGCGCAGCCCCGCCTGTGCCAGGCGGCCGGCCAGGGCGGCGGTGAGCAGGTCGTGCGGGCCCAGCCGGTCGGCCACGACGGCGCCGGGGCGGTGCGCGGCGACGACGGCGGGCAGGTCGACGTGCAGGTGGTAGCCGCCGGCGAGCAGCAGCGGGACGACGACGACCGGGCCGGGCGCGGCGGCCAGCACGGCCGGGAGCGGCGGGGAGCTGATCTCCAGGTAGGCGAGCTCGACGCGGACGCCGGGCCGGGCCCGCCGCACGACCCCGGCCAGCGCCGCCAGGGTCCGCTCCCCCTCCCGGCTACGCGTCCCGTGCGCGGCCAGCACGAGCGAAGGGCGCGCCGGCCTGCCGGTCGGCGGGGGTGCGGGGGTCATGGGCCTGCCTTACGGGTGCGGGTCATGGGGCGGGGTCGTAGGCGCAGGCCAGGCGGTAGCCGCGTTTGACGACCGTCTCGACGATGCCGCCGGGGCCGAGGGCGCGGCGCAGGCGGGTGACGGCCATCTCGACGGCGTGCTCGGCCGACTCCTTGGCGGCGCTGCCCGGCAGCACGGTGCGCAGGTCGGCGCGGGAGACGACGTGGCCGGGCTTGGCGGCCAGGCGTTTGAGCACGGCCATCGGGGCGGGCGGCAGCGGCCTGAGCTCGCCGTCGACGACGGCCGCGTGGCCGCGGATCTCCACCCGGTGCCCGCCGGCGTCCAGGCGGGTGACGGCGTGCTCCGGCAGGTGCCTGGCCAGGGCGCGGGCCAGCGCGCCGAGCCGGGAGCGGTCGGGCTGCAGCGTGGGGACGCCGCGCTCGGTCAGCGGCGCGGCGGTGACGGGCCCGACGCAGGCGGCCACGACGGGCCCGGCGAACGCGGCCAGCAGCCCCTCCTCCAGCCCGTCGGCCCGGGCCGCGCCGAGCATGGCGTGCACGGCGGGCGCGCTGGTGAAGGCGACGGCGTCGACCGCGCCGGAGACGGCCTGGCTGATGAGGCGGCGCAGCGGCGACGGGTCGCGGTAGGGCAGCCACCGGTAGACGGGGATCTCGATCACCTCGGCCCCGGCGGCGCGCAGGGCGTCGGCGAAGCCGGTGAGGGGCTCGCCGTGCTGCTGCACCGCGATGCGGCGGCCGCGCAGGTCCTGGGCGAGCAGGTGGTCCTTCACCTCGTCGCAGGACTCGGCGGGCGCGGTCCAGTGGTCGTTCAGCCCGGCGGCGCGGACGGCTCCCCTGGCCTTGGGGCCGCGGGTGAGCAGCCGGGCGTGTGACAGGTGCTCGGCCAGGTCGCCGGAGAGCCCCCAGCCCTCGGCGGCGGCCATCCAGCCGCGGAAGCCGACCCCGGTGGTGATCACCACGTCGTGGAGCGGTCCGTCCAGGGTGAGGCGGGTGGCGGCGAGCAGGTCGGCGTCCTCGGCGAGCGGCACGAGCCTGATCGCGGGGGCGCTCAGCACGCGGGCGCCGCGCCGTTCGAGCAGCGCGCCGAACTCCTCGCGCCGCCGGGTGGCGGTGACGCCGACGGTGAAGCCCGCCAGCGCGTCGGGCGCGGTCTCCAGGATCATGCGGGCACCTCGCCGGCGGGGCGGGGCATCACACGGGTGAGAGCCGATGGTGAAATCACGTCTTCGATCCTGCGATCGGGGCGTTTCGGCACTGTTACCGCCGTGCTAAAAGCACTGTTACCGCTGGGACCGTGGGGGGCTGTCACCGTGGTGCCACAAGCCCGGATCCGCGCGGTTGGCGGGGCTCGCGCCGGGGAAACCCCTTGGGAGTGCGACGCGACGTATCGGGGAGTTTCGGGTGACGGTGCCTATCCGGATGTTCGGCGACCCGGCGCTGCGCGTGGTGTCGGAGCCGGTGAAGGACTTCGACCGCGAGCTGCGCAAGCTGGTCAAGTCCCTGACGGCGACGCTGCGTGCCGGTCAGGGCCGGGCCGGGCTGGCCGCTCCTCAGCTCGGGGTGCCGCTGCGCGTGCTGGTCTACGCCTACGACGGCGCGCAGGGCCATCTGGTCAATCCGAGGCTGGAGCTGTCGGAGCGCCGGATCACGGCGGACGAGGCGTGCCTGTCGGCGCCGGGCGTGTGGTGGCCGCTGGAGCGGGCGTACATGGTGACGGCGCGCGGCCGTGACATGTTCGGCAAGCCGGTGACCGTGCGCGCGCTCGGGGTGCTGGCCCGGGTCATGCAGCACGAGGTCGACCATCTCGACGGGGTGTTGTTCAGCGACCACCTCGAAGAGGACGAGCGGGCGCGGTTCCTGGCGGCGGCAACGCCTTCGGGATGAGGGCCCGCCGCTGGTCGGGGTCGGTGCCGCCCCAGACGCCGTGCGCCTGGCGGCTGCTGATCGCGTAGTCGAGGCAGGGTCTGCGCACGGGGCAGTCGCGGCAGATCGCCTTGGCGCGTTCCACCTGCGAGCGGCCGGGGCCCTGGTGCGAGATCGGGAAGAACAGCTCAGGGTCCAGGTCCAGGCAGGCTGCCCTGCGTGACCATTCGAGCGTCGTCGTCATGCTCATCGCGCCTACCCAGGCGAAATCGGGTCATACCTCTTCGAGCAGCTGGTCCCAGTCACGCAGGAACCTGTCGAGCCCGTACCGGGACAGGGCGGCGGCGCGGGCGGCCTTGCCCGCCTGCGCGGCCCGCTCGGGGTCGTCGGCGAAGCCCCTGAGCGCGTCGGCGAGCACGTCCACGCGGGTGGAGACGACGCCCGCCTCCGGCGGCACCGCCTCGACGGCCTCGGTGGCGGCCAGCGCCACGACGGGCATGCCGAGCGTCATCGCCTCGATCAGCGCCAGCCCGAGCGAGGTCCAGCGGTAGGGGTGCAGGTAGACGCGCCGCCGCGCCAGCTCGGCGTGCATGGCGTGCTGCGGCAGGTCCTCGTACGTGCCGTAGGGCAGGCCGTCGACCTTCATGCCGAACAGGTCGAGCGGCGCCGCGGCGGCGAAGCGCGGCAGCAGGTCGGTCCCGGCCACGCGGGTGCGCCGGACGGGCTCGTTGACCACGACGCCGGCCCGGCGCAGCTCGCCGGTGTATAGGTGGCCGGGGTCGGGCACGCCGTGCTCGATCACCCGGGTGGGCGCCCGGCCGTTGTCCCAGAACAGCTCGTTGAAGTACGTGACGTGCACCAGCGGGACGTCGTCGCGCCCGGCCAGCGGGTGCCGCGTCTCGGGCACGTCGCCCTTGGGCGTGTTGTGCTCGACGTAGACGCCGGGCAGGTCGCGGCCGAGCCAGTCGCGGGCCAGCTCCAGCTCGTGCGGCCGCTGGTAGACGACCAGGTCGATCGGCTCGTCGCTGAGCCGGTCCCAGGGCACCTCGCGGGCGGCGGCGGGCCAGTCGTAGGTGGCCGCCCGCCCCCGGCCGTCGGGACCACGGCCGGGGACGAGCGGGATGACGTAGTCGTGGCGGCCCCGGACGAACGCGGTCGTCCACGAGCCGTGCACGTGCCAGAGCAGGATCCTCACCAGTGGCTCCAGTCCACGTGGCGGGCGTCCTGGCCGGCGGCGACGGTGACGGTGTCGCTCAGCACGCGGTCGGCGACGTCGATGAGGTCGGCGGCCACCTCGGCGGCCCGGTCGATCTCCTCCTGGAGGGTCAGCGCCGTGGGCACCATGATGCCGCGGGCGCCCGCCGCCCTGGCGGCCTCCATGTCCCTGCCGATGTCGCCCACGACGACGCAGTCGCGCGGGCTCACGTCGAGCACCGCGGCCGCCCTGATCACCAGGCCGGGCGCGGGTTTGCGGCAGGTGCAGCCGTCGCCGTCGTCGTGGACGCAGATCGCCCACGCGTCGAACGGCCCGAGCAGCTCCTCCACGCGGGCGTTCACCTGTTCCATCTCGTCGGCCGTCAGCAGGCCCTTGGCCACGCCCGACTGGTTGGTCACGACCGCCACCGGCACGTCGGCGCGCCGCAGCCTGCCGAGGGCTTCCAGCGCGCCCGGCATCGGGATCACCCGGGCCGGGTCGCCGTTGTACGGGACGTCCCTGATCAGGGTCCCGTCACGGTCGAAGAGCACGGCCCCGGGACGTCGTTGTTCGAACACTGCCCACCTCCGTCGCGTGCCTCGCAGCTACCCGGCCGCATGTCCGGCAAACAACTACTTAGAGTAATCAACCACCCTTTGGCGCAGGGCGTTTCCGCATTTCCCGGGATTGGGTCATGTTTGAGAGCCGCTCCTCTCGGTAGCGGTTCTCCCATCCGCAGGGGGAGGACTGATGAGATTTCTCGGCATCAACGCGATCTTCCACGACCCGGCCGCCGCGCTCGTGGTGGACGGCAAGGTGGTCGCCGCCGCGGAGGAGGAGCGGTTCAGCCGCCGCAAGCACGGCAAGCGCCCGCTGCCGTTCTCCGCGTGGGAGCTGCCGGAGCAGGCCGCCGCCTGGTGCCTGCGCGAGGCGGGGATCGGGCCCGAGGACGTCGACGCCGTGGCCTACTCCTACGACCCCGCCCTGGTCCGGCAGGCGCCCGACGGCGACTGGGAGGAGCTGCGCACCCGCTACGCGGTGCGCGCCCCGCTGTTCCTGGCCACGGCGCTGCCCGGGCTGGACCCGGCGCAGGTGCGGTACGTGCCGCACCACGTGGCCCACGCCGCCTCGGCCGGGCTCGCCTCACCGTGGCGCGACTGCGCGGTGCTGGTGTGCGACGGGCGCGGCGAGGACGTCTCCCACCTGGCCGGCCGCTACCGCGACGGCGAGCTGGAGGTGCTGGCCACGCAGCGGCTGCCGCACTCGCTCGGCCTGCTGTACGAGGAGGTCACCGAGCACCTGGGCTTCATGCGCTCCAGCGACGAGTACAAGGTCATGGCGATGGCCTCCTACGGGACGCCGCGCCACCTGGCCGAGCTGCGTGAGCTGATCTGCACCACCGGCGACGGCGGCTTCCGCGCCGGGCCCGTCGACTGGAACGGCTACGCCAAGGCCCTGCAGAAGGGCGAGCCGTGGACCGCCGACCACGCCGACCTGGCCGCCAGCGTGCAGACGCGGCTGGAGGAGGTGCTGCTGGAGCTGGCCGCCTGGCTGCACGAGCGCACCGGCGAACGGCGGCTCGCGCTGGCCGGGGGCGTCGCGCTGAACTGCGTGGCCAACACCCGGCTGCTGGCCGAGGGGCCCTTCGACGAGGTGTGGGTGCAGCCGGCCGCCGGCGACTCCGGCACCGCGCTCGGCGGCGCCCTGCACCTGGCGCAGGCGTACGGCGAGCCCGCCGCGCCGATGACCAGCGCCGCGCTCGGGCGCGGGTTCACCGACGAGGAGCTGGGCGCGTGGCTGGAGGTGGCCCGGGTGCCGCACTCGCGGCCCGCCGACCTGGCCGCCGCCGTGGCCGCCGAGCTCGCCGCCGACCGGATCGTCGCCTGGTTCCAGGGGCGTTCCGAGTACGGGCCGCGCGCCCTGGGGCAGCGGTCGCTGCTGGCCCATCCCGGGCACGCGCGCAACACCGAACGACTCAACGACGTCAAGGGGCGCGAGCAGTTCCGGCCGATCGCGCCGATGGTGCTGGAGTCGCGGGCCGGCGAGATCTTCGGGCGGGGGCCGACGCCCTCGCCGTACATGCTGTTCGTGCACGACGTGCATCCCGACTGGCGCGACCGCATCCCGGCCGTGGTGCACGTGGACGGGACCGCCCGCATCCAGACGGTCTCCCCCGCCGCGCAGCCGCTGATGGCGCGGGTGCTGGCCGAGTTCGAGTGCCTGACCGGGCTGCCGGTGGTGGTGAACACGAGCCTCAACACGGCGGGACGGCCCATGGTGGACGACCCGCGTGACGCCCTGGAGTGCTTCGGCTCCTCGCCCGTCGAGGTGCTGGCGCTCGGCCCGTACCTGGTGCGGCGCGCGGAGGTGTTCGGATCATGATCACCGTGGTGATCCCCACGATCGGGCGGCCGTCACTGGCGGCCACGCTCGACGCGCTGGGGACGGACCTGCCGATCATCGTGGCCGACGACCGGCGCACCGGCTCGCCGCCGCTCGCCCTGCCGTCCCACGTCCGCGTCGTCCGCTCGGGCGGGCGGGGGCCGGCGGCGGCCCGCAACGCCGGCTGGCGGCTCGCCAGGACGCCGTGGGTGGCGTTCCTGGACGACGACGTGGTGCCGGAGCCCGGGTGGGCCGAGGCGGTCTGGAAGGACCTGGCCGACCTGCCGGACGACGTGGCGGGCAGCCAGGGCCGCATCGTGGTGCCGCTGCCCCGCGACCGGCCGCCCACCGACGCCGAACGGCACACCGCCGGGCTGCAGACGGCCGAGTGGCCGACGGCCGACATGGCCTACCGGCTGTCGGCGCTGGAGATCGTGAGGGGCTTCGACGAGCGCTTCCCGCGCGCGTACCGGGAGGACGCGGACCTGGCGCTGCGGGTGCGGGCGGCGGGGCACCGGCTGGTGCGGGGCTCGCGCGTGACCGTGCACCCGCTGCGGCAGGACGGTTACTGGTCCAGCGTGCGCTTCCAGCGGGGCAACGCCGACGACGCGCTGATGCGGCGCCTGCACGGGCGCGGCTGGCGGGCGGCGATCGGCGGCCCGCGCGGCCGCCTGCGCCGCCACGCCGTCACCACGGCCCTCGGCCTGACGGCCCTCGCCC
>NZ_JAHKRO010000019.1 GCF_019396325.1 Nonomuraea ceibae
GCTGCGCGAGCTGGACGCCCGGGCGGTCGCCGTGACGGCCGGGACGCGCGGCGCCTCGCTGGCGCGGCGCGACGGCTCCCTCACCAGGATTCCGGCGCCCGTGCTGGCCACCGGCCAGGACGTGTGCGGCGCCGGTGACCGGCTCGCGAGCGCCGCCGCGCTCGCCCTGCGGGCCGGCGCGGACGTGGAGGAGGCGGTGACGATCGGCGTCGGCGAGGCTTCGCGCTTCGTCGCGCGCGGCGGCGCCGCCGCGGTCCGCGTCCAGGAGCAGGAGCTGGGCGACCGGCCGCGCACCGCGGTCGAGGTGGCCGAGCTCACCCGGGCCTCCGGCGGGCGGCTGATCGCCACCGGGGGCTGCTTCGACCTGCTGCACGCCGGGCACGTGAGCCTGCTGCGGCGGGCCAGGGCGCTGGGCGACGCGCTCGTCGTCTGCGTCAACTCCGACGCGTCGGTGCGCAGGCTCAAGGGCCCCGCCCGGCCGGTCGTGGACGTCCGCGACCGGGTCGAGGTGCTGCGCGCGCTGAGCTGCGTGGACGCGGTGCTGGTGTTCGACGAGGACACCCCCGTGGACGCGATCGAGCTGCTCCGCCCCGACGTGTGGGTGAAGGGCGGCGACTACGAGTGCGGGAACCTGCCCGAATCCGAGGTCCTGGCAGGACTCGGCGCGGAAACGGTCGTGCTGAGCCTGCTGCCGGGACGGTCGACCACGAATCTGATCAGGGAGATCCGATGAACGTATTGATCACGGGAGGCGCGTCCGGGCTCGGCCTGGCCACGGCGGAAGCGGTGGAGAAGGAGGGCTGGCGTCCGCTGGTCGTCGACGTGCGCGACCCCGACCAGCGCTTCGAGCACGTGACCGCAGACCTGGCCGACCGGGGCGAGGCCGAGCGGGCGGTGCGGGAGCTGGCCGAGCGGGCCGGCGGCCTGGACGCCGTCGTCACCGCCGCGGGCATCGACGCGTGCGGGCGGCTGGAGGACGTGCCCGCCGACGACTGGGAGCGGGTGATCCGGGTGAACCTGCTCGGCACGGCCGCGGTCGTCCGAGCGGCGCTGCCGCACCTGAAGGCGTCGCGGGGCCGGGTCGTCACCTGCGCCTCGACGCTGGGGCTGCGGCCGCTCAGCGACGCCTCGGCCTACAGCGCGTCGAAGTTCGGCGTCGTCGGCTTCACCCGGGCGCTGGCGCTGGAGATGCGCGGCGAGATCGGCGTGACGCTGCTGGTGCCGGGCGGCATGCGGACGAGCTTCTTCGACGGCCGCCCCGAACAGTACAAGCCGGGCCCCGAGGCCGGGCTGAACGACCCGGCGGACGTCGCCAGGACGGTGGTGTTCGCGCTGTCGCAACCGGCCGGCTGCGAGATCAGGGAGCTCGTCATCTGCCCCGGCACGGAGACGTCATGGCCCTAGAACTGCTGGTGCTGCGCGGGCTGGGACTGGGCGACCTGCTGACGGCCGTCCCCCCGCTGCGTGCGCTGCGCCAGGCCTTCCCGGAGCACCGGATCACGCTCGCCGCGCCCGCCGTGCTGGGCCCGCTGCTGCCGTTCATCGGGGCGGTGGACGCGCACCTCGACGTGTCGGGGCCGGGGCCGGTGCCGTTCGAGCGGCCCGACATCGCGGTCAACCTGCACGGCAAGGGCCCGCAGAGCATCGAGGCGCTGCGCCGTACCGGCCCGGGCAGGCTGATCAGCTACGGGACGGGCCCCGCCTGGCGCGACGACCTGCACGAGGTGCGGCGCTGGTGCGAGCTGCTGGAATGGCACGGCATCCCCGCCGACCCGGACGACCTGACGCTCGGCGTCTCCGACCGGACCGGCCCGGCGATCGTGCACCCGGGCGCCGCCTACCCGGCGCGCCGGTGGCCGCCGGAGCGGTTCGCCCGGGTGGCGGCGGCGCTGGACGACGTGGTCGTCACCGGCAGCGCCGCCGAGGTCGGCATCGCCCGGCGGGTCGCCGAGCTGGCCGGGCTGCCGCCGGAACGGATGCTGGCCGGCCGCACCGACCTGGCCGACCTGATCGACCTCGTCGGCCGGGCCCGGCTGGTCGTGTGCGGCGACACCGGCGTCGCCCACCTGGCGACCGCGTTCTGCGTGCCGTCGGTGGTGCTGTTCGGGCCGGTGTCGCCCGCGCTGTGGGGGCCGCCGCCCGGCTGGCGGCACGTCGCGCTCTGGGCGGGCCGCGACGGGGACCCGCACGGGGAACGGCCCGACCCGGGGCTGCTGAAGATCGAAGTATCCGAAGTCGTCGACGCCGCAATGGAGGTCACGTCATGAGGGCGCTGGTCACCGGAGGAGCCGGGTTCCTCGGCTCCTACCTGTGCGAGCGGCTGCTGGACGAGGGGGCGGACGTGGTCTGCATGGACAGCTTCCTCACCGGCGGCCCACGCAACGTGGAACACCTGATCGACCGGCCGTCGTTCCGCATCATCGAATGCGACCTGACCGGCTACGTGCACGTGCCCGACCGGCTGGACCTGGTCCTGCACTTCGCCTCGGCCGCCTCTCCGGCCGACTACCTGCGCTACCCGATCGAGACGCTGCGCGTCGGCAGCGTCGGCACCCTGCACGCGCTCGGGCTGGCCCGGGAGAAGGGCGCGCGGTTCGTGCTCGCCTCCACCAGCGAGGTGTACGGCGACCCGCTGGAGCACCCGCAGCGCGAGACGTACTGGGGCAACGTCAACCCGGTCGGCCCGCGCAGCGTCTACGACGAGGCCAAGCGCTTCGCCGAGTCGCTGACCACGGCCTACCGGCACGCCCGAGGCACCGACACGGGCATCGTGCGGATCTTCAACACGTACGGGCCCCGGATGCGGCCGTTCGACGGCCGGGCGATCCCGACGTTCATCCGGCAGGCGCTCATGGGCGAGCCGATCACGATCACCGGTGACGGCTCGCAGACCCGGTCGATCTGCTATGTGGACGACACGGTGTCGGGCATCCTGGCGATGGCGGCCAGCGACTTCGCCGGGCCGGTGAACATCGGCAACCCGGACGAGCTGACCATGCTGGAGCTGGCCACGATGGTCAGGGACCTGAGCGGGTCGTCGTCGCCGATCGAGTTCATCGACCGGCCGGCCGACGACCCCCGGGTGCGCCGGCCGGACACGTCGCTGGCGGCCGAGCGGCTCGGCTGGAAGGCCCAGGTGCCCGCCGAGGAGGGGCTGCGGCGGACCATCGAGTGGTTCTCGGCCGAGCTCGCCGGCTTCACCCCGGCGGCCCCCATGGCCGCCGAGGCGGGCGCCTGACCGGCCGCCCCGCCGCCACGGGGCGCGCCCGTCAGAGAGCGATGCCGAGGAGGGCGTCGGTGAGGTCGCGGACCAGGGCCGGGGCGCCGGGGTCGGTGCCCCGGCCCGCCAGCGCCTCCTCCGCCCAGGCGTCGACGGCGGCGAGCGCGCCGGGGGCGTCCAGGTCGTCGGCGAGCCGCTCGCGCACGGCCGCGAGCACGTCGCCGGCGGGCGGGGCGGCGGCGAGCGCCACGGCCGAGCGCCAGCGCTCCAGCCGCGCCTCGGCCTCGGCGAGCATCGCCGGCACGTATCCCCAGTCGGCCCGGTAGTGGTGGGCGAGCAGCACGAGCCGGATCGCCATCGGGTCGTGGGCGGCCCGCAGCTTGGACACGAACACCAGGTTGCCCTTGGACTTCGACATCTTCTCGCCGTCGAGCCCCACCATGCCGGCGTGGGTGTAGAAGCGGGCGAAGGGCCACTCCCCCGTGGCCGCGTGGCCCTCGGAGGCGCCGCACTCGTGATGCGGGAAGATCAGGTCGGAGCCGCCCCCGGCGACGTCGTAGCCGGCGCCCAGGTGGTCGAGGGCGATGGAGGTGCACTCGACGTGCCAGCCGGGCCGCCCCCGCCCCAGCGGTGAGTCCCAGGCGGGCTCGCCGGGCCGCTCGGCGCGCCACAGCAGCCAGTCGAGCGGGTGGCGCTTGCCGGGCCGCTCGGGGTCGCCGCCGCGCTCGGCGAACAGCGTGAGCATCTCGGCCTCGCCGTAGCCGGACACCTGCCCGAACTTGGGGGCGTCGGCGACGCTGAAGTAGACGTCGCCGTCGAGGTCGTAGGTGACGCCCTTGGCGCCGAGGCCGGCGATGAGATCGGCGACCCGGTCGACGACCTCGGTGACGCCCACGTACTCGCGCGGCGGCAGGATGCGCAGCGCCTCCATGTCGGTGCGGAACAGCTCGATCTCGCGCTCGGCCAGACTCTGCCAGGCGACGCCGGTGCTCTCGGCCCGCTCCAGCAGCGGGTCGTCCACGTCGGTGGCGTTCTGCGTGTAGTGCACCTCGTGTCCGGCGTCGCGCCAGAGGCGGCCGACGAGGTCGAAGGCGAGGTAGGTGTTGGCGTGCCCCAGGTGCGTGGCGTCATAGGGGGTGATGCCGCACACGTACATCCGGGCGGTGGGGCCCGGGTCGGTCTGCCGCACCTGCTTGGCCGCGGTGTCGTAGAGCCGCAGCGGGACGCTCTCACCGGGCAGCTTGGGGATGTTGGGGGCGGACCACGATCTCATGTCTTCGAGCCTATCCGTCCCGATCAGCTGTCATGTCGGTGAAGTCGTACGTCACTCCGCCGGTGTCGAGCGTGAGCAGGGTGACACTGAGCGTGGTGAAGCGGCGGCCGTCGGGCAGCGTGTGGTCGACGATGAGCGCGGCGGGGTCGGCGGAGGGCGGATCGGTGATCAGCTCGTGCCAGTCGGCGGTGCTCGCGAACCGGGGCAGGAACGCGGTGACGCGCTCGCTGGCGGGGTCGAGGCCGCTGTTGACGATCATGCTGGTGCCGTCGGGCAGGACGGTGGTGGTGAGCCGTACGCCGTCCCAGGTGAACAGGCGGGCCCGGCCGGGGTCGGCGAGCACCAGGTGGAAGGGGTCGTAGCGGGTCAGGTCGAGGTCGGGCAGGTCGCCGGCGGCGACGGCGCGCAGCGGCAGGTCGCCGCGGGAGACCTTGACGGCGTCGGGGGCCTCGCGGCCGCGGCCGTTGAGGAGCGCGGCGGCGCGCCGGGCGGACGGGTCGACCGCCAGCCAGGTGCCGCCGGCCTTGAGGTCACGTCCGCCGACCACGCCGGGGTAGTCGGGCCAGTGCTCGCCGGGGCCCTCCCAGGGGCGGTCGGCGAACTCGTCGCGCACCCCCATGAGGGTGAGGGGCAGGCCCGTTCTCACGATCACCGTGCACATGCGGCAAAGCGTAGTAAACGGGATTAGATGGGCGGCCAGGGGATGGCAGGCCAGCCCTCGGAGGGCGAGGGGTGCACGCCGGTGTCGAGGAGCTTTCGCACCCGCTTCCACGTCGCCTCCACCTCCGCGAGCGTCAGCAGCTCGCGCAGCCGGCGGCCGAGCGAGCCGGACTCCAGGTCGCGCTCCAGCTTGGCGAGCACCGCCACCGCCTCGCGGGCCAGCGGCTTGCCGCGCCACTGCCACAGCACGGTGCGCAGTTTGTCCTCCACGGCGAAGCAGACGCCGTGGTCGACGCCGTAGACGTGGCCGGTGGGCATCGGCAGCAGGTGACCGCCCTTGCGGTCGGCGTTGTTGACGATCGCGTCGAACACCGCCATCCGCCGCACCACCGGGTTGCGGCTGCGCACCAGCCGCATCAGGTCGACCTCGCGCTCGGTGTCGATCCAGAGCTGGCACATGCCGGGACCGAACGGCCCGTCGCGGTAGACCGTGGGCGGCACGACGTGCCAGCCGGTCGCCTGGGAGACCTCGAAGGCCGCGACCTCGCGGGCGGCCAGGGTGCCGTCGGGGAAGTCCCACAGCGGCCGCTCGCCGCGCACCGGCTTGTAGACGCAGGCGACACTGCGCGAGCCGAGCGTGACCGAGCAGTAGAGGGTCATGTTGGTGGCTTCGACGAGGCGGCCGGCCACCTCCAGGCGGCCGTCGCGGAGCAGCTTGAGCGTCTCCTCCTCGTTCATGGCCGTGGGAGGGGTGGGCCTGACGGCCGGCTCGCTCTCCGGAGCGGTCATGAAGCCGCCTCACCTCCGCGGTAGCCGTTGAGACGTACGCACACGTGACCCGTGGCGTCGAGCGGCTGCCCGCAGAGCGGGCACGGCGGGCGTCCCGCCGACACGATCTTGAGCGCCCGCTGGGTGAAGGCGCGGGCGGCCCCGGCGCTGATGCGCACCCGCAGCACCGCGGGCTCGGGCGCGTCGAGGTCGTCCTCGTCGACGACCTCCTGGGCCTCGATGACGACCTGGGAGCTCTCCTCGTCCCAGGACAGCGCCATCGTGCCGACCCTGAACTCCTCCGACACCGGGACGTCGAGGGGGCCGTCGTCGGCCAGGTCGGCGGGGGCGATGGCCGGCACCCGGGCGGTGCCGCCGCTGAGCCGCAGGACCTCGTCGAGCATCTCGTCGAGCCTGTCGGCGAGCGCGGCGACCTGCAGCTTCTCCAGCGCCACGGTGGTCAGTCTGCCCTCGGCCCTGGCCTGCAGAAAGAAGGCTCGTGCGCCCGGCCGCCCGAGGGCGCCAGCCACGAACCTCTCCGGTGGGTCGTAGTCGAAGACCGGCATAGCCTGACCTTACGTGGTCCCGGGCCCGCCGCCGACGGCGGCATCGCTCCCGGTGGAGTTTTCTCCCCCGTCTTTCTCCTCCGAATCCTCGGGCAACCGCAATTCCCCCATATCGTTAACTCTGAGAACAAAGGGACGCAAGGGGGCATAGCGAATCACGGTGAGAGCCGCCGGATCAGCAGTTATCCGCTGAAAGTGATCGAGGTGGAGCCCCAGAGCGTCGGCCACGATCGCCTTGATCACGTCTCCGTGGCTGCACGCCAGGTAGACAGCCTTCTCCCCCAGGCGTCTATTCCACTCCCGGACCGCCGCCACGGCCCGCGCCTGCATCGCCGCGAGCGACTCGCCGCCGGGGAACTCGGCGGCGCTCGGGTGGGCCTGGACGACCGGCCAGAGCGGCTCCCGCGCCAGCTCCTTGAGCGCGCGCCCGGTCCAGGCACCGTAGTCGCACTCGATCAGCCGCTCGTCGGTCAGCACCGTCAGGCCGCGGCCCCCGGCCACCGCCTCGGCCGTCTCCACGCAGCGCTCCAGCGGGCTGGAGACGATCGCGTCGAGCCGTACGGAGGCGACGCGCCCGGCCAGCGCGGCGGCCTGCGCCCGGCCCGCGTCACTGAGGTGCACCCCCGGGGTGCGGCCCGCCAGGATCGGCCCCGTCAGGTCGGTGAGCCCGTGGCGGGCCAGAAGCAGCGTCGTCACGACCCAAGTGTCGCAGGCGTCTATCACGGCGTTTCACCCACCCGAGCGGTAACCTGGCGGGATCATGGAGCAGCGCTATGTCGGCCGCAGCGGCCTGTCGGTGTCCCGGATGGGCCTCGGCACGATGACGTGGGGGCGTGACACCGACGCGGACGACGCCGTGGCCCAGCTGCGCACGTTCATGGACGCGGGCGGCACACTGGTCGACACCGCCGACGTCTACACCGGCGGCGACGCCGAGCGGCTGCTGGGCCGGATGCTGCGCGACTCGGTGCCGCGGGCCGAGCTGGTGATCTCGACCAAGGCCGTGGTGACCCCGCTGGGGCGCCGGCCGCGCGACGCCTCCCGGCGTCACCTGATCGCCGCCGTCGACGACTCGCTCGGCCGGCTCGGGCTCGACTACGTGGACCTGTGGCAGCTGCACACCTACGACGCCGAGGTGCCGCTGGAGGAGACGCTGGCCGCGGTCGACGCGATCGTCTCCTCGGGGCGGGCCGTCTACGCGGGCGTGTGCGACTACACCGGCTGGCAGCTCGCCGCGGCGGCCGTGACGCAGCGCGCGACCCCGGGGCGGGTGCCGATCACCGCCGTGCAGGCCGAATACTCGCTGCTGGCCCGCGACCCCGAGCGCGAGCTGCTGCCCGCCGCCCAGCACTGCGGGGTCGGCGTGCTGGCCTGGTCGCCGCTCGGCCGGGGCGTGCTGACGGGCAAGTACCGGACGGGCATCCCGGCCGATTCCCGGGCCGCCACGCCGCATTTCGCGGATTTCGTCCGCCCGTATCTCGACGAACGCAGCCGCCGGGTGGTGGAATCGGTCATGACCGCGGCCGACGGGCTGGGGGTCTCGCCCTTGGCCGTCGCGCTGTCCTGGGTGCGCGACCAGCCCGGGGTGGCCTCGGCGATCGTCGGCGCCCGCACGCTGGCGCAGCTCAGGAGCACCCTCCCGGCCGAGGACGTGGTGCTGCCGATCGAGATCCGAGAGGCCCTGGATGACGTGTCGTCACCCGATTGACGGCGAACGAGAGCTCAACTCGCGTATCACTAGTCGATACCGAATCGCAACATTAACGGGAAAACACCTGCGTCTGATGGCCGATGTCCATAAAGATTTCCTCCGGGAGCGATTCGGGAGGGGACGAATGGGGAGCAGGAGCGCCATCTCGGCCGGGGTGCTGGCGATGGCGCTGGCGGCCGTGCCGGTCGCGGCGCCACCCGCCCAGGCCGCCGACTGCGAGCGCGGCGGCGGACTGCTCTCCGGGGTGACCGACAGCCTGTGCGGCGTCGTCGAGGCGGTCACCGGCACCGTCGACCAGCTCACCGGCGGGCTCACCGATCCGGTGACCGACGGGCTCGACAAGACCACCGACACGGTGCTCGGCACGGTCGGCGAGGCGGTCCCCACCGGCCGGCCGCGCGCCTCCGGCAAACCGTCCGGCAAACCCGCCGCCACGCCCGACCCCCCGGGCCCCGTCGAGCCGCCCGAGCCGCCCGACCCGAAGGTCACCGAGCTGCTGCCGGAGCCGCTCGACGAGGTGTGCCTGCCGGTGGTGGGCTGCGACGAGGACGGCGTGCTCGGCGGCCTCACCACGCCGACGCCGACGACGACCGGCCCTGACGACGGCGAGGACGACCGGCCCGCCGACGAGCGCGGGCGGCGCGAGGACACCACGGCCGTGCCCGCCGAGGTCGTCACCACTCCGCCGGGCGACACGGTCGTGCCGCCGGACAACCAGCCGCACCTGATCGACTCCCGGCAGGAGCCGGTGGGCGACAAGCCGTCGGCCGACCCGGAGGACTTCCGGATCGACCTGCTGTGGCCCAACCCGTTCGCCGAGGAGTTAGGCCTGCCCGCCGACGAGCGGCCCGTCGTACGGCCCTCCACCCGCGCCTCCGACGTGGTCGGCACGGCGCTGACGATCATCCTGCTCGCCACGGCCGTGGCCGCCACCCGCATCGTGCAGCAGCGGCGTCACCGCCGCGAGCAGAGCGAGACCATCCCCTTCGAGCCGGCGCGCGGCAACGGCCTCCACCGGCTCGCCTGACCCGCCTGCCCGCCTGACCCGCCCGCCGGGCGCGCCCGCCCGGCGTCAGGCCGGCTCTGCGGGCCGGATCTCCGGCGGTCAGGCGCCGATCGCGTGGACGCCGCCGTCGACGTGCACGATCTCGCCCGTCGTGGCCGGGAACCAGTCGGACATCAGCGCCACGCACGCGCGGGCCGCCGGCATCGTGTCGGCCAGGTCCCAGCCGAGCGGGGCCTTCTCCGGCCAGCTGTCCTCGAACTCCTTGAAGCCCGGGATCGACTTGGCGGCCATCGTGCGCAGCGGCCCGGCGGCCACCAGGTTGGCCCGGATGCCCTGCTTGCCCAGGTCACGGGCCAGGTAGCGGTTGCACGACTCCAGGCCGGCCTTGGCCACGCCCATCCAGTCGTAGACCGGCCACGCCTTGGTCGCGTCGAAGTCGAGGCCGACGACCGCGCCGCCCTCCTTCATCAGCGGCAGGCAGGCCACGGCCAGCGCCTTGTAGGAGTAGGTCGACACGTGCACGGCGGTGGCGACGTCCTCCCAGGTGGTGTTGAGGAAGTTGCCGCCGAGCGCCGTCTGCGGGGCGAAGCCGATGGAGTGGACGACGCCGTCGAGGCCGTCGACGTGCTCGCCCACCCGGGCCGCCAGCGACTCGAGGTGCTCGGTGTTCTGCACGTCGAGCTCCAGCACCGGCGCCGGGGCGGGCAGCCGCTTGGCGATCCGCTCGACCAGGCTGAGCCGGCCGAACCCGGTGAGCACCACGGTGGCGCCCTCCTGCTGCGCCAGCTTGGCGACCGAGAAGGCGATCGAGGCGTCGGTGAGCACGCCGGTCACCAAGATGCGCTTGCCTTCGAGAAGTCCCATGTCAGTGCCCCATTCCGAGTCCGCCGTCGACGGGGATCACGGCCCCGGTGATGTAGGAGGCGTCGTCGCTCGCCAGGAAGCGCACGACGCGGGCGACCTCGGAGGGGGTCGCCTGCCTGCCGAGCGGGATGTTCTTGACGATCGCGTCGGTGTCGAGCTCGGCCGTCATGTCGGTGGCCACGAAGCCGGGCGAGACGACGTTGACGGTGATGCCGCGCGAGCCGTACTCGCGGGCCATGGAGCGGGCGAAGCCGATCAGCCCGGCCTTGGAGGCGGCGTAGTTGGTCTGGCCAGCCTGGCCGAGCATGGCGATGACGGAGGAGACGAGGATGACGCGGCCGCGCTTGAGCTTCATCATCGGGCGGATGGCCCGCTTGGCGACGCGGAAGGCGCCGGTCAGGTTGGCGTCGACGACGTCGGTGAAGGTCTCCTCCTTCATCATCGCCAGCAGCGTGTCCTTGGTGATGCCGGCGTTGGAGACGAGCACCTCGACGGGGCCGTGCTCGGCCTCGACCTTGTCGAAGGCGGCCTCGACGTCGGCCATGCTGGTGACGTCGCAGCGGACGCCGAACAGCCCTTCAGGCGGCTCCCCCGATCGGTAGGTGACGGCGACGGCGTCGCCGGCCGCGGCCAGTTCGCGGGCGATCGCGAGGCCGATGCCGCGATTGCCTCCTGTGACGAGTACAGAGCGTGCCATGAGAACTGACGCTATCTCCTACCGGCCGGTACCGGCTTGTCCGGGGGATACAAGATCACAGCGTTAGGATCGTGGACATGCGCCAGATCGATGACGATTTCCTCGCGCTGCCGCTCAGACGGCTCGCGGACGCCGCCCTGCAACGCGCACGCGAGCTGGGCGCGGAGCACGCCGACTTCCGGCTCGAACGCATCAGAGCCGAGACCCTGAGCCTCTACGACGCGCGCCTGGAGGGCGCCGCCGACGCCGACGACCTCGGCTACGCCGTGCGCGTGGTCAAGGGCGGCACCTGGGGGTTCGCCGCCGGGATCGACCTGACCCCCGAGGCCGCCGCGCGGGTGGCCGAGCAGGCGGTGCGGGTCGCGGAGGTGAGCGCCCCGATCAACCGTGAGCCGATCGAGCTCGCGCCCGAGCCGGTGCACGGCGAGGTCACCTGGGTGTCGTCCTACGACGTCGACCCGTTCGACGTGCCGTCGGCCGACAAGGTGGCGCTGCTGGCCGACTGGTCGGCGGGCCTGCTCAAGGGCGCCGACCACGTGTCGGCGCGGCTGCTGCAGGTCAAGGAGCAGAAGTTCTACGCCGACACGGCCGGCACCGTGACGACGCAGCAGCGCGTGCGAGTGCATCCCGTGCTCAACGCCATGAAGGCGTCGGAGACCGGCTTCGACGACATGTCCACGATCGCGCCGCCGGTCGGCCGGGGCTACGAATACCTGACCGGCACGGGCTGGGACTGGGCGGCCGAGCTGGCCGCGCTGCCGGAGCTGCTGGCCGAGAAGCTGGCCGCGCCGTCGGTCGAGGCGGGCGACTACGACCTGGTGATCCACCCGTCCAACCTGTGGCTGACCATCCACGAGTCGATCGGCCACGCGACCGAGCTCGACCGGGCGCTCGGCTACGAGGCCGCCTACGCCGGCACCAGCTTCGCCACCTTCGACCAGCTCGGCGAGCTGGTCTACGGTTCGCCGCTGATGAACGTGACCGGCGACCGCACCGTCGAGCACGGCCTGGCCACCATCGGCTACGACGACGAGGGCGTGCAGGGGCAGAGCTTCGACATCGTCAAGGACGGCGTCCTGGTCGGCTACCAGCTCGACCGGCGGATGGCGCTGATGAAGGGCCTGGGCCGCTCCAACGGCTGCGCCTTCGCCGACTCGCCCGGCCACATGCCGATCCAGCGCATGGCCAACGTGTCGCTGGCCGCCGCGCCCGGTGGCCCGTCGACGGAGGAGCTCATCTCCGGCGTGGAGCGCGGCATCTACATCGTCGGCGACAAGAGCTGGTCGATCGACATGCAGCGCTACAATTTCCAGTTCACCGGTCAGCGCGCGTACCGGATCTCCCACGGCGAGCTCGCCGGGCAGGTCCGCGACTTCGCCTACCAGGCCACCACCACCGACTTCTGGCAGTCGATGGAACGCGTCGGCGGCCCGCAGACGTACGTGCTCGGCGGGGCCTTCAACTGCGGCAAGGGCCAGCCGGGGCAGGTGGCGCCGGTCAGCCACGGCTGCCCGTCGGCCCTGTTCAGGAACGTACGGATACTCAACACCGTTCAGGAGGGCGGAAAGTGACTCCCCAGGAGATGGTGGAGCGGGCCCTGGAGCTCTCCACGGCCGACGGCTGCGTGGTGCTGGTGGACGAGGAGTCCACCGCCAACCTGCGCTTCGCCGGCAACACGCTGACGACCAACGGCGTGGCGCGCTCCAGCCGGCTGACCGTGATCTCGATCGCCGGGCGGGGCGTGGGCGTCGTGTCGCGCGCCGCGGTGCGGCCCGAGCAGCTCGCCGCCGTGGTGGCCGCCGCCGACGCGACCGCGCGCGACGCGCAGCCGGCCGAGGACGCGGGCGAGCTCGTCGCGGGCGGCCCGGCGAGCGCGTCGTGGGACGGCCCGGTGACGCCGACCGACATCGAGGTGTTCCGCGGGTTCGCGCCGGCGCTCGGCGAGGCGTTCGCCTCCGCCGAGGCGGGCGGCAGGAGGCTGTACG
This sequence comes from Nonomuraea ceibae, assembly GCF_019396325.1. Classification (GTDB taxonomy): domain Bacteria; phylum Actinomycetota; class Actinomycetes; order Streptosporangiales; family Streptosporangiaceae; genus Nonomuraea; species Nonomuraea ceibae. The sequence continues at coordinate 12,751 of NZ_JAHKRO010000019.1, forward strand.
GGTTCGCCGAGCACACGCTGACCACGACGTTCCTCGGCAGCTCGACCGGGCTGCGGCTGCGCCACGACCAGCCGTCGGGGCGGCTGGAGCTCAACGCCAAGTCCGCCGACCTCAAGCGCTCGGCGTGGGCCGGGGTGGCCACGCGCGACTTCACCGACGTGGACGTGGCCGCCCTCGACGCGGGGCTGGCGCAGCGGCTCGACTGGGCCAAGACGCGCGTCGACCTCCCGGCGGGCCGCTACGAGACGCTGCTGCCCCCGACGGCGGTCGCCGACCTGATGGTCTACCTGTTCTGGTCCGCCGGCGCCAGGGACGCGCTGGACGGCCGCTCGGTGTTCTCCAAGCCGGGCGGCGGCACCCGGGTCGGCGAGCGGATCGCCACGCTGCCCGTGACGCTGTCGAGCGACCCGGCGGCGCCCGGGATCGGCTGCGCGCCGTTCGTGACGGCACGCTCGTCCAGCAGGGAGAGCTCGGTCTTCGACAACGGGCTGCCGTTGTCGGCCACCGACTGGATCGCCGACGGCCGGCTGGAGGCGCTGCTGCAGACGCGCTACTCGGCCGGGCTGAGCGGCCTGCCGGTGACGCCCTCCGTCGACAACCTGATCATGAAGGGGCCGGAGGGCGGCCGCTCCCTGGAGGAGATGATCGCCTCCACCGAGCGCGGCCTGCTGCTGACCTGCCTGTGGTACATCCGCCAGGTCGACCCGCAGACGCTGCTGCTGACCGGGCTCACCCGCGACGGCGTCTACCTGGTCGAGCACGGCGAGGTCGTGGGCGAGGTGAACAACTTCCGGTTCAACGAGAGCCCGGTCGACCTGCTGGGCCGCCTCACGGAGGTGGGCGCGCCGGAGCAGACGCTGCCGCGCGAGTGGGGCGACTACTTCACGCGGGCGGTCATGCCGCCGGTGCGGGTGCCCGACTTCAACATGTCGACGGTCAGCCAGGCGAGCTGATCGCCAGCTCGTGCACGCGGCCCCAGCGCTGCCCGGTGACCAGCCGGGCGGTGCCGGCCGTCAGGTCGTACACGACCGACCAGCGCGTGTGCGGCTGCGCCACCCGGCGCAGCAGGGCCAGGGGGTCGGCGCCGGCCCCCTGGCTGAGCGCGCGGTAGCGGGGATCGGCCAGGCGGGAGGCGCGGCTCGTGCCGGTCATGGTGATGTTGGTCAGCACGCGGTCCTCGATGACGTTGAGCCTGCCGTCGCCGTACTCGACGACCGCCGAGCGGCCCGAGCGGTCGCCGATCAGGTAGTGCACCTGCGGGCCGCCGGAGAAGTCGACGTCGTAGCGGCGCATGAGGGCGACCGCCTCGTCCACGGTGGCGGCCCGGTCCAGGAGCAGCCGCATGACGCGGGCGCTGCCGACCGTCGTGCGTCCCGGCGCGCGGGCGGGCAGCAGCGCGTCGGGCACCTGGGCGAGGCCGACGGCCAGGCCCTTCTCGTTCATGCCGTCGAACGGCGCCAGCACCGCGTGCGCCAGCCGCCGCCGGTCGGCCGGGTCACCGAGGTCCGGGGCGCCGCCGTGGCCGAGCACGTACGAGACGTCCGAGATCGACAGTGAGGCGTAGCCTCCCGGCGGGCGGGCGTGCACCACCATCGCCGGGTGCGGGTCCCAGTCGAAGTTGCGGCCGAACACCGGGCCGGCCTCGCCGGGCTGCAGGAACAGCGAGCAGGCCCACGCGTCGTCGCGGCGGGCGAGCTCCTGCTCGGTGAGGGGCGCCTCGGCGTCGTAGCCGCCGTGGAAGGTCATCTCGTACAGCGGCAGGTCGTCCAGCCGGCGCAGGCTCGCCGCCGTACGGGCCGCCTCGGCGGCGCTCTGGCGCAGGACAGGGGCCGGGGCAGGCTCCTGTGACCGCGGCGGGGTCTGCCCGGCGACCTCCCGCGGCGTGGCGGTCGTCCCGCAGGCGGCGAGGGCGCAGGCGAGCACGACGGCGAGCACAGCGCTGAGCACAGCGCCGGGCACAGCGGCCAGGGCAGGCGGGGCGGGCGGGAGCGCGGGGCGGCGGCGCATGACCGCAGTGTGAACGGCCCGCGCCGCCCCTGTCACGTCCCGCACGGAACCGTGACAGAGACGGCGTTTCCCGCGTGTCCCCGGAGTTCCCGGGCGTGTCCGGGTGTTCACCGGCGTGTCCAGGTGTTCCCGGGCTGTCAGGGCGTGCTCAGGCGTCTTCCAGCCTGAAGCCGACCTTCATCCCGACCTGGAAGTGCGCCACCTCTCCCCCCTCGATGTGGCCGCGCACCTCCGTCACTTCGAACCAGTCGAGGTGGCGCAGGGTCTGCGAGGCGCGCCGGATGCCGTTGCGGATGGCCTCGTCGACGCTCTCCCCCGAAGTGCCGACGATCTCGGTCACCCGGTACGTTCGGTCCGTCATGTCCACATCCTCCTTACTAGAAGGCCATGATCGCATGACCTGTGCTCCCAGGGGGGTGCGCCTTCGCGAGCGCCCCGTCCGAGGTCTACGGTGGGAAACATGAGGGGTTGGCGCAGGAAAGAGGCGGTTCACCAGGTGACGGACGCCCGTCCGTCGCTCACCGCCGACGTCCATCGGCGCGAGATCAGCTACCTGGTCAAGATGGGCATCCGGACGATCTGCCTGATCCTGGCGGTCGTGGTGCCGGTGCCGTGGCCCTACCGGCTGCTGTTCATCGCCGGGGCCGTCTTTTTGCCATACATAGCGGTAATCGGGGCCAATGAGAGGGGGAGGGATGCCCCACCTCCCACCTTTCACACACCCGAAGCTAACCAAAGCGAGATACCGCTGCACCGACGCGAGATCGGGTCGTGACTAAGTCTTGACGCATCCCATGGGTTGTAGGTGTACGCTTTAGGCAAGCGCTCCGGTCCCCCGTCGGAGTGCTGGTGCCGGCGTTCCGGGCCCCCGTCGGAACGCCGATGAAGCGACGCCGGGTGGTTTGCCCCCGTAACCACCCGGCGTCGCCCTTTTTCCAGGTAAAGCGTCGCATTAGATGATCTGTTCGACGCGCGCCCCCCCTATTGGATAGGGCTGCTTTCCCGAAATCGTTTACACCCCGCCCTGGCCGTATTTCACAGGAAATCTTCAGGTTCGGGCGGGGCGCTTGACAGCGGTAGTTCGTTCCAGTGTCAGCTGTCCGTCAGCGTCTCGGCCGTCGCCTCGCCCCAATTGCGGGCCAGCGTCGTCAGCCGCGCCACGGCCTCCTCCGGCGCCGTGCCGGCCCCCTCGGCCAGCCCCAGCAGGTACGCCGTCAGCGGCGCCGCCGGCCTCGCGACCCCGTGCGCCACCTCCTTGGTCAGCTCCAGGATCTGGTCCCGGTCCACCCGCGCCGGGTCGATGCCCAGCTCCTTGCAGGCCAGCGCGGTCCATTCGGCCAGTACGTTCATCCGTGCCTCCTCGAGGTCGTCCACAGTGTCGCAGTCGAACCATGCCCGGCGCGGCAACGCCACCCGGGCCCGTGCCAGCGGCGCCAGCAGCCCGCGCAGCGACCGCCCCTCATAGCGGTCCAGCGCCTCCCGCAGCCCCGCCACGTCCCACACGCCCAGCAGCCACTGCTCCCGCCCCTCCCCATCCACGGCCACCACCCCACCGCCCGGCCCAACCCCGGAACCGCCCCCAGCCGGTACGGGCGGACCGGCGTTGCCTGACTCCGCCCGTACCAAGGAACCGCCCCCCACCCGGGGAGGCCCGGACGCCCCTGACGGCCCGGACACCGCCCCAGACGGACCCGCCCCCGCCCCGGGCGGACCGGAGGCACCTGGTGGGGCGTGAGGCTTCGGCCCTTCGGAGTGAGCGTCCGCCGTCCCGGGAGGGCCGGACGGGCGGGCCTGGCTGGTGGAAGCGTCCGTCTCCGCCGGGTGTGCGGGCCGGTCTGGCGCGGTCGCGAGGTGGGGTTCAGGGGTGGGCGGCAGGGAGTGGGCTGCGGTGAGGAGGGTGGTGACGTGGCGGGCGTTCAGGAAGGGGAGGTCGGCGGCGAGGAGGATGACCCAGGGGGCCGTGACGTGGGCGAGGCCGGCGCGCAGGGCGGGGATCGGGCCCGCGCCCGGCGGGTCCTCGCGGGTGAACAGGACGCCGGGCAGGTCACGGGGCGGGCCGACGACGATGACGCGCCCGGCGGCGGGGACGGCCGCGACGACGTTCTCCACCAGCGAGCGGCGGCCGACGTCCAGGCCGGGTTTGTCGAGGCCGCCGAGGCGGCGGGCCTGGCCGCCGGCGAGGATCACCGCGTCGTGCCCGGGCCTCATGGCGCCGCGCCCGGGAGGGGGACGGCGTGGGCGGTGCGGCCGTGCACGCCGGTGGTCGTCGTGGCGGTGAACAGGGAGTTGAGCACGGCCTCCTCGACGGCGTCGAGCGTCGCCTCGAACAGCGGGCTCAGCGAGGCGTCCGGCACGGGGGCGCCGCCGGGGCGGACGCTGAAGGCGATGCCGTAGTCGCCGCTGCCGTGGGTGTAGGCCGCGCCGACCCGGGCCAGGGCGAAGACGGCGCGCCGTGCCACCCGGGTGAGCTGCCGCGCGTCCAGCGGCGCGTCGGTGGCGACCACCACCATGCACGACCCGGCCTCCCCGTCGTCACCGGCCGCCACGGGGGCGGGAGGGCCCGGGAAAGGCGCTTGAGCGGCGCCCGGTGCCGGGGAGCCGGTCGACGGCCGGTCCGTCTCCAGGGGGCCGGCGGGCGACGGCAGGGGCCGGCCCGGGGGTGACGTGATCGCCGGGGATCGGCCCGGCTGCCCAGGGGTGGCCGGGGGGAGGCGGAGGGTGCCGGCGAAGTTGGCCTGGACGAGGGCGCCCACCGTGTAAGGGCCGGCGAGGCGGGAGGAGGTGCCGATGCCAGCCTTGTGGCCGAGCGCCACGGTGCCGGTGCCCGCGCCGACGCAGCCTTCTGGGACGGCACCGCCGGTCGCGGTGTCGACGGCCTCCAGCACGTGCGCCTCGGTGATGGGCCGGGCGCGGATGTCCGACAGGTGGCCGTCGTTGCACTCCCCCACGACCGGGTTGAAGGTGCGTACGCCGGCGCAGTCGGGCCGGGCGAGCATCCAGGTGACGAGCGCGTCGGCGGCGCGGAAGGCGGACAGCGTGGAGGTCAGGACGACGGGTGATTCCAGCAGGCCGAGCTCGGCGAGCTGGGTGGCGCCGACGAGCTTGCCGTGGCCGTTGCCGGTGAACACGCCGGCGGGCAGCGGGCTGACCGGGGTGGCGCCGGGGACGACGGCGGTGACGCCGGTGCGGATGCCGGGGTCGCGGACGACGGTGCGGTGGCCGACGCGGACGCCGGGCACGTCGGTGATGGCGTTGTGCGCGCCGGGCCGGCCGGCTAGCGGGAGGCCGAGGTCGCGCGCTCTGGGCACCTAGCCGCCGATCGCCGACATGGGCCGGGCGGGCTGGAGGAAGGACGGGTCGTCGATGCCGTGGCCGGGGCGTTTGCGGGCGACGGCGGCGAGCCAGCGCTGGGCGAGGTCGTCGTCGGTGGCTCCGGCGCGCATGGCGGACTTGAGGTCGGACTCCTCGGTGGCGAACAGGCAGTTGCGGATCTGCCCGTCGGCGGTGAGCCGGACGCGGTCGCAGGCGCCGCAGAACGGCCGGGTGACGGAGCCGATGACGCCGACGCGGCCGGGGCCGCCGTCGACGAGGAAGCGTTCGGCGGGGGCGCTGCCGCGGTCCTCGCTCTCGTCGGGGGTGAGGGTGAACGCGGCCGACAGCAGGTCGAGGATCTCGTCGGCGGTGACCATGGTGTCGCGGCTCCAGCCGTGCTGGGCGTCGAGCGGCATCTGCTCGATGAAGCGCAGCTCGTAGCCCTGTTGCAGGCAGTAGCGCAGCAGCGGGACGGCCTCGTGCTGGTTGACGTCGCGCATGAGCACGGCGTTGACCTTGACGGGGCGCAGACCGGCGTCGTGGGCGGCGGCCATGCCGGCGATCACGTCGGTGAACCGGTCGCGGTGGGCGAGTTTCTTGAACGTGTCGCGGTCGAGGGTGTCGAGCGAGACATTGACGCGGCCGAGGCCGGCGGCGGCGAGGGGGGCGGCCAGGCGGGCCAGGCCGATGCCGTTGGTGGTGAGCGACACCTGGGGGCGCGGGGTGAGCGCGGTGGTGCGGGCGACGATGTCGGGCAGTTCGCGGCGCAGCAGCGGCTCGCCGCCGGTGTAGCGGACCTCGCGGATGCCGAGGCGTTCGACGCCGATGGTGACGAGCCGGACGATCTCGTCGGCCGTGAGGAGCTGGGAGTTGGGCAGCCAGTCGAGACCCTCGGGCGGCATGCAGTAGGAGCAGCGCAGATTGCACTTGTCCGTGAGCGACACCCGCAGATCCGTCGCCACCCGTCCGAACGAGTCTCGCAACATGGGGCGTCACCTCCTGTCGTTCGCCAGAGGCCCAGCCTACGTCGGCGTCATGCGCTGTCTCAAAACGCATACCGCTGTACGTGCCGGGCGTCGGCGAGGTACAGCTCGGGGTGGCCGTCGGCGAGGTGGGCGGCGAAGGCGGCGTCGCCGGCGGCGGCCCGTTCGCGGATGTGGCGGGCGAGCCCGTGCAGGACGCGGACGAGGGTGCCGGGCAGCGCCCGCCGGTCGGACTCGGGCAGGCCGTAGGCGTCGCAGAACAGCCGCAGCCGCCGGATCTGCTCGGCGACGGGCAGCGGCTCCTCGCCGTGGCCGCCGAGGGTGATGGGGACGAAGCGGTAGGCGGCGTGGGCGACGTCCCACAGACGGGGCGCGGGGTGCGCGGTGTCGAAGTCGATGAACGCGACGGGCACGCCGTCGCGGAAGACGCAGTTGTACGGGGCGACGTCGCCGTGGCAGACGACCTCGGCGGGCTCCTTGGGCGCGAACTGCCAGCGGGCGCCGGCGGGCGGGACATAGCCGATGGTGGCGTCGTGGTAGTCGCGCAGCAGCGCGGCCACGGCGGTCAGCGTGGCGTCGCTCCAGGTGGAGGGGGGCGCCGGGTAGTGGGCGACGGCGCCGGGCACGTAGTCGAGGATCTCGCGCCCGCGCTCGTCGAGGCCGTGGGCGCGGGGCGCGCCGGTGAAGCCGCGGGCGGCCAGGTGGGTGAGCAGGCCGTGCACGGCGGGGGTCCACGGCGCGGCGGGGCGGCGGACGGTGTCGCCGGCCCGGACGACCTCGTTGACCCCGCCTCCGGCCAGCGGTTCTTCGGCGATCACGGCGGGGATCGTAACAAGCTGGCGGGTAAAATGAGTGGGTTTTCACCTGCGCCCCCGGCAGACTGGATCAAGAACGAACCGAGGAGATCCACTCATGCCGCACCAGCCCGCACCGAACCTGCTGTCCTGGGCCAGCGAGATCGACGAGGGAACGATCACGCAGGCCGCTCGCGCCGCCCGCCTGCCGTTCGTCTCCGGGCACGTCGCTCTCATGCCCGACGCGCACGTCGGCATCGGCGCGACGGTCGGCTCGGTCATCCCCACCGAGGGCGCGATCATCCCGGCCGCCGTCGGGGTCGACATCGGCTGCGGCATGGTCGCGACCGAGACCACGCTCACGGCCGCGGACCTGCCGGCCACGCTCGACGCGCTGATGCCGCTGGTGGAGCGCCGCATCCCGGCGGGCGTCGGCAAGGGCCACGAGGACCCGTCGGTCGACCGGGCGCTGAGCGAGCTCGGCCGTCCGCGCACGGAGCTGACGGGCAAGCAGGAGGCGACGGTGTCGCGCCAGTTCGGCACGCTCGGCTCGGGCAACCACTTCGTCGAGGTGTGCCTGGACGAGCGCGACCGGGTGTGGACGGTGCTGCACTCGGGTTCGCGCGGCATCGGCAACCAGCTCGCGACCAAGCACATCGCCGGGGCCAAGAACCTGATGCGCCGCCAGGCGATCGGGCTGGAGGACCCGGACCTGGCGTACCTGGTGCAGGGCTCGCCGGAGTTCGACGCCTACATCGAGGACATGCTGTGGGCGCAGCGCTACGCGATGGCCTCGCGGGCCCGGATGGACCGGGTCCTGGTCGACGCCCTGTTCCGCGTCGTGGGCACGGGGCGCAGGGTGCGGACCATCAACTGCCACCACAACTTCACCCAGCTGGAGGAGCACCACGGCAAGAGGCTGTGGATCACCAGGAAGGGCGCGATCAAGGCCGACACCGGTGACGAGGGCGTCATCCCGGGCTCGATGGGGACGCGCTCGTACATCGTGAGCGGGCGCGGCAACGCGGAGTCGTACCACTCGTGCGCGCACGGGGCGGGGCGGCGGATGTCGCGCACCAGGGCCAAGCGGGAGCTGTCGGCCTCGTCGCTGAAGGCGGCGATGCGGGGCCGCACCTGGAACGAGGACCGCGCGGCGGCGCTGGTGGACGAGCACCCGGAGGCGTACAAGCCGATCGACCAGGTGATGGAGGACCAGAAGGACCTGGTGACGGTGCGGCACACGCTGCGGCAGGTGTTCAACTACAAGGGCTGACACAATGGCGGGCGTGACGACCGTGTACGTGTTCAACGGCCCCAATCTCAACCTGCTCGGCACCCGCAGGCCGGAGGTCTACGGGACGGCCACGCTGGCCGACGTGGAGGCGCTGTGCCGCGAGGAGTGCGCGGCGGCCGGCGTGGAGCTCGACTTCCGGCAGTCCAACCACGAGGGCGACCTCGTCGACTGGATCCAGGAGGCGGGCGCGGCGGTGAAGGCGGGCCGGGCGGTGGGCGCGGTGGTCAACGCGGGCGCCTACACGCACACGTCGGTGGCGCTGCACGACGCGATCGAGGGGGCGGAGCTGCCGGTGGTGGAGGTGCACATCTCCAACGTGCACCGGCGTGAGCCGTTCCGGCACCGCTCGTACCTGTCGCCGGTGGCGGCGGGGATCGTGGTGGGGTTCGGGGTGCGCGGCTACGCGCTGGCGATCAGGGGGCTGTGCCCGACCAGCTGATGCGCTCCTCCAGCAGGGCCTGCTGGGCGGGGTTGGCGGTCAGGCGCAGGGCGCGCTCGTCGGCCTCGCGGGCCTCGCCTGGCCGGCCGAGGTCGCGCAGCAGCTCGGCATGGGTGGCGTGATAGAGCGGATAGCGGTCGAGCGCGGCCCGCAGGTCCTTCAGCTCGCCGAGCGCGGCCTCGGGGCCGTCGGCGTGACGCACGGCGACGGCGCGGTGCAGCCGGGTGACGGGTGAGGGCGCGAGCCGCAGCAGCATGTCGTAGAGGACGACGATCTGCCGCCAGTCGGTGTCGTCCCAGCGGGCGGCCTCCGCGTGGCAGGCCGCGATGGCGGCCTGGAGCTGGTACGGGCCGGGCGCGCGGTGGCGGCGGGCGGTGCGGGTCAGCAGGGCGGTGGCCGCGGCGATGGCGTCGTGGTCCCAGCGGGACCGGTCCTGGTCGCGCAGCAGCACGAGGCCGCCGGAGTCGTCGAAGCGGGCGGCGTCGCGGGCCCGGTGCAGGCGGATGAGCGCGAGCAGCCCGGCGGCCTCGGGTTCGGCGGGCATCAGCCCGGTCAGCAGGGAGGCGAGCCATTCGGCGTCGTCGACCAGGTCGCGCGAGTGGGCGCGCTCGGCGGTGCTGGACAGGTAGCCCTCGTTGAACAGCAGGTAGATGACGGCCAGCACCTCGCGCACGCGGGCGGGCAGCTCGCCGGCGGCGGGCACCCGGTACGGGATCCCGGCCTCGGCGATCTTCTTCTTGGCGCGGGTGATGCGCTGGGCGACGGTCGTCTCGGGGGCGAGGAAGGCGGCGGCGATCTGGCCGGTGGTGAGCCCGCACACCACGCGCAGGGTGAGCGCGATCTGCGCGGCCCTGGGCAGCGCCGGGTGGCAGCAGGTGAACATGAGCCGCAGCCGCCCGTCGGGCTCGGCCGGGGCGGGGTCGCGCAGCAGTTCCAGCTTGGCCCGGTAGACGGACTCGCGGCGCAGGACGTCGAGGCCGCGGCGGCGGGCCACCGTGTGGAGCCAGGCGTCGGGGCGGTCCGGGATGCCCTCGTCCGGCCAGCGGCGCAGCGCGGCCTCGACCGCGTCCTGGACCAGGTCCTCGGCGGCGGAGAAGTCGCCGAGGAGCGACACCAGCGAGGCGGCGAGCCGGCCCGCGTGCTCGCGCACCACGCGGGCCAGCTCGTCGGCGGGCGCGCCTGTCACCGTTCGACGGGCCTGATCTCGACCGTCGGGCAGGCGGGCCAGGTGCGGACCATGGCCAGGGCCTCGTCGAGGTCGGCCACGTCGATCTCGGCGAAGCCGCTGACGACCTCCTTGCCCTCCATGAACGGCCCGTCGGTGATGACGGGCTCGCCGCCGCCCTCCAGGCGGACGGTGGTGGCGGTGTGCGGCGGCGCGAGCTTGCTGCCGCCGGTGATCCGGCCGGCGTGGTCGGCGAACCACTGCTCGACCTTCCGTACGGCCTCGGCGCGCTCGTCGCCGGTCATGGCCTCCAGGTCCTTGGTGAACTGCTCGGTGTCCATGAACATCAGCACGTATTTCACGACATTCCCCTTCCCGTGGGTCTCACCTGTAAGACGAACGGGAGAGCGCCCGTCACGACACCGGCCGCCAGGCGGGCGGCTCGCCGGTGTCGGTCAGGTCCCAGGCGCCGTTCGCGCGCAGGCGGTCCTCGTAGTAGTGGACGGTGGCGGGCATGGGCACGCCGGCGGCGAAGGCGTCGCGGGCGGCCCGCCTGAGCCGTTCCGGCGGCACGCCGAGCGCGGCCTCGGCGACGGCGGCGAGGCGTTCGAGCGCGTGGTGGCCGAGGAAGCTGTCGTAGGCGAGGCTGAAGACGCTCTCGCGCGGCTGCCGGACGTCGCGGGAGATCACGTTGACGGGCGGCAGCTCGCGGGTGAGGCCGAGGTCGTGGCGGGTGCGGGGGTCGACGTAGACGCCGCAGTCGCGGTAGAGGACGGCCGTGCGCCCGCCGCCGTCGAAGGCGAACAGCGTGTTCTGGCCGTGCGGCTCCAGGACGCATCCCGTACGGGTCAGCGCCCGGCACCACAGCTCGACCATCGGGGTGACGACGCGGCGGGCCAGCCAGTCGCCGGGGTCCTCGCCGCTGCGGGCCACGAGCTGCTCCATCAGCGTCGGGTCGCCGGGCCGCCGCACGTCGTGGCCGTACAGCGCGAACAGCGGCACGGTGAACGGCAGGCCGCCGGAGCGGGGGCGGGCCTCGCGCAGCAGGAAGCCCCACGCCTCGCGCGGGTCGTCGCCGAGCACGCCGCCCGCCACCTCGGGCAGCACGGGCAGCCCGGCGGCCAGCAGCTCCTCGGCGGCCCAGAGCTGCACGGTGATGATCGGGCGGCGCAGCCGCCGGGTGAACCGCGACAGCCTGCGCGGGTAGTGCAGCTTGACGAAGTGCGGCTCGACGGGCTCGGCGCCGATCCGCTCGACGAACACGGTGCGGGCGTTGGCCGAGGGCACCACGGTCAGGTCGGGGCCGCGTTCGACCAGCGCGTCGCGGCCGGGCAGGGCGGGGTGGGCGAGCGTCTCGGGGTGGACGGGCAGCAGGAAGCCGTCGCCGCGCCGGTAGAGCTTGGTGAGCGTGGACTCGACGGCGTTCGTCAGGAACGTCCCGGTGACGCGGAAGGTCGGCACGGGGAAGCGGGGGCGGCCGAGCTGCGGGTGGTAGGGCTCGGAGATCTCCAGGTCGGCGGAGAAGCTGCTGTAGGCGCGGGTGCCCCCGCCCAGGTAGCGCTCGGCGTGCTGCCAGGTGTGGAGGGGGTCTGCCGCGTCATCGAGGATCATCGCGTCCGTCCAGGTAGTGCAGGCCGGGGTGGGGGTGCATGAGGAAGTCGTGGTGGGACAGGTTCCACGCGTAGGCGCCGGCCAGGCCGAAGGCGATCAGGTCGCCGGGGCGCAGGCCGGTGACGGGGGCGTCGCGGTGCAGCACGTCCTTGGGGGTGCACAGCTGGCCGACGAGGGTGGCGCGGCCGGTCAGGGCGGGGCCCGCGCTCTCGCGGTGGATCACGGTGAAGGGCTGGTCGTGGCCGCGGGCGACGGGGGTGCGCAGGTGGTGGGTGCCGCCGCGCAGGACGGCGTAGTCGCGGCCGTGGTTGCGCTTGACGTCGAGGACGTCGGTGACGTACCAGCCGTCGTAGGCGGTCAGCGCGCGGCCGGGCTCGATCCGCAGCCGCGCCCCGCCGAGGCGGGACAGCGCGCCGGCGTAGGCGGCCCAGCCGAACCGCTCGTCCGGGGCGGCGTAGTCGACGCCCATGCCGCCGCCCAGGTCGAGCTCGGGGGCGGTGAGGTGCGGCAGGTGCGCGCCGATCCAGCCGAGCGCCCAGCGGGCGACCTCGGCGGCGAGCCGGGCCAGGCCGGCCGCGTCCTCTCGGGCCCAGGTGAGGTGGGTGTGCAGGCCGTGCACGCGGATCCGCGGCGCGTCCGCGAGCAGCGGCAGGCAGGCGGCCAGCCCGGCGGGGTCCATGCCGAACGGGGTGGCGGCGCCCTCGCCGGGCAGGCCGGGGTTGGCGCGCAGCAGCACGTCGGCTCCGCGCGGGCCGGCCAGCTCGATCAGGCGGGCCAGCTCGCGGGGGCTCTCGACGTGCAGCCGCTCGACGCCCGCCTCCAGGGCGAGGGCCAGCTCGGCCGGGGTCTTGCCGGGGCCGCTGAAGGCGATCCGGGCGTCCGGCGCGACCTCGCGCACGTGCGCCAGCTCGCCGCCGGAGGCGACCTCGAAGCCGTCCACGTACGGGCGCAGCGTCCGCAGGATCTCGGCGGCCGGGTTGGCCTTGACGGCGTAGAAGACCTCGGCCGTGCCGCCCATCGCGGCGCGCACGTCGGCGGCGTGCGCGGCCAGGCCGGGCAGGTCGTACACGTAGGCGGGCAGGCCGCCGGCGCCCGCCAGCCGCAGCGCCGCGGCGCGCACCCGCTGCCTCACGGGCCGTCGCCCCGTTCGCGTCTCCTCATCGGCTCATTGTTCCGCATGGGCGGGTCCTTCGGGTTTCCTGAGAGTGAACGGCACGGCGGCGGGCCGGCCGGGCGGGTTCCCAGAGTTCTCCCAGAAGGTCACAGAAGGCGGTCGGCCGGACCCGCCAGGATCTCGGCCATGACGACGATCGACGTAAGAGGGCTGACCAAGCGGTACGGGCCGGACACGGTGGTGGACGACCTGTCGTTCACCGTCTCCCCCGGGCAGGTGACCGGCTTCCTCGGCCCGAACGGCGCGGGCAAGTCCACCACGATGAAAATGATCATGGGGTTGGCGGCTCCCACGAGCGGGTCCGCCACCGTCGGCGGACGCCGCTACCGGGACCTGCCCGTGCCCCTGACCGAGGTGGGCGCGCTGCTCGACGCCGGGGCGGTGCACGGCGGCCGGACGGCGTACGACCACCTGCTGGCGCTCGCGGTGAGCAACGGCCTGCCCCGGCGCCGCGCCGACGAGGTGCTCGCCAGGACCGGGCTGGAGTTCGTGGCCGGCAAGCGGGCCGGCGGGTTCTCGCTCGGGATGCGGCAGCGGCTCGGCATCGCGGCGGCGCTGCTCGGCGACCCGGCTGTGCTGATCTTCGACGAGCCGGTGAACGGGCTCGACCCCGAGGGCATCCGCTGGATCCGCGGCTTCATGCGCTCCCTCGCCCGTGAGGGCCGGGCCGTGCTGGTCTCCAGCCATCTCATGAGCGAGATGGCGCTGACCGCCGACCACCTGGTGGTCATCGGCCGGGGCCGGCTCATCGCCGACACCGGGATGGGCGAGTTCGTGCGCGGCGCCGGCGAGGGCGCCGTGCTCGTCCGCGCGTCCGGGGCGGACTCCTTCGCGCGCCGGCTGACCGCCGCCGGGGCCGCCGTGCGCGGCGGGCCGGAGTCGTCCCTCGTCGTCTCCGGCATGACGAGCGCGGAGATCGGCAAGCTCGCCGCCTACCACGGCGTCGAGCTGAGCGAGCTCACCCCGCAGCGGCCCTCGCTGGAGGACGCCTTCATGGAGCTGACCAGGGACAGCGTCGAGTACCAGGGGGCCCGGGCATGAGCTCCGTGCGCTTCACCCGCCTCCTGCACGCCGAATGGATCAAGCTGCGCGGCCTGCGTTCCACCTGGTACACGCTGGCCTGCCTGTTCGTGGTCGGGCTCGGCATCACGGGCCTGTCGATGAGCACGGCCGGGGCCGACCACGCGGCCCTGACCGAGGCGGAACGGCAGGCGTGGGACCCGACGAACCTCAGCCTGACGTCGTACATCGTCGCCCAGCTGATCATCGGCGTGGTGGGCATCCTGGTCGTCACCTCCGAGTACGCGACCGGGCTGATGGCGACGACGCTGACCGCCGCGCCCCGCAGGCACCGGCTGCTGGCGGCCAAGGTGGTGGTGGCGACCGCGATCGCCGTGGTGGCGGGGCAGGCGCTGATGCTCGCCTCCTTCCTCCTCGGCCAGGCCCTCCTCGCCGGTCAGGGCGTGCCGTACGCGCGGCTCGGCGACCCGGGGGTGTTCTCCGCGGTGGCGGGCGGCGGGGTCTACCTGGCGGCGATCGCGCTGCTGTCGGCCGGGCTCGGCACGATCATGCGGGCCACGGCGGGGGCGCTCGCCACACTGGTGGGGATCGTCTTCCTGGTGCCCGCCCTCGCGGGCCTGTTCCCGTCGTGGCTGCAGGGCCTCGTCGCCGTCTGGCCGACCAGGGGCGCCGCCTCGGTGCTCACGACGGTCCCCGACCCGGCCCACCCGCACCCGTGGCTGAACCTGGGCGGGATGTGCCTCGGGGTGGCCGCCGTGCTGGCCGCCGCGTTCGTGCTGTTCCGGCGCCGCGACGTGTGATGGGCGGGCACCGGGCTTCCGTATCCTGGCCGGCGTGGACGGATCAGGCCGGGCGATGACGCCCGAGGAGGACGCCGAGCGGCTGCTGGTGGTGGACGACGAGGCCACCGTCCGCGAGCTGCTCGCGGCGACGCTGCGCTTCGCCGGGTTCCGGGTGACCTCGGTGGCGACCGGGACCGAGGCGGTCGCCGCGGCCGGCGCCGAACCGCCCGACCTGGTGCTGCTCGACGTGATGCTGCCGGACATGGACGGCTTCGAGGTGGTCCGGCGGCTGCGTGAGCGGCGGCCGGTGCCCGTCCTGTTCCTCACCGCCCGCGACCGCCAGGCGGACAAGGTCACCGGGCTCTCCCTCGGCGCCGACGACTACGTGACCAAGCCGTTCGACCTGGAGGAGCTGATCGCCAGGATCCGCGCGATCCTCCGCCGCACCTCCGGCCACCACGCCGGGGTGCTGAAGGTGGGCGCGCTCACGCTTGACGCCGACGGGCACCAGGTGACGCGGGAGGGGCGGCCGGTCCGGGTCTCCCCCACCGAGTTCCGGCTGCTGCGCTACCTGATGGAGAACGCCGGGCGCGTGGTGTCCAAGGCGCAGATCCTCGACCGGGTGTGGCGCTACGACTTCGGCGGCGACGCCAGCATCGTCGACACCTACATCTCCTACCTGCGGCGCAAGGTCGACGCCGGGGAGCCCAAGCTCATCCACACCGTGCACGGCGTGGGCTACGTGATGCGCGAGCCCCGGCGGTGAGGCGGCTGTCGCTGCGGGCCAGGCTGCTGCTGTTCACCGCGGGGCTGCTGCTGGCCGGGCTGAGCCTGGCCGGCGCGGTCGTCGCCGACCAGCTGGAGCGCTACCAGCTCGGCCGGCTCGACGGCCAGCTGCGCTCGCTCACCGCGCTCGTCTCCAGCGTGCCGGCCCCCGGGCCGCCCGACCTCGCGGACGCCGCCGCCCGCCCCGGCCTCCTCGCGCAGGGACTCGACGTGTTCGGCAGCCCGTACCTGGTCTATCTGGACGCGGGCGGCGCGGTGGCGGCGAGCGTGCACTCGCCCAGGATGGCCGCCGCGACGCTGCCGCGCCTGGAGGACCTGCGCGCGGTGCCCGCGGACGCGTCGGCCGCCGACCTGCCCGCCGCCGACGGCTCGGGCCGGTGGCGGGCCGTCGCCCGGCCGGCCACCGGGCGGGGCGGGACGGTGATCGCGGCGGCGCCGCTGGCCGAGGCCGACGCGACCATCGCCCGGGTCCGGGCCAGCAGCGTGATCAGCGGCGCGGTGCTGCTCGTCCTGCTGACGGGGGCCGGCTGGTTCGCCCTCGGCCGGGGGCTGCGGCCGCTGCGCCGGATCGAGCACACCGCGGCCGCGATCGCCGGCGGCGACCTCAGCCGGCGGGTGCCCGTGCTGGCGCCGCCCGGCACCGAGATCGGGCACCTGGCGGCGTCGCTCAACACCATGCTCGGCCAGCTCGAACGCGCCTTCGCCGACCGGGCCGCGTCCGAGGCGCGGATGCGCGCGTTCGTCTCGGACGTCAGCCACGAGCTGCGCACGCCGCTGTTCGTCATCAAGGGCTCGGCCGAGCTGCACCGGATGGGCGCGCTGGCCTCCCCCGCCGACGTCGACGA
Source organism: Nonomuraea ceibae (assembly GCF_019396325.1). Lineage (GTDB taxonomy): Bacteria > Actinomycetota > Actinomycetes > Streptosporangiales > Streptosporangiaceae > Nonomuraea > Nonomuraea ceibae. The sequence goes on from NZ_JAHKRO010000019.1 coordinate 28,963, forward strand.
GGCGATGCGGCGCATCGACCGCGAGGCCACCCGGCTCACCGCGCTCACCGAGGACCTGCTGCTGCTCGCCCAGCTCGACGAGGGCGCCGACGAGCAGCTCGACCTGGCCCCGATGGACCTGCGCACGCTCGCCAACGACGCCCGGCACGACCTGCGCGCCCTCGACCCGGCGCGTCCCGTCGAGGTCACCGGGCCCGACGGCGGGCCGCCCGGCCCGGCGCCGGTCCACGCCGACGAGGCGCGGCTGCGTCAGGTGGTCGCCAACCTGGTGGGCAACGCCGCCGCCCACACCCCGCCGGGCACCCCCGTGCGGATCGGCGTCGGCACGGCGGACGGCCGGGCGGTGCTCGACGTGGCGGACGAGGGGCCGGGGATGACGGCCGAGCAGGCGGGCCGCGTCTTCGACCGCTTCTACCGGACCGACCGCTCCCGCGACCGCTCGGTCGGCGCCGGCGCGGGGCTCGGGCTGGCCATCGCCCGCTCCCTCGCCCGCGCGCACGGTGGCGACGTCGAGCTGCGGACCGCCCTCGGCGAAGGCGCCCGCTTCCGCCTGACCCTCCCCCTCCTGAACCCCTGACGCCCCCGTGCAGACCGTAAGGGGCGGGCGCGCCCCCGCGTGGGGGGCGCGCCCGTGGGAAGCCGCGCGGGCCGTACGGCTCCCGGTGCCGCTCCTCCCTCGGCCCGCGCGGAGATCAGGGGTACGCGGTCACGGCGAGGCGCAGGTGTAGCCCGAGGGCGTCTGCGTGTTGCCGCTGGGGCGGTTGACCTGGAAGCCGAAGCTGGTGGCGGCGTTGGGGGCCAGGGTGCCGTTGTAGGAGACGCTCTTGGCCGTCACCGTCTGCCCGCTGGTGGTCAGGGTGGCGTTCCAGGAGCCCGCGAGGGTGTGGCCGGCGGGCAGGGTGAAGGTGACGGTCCACCCGTTGAGCGTGGCCGAGCCGGTGTTGGTGACGGTGACGGGCTGCACGACGTAGCCGTTGTTCCACTGGGTCTGGATGGTGCCCGTCGCGGTGCAGGGGCCGCCGGGGCCGCCGCCCGCGCTGGTCTCGAAGGTCACCGTCGCCGAGGGGGTGGACAGGTTGCCGGCGCCGTCGCGGGCGCGCACGTACACCTGGTACTCGGTGTCGGCCGTCAGGCCGGTGAGGGTGGTGGAGTTGGTGGCCGACTGGCCGAGCAGCGTGTCGGTGGCGCCCTGCTCGCGGTAGACGTTGTAGCCGGCCAGGCCGCTGCCGCCGGAGTCGGTGGAGGCCGCCCAGGACAGGCTCGCCGAGCTGCTCGTGACGCCGGAGGCCGCCGGGGTGCCCGGGGTGGTCGGCGGGGTGGTGTCGTTGCCGGTGCCGCCGGCGAGCGCGTCGTGCACGGCGGTGTAGGCCGGCTTGGTCTGGTAGTTCTCGTTGTAGATGAGCGCGGCGCCCTCGCCGGGGAACGTGTCGGGCACCCAGGAGTGCCTGTCGGTGATGCCCCAGATGGTGACGCCGGCGCAGGCGGTCACGGCGAGGCAGGCGTTGACGACGTTGCGGTAGTAGGTGGCCTGGGTGGCGTCCTTGGAGGCGTCGCGCGGCATCTGCATGCGCACGTCGAGCTCGGTGATGCGCACCTGGACGCCGAGGTCGGCGAAGCGCTGCAGGTTCTGCTGCAGGTCGTTGGGGAAGCCGTACTGGATGGCCAGGTGGCTCTGGAAGCCGACGCAGTCGACGGGCACGTTCTGCTGGCGCAGCGACCGGACCAGGTTGTACATGGCGGTGCTCTTGGCGTTGATGCCTTCGACGTTGTAGTCGTTGATGCACAGCCGGGCGTCGGGGTCGGCGGCGCGGGCGTAGCGGAAGGCGTCGGCGATGTAGCTCTGGCCGAGCGTGTTGTACCAGAACGAGGTGCGCAGGCTGCCGTTCTCCTCGAAGACCTCGTTGACCACGTCCCAGGAGACCAGGGCGGGGTTGTCGGCGTAGCGGCCGGCGACCGTGTCGATGTGGTTGCGCATGGCCTCGCGCATGGCGGTGGCGGGCAGGTTCTGCACCCAGGTGGGGGTCTGGCTGTGCCAGACGAGCGTGTGGCCGTGGACCTGCTGGTCGTTCTGCTGGGCGAAGTTCATGATGGCGTCGGCGCCGGAGAAGTTGAACTGGCCCTGGCTGGGCTCGGTGGCGTCCCACTTCATCGCGTTCTCGGCGGTGATCTGGTTGAACTCGCCGGCCGCGAGGGTGCGGTACTGGGTCTCGTTCGACAGCGGCCCGGTGGCGAGGGCGGCGCCGATGAACTTGCCGCGTGCGGCGGCGTGCTGGCGCAGCGGCGCCGAGGCGTCGGCGGGGGCGGCCGGCGCCAGGAACACGGTGAGCAGGGCGAGGGCCGCCGCCGCCGTGAGGGTTCTGATCCGGGCTCCGGATCTGTTGAGCGTTGTCGAGAGCACGAGCACCTACCTCCGCGAAGTTCCGATCCCGAAAGTTTCATCAGCCCGGGACCCTTGCGGGGAAGGTATTGACATGCGAGAGCGTGGTCAATGCCGGGAACGGCGTCCCGTCATCGGCGCAGGTGGTGAGCAGAAATTATCGGACGCTATATGAAACTTTCACGGGCGGAGGGCGCCGCGTGCCCGCCCCGCAGGGGGAGCTGGGGGCGGGCACGGGGTCCCGGTAGGTGGGTGGCCTGCCGGGAGCATGGCGGTCAGGCGCCGGTCCTGCGCCTCGTGCCGGTCATGCGTCGTCGTCGGAGACGCGCGAGGCGTCCGTGCACGTGCTGGATCCGGAGCTGAGCACGGGGAACAGCGCGCCGCAGGTGCTGACCGGCGCCGACACCGGCTCGACGATCTCGTCGTTGAAGATGATGATGTCGCCGATGAGCGGTGGAGCCGGCTTGGCCGCCGCCGGGGACACCTGCGCGAGCAAGCCGACGATCACGCCGCCGATACCCGTTGCTGCGGCGAGGCGGAAGCCGGGTCGCCCGGCCGGTGCCGGCTCGGCCGGCTGTTCAGCATGATGCGGTCGATGAGGGCCAGCGCGACAGCCGAGACGATGAAGGTCAGATGAATCAACGTTTTCCATAGCAGTTCCCTGTCGGTGACGGCCGGGCGGGCCGCGTTGATGAATATCTGCAGCAGGTGGATGGAGGAGATGCCGATGATGGCCATGGCGAGCTTGACCTTGAGCACGTTGGCGTTCACGTGGGAGAGCCATTGGGGCTGGTCGGGATGCCCCTCGATGCGCAGGCGCGACACGAACGTCTCGTAGCCGCCCACTATCACCATGATCAGCAGGTTGGAGATCATCACCACGTCCACCAGGCCGAGGACGATGAGCATGACGGTGGTCTCCGGAGGGTGGCCACCGAACCCGAGCTCCACGAGGTGGATCAGCTCGGCCATGAACCGCCACACGTACACGACCTGCGCGGCGATGAGGCCCAGGTAGAGGGGTGCCTGGATCCAGCGGCTGAGGAACATGACGTAGCCGAGGCGCTTGAGCGGGCTGCGCCGCTCCCGGGGGGCGCCGGCCACGTGCAGAGGCAGGGGCGGGTGCATCTAGGACGTGAGGAGGTTGACGTGCTGGATGACGGTCTCCAGGCCGATCAGCGGCTCGCCGCCGGCGTCCGCCGCCAGGGGCGGCAGGACGATCGCGGCCGCCGTGAGGACGGCGACGTACAGGGTCCGCAGGTACAACGCTGCTCCTTGGGGTTGCTGGGCGGAACGGAAACCTGCGGCCGGGACGGGGGCCGCCCCGGCCTGCCGAGAGTCAGGGCGCGGTCAGGCAGTTGACGGCGGGCACCTCGGCCGGGAGTCCCGGGGCCGAGGGGTCGACAAGGGTGGTGACCTCGCCGGCGCTGGCAGTGAGGCACTCGAGGGCCCCGACCGGGTCGACGATGGCGTGGGCGGGCGCGGTGGCGGCGAGCAGGCCGCCGGCCACGAGGGCGGCGACGCCGGTCAGGCGAAGCGTGCGGTGCATGAGACCTCCTGGGTCCGGTAGGGGAACACCCCTGAACTGCTACCCACAGTAGTTTTTCAGTAACTCTCAGTACAGGAATTGACCGCGATTCTCATGTGCGCCGCCGCGAAAAAGACCCTTTGCACGCCTTTGTGGATCATGTTAACTGGAGGAGAAAAGGTGGCGATCTATCATGCTGCTCATCGACGGCGTCCGCGTACGGCAGCGCGGCGAGGTCTGGCTCGACGACATCAACCTGGAGTTACCGAGGGGGATGACCACCCTCCTGGGGCCGATGACGGCAGGCAAGACGACGCTCATGCGGGTCGTCGCCGGGCTGCATCCACCGGACGCGGGGCGGGTGCTCGTCGGCGGGCGTGACGTCACCTCGGTCTCGGTGCGCCGCAGGTCGGTCGCCTTCGTCTACCAGCGTTTCATCAACTACCCGACGCTGACGGTGTACGAGAACATCGCCTCCCCGCTGCGCCTGGACCGGGCCTTCCCCCGCGAGTCGGTGGACCGGCGGGTGCGCGAGGTGGCCGAGCTGATGGGCATCGGCGAGCTGCTGGACCGGCGGCCCGGCGAGCTGTCCGGCGGCCAGCAGCAGCGCACCGCGATCGCCAGGGCGCTGGCCCGCCCGGTGGACGTGCTGCTGCTCGACGAGCCGCTGGCCAACCTGGACTTCAAGCTGCGCGAGCAGTTGCGCGCCGACCTCAGGGGCATGTTCGCGGACTCCCCCGGCGTGGTGCTGTACGCGACGGCCGACCCGAACGAGGCGCTGTCGTTCGGCGCCCCGGCCGTGGTGCTGGGCGAGGGCCGGGTGCTGCACACCGGCGACGTGGCCGCCCTGTACGCCGGGCCGCCGTCGCTGGCGGTCGCGGCGGCGCTCAGCGACCCGCCGCTCAACGTGCTGCCGGGCGTGGCGCGCGAGGGCGGCATCGACTGCCTCGGCGCGACCTTCCCCGCCCCCGCCGGGCTGCCGCCGGGTCGTGAGGTGGCGCTGGCCGTGCGCCCGCACCAGGTGGCCGTCGAGCGCCCGGGCGGCGGCGCGGTGGGCTTCCCCGGGGAGGTCCGGCTGGCGGAGGTGACGGGCGGGTCGACGTTCCTGCACCTGCTGCTGGACGGCGGCCCGCACGTGGTGGCCCACCTGCCGGGCACGCGGGCCTACGAGCCGGGCGGCCGGGCGACCGCGTACGTGGACCCGGAGGACGTGTTCGTGTTCGAGTCGCGGCATGGCGGAGGACAATCTGCATGACTGACATCCGGCTGGAGGGCGTGGGACACAGCTACGACGGCGGCCGGACGTGGGCGCTGCGGCCGACGACGTGGACGTGGCGCGGGTCTCGGGCGTACGCGCTGCTCGGGCCGAGCGGGTGCGGCAAGACGACACTGCTGAACATCGTCTCGGGCCTGCTCTCCCCCACCACCGGCCGGATCTGGTTCGGCGACCGGGACGTGACCGGGGTGCCGACGGCGGGGCGCAACATCGCGCAGGTCTTCCAGTTCCCGGTGCTGTACGAGGAGATGTCGGTCTACGACAACCTGGCCTTCCCGCTGCGCAACCGGGGCCTGGGCCGGGCGGAGACGGACCGGCGGGTGCGGGAGGTGTCGCGGCTGCTGGGCCTGGACGAGCATCTGCGGCGCCGGTCGAGGCGGCTGGACCCGGGCCGGCAGCAGATCGTCGCGCTGGGCCGCGGGCTGGTGCGGCCGGACGTGGCGGCGGTGCTGCTGGACGAGCCGCTGACCGTGGTCGACCCGGCGGTGAAGTGGGCGCTGCGCAGCAAGCTGAAGGAGATCCACCGCGACACCGGGCACACGCTGATCTACGTCACGCACGACCAGACGGAGGCGCTGACGTTCGCCGACGAGGTGGTCGTGCTCAACGAGGGGCGCATCGTGCAGGCGGGCGAGCCGGGCGAGCTGTTCCTGTCGCCGGCGCACGAGTTCGTCGGCCACTTCATCGGCTCGCCCGGCATGAACGTGCTGCCGGGCGAGCTGGCCGGCGGCGTGGTGCGGGTCGGCGGCACGGCGCTGGGGCGGGCCTCCGGCGACCTGCCGCCGGGGCCGGTGCGGGTCGGGGTGCGGCCGGAGTTCGTCCGCCTGGGCGCCGGGCACGGCGGGCTGAACGGGCTGACGGGCCGGGTGACGGGGGTGGACCGGATGGGCGCCTACGACCTGGTGCACGCGGCGGTGGACGGGCACCCGCTCGTCGTCCGTGCGGAGGCCGGGGCGGCGGTCACGGTGGGCGAGGCGGAGCCGCTGAGCTTCGCCGAGGGGCGCGCGTTCCTGTTCAGGGACGCCGTCAGGTGCGGGGTGGTCGAGCCGCTGGACGGGAGGCCCGGAGCGTGAGCGAGAAGCGCCCGCCGGAGGTGAAGCGGCGCGACAACCGGGCCTGGTGGCTGGTGCTGCCGGTCGTGCTGTCGGTGGCGTTCACCGCGGTGATCCCGCTGATGACGGTCGTGAACTACTCGGTGCAGGACGTGTTCAGCCCGAACGACCGGATCTTCGTCGGGCTGGAGTGGTTCCGCGACGTGACCCGCGACCCGGAGGTGCGCGCGGCGTTCGGCCGCACGCTGCTGTTCTCGGCGCAGGTGCTGCTCGTCGAGATCCCGCTGGGGGTGGCGATCGCGGCGACGATGCCGCGCCACGGGCGGGTCGCGGTGCCGGCGGCGCTGGTCGTGGTGGCGCTGCCGCTGCTCATCCCGTGGAACGTGGTCGGCACCATCTGGCAGATCTTCGCCCGTCCCGACATCGGCCTGGGCGGCTGGGCGGTCAACCGGGTGCCGGGCGTGAACTTCAACTACACGCTCGACGCCACCGACGCGTGGATCACGGTGCTCGTCATGGACGTGTGGCACTGGACGCCGCTGGTGGCGCTGCTGGCGTACGCGGGGCTGCGGTCGATCCCGGACCCGTACTTCCAGGCGGCGCAGATCGACGGGGCGTCGGCGTGGGCGACGTTCCGGCACGTCCAGCTCCCGAGGCTGCGCGGGGTGCTGACGATCGCGATCCTGCTGCGGTTCATGGACAGCTTCATGATCTACACCGAGCCGTTCGTGGTGACGGGCGGCGGGCCGGGCAACGCCACGTCGTTCCTCAGCATCCTGCTGTCGAAGATCGCCGTCGGGCAGTTCGACCTGGGGCCGGCGGGCGCGTTCTCGCTGCTGTACTTCCTGGTGGTGCAGATCGCCTGCTACGTGTTCTTCACCGTGCTGACGAGGAGCGGCCGATGAGCGGGCGGGACGGGCGGCGGCTGCCGTGGGCGCGGACGGTGTTCTGGCTGTACGGGGCGACGCTGCTGCTGCCGGTGCTGTGGATGTTCGGCATGTCGATCCGCCCGAACCAGGACATCCTCGGAAGCTTCTCGCTGATTCCGCAGCGGGTGACGTTCGACAACTACGTCACGTTCTTCACGAACCCGGTGTGGTATTCGAGCTACCTGAACTCGATCGTCTACACGTCGATGAACGCGGTGATGTCGCTGGTCGTGGCGTTGCCGGCGGCGTACGCGTTCTCCCGGTTCCGCTTCGCCGGCGACCGGCACCTGTTCTTCTGGCTGCTGACGAACCGGATGGCACCCCCGGCGGTGTTCCTGCTGCCGTTCTTCCAGATCTACCAGTCGGTCGGCCTGTTCGACACGCATCTGGGCGTGGCGATCGCGCACATGCTGTTCAACGTGCCGCTGGCGGTGTGGATCCTGGAGGGGTTCATGTCGGGCATCCCCCGCGAGATCGACGAGACGGCGGCGATCGACGGCTACTCGCTCCCCCGGTTCTTCGTGCGGATCTTCCTGCCGATGATCCGGTCGGCGATCGGCGTGACGCTGTTCTTCTGCTTCATGTTCAGCTGGGTGGAGCTGCTCATCGCCAGGACGATCACCTCGGTGAACGCCAAGCCGATCGCCGCCACGATGACGCGCACGGTGAGCGCGGCGGGCGTCGACTGGGGGCTGCTGGCGGCGGCCGGGGTGCTGACGATCGTGCCGGGCGCGATCGTCATCTGGTTCGTGCGCAACTACATCGCCCGCGGGTTCAGCCTGGGGAGGGTGTGAGCGGTGCTGGAGTGGATGGTGTGGACGGCGCCCACGGCGCTGGTGTTCGCCGGGCTGGCGCTGCTGCTGGCCGGGATGGCCGTCTGGGCGCGGATCTCGCCGCCGGTGGCGCGGCGCGGCTTCCTGCGCATCGAGACCGATCGGGGTGACCGGCTGTACATCGGCCTCGTCAGCGCCGCCGTGGTGCTCGCCGGGTGGATCGCGGTCAGCGATCTGTCCATGTGGCTCGCGCTGGCGCTCGCGGTCGTGGTGGTGCTGGTCATCGGCAGATGGGGCTGACCCGAGGAGGCGCAATGGCGTTCATGGCACGAGGTCCGGCCGTACCCGTCCTGCTGCTCGCCCTGGTGGCGGCGGGATGCTCGCAGGGGCAGGGAGGCGGTGGCGGCGAGTTCCGGGAGGCGGACGCGAAGGCGGCGGCGCAGCGGTGGGTGTCCACCGAGTTCACGCCGAGCACGCTGACGCGCGACCAGCAGCTGGCCGAGATGGACTGGTTCATGAAGGCGGCCCAGCCGTACCGGGGCATGGAGATCAACGTCGTGTCCGAGACGATCACCACGCACCAGTACGAGTCGCAGCGCCTGGCCAAGGCGTTCGGCGAGATCACCGGCATCCGGGTCAAGCACGACCTGATCCAGGAGGGCGACGTGATCGAGAAGCTGCAGACGCAGATCCAGGGCGACCAGAACATCTACGACGCCTACGTCAACGACTCCGACCTGATCGGCACGCACGCGCGCGGCGACTACGTCTTCCCGCTGTCGGACTACATGGCCGGCGAGGGCAAGGCCGTCACCTCGCCGACGCTCGACCTCGGCGACTTCATCGGCATCAGCTTCACGACCGGGCCGGACAAGAAGCTCTACCAGCTTCCCGACCAGCAGTTCGCCAACCTCTACTGGTTCCGCTACGACTGGTTCACCGACCCGGCGATCAAGAAGCAGTTCCGCGACGCCTACGGCTACGAGCTGGGCGTCCCGGTCAACTGGGCGGCCTACGAGGACATCGCGGAGTTCTTCACCTCGAAGGTCAACGGCGACGGCACGATCGACGGCGTCAAGGTGTACGGCCACATGGACTACGGGCGCAAGGACCCGTCGCTCGGCTGGCGGTTCACCGACTCGTGGCTGTCGATGGCGGGCAACGGCGACCCGGGCCTGCCGAACGGGCTGCCGGTCGACGACTGGGGCATCCGGGTGGAGAACTGCCGCCCGGTGGGCTCGTCGGTCACCCGGGGCGGCGACACCAACGGCCCGGCGGCCGTCTACGCGCTGACCAAGTACGTCGACTGGCTGAAGCGGTTCGCGCCGAGATCGGCGGCCGGGATGAACTTCAGCGAGGCCGGCCCGGTGCCCGCGCAGGGCAACGTCGCCCAGCAGATCTTCTGGTACACCTCGTTCACCGCCGACATGACCAAGCAGGGGCTGCCGGTCGTCAACGCCGACGGCACGCCGAAGTGGCGCATCGCGCCGAGCCCGCACGGCGCGTACTGGAAGGAGGGCAACAAGCTCGGCTACCAGGACGCGGGCTCGTGGACGCTGCTGCGCAACACCCCGGCGGAGCGCCGCGCGGCGGCCTGGCTGTACGCGCAGTTCGTCACGTCCAAGACGGTGTCGCTGAAGAAGTCCATCGTCGGGCTGACCTTCATCCGCGACTCCGACCTGCGCAGCGACCACTTCGAGCGGAACGCGGACAAGTACGGCGGCCTGATCGAGTTCTACCGGGGCCCGGCGCGTGAGCAGTGGACGCCGACCGGGACGAACGTGCCGGACTACCCGAGGCTGGCGCAGCTGTGGTGGCAGAACGTGGCCACCGCCGTCACCGGGGAGACGACGCCGCAGCAGTCGATGGACAACCTGGCCAGGCAGCAGGACGACATCCTGTCGCGGCTGGAGCGGCGCGGCTACGGCGGCGCGTGCGCGCCCAAGCTGAACCCCGAGCGTGACGCGCAGCACTGGCTGGACCAGCCGGGCGCGCCCGCGCCGAAGCTCGCCGACGAGCGCGGCAAGCCCGAGACGCTCGACTACGACCAGCTCGTCGCCCAGTGGAAGAAGATCGACTGACGGCGGCCCCGGTTTCCGGCCGGAGACCTCAGGGCAGGACTCCGGCCAGGGGATTTCGGGGGAAACACGGATGAACGGCTGGCCGCTGCTGCGGCAACTCATGGGCGGGGACCCCACCGGGCGGGGGCGGGCGGTCAGGTCCGCGCGCACCGACCGGCTGGAGGCGCGGACGGCGACGGCGGACCGGGTGGTCAAGTCCGTCTGCCCCTACTGCGCCGTCGGGTGCGCGCAGAACGTCTACGTCCGCGACGGGAAGGTCGTGCAGATCGAGGGCGACCCGGACTCGCCGGTCAGCCGCGGCCGCCTGTGCCCGAAGGGCGCGGCCAGCCTGCAGCTCACCACCGGCTCCGGCCGCCTGGACAAGGTCCTTTACCGGCCTCCTCACGCCGCCGGCTGGCAGGAGCTCGACCTGGACACGGCGATGGACATGGTCGCCGACCGGATCATCGCCACCCGCCGCGCGACGTGGGAGTGGGAGCGCGACGGCGCGCGCACCGCCCGCACGATGGGCATCGCCTCGCTCGGCGGCGCCACGCTGGACAACGAGGAGAACTACCTCATCAAGAAGCTGCTCACGGCGCTGGGCGTGGTGCAGATCGAGAACCAGGCGCGGGTGTGCCACAGCTCGACCGTCGTCGGCCTCGGCACCTCGTTCGGGCGCGGCGGGGCGACCACGTTCATGCAGGACCTGCAGCACGCCGACTGCATCGTCATCGAGGGCTCGAACTTCGCCGAGGCGCACCCGGTGGGCTTCCAGTGGGTGATGGAGGCCAAGGCGCGCGGCGCGACGGTGATCCACGTCGATCCGCGGTTCACCCGCACGAGCGCGCTGGCCGACCTGCACGTGCCGCTGCGGGCGGGCAGCGACGTGGCGTTCCTGGGCGGGCTGATCAACCACGTGCTGACCGGGGAGCGTTACTTCCGCGAGTACGTGGTCGCGTACACCAACGCCGCCACCCTGGTCGGCGAGGACTACCGCGACACCGAGGACCTCGACGGGCTGTTCTCCGGCTTCGACCCGCAGGAGCGCTGCTACGACCACCGGAGCTGGCAGTACGAGGGGATGCCGGTGATCTCGGCGGCGGGCGAGCGCGAGCAGCCGCAGGCGGGGCAGAGCGAGATGCACGGGGCGGGCGGCTCCAGCATGCGCGGCACGCCGACGCGGGACGAGACGTTGCGGCACCCGCGCTGCGTGATGCAGATCCTGCGCCGCCACTTCGCCCGTTACACGCCGGAGATGGTGGAACGGGTGTGCGGGGTGCCGCCCGAGCTGTTCGCGCGGGTCTGCCGCCACCTGACGGAGAACTCCGGGCCGGACCGGACGTCGGCGTTCGTGTACGCGGTCGGGTGGACGCAGCACAGCGACGGCTCGCAGTTCATCCGGGCGGCGAGCATCCTGCAACTGCTGCTGGGCAACATCGGCCGGCCGGGCGGCGGCATCCAGGCGCTGCGCGGGCACGCCAGCATCCAGGGCTCCAGCGACATCCCGACGCTGTTCAACCTGCTGCCCGGCTACATCCCGATGCCGCACGCGCACCGCCACCAGCGGCTGGAGGACTTCCTGCGCGCCGACGCGCCGGTCAAGGGCTACTGGGCGCACATGCCCGCCTACCTGGTGAGCCTGCTCAAGGCGTGGTGGGGGCCGTCGGCGCGGCCCGACAACGACTTCCGCTTCGGCTACCTGCCCCGGCTGACCGGCAGCCACAGCCACTACGACACGGTGATGGCTCAGCTCGACGGCACCTGCAAGGGCTACCTGCTGCTGGGCGAGAACCCGGCGGTCGGCTCGGCCAACGCCCGCATGCAGCGCCTGGGCATGGCCGAGCTCGACTGGCTGGTGGTGCGCGACTTCAACCTGATCGAGAGCGCCACCTGGTGGAAGGACGGGCCGGAGATCGAGACCGGCGAGCTGTCCACCGCCGAGATCGGCACCGAGGTGTTCTTCTTCCCGGCCGCCGCGCACACCGAGAAGGACGGCAGCTTCACCAACACCAACCGGCTGCTGCAGTGGCACCACAAGGCCGTCGAGCCGGCCGGCGACCGGCGCAGCGACCTGTGGTTCATGTACCACCTGGGGCGGATCATCCGGGAGAAGCTGGCCGGGTCCGCCGACCCGATGGACGCGCCCGTGCTCGACCTGACCTGGGACTACCCGGTGAGCGGGCCGACGGCCGAGCCGGACGCGGAGGCGGTGCTGGCTGAGATCAACGGCACCGACGCCGAGGGCCGGCCGCTGTCCGGCTACGACCAGCTCAGGAGCGACGGCTCGACGGCGTGCGGGTGCTGGATCTACTGCGGCGTCCGCGCCGGCGGCGTCAACCAGGCGGCCCGCCGCAAGCCCGGCGCCGAGCAGGACTGGATCGCCGCCGAGTGGGCGTGGGCGTGGCCGGCCAACCGGCGGCTGCTGTACAACCGGGCCTCGGCGCGGCCCGACGGCAGCCCGTGGAGCGAGCGCAAGAAGCTCGTGTGGTGGGACGGGTCGGCCTGGTCGGGCTACGACGTGCCCGACTTCGAGCGGGGCAAGGCGCCGGACTACCGGCCGCCCGAGGACGCGGCCGGGGTCGAGGCGCTGTCGGGCGTCGACCCGTTCATCATGCAGGGTGACGGCAAGGGCTGGCTGTTCGCGCCCGCCGGGGTGCTCGACGGGCCGCTGCCCACGCACTACGAGCCGCAGGACTCGCCGGTGGCCAACGCCCTGTACGGGCGGCAGCGCAGCCCGGCGCGCAAGCTCTACCCGCACGTGCACAACCGCTACCACCCCAGCGGCGGCGAGGCGGGCGCGTCCGTCTACCCGTACGTGGTCACCACCTACCGGCTCACCGAGCACTTCACCGCGGGCGGGATGAGCCGCAGCACGCCCTACCTGGCCGAGCTGCAGCCGGAGATGTTCTGCGAGGTGTCGCCCGAGCTGGCCGCCGAGCGCGGACTCACGCACGGCGGCTGGGCGACGATCGTCACCGCGCGCAACGCCATCGAGGCCCGGGTGCTGGTCACCCAGCGGATGACGCCGCTGCACGCCGACGGGCAGGTCATCCACCAGATCGGGCTGCCGTTCCACTTCGGGCCCAACGGGCGGGCGCGCGGCGACGCCGCCAACGAGCTGTCGGCCATCTCGCTCGACCCGAGCTCGCACATCCAGGAGGTCAAGGCGCTGTCGGCGGACATCCGGCCCGGCCGGCGCCCGCGCGGCCCGGCGCTGCCCGAGCTCGTCCAGCACTACCGGCTGCGCGCCGGGATCACCGAGCGCACCGGAACGGAGGCGTGACATGGGCCGCGTCGGCTTCTTCACCGACACCAGCGTGTGCATCGGCTGCAAGGCGTGCGAAGTGGCGTGCAAGGAGTGGAACGCCGTCCCGGACGACGTCCTCGGCTTCACCGGCATGTCGTACGACAACACCAAGGGGCTGGGCGCGAGCACGTGGCGGCACGTGGCGTTCGTCGAGCAGCCGCACCCCGACTTCCGCTGGCTGATGGCCTCCGACGTGTGCAAGCACTGCACCGAGGCGGCCTGCCTGGACGTGTGCCCGACCGGGTCGCTGTTCCGCACCGAGTTCGGCACCGTCGTGGTGCAGGAGGACGTGTGCAACGGGTGCGGCTACTGCGTCCCGGCGTGCCCGTACGGGGTGATCGGCAAGCGGGAGGGCGACGGGCTGGCTCACAAGTGCACGATGTGCTACGACCGGCTGGGGGCCGGGATGGAGCCGGCGTGCGCGAAGACGTGCCCGACGGACTCGATCCAGTTCGGCGACCTCGACGAGCTGCGCGAGCGGGCGTCGCGGCGGCTGGAGCGGCTGCACGAGGCCGGGGTGGGCTCGGCCCGGCTGTACGGCCACTCCCCCGCCGACGGGGTGGGCGGCACCGCGGCGTTCTTCCTGCTGCTGGACGAGCCGGAGGTGTACGGGCTGCCGCCGGACCCGGTGGTGACGACGCGGGACCTGCCGTCGATGTGGCGGCACGCGGCCGTGGCAGCGGCCGGGCTGCTGGCGGGGCTGGTGGCGCTGTCGTGGAGGGGGCGGTCATGACCGGGCTGACGGACGTGCGGCTGGACGGGGACCCGGCGCTGCCGCCGGGCCGCGACGCCGTGCCGGAGTCGCTGGGCCGGCCCCGGGAGCGGCGCATGGTGCCCCGGGCGGACTTCGGCTCCTACTACGGGCTGCCGGTGCTCAACGAGCCCACCTGGCAGGCGCACGACATCGCCGGTTACCTGTTCCTCGGCGGGCTGGCGGGGGCCTCGTCCACGCTGGCCGCCGCCGCGCACCTGACGGGCCGCCCCCGCCTGGCGCGGGCCTGCAAGACGGCGGCGCTGTGCGGGGTGACGGGCTCCCTGTACGCGCTCATCCACGACCTGGGGCGGCCGGGGCGCTTCCTCAACATGCTGCGCGTGTTCAAGGTGACCTCCCCGATGAGCGTCGGCACCTGGATCCTGACCGCCTACGGCCCGCAGGCGGGGCTGGCCGCGGCGGCGGCGCTGGTGCCCGGGCCCTGGCCGGGGGCCGCGAGATGGGCCACGGTGGGGGCCGGGCTGCTGGGGCCGGCGCTGGCGACCTACACGGCGGTGCTGATCTCCGACACCGCGGTGCCCGCGTGGCACGGCGGCTACCGGGAGATGCCGTTCCTGTTCGCCGGGTCGGCGGCGGCGTCGGCGGCGGGGATCGGCCTGCTGGCCGCGCCGCTCGCCGAGGCGGCCCCGGCGCGGCGGGCGGCCGTGGCGGGCGTCGCCGTCGAGCTGGCCGCCGCCGCGCGGATGAAGCACCGGCTCGGCACGGTCGCCGAGCCGCTGCGGCGGGGCCGGGCCGGGCGGCTGCTGCGCCTCGGGCAGGCGCTGTCGGTCACCGGGGCGCTGGTCGGACTGACCGCCGGCCGCCGCAGCCGCCGGGCCGCCGTCGTGGCCGGGGCCGCGCTGCTGGCCGGTTCGGTGTGCACCCGGTTCGGCGTGTTCGAGGCGGGGACGGCCTCGGCCCGCGACCCCCGCTACACCGTCGAGCCGCAACGCGCCCGGCTCACCGAGGAGGAGGACGACACCCAGTGAAGAAATACGTCCCGTTCGCGATGATCGTACTGATCACCTGCGCCGCCTCGTGGCTGGCGGCGCGCGCCCCGGAGGTCAGGCGGGAGCCTTCTCGCCCTCGGCGGGCTGGAGGTCGACGCTGTCGCGCAGCGTGATCCTCGGCAGGAACAGCGTGGCCACGACGCCGACGGCGGCGATGCCCGCCGAGATGAGGAAGATGTGCCCGGTCGCGTCGCCGTAGGCGGTGCGGATGACGGTCGCGAACGGCTCGGGCAGCGCCTCCAGGTTGAGCGAGCCGGCCGACTCGGCGGCGGCCCGGCCGGTGACGCCCGCCCTGGCCAGGCCCCGGGTGATGTCGGTGGCGACCTGCTGGGCCAGGACCGCGCCGAGCACCGAGACGCCGATGGTGCCGCCGAGCGAGCGGAAGAACGTGATCGCGCCGCTGGCCGCGCCCAGCTCGCGCAGCGGGACGGTGTTCTGGATGGCCAGGACGAGGTTCTGCATCGACATGCCGACGCCCGCGCCGACCAGCACCATCGCGCCGCCGATCAGCCAGAGCGAGGTGTCGTGGTCCATCGTGGACAGCACGAGGAACCCGGCGGTGAGCACGATCGACCCGGTGACGATGTACGGCTTGACGCGCCCGGTCTTCGACACCAGGTTGCCGCTCACGGCGGAGGAGACCAGCACGCCGAGCATCATCGGGATGGTGAGCAGCCCCGACTCGGTGGGCGTGTAGCCGCGGCCGATCTGGAAGTACTGGCCGAGGAAGACCGCCCCGCCGAACATCGCCATGCCGACCGCGAGGCTGGCCAGGATCGCCAGGGCGGGGGTGCGGCGGCGCACCACGTGCAGCGGCACGACGGGCTGGCTCACCCGTGACTCCACCCAGGTGGCGAGGGCCAGGACGGCGAGGCCGCCGCCGGCCATGACCGCGGTCTGCCAGGAGAGCCAGTCGAAGGAGTTGCCGACGAAGGTGATCCAGATGAGCAGGACGCTGACGCCGGCGGCGATGAGCGTCGCGCCCACGTAGTCGATCTTGACGTTCCGCGCCCGGACCGAGCTGACGTGCAGGGTCTTGTGCAGCAGGGCGAGCGCGGCGATGGTGAACGGCACCGCGACGAAGAAGCACCAGCGCCAGCCGAGCCACGAGGTGTCGGCGATGAGGCCGCCGAGCAGCGGGCCGGCGACGGTGGCCACGGCCATGACGCCGCCCAGGTAGCCGTTGTAGCGGCCGCGCTCCTTGGGGCTGATCATGGCCCCGATCACCACCTGGACCAGCACCTGCAGGGCGCCCATGCCGAGGCCCTGCACCGCGCGGAAGGCGATGAGCTGCCCGGTGTTCTGGGCGAACCCGCAGGCCAGCGAGCTCACCATGAAGATCACGATGGAGATCTGGATCAGCAGCTTCTTGTCGAACAGGTCGGCCAGCTTGCCCCAGATCGGCGTGGACGCCGTGGCGGCCAGCAAGGAGGCGGTGACCACCCAGGTGTACTGCGACTGGCTGCCGTTCAGCGCGCCGATGATCTGCGGCAGCGCGACGGACACGATCGTGCCGCTGATCATCGCGACGAACAGGACCAGCAGGAGCCCGCTGAGGGCTTCGAGAATCTGCCGGTGGGTCATCTGCCCGGGTGGTGCGTCCATGGTGGCGCTCACGCGCTTTCCCCCAAATCCTCATCAAACGTGCAGGGGACACCCTACATTCGCATTGGGCAAGTTTGCGCACTGGGCAGTTATTCCCAGCCGGTAAGATGTCCGCATCATGGACAGCACGCTGGGCCTGCGGGAGCGCAAGAAGGCGGAGACGCGGCAGGCCGTGCACGAGGCGGCGCTGCGGCTCACGATCGAGCACGGCTTCGACGCCGTCACCGTCGAGGCCATCGCCGACGCGGCCAACATCTCCCGCCGCACGTTCTCCAACTACTTCGCCGGCAAGGAGGACGCCATCCTCTACGGCGACGAGCGGCGCATCCGGGCGCTGGTCGAGCGGGTGCGCGCCGAGCCCGCCGACCGGCCCGCCTGGCTCGCGCTGCGCGGCGCCGTCCAGCGGCTCTACGAGGAGATCGGCGTCCCGGAGCGCGAGCAGGCGGTGCGCACCCGGCTGGCCATGAAGCACCCGTCGCTGCTGGCCCGGCAGCTCGCCAACCACGCGGCCTTCGACCGGGAGCTGGCCCAGGCCCTCGCGCTGCGCCGCGGCGGCGGCGTGAGCCCCCGGGTGATGGCCGCCGCCTTCCTCGCCGCGCTCCGGCTCGCCACGCACACGTGGATCGAGGAGGAGCAGGCCCGCCCGCTGCACGAGGTCATCGACGAGACGCTGGAGCAGATGGCGCGCCCCTTCACCTGACCCGCCCCTTCAACCGACCCGCCCCTGCACCAGGCTCGTCCCGTCGTCCGGGCGGGTCAGCTCTCGTCGGGCACCGTGACGCCGAGCAGCGGCCGCACCTCGACGCCGCCGCGCACGACGGGCACCAGCTCGGCGATCGACAGCGCGTGGTCGTGGTCGCGCGCCTCGACGACCAGGACCCCGGCCAGCGCCTCCTCCGCCTCGGCGAACGGCCCGTCGGTCACCCGGCCGCCGCGCATCGCCGTGGCGGTCTCGGGCTGCTCCAGGGTCAGCCCGGCGACGAGCCGGCCGCCGAGCCCGGTGACCTGCCCGGGCAGGGCCCGGTGCGCCTCCTGGACGTCGTGCGGCAGGTCGGCGGGGGCGACGGCCTCGTACACGAGCACCGCGTAGCGGGCCATCACCCCACCTCCCCGCGGATCTCGAAATGCCGTGTCATGGTGTGTCTTCTCCCCCGTACGGCGAACAGGGTGCGCCGGAACGGGCAGCGTCACGGCAAAGCTTCGTTGGGCACCGTCTCTGTTTGGGCAGCGCTTCTCCAGGTAGACGCAGCGTATGAACAGCGACATCGAGGCCGTGGTCGTCGGCGACGTGATGCTCGACTCCTGGCTGCGCGGCCCGGTGCGGCGGATCGCCCAGGAGGCGCCGGTGCCGGTGGTCAGCGTGGAGGCCACCGACGAGGCGCCGGGCGGCGCCGGCAACGCGGCGGCGAACCTGGTGGCGCTCGGAGCACGGGTGCGCCTGGTGGGCGCGGTCGGGGACGACGCCTGCTCGGGCACGCTCGCCCGGGCGCTCGAACTGCTGGGCGTGGACGCCCGGCTGGTGACCGTGCCGGGCCGCCGTACCCCGCACAAGCAGCGGCTGATGGTCGGCGAGCAGCTCATCGCCCGCTACGACGAGGAGGACCGCGAGCCGCTCGGCGGCGAGGCCGAGGAGCGCGTGCTGGCCGAGCTGGAACGGGCGCTGCGCGGCGCCGACGTGGTGGTGGCCTGCGACTACGGCGGCGGCGTCTGCACGCCGGCGGTGCGGCGGGCCCTGACCGGGCTGCCGGTGCTGGTCGTGGACGCGCACGTGATCACGCCGTGGCGGGAGTGCGGCGCGACCGCGATGCTGCCCAACTACGGCGAGGTGCTGCAACTGCTCGGCGAGGACGGCGACACCGCCGACCGGGTGCGCTTCCTCACCGACCGGTCCGAGCGGCTGCTGGCGGCGTCGGGGGCGCGGATGGTGGTGACGACGCTCGACGGCGAGGGCACGCTGCTGCACCGGCCGGGGCGGCCGCCGTACCGGACGTACGCCGATCCCGCGCCGGACCACATGACGACGGGGGCGGGCGACACGTTCACCGCGGCGTTCGCGCTGTGGCTGGCGGGCGGCGCGGAGCCGGAGCAGGCGGCGCGGGCCGCGCAGGCGGCGGCCGGGGTGGTGGTGCGCAGGCCGGGCACCGCCACCTGCACCCGCCACGAGCTGCTGAAGGCGCTGCGCGGCGAGGACGAGCTGCTGCGCCCGGCCGACCGGCAGGCCGAGCGGCTCGCCGAGCGGCTGGACGAGCACCGGCGGCGCGGGGATCGGATCGTGTTCACCAACGGCTGCTTCGACGTGCTGCACCGCGGCCACGTCACCTACTTGGAACGGGCCGCGCAGCTCGGCGACGTGCTCGTGGTGGCCGTCAACAGCGACGCCAGCACGGCGCGGCTGAAGGGGCCGGGCCGGCCGATCAACTCGTGCGAGGACCGCATGTCGGTGCTGGCCGCGCTCGGCTACGTCGACTACGTGACCTCCTTCGAGGAGGACACGCCCGAGCGGCTGCTGCGGATGATCCGGCCCGACCTGTACGTCAAGGGCGGCGACTACACGGCCGCCATGCTGCCGGAGGCGCCACTGGTGCGGGCGATGGGCGGCGAGGTCATGGTGCTGGACTACGTCTCCGACCGGTCCACGACCGCGATCATCGAACGGGTGCGCTCGCTGCCGGAGCAGCCATGACCCCATTCGCGCGCCACCACGTCATGGAGCCGCCGTGAGGATCGCGGTGCTGCGGGCGAACGCGGTCGGGGACTTCCTGCTGGCGCTGCCCGCGCTGGAGGCGCTGAGCAGCCGCTACCCGGGGGCGGAGATCACGCTGCTCGGGCTGGACTGGCACGCGGCGTTTCTGCGCGGCAGGCCGGGGCCGGTGGCCGAGGTGGTGGCGCTGCCGCCGGTGACCGGCGTGTCGACGATGGAGGCCGGGCACCGGGCGCCGCCCGAGCTGTTCGCCCGGCTGCGGGAGCGGCGGTTCGACCTGGCGGTGCAGATCCACGGCGGCGGGCGGCACTCCAACCCGTTCGTGCGGGAGCTGGGCGCGGGCCTGACGGTGGGGCTGCGCGCGCCGGACGCCGAGCCGCTGGACCGGTGGGTGCACTACGGCGGCCACCAGCACGAGACGCTGCGCTTCCTGGAGGTGGCGGCGCTGGTCGGCGCCACCGCCGACCGGCTCGAACCGAGGGTGGAGGTCACCCCGGCCGACGCCGCCGAGGTGGCGGCCGTGCTCGGCGAGCCGCCGCCCGGCCTGGTCGCGATCCATCCCGGCGCGAACGACCCGCGCCGCCGCTGGCCGGTCGAGAGCTTCGCGGCCGTCGCCGACGCGCTCGGCCGGCCGGTCGTGGTCACCGGCAGCCGGGCCGAGCGGGACCTGGTCGCAGGGGTGGTGTCGGCGATGCGGCGGCCCGCCCTGCCGCTCGCGGGCGTGCTCGGCCTGGGCGGGCTGGCCGCCCTCTACCGGGCGTGCGACCTGGTGGTGGCCAACGACACCGGGCCGCGGCACCTGGCGGCGGCCGTGGGCACGGCGACCGTCGGCGTCTACTGGTGCGGCAACCTGATCAACGCGGGGCCGATCAGCCGGGACCGGCACCGGCCGCTGGTGTCGTGGACGCCGGCCTGCCCGGTGTGCGGGACCGACGGGCTCGACCCGGCCGTGCCGCGCTGCCCGCACGACCCGTCGTGGGTGGCCGGCATCCCGGTGGAGTCGGTGCTGGAGCAGGCCCACGACCTCCTGCGATCCGATCACCGGCCCTGATGATCGTGCTCCCGGCAGGGAAGGCGGAAGGCCCGCACCCTCGGGGGGTGCGGGCCTTCCGGTGAAGCCGTGTGAAGGGGTCAGGCCGGAACGATGTTCTCGGCCTGGGGGCCCTTCTGGCCCGCGGTGATGTCGAAGCTGACCTTCTGGCCTTCGCGCAGCTCGCGGTAGCCGTTGCCCGCGATGTTGGAGTAGTGGGCGAAGACGTCAGCGCCTCCACCGTCCTGCTCGATGAAGCCGAAGCCCTTTTCAGCGTTGAACCACTTCACGGTGCCAGTCGCCATGTCAATCTCCTTCGATTGGCGAAGAGTGCGGGGAAGCGCGGTTCGCGGATCCCGTGTCGCCGTAGTGACACCTGAGGAAGATGACCGCCGAAAACACAAATGCGCCCGAGGGTCACATCCCGCCAGGCGCACACGAAATCCATGGGTACCAGAACTGCAACGCCTAATACGCTAGCACGCTCCGCGCTCCCTGACGACGATCTCGCGAAGATCGACATCTGTCGTGTCGCCGCGTCATGACCAGAGTGCGGCGGGATCGTCAAGAATGCCCCGGACCGTCGCCAGCGCCGCCCCCAGCAGCGGGCCGCGACGGCCCAGCTCGGACACCGTCAGCGCCTCCGGGTCCCACGGCCGCACGGTCACCCGCGCCGCCAGCTCGCGCCGCATCGCCGGCAGCAGCCACTCCCCCAGCTCCGCGTACGCGCCGCCGAGGACCACGGCCGCCGGGTCGAGCAGGTTCACCGCCCCGGCCAGCGCCGTCCCCAGCGCCGTCCCCGCCCCGTCGAGCGCCCGGACCACCGGCGTCTCCCCCGCCCGCGCCAGCCCGGCCAGCGCCGCCACCACGTCCGCACCCTCCAGGGCCGCGCCCGCCGGGGCCGCGCCGATCGCCGCCGGGAGCGGGAGTCCCGCGGCACGCAGCACCGCCGCCTTGCCCGCGTACTGCTCCAGGCAGCCCCGGGCGCCGCACGAGCATGGGAACCCGTCCGGATGCACCGGCATGTGCCCGAGCTCGCCCGCCAGCCCCCGGGCGCCGCTGAACAGCCGCCCGCCGACCACGAGCGCCGCGCCGATGCCGCTCTCCGCCGACACGTGCACGAAGTCGTCCGCCACCGGATGCGCCCACAGCTCGGCCAGCGCGCCCAGGTTGGCCTCGTTCTCCACGCGCAGCGGCAGCTCCCCCGGCCACAGCCCGGCGACGGGAACGTCGTGCCAGCCCAGGTTCGGCGCCCTGGCCACGGTGCCGGGCACGTCCCCTACGAGGCCGGGCACCGCCACCACCGCCGCGACCGGCCGCAGCCCCAGCTCGGCGGCCCGCCGGGTGGCGTCGTCGGCCAGCTCCGACAGCGCCGCCATCACCCCGGCCGGGCCCAGCGCCGCGTTGGGGCTCTCGGCCCGCGACCACACCCGCACCTCACCGCGCAGGTCGGTGACGCAGGCGCCCAGATGCTCGACGCCCACCTCCAGCCCCAGCCCGGCCGGGCCGTCCTTGCTCACCGCCAGCGCCGTCCCCGGCCGCCCCACCCGGCCGCTCGCCGCCGGCCCCAGCTCGGTCAGCAGCCCTCCGGCGAGCAGCTCGTCCACCAGGCTGGAGACCGCGGTCCTGGTCAGCCCGGTCCGCCCCGCCACCGCCGCCCGCGACACCGGCCCGTGCGCGGCCACGGTCCCCATGACGAGCGCCAGGTTGTGCTGCCGCATCCCCTGCTGCGACGCCGGCCGCCCCCCGTCCTGCCGACGCGCCTGCTCCCAACGCCTCACACCCACACCCCCGCACCAGCAACCCGCCCGCCACTACCCCGAAGAGCCCCACCCTCCGCAGGGACGACTCCCCGCACGCGGCCCCCGCCCCCACAAGCAGCCCCCCAGCCGCAAGCGGCAGCACCCCTGGCCAACCGGGCACGCGTACGGGCACCGCCGCCGCTCCCACAGACGGGCCCGCCCCCCGCAGGAGCAACGTCCCGTACGGCGTCGGCGGCAGCAGCGCCGCGCCCGCTCCCCTGGGCGGAACTCTTGCCCTCCTCGCGGGCGCACCCGCTCTCCGGAGGGGTGGTGGCGCGCGCAAGGGGCGCGCCGTCGGGGCCGGGTCCCTGGTGGGGGGTCTCGGCCTCGAAGGAGGTCGTCAGGGGAGGGGCGGTGCTTCCGGTGGGTGGGGGCATGGGGATCTTCCGGGGGTCAGGGGGTGGTCAGGAGACGGTCGGCACGGGGCAGCGTACCGGCGATCCTGTCCATCGCCTCGGTGTCCCTGGGGAGCGGGTCGAGGAGGGTGCCGCGGGCGGTCCCCCAGCGGCGGGCGACCTCGTCGGGGGCCTCGCCCGTGAGGAGGGCGGCCGCCTGGGCGGCGGCGCCGAGGGCGACGAGCTCGCCGGCGGCGGGGATGAGGACGGGCCGGCCCGAGAGGCGGCGGATGGTGTCGCGCCAGGCGGCGCCGCGCGCGCCGCCGCCGATGAGGACGAGCGGCACGTCCGGGTCGGGCTGTTCGCCGCCGGCGCGCAGGACGTCGTCGAGGGCGGCGAGGAGCGAGTGCGCGGCTCCGTCGTAGGCGGCCTGGAGCACCTGGCCGGCGGTGGTGTCGTGGCGCAGCCCGTACAGGAGCCCGGCGGCGTGCGGCAGGTTCGGGGTGCGTTCGCCGTCGAGGTAGGGCAGGACGACGGCGGTGCCGCCGGGCTCGACGGCGTCGCGGTCGCGGCCGAGCAGGGAGGCGATCTTGTCGACGGCCTGGGTGCAGTTGAGCGTGCAGGCGAGCGGGAGCCAGTTGCCGAGGGCGTCGGCGAACCCGGCGACGACGCCGGTGGGGTCGGCGGGCCGCCTCCGGGTGACGGCGTAGACGGTGCCGGAGGTGCCGAGGCTGAGCACGGGGGTGCCGGGGAGCAGGCCGAGGCCGAGCGCGGCGGCCATGTTGTCGCCGGTGCCCGCGGCGACGGGGGTGCCTTCGGCGAGCGGCCCGCCGGGGAGCGCCGGGCCGGCGAGGCCGGTGGTGACGCGGGGCAGTCTGGCCGGGTCGAGCCCGGCGGCGTCCAGCAGGCCGGTGTCGTAGCCGGTGGGGGTCCACCAGCCGGTGCCGGAGGCGTCGCCGCGGTCGGTGACGGCCTGGCCGGTGAGGCGTTCGGTGAGGTAGTCGTGGGGCAGCCGGACGGCGGCGGCGCGGGCGGCATGGGCGGGCTCGTTCTCGGTCAGCCAGAGCCATTTGGTCAGGGTGAAGGCTGCGGTGGGGACGCTGCCGACGCGTTCGGCGAGCCGGTCGGCGCCGTGCTCGGCGACCAGGGCGGCGGCCTGGCCGGCGGAGCGGACGTCGTTCCAGAGCAGGGCGGGGCGTACGGGCTCGCCGGCGTCGTCCAGGGTGACGAGGCCGTGCTGCTGGCCGCCGACGGAGGCGGCGGCGGCGCGGGCGGCGTGGCCGGTGGCCTCGACGGCGTCGCAGAGGGCCTGCCACCACTGCCGGGGGTCGCTCTCGCGGCCGGCGCCGGAGGTGACGGTGTGGGGGGCGCGGCCCTCGCCGACGACGGCGCCGGTGTCCACGTCCACGGCGACGGCCTTGGCCGACTGGGTAGAGCTGTCGATGCCGATGACGACGCGCTGTGCCGACATGCTGCCTCCTGCGTTCCGGGGGCGGTCTTCCCTCCGCCGCCTTGGCATATTAATTTGTTTTCTGCCCTTACGAATAGGAGTCCCAGTGACTGACAGCCTCACGCCTCGCCCGGAGCACAAGTTCTCCTTCGGTCTGTGGACCGTCGGCTGGCCGGGCCGCGACCCGTTCGGCGACGCGACCCGCCCGGCGCTCGACCCGGTGGAGACCGTCAACCGGCTCGCCGAGCTCGGCGCGTACGGGGTGACGTTCCACGACGACGACCTCATCCCGTTCGGTTCCGGCGACGCCGAGCGCGACCGCCACGTCAAGCGGTTCCGCCAGGCGCTGGACGAGACGGGCCTCGTGGTGCCCATGGCCACGACGAACCTGTTCACGCACCCGGTGTTCAAGGACGGCGGGTTCACGGCCAACGACCGTGACGTGCGCCGCTACGCACTGCGCAAGACCATCCGCAACATCGACCTGGCCGTCGAGCTGGGCGCCAAGGTCTACGTGGCGTGGGGCGGCCGCGAGGGAGCCGAGTCGGGCGGCGCCAAGGACGTGCGGGTGGCGCTCGACCGCATGAAGGAGGCCTTCGACCTGCTCGGCGAGTACGTGCTGAGCCAGGGCTACGACCTGCGCTTCGCCGTCGAGCCCAAGCCGAACGAGCCGCGCGGCGACATCCTGCTGCCGACCGTCGGGCACGCGCTGGCGTTCATCGGCGAGCTGGCCCATCCGGAGCTGGTCGGGGTCAACCCGGAGACCGGCCACGAGCAGATGGCCGGGCTCAACTTCACCCACGGCATCGCCCAGGCGCTGTGGCACGGCAAGCTGTTCCACATCGACCTGAACGGGCAGACGGGCGTCAAGTACGACCAGGACCTGCGCTTCGGCGCGGGCAACCTGCGGGACGCGTTCTGGCTGGTGGACCTGCTGGAGAGCGGCGGGTACGAGGGGCCGCGGCACTTCGACTTCAAGCCGCCGCGGACCGAGGACGTCGACGGCGTGTGGGCGTCGGCGGCCGGCAACATGCGCAACTACCTCATGCTCAAGGAGCGCGCGGCGGCCTTCCGCGCCGACCCGGAGGTGCAGGAGGCGCTGCGCGCGTCCCGGCTGGACGACCTGGCCAGGCCCACTCTGGCGGACGGGGAGACGCTGCAGGACCTGCTCGCGGACCGCGGCGCGTTCGAGGACTTCGACGCGGACGCGGCGGGGGCGCGCGGGATGGCGTTCGAGCGGCTCGACCAGCTCGCCATGGAGCACCTGCTGGGCGCCCGCTGAGACTTGGGGGCGGCCGCCTCCGGGTGGCCGCCCCTCGCGCTGCGCGGACGTCCCAGGGGTCCCGTTGGTTTACCCAGATATCCGAATTTTCCTGACAAGCTGGTTCTGGCCCCGACAGAATGCGATTTCCATCCAGCGTCTACCGGAAACTGGAGGGAACACCGCATGCGCCGATCCCTTGGGATGATCGCCTGCCTCGCCACCGCCGCCACGCTCGTGACGCCCGCCGCCCACGCGGCGAGCACGGCCTCCACCGCTCAGGCGGCCTGCCGGCTGTCCGTGACGGGACCGCAGGTCGGCGACGACGGCAGGATCCGGGCGTCCGCCACCAGGAGCGGCTGCGAGCGCCCGGCGCTGATCCGCGTGCGCGTCAAGCGCGCCCAGCCCGGCAAGGACCCGGTGGTCAGGAGCGGCGCCCGGCGGGCCACCGGCGCCCGCCTCACGCTCACGCTCCCGTGCGCCCCCGGCGTCTACTACGCGCTCGCCACCGACTACCGCGGCCACACGGCCAGGTCCCGCCCGGTCCGGCTCACCTGCTCCCCCGCCCCGGCCCCGGCCCCGGCCCCGACCCCGTCCGCCACCGCGACGCCCGCCCCCGCCCCGACCGCCTCGCCCGCTCCCCCGGCGGGCACGGTCGGCACGGCCGAGGAGAACGAGGTCGTCCGCCTGACCAACGCCGAACGCGCCAAGGGCGGCTGCGCCCCGCTCAAGCACGACCCGCAGCTGCGCAAGGCCGCCTTCGGCCACTCCTCCGACATGGCCGCCCGCGGCTACTTCAGCCACACCTCCCAGGACGGCCGCTCGTTCATGGACCGCATCCGGGCGGCCGGGTTCACCGGCGGCACCGGCTGGGCCGAGAACATCGCCATGGGCCAGCGCACCCCGGCCGCGGTGGTCAGCGGCTGGATGAACAGCTCCGGCCACCGGGCGAACATCATGAACTGCAAGTACACGCTCATCGGCGTGGGCGCGGCCAAGAACGCCAAGGGCCAGACCTACTGGACCCAGAACTTCGCCGCCCGCTGATCCGTACGGCCCCCGGCGCGCCCCGGGGGCCGTACGTCACTCCTGAAGGGGCTGCGGCTCCGGGTTCAGCACCACCACGCGCGGCGCCACTCCCGTGATGGCCACGTGCAGGGTCAGCGTGACCAGGTTGTAGGCGACGTGCACGGCGATGGCGGCGGGGAGCCCGTACTCGAACATCACCAGGAACAGGAACATGCCCATGTACCAGGACCAGATCCACCCGATCAGCCCCTGGTAGAGGTGGCCGTTGCGGAAGCGGCCGTTGCTGGCGAGGATCGCCGCGGCCACGGCCCAGGCGCCGAGCGTGAGCTGCTCGTGCAGCATGCCGAAGGTGGCGAGGTCGGCGAGCGGGATGAGCACCTCGGTGAACAGCCACCGCACCGGGTGCAGGTCGGCGAAGCCCAGCAGGACGAAGTCGGCGAAGGTGGCGCCGGCGATGGCCGCGTAGAAGAGCACCCACCGGAACGCGATCTCCTCCAGCGCGCTCTGGAACAGCATCCGGGCCGGCCCGAGCCGGATGACCTGGGCGTCCTCGACGCCGTAGGCGGCGATCTGCCGCTGGGCGTGGCGCTGGCGGGGCGCGGCGATGGCGGTGATCAGCAGCCCGGCCGCCAGGACCGGCCAGACGAGCGTGACCGCGCCGGTGAACGCGGGCCAGAGCGGCCGGTCGAGGGCCCAGAACGTGTCGAGCTCGAACGGGATGACGTCGGGTGCGAGCCATTCGAGCGCCAGCACCAGCAGGGCGGAGAGCCCCAAGCCGAAGGGGAGGATGCAGCAGGACAGGGCGAAGCCTAACAATGGCATGCCGGAGGCCCTTCTGAAGGGTTCAGCCTCTCTCCATCATGCCGAGAAACGGGGCGGAATCGGCTGCCGCCGGGGCCGGATCGGGCGGCGGCAACAGAGCCGTGGCGCGGGGGCTAGGCAGGCGCTCCCGGGACGGCCCTCCCTAGGCGGGGACCCGCCCGACGGCGCCGTCGATGCGCAGCTTGGGCATGCCGTCCATCAGCGGGATGTCGTCGTCGCCGGCGAGCCGCCAGTCCTGGACGGGCACGAGCCCGGGCCCGATCAGGTCGAAGCCGTCGAGCAGCGCCAGCACCTCGTCGCGGGAGCGGAACGTGGGGTGGGCCGGGGTGTTGGCGGTGGCCCGGTAGAGCTCGCCGCGCGCCTCGGGGTCGCTCTCCAGCATCGCGTGGGAGAGGACCAGGTGGCTGCCGGGCGCCATCCGCTTGCGGAAGGCGGCGATGATCCCGGCGGGGTCCTCCTCGTGCTTGACGAAGTGGAAGATGCCGACGAGCAGCACCCCGACGGGCTGGTCGAAGTCGATGAGGCCGGTGACGTGCGGGTCGGTCAGGATGTCGGCGGGCCGGCGCAGGTCGGCCTGGATGCTCTCCACGCCGGGCGAGTCGGCCAGCAGCACCTGGGCGTGCAGCCGCACCACCGGGTCGTAGTCGACGTAGATCACCCGGCAGGCGGGGTGCACCTCGCGGGCGACCTCGTGCACGCTGGGCGAGGTGGGGATGCCGGCGCCGACGTCGATGAACTGCCGCACGCCCTGCTCGGCCAGATGCCGTACGGCGCGCACGAGGAAGATCCGGTTGGCCCGGGCGACGAGGCGGGAGTCGGGCGCGACGGCGAGCAGCCGTTCGGCGACGGCGCGGTCGACCGCGACGTGGTCCTTGCCGCCGAGCAGGTAGTCGTAGACCCGGGCGGAACTCGGGACGCCGGGGTCGACGCCGGGCGGAACCCGCTCAAGCTCGGTCACGGAGGGGTCTCCTTCACCTCAAGCAAGCCTCAAGCAGCTTGATCGACATGCTACTCGGTCGAGCAGGGCGGATGCGTGCCTATCGGGCGGACAGCGGGGGCCGGCTCAGCGGGGCGGCGCGGTGGACTCCCTGGCCACCAGCCGCACGGCGATCCGGGTGTCGCGGCCGGTGAGCCCGGGGCGCCGGATGCGCTGCACGAGGTGCCAGACGGCCTGCGCGCCCAGCAGCTCCTTGTCGCTGGCGATCGTGGTGAGGGGAGGGGAGGCGTGCGCGGCCATGGCGATGTCGTCGTAGCCGATCACGCTGACGTCGCCGGGCACGCACAGGCCGCGCTCGCGCAGCGCGGCGAGCGCGCCGAAGGCCGACTCGTCGTTGGCGCAGAAGACGGCGGTCGGCGGCACGGGCAGGGCGAGCAGCGCCGCCATCTGCTCGTGGCCGGTCTCGGAGGTGAACTCGCCGCGCCGGACGTAGCCGGGCGGCGGGCGCAGCCCGCGCTCGGCCAAAGCCCGCCGGTAGCCGGACAGCCTGCGGGCGGCGGGCAGCACGCGCTCGTCGGCGGTGATGACGGCGGGCGGCGGGTCGGTGTGGCCGAGGTCGAGCAGGTGGCGGGTGGCCAGGTAGCCGCCGGTCTCGTCGTCGTGGCCGACCTGGTCGACGGCCAGTCCGTCGGGCAGGTCGCCGGCGGCGGACTCCAGCAGCACGCAGGTGACGCCCGCGTCGAGGATGCGAAGCAGCTGGTCGCGGGGGGCCGAGCTCAGCACGAGCAGCCCGCCGACCTGCTCACGGGCCACGCACAGCGGCAGCAGGTCGCCGCGCCGCTGCACCACCTCGTACGTCATCGACAGGCCCAGCTCGGCGCACGCCTGCTGGGCGCCGAACAGGACCGGGGCGTAGTAGGGGTTCGCCGGGGCGAACAGGTCGTTCACCCAGGAGACGAACCCGATCATCCCGCCCGGCGCGGCGGTGGCCTTGCGGGCGCGGGGCCGGTAGCCGAGCTCCTCGGCCGCCTGCCGCACGGCGGCGCCGGTGGCCGGGGACACCCAAGACTTGCCGGCGAACACCGCCGAGGCCGTGCCGATGGCCACACCCGCCCGCTCGGCGACCTCCTTGAGCGTGACCCGGCTCATCGACTCCCCCGCGTTGAAATCTTCAGCCGAGCCTACTGAACTTTCAACACGACAGGAACGGACGAATACGACATCATGCGTCCGGTGAAGCTTAGAAAGCCTGTCACGCTCGTCCTCCTGCTCGCCTCCTCGGCCTGCGGGCTGACGAACGGGGCAGAAGCACCCCAATCTGCCAGCCGGTCCAGCGCGCCGGCGTCCTCGGCGCCCGCCTCTGCGCCCGCCACCGCATCCGCCACCGCGCCCGCGACGGCCGCGCTCGCGGAGTCGCGCAGCACGCTCACGCCCGACCTCAAGGTGGAGGTCACCGGCCTGAACCGGATCGGCGGCGCGCACCTGGCCGTCCAGGTCCGGCTGACCAACACCGGCGAGTCCGACAGCATCTCGTGGACCGGCCAGCTCGGCGACCAGACGAGACCGCTGGGCCAGATCCGCTGGGCCTCCGGGATCGGCGTGCTCGACACGGCCGCGCGCTCGTGGATCCTGCCCTACCAGCCGACCGGCTCGCCGTGCCTGTGCAGCGACCAGGACCGCGACAAGCTGCCGTACTCGCTCGACCCGGGACAGTCGGTCGACCTGTACGCGATGCTGCCCGCGCCCGCGGGCTCCCCCACCACCGCCACCGTGGTCACCCCGGTGGGCCCGCCGATGCCGGACGTGCCGATCAGCGACGATCCGCCCGTCACCCCGCCCGGCGTCACCCTCCCCGACCCGGGCGCCGAGCAGGTCACCACGCTGGCCCGCCGCATCGTGACGCCGTCGGAGTCCACCGACCTGTCGGAGGAGACCGCCGACGACGGCAAGGACCTGAGCATCAGCCTCTCCTCCGACGTGCTGTTCGCGGTCAACCGGGCCACGCTCACGCCCAAGGCCAGGGCGGTGCTCGCGCGCGCCGCGAAGCTCGTCGACGCTTCCCCCGGCGACACCGTCAAGGTCGAGGGGCACGCCGACTCCTCCGGCACCGACGCGATCAACGACCCGCTCTCGGCGCGCCGCGCCCAGGCGGTCCGCAAGGCGTTGTCGGCGCTGGTCACCCGGGACGGCGTCACCTACCAGGCCCGGGGGTTCGGGTCGCGGCAGCCGCTCTACGACAACGGCACCGACGAGGGCAGGCGGCGCAACCGCCGGGTCACGGTGACGTTCGCCAAGCCGGAGCCCGCCCCGGCCGCCACCCAGCCGAGTGCGCAGCCGAGCGGCCGGCCGGCTGAGGGCCTGACCGGCTCGACCACGGCCGACGGGCAGCCGTTCAAGCTGGAGGTGACCGGCCTGCGGCGGCTGCCGGACGGGCTCGGCCTGCTCACCTACCGGGTGAAGAACGAGGGCGGCGCCGAAGCCTGGTACAACGAGCTGCACCGCGCCAAGGACTGGATGTCGTTCAAGTATCAGGCGGCCACCGCCGTCACGCTCACCGACGAGCGGGGCAAGCGCCGCTACCTGCCGGGGCGGCTCCAGGTGCCGGCCGAGAACGGCGGCGTCGACGCCTACTGCGCGTGCACCGACGTGTCCGGGGTGCGCCTGTCCAGCGAGAAGTTCGGGCCGGGGCAGGAGCGGGAGTTCTGGGGCCTGTTCGAGCTGCCGGCGGCGGCCGGGGAGCTCACCGTGGAGATCGCCGACTTCGGACCGCTGCGGGTGCCGCTCCCCTGACAGTTCCGCTCTGGGAATGCCGTGACGACGGCGAACGCCCGGTCCCTCGCGTGTGAGGGGCCGGGCGTCCGCGTGATCGGCTAGCGGTGGTGGTGGCGGCCGTAGACCTTGACCCAGTCGGTGTCGGACGACGGCTCCAGGTGGCGCGAGCCCTCGAAGACCGCCCGCCAGGTCCCGGACGAGCGGGCCTCGACCCGGGTGTGGAAGTAGCCGTCGCGGCCGGTCTTCAGCGTGTCGACGTACTCCCAGCGGCCGCTGTAGGACGGCTTGAAGAGGATGACGATCCGCTTCCAGCCGAGCCGGTGCCAGCTGCCTTCCTTGCAGCGGTTGTCGTGCAGGACCACGACGAGGCCGCTGGCGAAGTCCTCGTCGCAGTGCACGGACAGCTTGCCCTCGACGGTCAGCGGCTTGCCGCGCCAGGCGGGCTCGGGGTTGACGTCGAGGTCGAGCCGGGTCTGGCCACTGTCGTAGCCGGGGTCGGCCATCGCGGGCGCGGCCGCTCCCGCGAGCACGGTGGCGCCCATGGCGGCCGCCGCCACTCCGGCGGCGAGTCGTCGCATCATGAAACTGACTTCCTTCCCCGTATGGAACGCGCGCCGGGACGGCACACGTCACCGTCCAATGACGCGTAAGGGTAAAGAAAGGTTGCGAAACGGACGATCACAATTTCGCAACACCAATTCCGGTGATGTCGTTTATGGAGTTGTATTAGGGCTTTTATCCTGCGATTTCGTGGATTTTGGACTGGTCAGGCGCGTAGTGGCCGGTGCCCGCGTACCGCACCCGCCAGAAGCCGCCCGTCCGGTCGCGCACCGTGTGCGTGAACGAGCCCTTGGCGTCCGTGGTGACGTACCCGGCGTGCGCCCACTCGCCGGACGGGCTCTGCCGCCACAGGAGCTCCACCCGCTGCCCGCCGAACGGCGAGAGCCCGGTCAGGCCGCGCGCGTCGGCCCTCTTCAGCGAGCCGTGCAGCCGCACCCCCTCGGCGTGGCGGGACCGCTCCACCGCGACGTCCGACAGCCGCGTCTCCCGCCTGAGCTGGAACGTCTCGTACGCGGTCACGCTCGCGCCCTGCGCGCCCTTGGCCGTCGCGGTGATCGTCCAGGTGCCGGCCGGGTAGAAGCGGGTCAGCTCCTTGTCCGGCAGGAAGCGCCAGGTCTGCCAGCCGCCGCTCATCCGCATCGGGCTCGGCGCCAGCCGCCACACCAGCCGCACCGGCACCCCGGGCCGCCCCTCTGCGCCCTCTTCGCGCACCACCTGCGGCCGGAACGCGCCCGCCGCCGTCCGCACGGTCTCGGCGGCCGAGCGCACCGCCTCGGCCCCCGACCGGACGGCGTCCGCCCCGGGCCCCCCGGCCTCCCCGCCGGGCCGCCCGGCCTCCGTCGCCGGCCGGCCGGCGCCCTCGCCGGGCCGCGCCGCATCCGCGCCGTCCGCCCCCCGGTCCGCCGCGCCGTTAGCCACGCCGTTAGATGTGCCGTCCGCTGTGCCGGGCCGGGCCGGGTTCTCCTGTACGGCCTGCGCCGGTGGCAGGGCGTCGGCGCCGCCTTCGGTGACGTTCTCGTCCGGGGCGAGGACGCGGGGCCGGCCGGGCGGCGACGGGCGCTCCGCGCCGGCGGGCGGCGAGCCGGGCTCGACCGTGACGGTCACCCCGTCGCGCCCCCGCACCCCCTTGGCGACCACGTCGATCACCAGGCGGACGGAGTCGCCGGCCCCGACCACCGGAGCGGCCGGCCGTACGGTGATCTCCCGGATGGCGAGCTCGGTCGCGGCGGAGGACGCCGGTGCGGGCACCGTGAGCGCACCCGCCGCGAGCGAGACGAGAAGAAGGCTTCTGGTCATGATCAAGACGGTACGAACCGCCCGGTCATGACCTGGACCACGACACACGCCCCCGATGGCAACCGATGGCAAAAGGTCAGGAGTCGTACAGCCCGGCGATGAGGTCGGCGTACTTGGCGTGGACCACCCGCCGCTTGAGCTTGAGGCTGGGCGTCAGCTCCTCGGTCTCGGCGGTCCACTCGGCGCCGAGCAGCGCCCACCGCTTGACCTGCTGGACCCGGGCGAGCTTGGCGTTGGCGGCCTCGACGGCCGTCTCGACCTCCTTGAGCACGTCGGGGTGGGCGGCCAGGTCGGCGAGCGTGGCGAACGCGATGCCGCGCGCCTGCGCCCAGCCGGGCGCGACCTCGCCGTCGAGGGTGAGCACGGCCACCGGGTGCGGCCGGTTGTCGCCGTAGGCGAGGGCCTGGCCGATGAGGGGGTGCTCCTTGAGGTGGTTCTCGATCTCGGCCGGGGAGATGTTCTCGCCCCCGGCGGTGATGATCAGCTCCTTCTTGCGGTCGACGACCCGGTAGAAGCCGTCGGCGTCGACGGTGCCGATGTCGCCGGTGTGCAGCCAGCCGTCGGCGTCGATGAGCTCGGCGGTGGCCTCCGGGCGGCCGAGGTAGCCGGTGGTGTTGAGCGGGCTGCGGGTGAGGAGCTCGCCGTCGCCGGCGATGCGCACCTCGACGCCGGGCTCGGCGCGGCCGACGGTGCCGAGGCGGTAGCAGGCAGGGCCGTTGCCGGTGAACGCCCCCGTCGTCTCGGTCATCCCGTACACGTCGATGACCTTGAGCCCGAGCCCGGCGTAGAAGCGCTGGACCTCGCCGGCGAGCGGGGCGGCGCCGGTGGCGGTCCACTGGGCGCGGTCGAAGCCGATCATGCCGCGGATGACCGACAGGAGCGAGGCGTCGGCCTTCTCGTACGCGGCCTCGATCTCGGGGGTGAGGGTGGCGCCGTACTGCCCGGCCTCGACGTAGGCGACGCCGGCCGCCATGGCCTGCCGTACGGCCTCCTGCTGCTCCTCGGGCTGGGTGGCCAGGACGGCCAGGAGGCGGGCCATCATCTTCTCCCACACGCGGGGCACGCCGAAGAACAGCATCGGCCTGACCTGGCCGAGCGTGGCGCCGAGGTTGGCGAGGTCGGTGCAGAAGTGCACGTGGGAGACCTTGACCAGCGGCAGGTAGAGGCTGAGGACGCGCTCGGCGATGTGCGCGTAGGTGAGGTAGGAGATCTGGGTGCCGAGCAGCGGCAGCGAGGCCATCCGGTCGGTGGACTCGACCTCGTAGAAGATGTTGGTGTGGCTGAGCGGCACGCCCTTGGGCATGCCGGTGGTGCCCGAGGTGTAGAGGACGGTGGCGACGTCGGCGGGGGTGACGGCCCGCCAGCGGGCCTCGACGGTGGCGGGGTCCTCGGCCAGGCGGGCGCGGCCCAGGTCGAGGAAGTCCCGCCAGGACATGAACCGGTCGCCGTCGGGCGCCCCCTCCAGCATGATGATCGTGCGGAGGCCGGGCAGCCGGTCCAGGACGGGCTCCCAGCGGGCGAGCTCGGCGGGGCCGCCGAGCACCGCGTAGCGGGCGCCGACGTCGCCGGCGACGAAGGCGATCTGGTCGGGCGCGAACGTGGAGTAGACGGTGCAGCCGACGCCGCCCGCGTGCACGGCGCCCAGGTCGGCCAGCACGTGCTCGCTGCGGTTGACCATCATCAGCGCGACCGAGTCACCGGGCTCCAGCCCGAGCGCGGCGAAGGCGGCGGCGATCTCCAGCACGCGGCCGCGCGCCTCGGCGTAGGTGAGCGTGGCCCAGCCGCCGGCCGGGCCCTCGACGGGATCGGAGTAGGCGGGGGCGTCGGGGTGGCTTTCGGCGACCTGTCGGAGCTGCTCGCACACGGTGCGGCCGGCGATGAGCCGCTCGATCTCCGCCCGGACTTCGAGGACTTCTGCCATGGCGCGGGCCTCCAGTCAGCGACCACTTACACATTTGGCATGCATCGCACCACACCGCGCGGGTAGCGGCAAGGGTCTGGCACATCTGTGACGTAGAGTAATCTTTCACACGCTTTGAGTGACCATCGGGGGCACGGATGAGTAACGGCGGCAGGACGTTCTTCGGTCACCCGTGGGCCCTGGCGACGTTGTTCGGCACCGAGATGTGGGAGCGGTTCAGCTGGTACGGACTGCGTGCCATCCTGGCGACGTTCATGGTGGCCTCCCCCGCCAACCAGGGGCTCGGCATGACCGAGGAGACCGCCCAGGCGGTCGTCGGCGTCTACGGCGCGCTGATCTACCTGGTGGCGCTGCCCGGCGGCTGGATCGCCGACCGGATCCTCGGGCCGCGCCGGTCGGTGTTCTGGGGCGGGTTCGTCATCATGTGCGGCCACATCAGCATGGCCATCCCGGTCCAGGGGCCGATCTTCGTGTGGCTCGGCCTGCTGCTGATCATCGCGGGCACCGGCCTGCTCAAGCCGAACATCTCCGTCATGGTGGGCAAGCTCTACCCCGACGACGCCGACGCGCGCCGCGACGCCGGGTTCTCACTGTTCTACCTGGGCATCAACCTGGGCGCGTTCTTCGCCCCGATCGTGGTGGGCTGGCTGGCCGCCGGCGACCGGTGGCACCTGGGCTTCAGCGCGGCGGCGGTCGGCATGGCGCTGGGCCTGGCGCAGTACGCCTGGGGCGGCCGCCGCAGCCTGCGCGGCGTCGGCGAGCGGCCGGGCATGCCGCTGTCGCCCGCCGAGCTGCGCCGCTTCGGCCTGATGACCTGCGCGGCGGTGGCGGTCGCGGCCGTGGCGCTGGGCGCGTGGGCGGCGACCGGCACGTTCACGCTCAGCCGGTTCACGCTCGTGGTGACGGTCGTGATCCTGGCCGTGCCCGTCGTCTACTTCGGCTACATCATGCTCGGCAGCCACGACCTGACCGAGGACGAGCGGTCCAGGATGAAGGCGTACATCTGGCTGTTCATCGCCGCCGCCATCTTCTGGATGATCTACGACCTGGCGCCGAGCAAGCTGCTGTTCTTCGCGCAGAACAACACCGACCTGTCGCTGTTCGGGGTGCCGATCCAGGCGGCGACCACTCAGTCGTTCAACCCGCTGTTCATCATGATCTTCGTGCCGGTGTTCGCGGCGCTCTGGGTCAAGCTGGGCAACCGGGTCAGCACGCCGCAGAAGTTCGCCTTCGCGCTGGTCATGGTGGGGCTCAGCTTCGTCATCATGGCGCTGGCGGCGTCGCTGGCGCAGAGCGGCCGGGTGTCGGTCTGGTGGCTGGTGCTGGTCTACCTGGTGCAGGTGTTCGGCGAGCTGTCGCTCAGCCCGGTCGGCCTCTCGGTCACCACCAAGCTGGCGCCGCAGGCGTTCAAGGGGCAGATGCTCGGCGTGTGGTTCATCGCGGTGTCGGTGGGCGACGCCGTCGGCGGGCAGACCGGGCGGCTCGGCAACGTGATGTCCGAGCCCGCCTACTACCTGCTGCTGGCGGCGCTGGCGATCGTCGCCGGGCTGGCGCTGTTCATGTTCACCCGCAAGCTGCGCGCGCTGATGGCCGAGCACCACGTGCCCGCCATGCCCCCCATCCGCTAGCCGTCGCGCGGACATCCTGTAGACATTGCCAACGTGTCAGAACTTCTCGATCTCGCCGGCATCTTCGTCTTCGCGCTGTCGGGCGCCCTCATGGGCGTGCGCAAGCGGCTCGACGTGGTCGGCATGGCGGTGCTCGCCGAGATGACCGCGCTGGGCGGCGGCATCGTGCGCGACCTGGTGCTCAACGTGCGGCCCGCCGCGTTCCAGAGCCTCGGCTACGTGCTGGTGCCGGTCGTGGCCACGGCCGTGGTCTACTTCTGGCACCCGCACGTGGCCCGCGTCATGCCCGCGATCCTCGTGCTCGACGCCGCCGGCCTCGGCCTGTTCTGCGCCGTCGGCACGGCCAAGGCCCTGGAGTACGGGCTGAGCCCGCTGCACGCCGCCCTGCTGGGCGTCGTCACGGCGGTGGGCGGCGGCATGCTGCGCGACGTCCTGGCCGGCGAGATCCCCACCCTCCTGTACGACCGGCAGCTGTACGCGCTGCCCGCCCTGCTGGGCTCGGCGGCGATGGCGATCCTGTCGGAGCTCGGCCTGCACGGCTGGCCGGCCACGCTGGGCGCGGCCGTCCTCGCCTTCGTGCTGCGGATCGCCGCCATGCGCCTCAACTGGCGCGCGCCCCTCGCCAGGGGGATCACCGAATGACGCCGCTCACACCATCGGGCTGAGGGAGTCGGGGACCCGGGCGGGGCCGATCGGGCCGTGCCTGTGGGCGGCGGCGACGCGGGTGACCGCCTCCCGCAGGAGCGCGGGCGGCAGCGTGTAGGGCAGCCGCAGGTAACCCTCCAGCGTGCCCTCCAGACCGAACCAGGGGCCGGGCGCGATCCGTACGCCATGACCGGCGGCCGCCTCGGCGAGGGAGACGGCGGAGCCGGAGCCGAGCCGGATCCACAGCGTGCCGCCGCCGCGCGGCACCGCGAACTCCCACTCGGGCAGGTGCGTGCGCAGCGCGGTGACCAGGGCGTCGCGGGAGGCGCGCAGGGCGCGGCGGCGTTCGGCCCTGGTCTCCTCCAGCCGGTCGAACAGCCGCGCGACGACGAGCTGTTCGAGCACCGGGCTGGCGATGTCGGCGGCGGCGCGGTGCAGCGCCATGCGCCGGGCCAGCGCGGCGGTGGTGCGGATCCAGCCGATGCGCAGCCCGCCCCACCACAGCTTGGACGCCGACCCGATGCTGATCACCCGGCCGTCGGTGTCGAAGGCCGCCATGGGGGCGGTGCGGGGCACGTCGTCCAGGGCCAGCTCGGCCCACGTCTCGTCGACGAGCAGCGTGGTGCCGCAGCGCCGGGCGGCGCCGGTGAGCGCGGCGCGGGTGGCGTCGTCCATGAGCGCGCCGGTGGGGTTCTGGAAGTCGGGCATCAGGTAGGCGAGGCGGGCGGCCGGCTGGCGCATGGCGGCGGCGACGAGGTCGGGCTGCCAGCCCTCGTGGGTGACGCCGACGGGGACGATCCGGGCGCCGCGCAGGCGGACGGCGTCGATGGCGTGCGGGTAGGTGGGCGACTCGACCACGACGGGGTCGCCCGGCCCGGTCAGCACGCCGAGGACGAGCTGGATGGCGTTCTGCGAGCCGGTGGTGATGAGGATCTGCTCCGGCCGGGTGGCCAGGCCGCGCCCGGTGTAGTAGGCGGCGATCCGCTCGCGCAGCACGGGCAGGCCGAGCGCGTGGTAGCCGTTGCCCATGCCGTAGCGGGGCAGGTCGTCGACGGCGGCGGCCATCACCTCGCGCAGCGCGGAGGGCGCGGGCGGGGCGGCGGCGTGCATCTGGATGAGGCCGCCGTCGTCGACGGCCAGCCACGGGTTGTCGGACGACACGGCGGGGTCGGGCAGCGCGGTCCAGCTTCCCGAGCCCTGCCGGCTCTCCAGGTAGCCGCGCTCGCGCAGCAGGTCGTAGGCGGCGGTCACGGTGGTGCGGCTGACCTGGAGCGTGCCGGCCAGGTGCCGTTCGGCGGGCATGCGCACGCGGACCGGGATGCGGCCGTCCATCACGAGGGCGCGCACGGCGTCGGCGAGCGCCCGGTAGTAGGGCCGGGCGTCCGGTGGGACGTCGGCGAGCCGGGCCACCTGCTGAGCCGACAGATGCTTCATAAGGCCACTTTTCCTGATTGGCCCTGTAAGGGCAAACCGGGAGCGTGCCACTCTGGGTCCATCATGAGCGAAGCGACTGTCACCCCGATCGGCTCCCTGCCCCTGCCCCTGCGCCTGCTGCGGCTCTACGGCGGCCTGGCCCTGTACGGCACCGGCATCGGCCTCCAGGTCGAGTCCGGCCTCGGCAACGGCCCGTGGGACGTCTTCCACCAGGGCGTGGCCCGCTGGACCGGCCTCAGCATCGGGACCGTCATCATCATCGTCGGCGCGGTCGTGATGCTCGCCTGGATCCCGCTGCGGCAGCGGCCGGGCCTCGGCACGATCAGCAACGTGATCTTCGTGGGGCTCTTCGCCGACGCCGCCATCCTGCTGCTCCCCTCCTCGGGCAACCCGGTGCTCGGCTGGCTCTACGTGGCGCTCGGCGTCTCGTCGATCGCGCTGGCCACCGTGCTCTACATCAGCGCCGGGATGGGCGCGGGCCCGCGCGACGGCGTCATGACCGGCCTGGTCCGGCTCGGCCTGTCGGTCCGGCTGAGCCGCTTCCTCATCGAGATCACCGTGCTGGCGGCGGGCTGGCTGCTGGGCGGCACGGTCGGGCTCGGCACCCTGCTGTTCGCCCTCGCCGTGGGCCCGCTGACCCAGGTCTTCACCCGGTGGTTCCCGCTGCGGTGACCGCGCCCCGGGGCCGGTCATGACGCGACATGACCGGCCCCGGCGCGTGTAGCGTCGAGACATGCGGATCGAGGACTACGCGCTCATCGGTGACATGCAGTCGGCCGCCCTGGTCGGCAGGGACGGCTCCATCGACTGGCTCTGCCTGCCCAGGTTCGACTCCCCCGCCTGCTTCGCGGCCCTGCTCGGCAGCGACCGCAACGGCCACTGGTGGCTGGGGCCGACCGGGCGCAGGCCGGCCGACCGGCGCCGCTACCGGCCCGAGACGCTCATCCTGGAGAGCGAGTGGGACACCCCCACCGGCACCGTCCGGGTGATCGACTTCATGCCGGCGCGTGACGTCAACCCCGACGTGGTGCGCATCGTGGAGGGCGTGTCCGGCACCGTGGAGATGTCCACGCAGCTGCGGGTGCGCTTCGACTACGGGCGGATCGTGCCGTGGATGCGCCGCACCGACGGCCACCTCCAGGCGGTCGGCGGCCCCGACTCGGTCTGGCTCCACTCCCCGGTGCCGCTCAAGGGCGGCGACTACGCCCACGTGGCCACGTTCGAGGTCAAGGAGGGCGACCGGCTGCCGTTCGTGTTCACCTGGCACCCCTCGCACGAGCCGATGCCGCCGCAGATCCACTGCGAGAACCAGCTCGCCGAGACCGAGGCCATGTGGGCCGAGTGGGTGTCGCGGTGCACCTACGACGGCCCCTGGCGGGAGGCCGTGGTCCGCTCCCTGATCACGCTGAAGGCCCTCACCTACGCCCCCACCGGCGGCATCGTGGCCGCCCCCACCACCTCGCTGCCCGAGGACCTGGGCGGCGTGCGCAACTGGGACTACCGCTTCTGCTGGCTGCGCGACGCGACGCTGACGCTCGACGCCCTGATCGGCTCCGGCTACCTGGAGGAGGCCGGCGCCTGGCGGTCGTGGCTGCTGCGCGCGATCGCCGGCCGCCCCCAGGACCTCCAGATCATGTACGGGGTCGCGGGCGAGCGCCGGCTGCCGGAGCTGGAGCTCGACTGGCTGGAGGGCTACGAGCGCTCCCGGCCGGTCCGCATCGGCAACCAGGCGGTCAACCAGCTCCAGCTCGACGTCTACGGCGAGGTGATGAGCTGCCTCTACCTCTCGCGCGCCTCCGGCCTGGCCCCCGACGACCGGGGCTGGGCCGTCCAGCGCGAGCTGCTCAACTACGTCGAGGAGCACTGGGACGAGCCGGACGAGGGGCTGTGGGAGGTCCGCGGCCCGCGCCGCCACTTCGTGCATTCCAAGATGATGTGCTGGGCGGCCCTCGACCGGGCCGTCAAGTACGTCGAGAACTTCGGCCGCACCGGCCCCGTCGACCGGTGGCGGGCGCTGCGCGACAAGGTGCACGCGGAGATCTGCGACAAGGGCTACGACCCCGGCCGCAACACCTTCACCCAGTCCTACGGCTCGCACGAGCTGGACGCCTCGCTGCTGCTCATGCCGATCATCGGCTTCCTGCCGCCGGACGACCCGCGCATGATCG
This sequence comes from Nonomuraea ceibae, assembly GCF_019396325.1. Classification (GTDB taxonomy): domain Bacteria; phylum Actinomycetota; class Actinomycetes; order Streptosporangiales; family Streptosporangiaceae; genus Nonomuraea; species Nonomuraea ceibae. Next base: position 69,426 of record NZ_JAHKRO010000019.1, read on the forward strand.
GCACCGTGGCCGCCATCGAGAAGGAGCTGATGTCCGACGGGTTCGTGCTGCGCTACCCCGTGGCCGAGGACAACGACGTCGACGGGCTGCCGGGCGGCGAGGGCGCGTTCCTGGCGTGCAGCTTCTGGCTGGTGGAGGTGATGGCCATGCAGGGCCGCCGCGACGAGGCGTGCGCGCTGTTCGACCGGCTGCTGGCGCTGCGCAACGACCTCGGCCTGCTCGCCGAGGAGTACGACCCGCGCTACGACCGGCTGGTGGGCAACTTCCCGCAGGCGTTCTCGCACGTCCCTCTCATCCACGCGGCCCGCGCCCTCAGCGGCGACCCGCGCGTGGAGCCCCGGGCGCTGAACGAGATGCCGCGCGAGCCCTAGACGGCCAGCCGGGCCAGCACCCGCGCGAACTCCGGCGGCGGGGCCACGACCAGCCTGGTCTGCCCCTGCTGCCGCACGATGTCGGCCCGGATGAGGGTCAGCCGCCCCTCGTGCCACCAGTGCACCTGCGGGCTGAGCCCGCCGGTGCGGGCGGCGTGCAGCCGCAGCCGCTCGATCGCCCGCACCACGCCGATCCCGTCCACCGGGTGCACGAGCAGCGTGTACGGGTCGGGCAGCACGACCAGGGCGCCGTCGGCGGGCACCGGCAGATAGTCCTCCAGCCAGCGCAGATGGGTCGCGGCGGCCGGGATGCGGCCGGTCAGCCGGGTCACCGGGGTGCCCGACAGCTCTATGGTCTCCACCGACAGCTTGTCGTCCAGCCTGACGTTGGAGACGGCCAGCTCCAGCGCCTGCCCGGAGGGCAGCGGCCAGCAGCCGGCCTCCTCGGGGCGCACCGGCCGGGAGCCGACCGTGAGCAGCTCCACCGCGTCGCCGTTGAGGTGGCGGCCCACCACCCGGGTCAGGTCGGCGACCTCGTCCACCGCCTCGACGCGGGTCCGCAGCAGCGGCTTGACCTGGTCGAGGTCGCACACGTCGAGCAGCTCGTCGGCCGCGGCCACGGCGCCGGCCAGGTGCTCGGAGACCAGCGTCGGCCAGTCCTCGCGGGCCCGGCGGCCGGCCTCGCGGCGCAGGCCGGTGAGCCTGACCAGGATCTCCCGCCCGCCGCCGAGCGTCAGTGACGCGCCGTCGGCGGCGAAGCGGCAGCTGTAGCCGAGCGAATCGGCCACGAGGGCGAGCAGGGAGTCGAGGTCGACGTCCTCGACCGCCCGGCGCGAGGGCTCCCGGTCACGTTTGAAAAAGTTCACGCGCCGCATCCCCCCAATGTCCGGTTCGTCCCCTATGTGAGTCCTACCTTGCCGGTTCGTCGTTCCCGATCGGGCCAGCCAGCGAGCACGATTCGGTATCGATAACCCCAAGCGCCCCAAGCCACACACTCATCTGGGGAGACCCATGCCCCACGGGCAGTCCTGCCACGATCGGCACCCCCAGCGGGAGCAGCCGGTCGCGCAGCACCGGGTAGGGGTCACCGCAGTCGACCCAGGAGCCGAGCGCGATCCCCCGCACGCCCTCGAACGCCCCCGACTGCAGGAGCTGGGTGAGCATCCGGTCGATCCGGTAGGGCTCCTCGGTGATGTCCTCCAGCAGCGCGATCCGGCCCGCGAACGACGGCTGGTGGCGGGTGCCGCACAGGGAGGCCAGCAGCGACAGGTTACCGCCCGTCAGCACGCCCTCGGCGCGGCCCGGCGCGAGCGCCAGCTCCCCCTTCACCGCGGAAGCCGTACCGGTCAGCGCCGCCCGCAGGTGCTCCCACGTCGCCGCCTCCGGCCCGTCCTCGCCGCCCAGCAGCAGGCCGCCCGGCATCGGGCCGTGCAGTGTCGGCACCCCCAGCTCGACCCCGAACGACTGGTGCAGCGCGGTGATGTCGCTGGAGCCGACCAGCACCTTCGGACCGGCGGCCCGCATGGCGTCCCAGTCGAGCAGCCCGAGCAGCCGGGCCGCGCCGTAGCCGCCCCGGGAGCAGAACACCACCGACACCGCCGGGTCGCACCAGGCCGCCTGCAGATCGGCGGCACGGTCGGCGTCGGAGCCCGCCAGATAGGGCAGCTCCTGGCGGTCCAGCGCGTGGGCGCCCACGACCACCTTCAGGCCGAGCCCCTCCAGGCGCTCGACGCCCCGCCGGAGCTGGGCGGCGTCGGCCGGGCCCGACGGGGAGACGATCGCGACGGTGTCGCCTGACTGCAAAGCTGGGAATGGCACGTTCACCCGCCAAACGGTGTCACACTTTACCTTCCGGATGCGACTCGCGACCGGCTCACGGGCTGGCCGACGAGGCGAACTGGGTGCGGTAGAGCTCCGCGTAGAGGCCGCCGCGCTCCAGCAGCTCCTCGTGCCGGCCCCGCTCGGCGATGCGGCCGTCGTGCACGACCAGGATCTCGTCCGCCTCCCGGATCGTCGACAGCCGGTGCGCGATCACCAGCGACGTGCGGCCCGCCAGCGCCGTCTTGAGCGCCTGCTGGACGGCCGCCTCCGACTCCGAGTCCAGGTGCGCGGTGGCCTCGTCGAGCACCACCACGCGCGGCGCCTTGAGCAGCAGCCGCGCCAGCGCCAGCCGCTGCTTCTCCCCGCCGGACAGCCGGTAGCCGCGCTCGCCCACCACCGTGTCGAGCCCGTCGGGCAGCGACTCCACCAGGTCGCCGATCTGCGCCGCCCGCAGCGCCGCCCACAGCTCCTCCTCGTCCGCCTCGGGACGGGCGTAGCGCAGGTTGGCGCCGATCGTGTCGTGGAACAGGTGCGAGTCCTGCATGACGACGCCGATCGTGTCACGCAGCGAGGCGAACGTGGCGTCACGCACGTCCATCCCGTTGATCCGCACCGCGCCCTCGTTGACGTCGTAGAGCCGCGACACCAGCGAGGTGATCGTCGTCTTGCCCGCCCCCGAGTGGCCGACCAGCGCCACCAGCCTCCCCGGCCTGGCAGTGAACGACACGCCGTCGAGCACCTGCTGGGAGGGGCCGGTGTCCTGCCGGGCCACCGACTCCAGCGAGGCCAGCGACACCTCCGCAGCGGCCGGGTAGCGGAAGCGCACGTCGTCGAACTCGACCGTCACCGGCCCCTCCGGCAGCGGGCGGGCGTCCGGCCGCTCGGCCACCATCGGCTTCAGGTCCAGGATCTCGAAGACGCGGTCGAAGCTGACCAGCGCCGTCATCACGTCCACGTGCACGTTCGACAGCGAGGTCAGCGGCCCGTACAGGCGCATCAGCAGCGCCGCCAGCGCCACCAGCGTGCCCAGCTCGAACACCCCGCCCACGGCCAGCACGCCGCCGATGCCGTAGACCAGCGCGGTCGCCAGCGCCGCCACCAGGCCGAGCGCGACCCGGAACACGGTGCCGTACATGCCGACCGTCACCCCGACGTCACGCACCCGTGCGGCCCGGCCGCCGAACATGCGCGCGTCGTCCTCCGGCCTGCCGTAGAGCTTGGCCACCGTCGCGCCCGCCACGTTGAACCGCTCGGTCGTCACCGAGCTCATCTCGGCGTCGAGCTGCATCTGCTCACGGGTCAGCGCCGACATGCGGCGGCCCACCCACTTGGCCGGCACGATGAAGATCGGCAGCAGCACCAGCGCGACCAGCGTCACCTGCCACGACAGCACCAGCATCGCGCCCAGCACCAGGACCAGGCTGACGACGTTGGACACCACCGACGACAGCGTGCTCGTCAGCGCCCGCTGCGCGCCGATCACGTCCGTGTTGAGCCGCGACACCAGCGCGCCGGTCTGCGCGCGCATGAAGAACGCCACCGGCATCCGCTGCACATGGTCGAACACCTCGGTGCGCAGGTCGTAGATCAGCCCCTCGCCCACGCGCGCCGAGAACCACCGCTGCACCAGCGTCAGCCCCGCGTCCACCAGCGCCAGCGCGGCGATCGCCACCGCCAGCCCCACCACCACGCCGGGCCGCTTCGGCAGGATGCCGTCATCGATGATCGCCTTCATCAGCAGCGGATTGGCGATCACGATCACCGCCCCCGCCACGACCAGCGCCAGGAACGCGGTGATCTGCTTGGTGTACGGCCGCGCGTAGCCCGCGATGCGCCGCACCGTGCCCGGCGCGAGCCGCTGCTTGGTCACGTCGCCGTCGCGTCGCAGCGACGCCCACACCTGAGGCCCGAAGCCTCCGCCCATCATGGCCATCAGGCAGCCCTCCTCCCCCAGCAGAGCGCCCCCGGACGGCCCCCCGATTCCCACATCCGCTCACCGCGAAACCGCCCACCCCGAAGCCCCCCGCACCCCAGGAGAACCCCCCACCTTGGGCACCCCCGCGGACCACACCGCCGCAGCCCCAGCAGGGGCGAGCCACCCAGCGGCGTGGCACCCAGTGGGGGTGGCGCCCCACCCTAAGAACGACGGGGCGGGGGCGTCATCCCAGGTGGGGGGCCGGCGGCGGCGCCCCGGGGGCGTACAGGGTGTCCCCCTGGCGTCAGGCGGGTGTGACGGCCGGGCGCGCAGGGGGCCGGCGGGTCAGGCGGAGGTGTCGCCGAAGAGGGCACGCAGGCGGAGGGCCTGTTCGGCGCCTTCGGCGGCGGCCTGCTCCTCCAGGGTGCGCGAGCGCGCGCCCTGGAGGAGTCGCTTGGTCGCGGCGGCCGCGTCACGGTTGGTGGACAGCAGTTGCGCGATCTTGTCTTGTACGGCCCCGGCCAGGTCGCCCCCTGCGACCACCAGCTCGGCCAGGCCGATGCGCGAGGCTTCTTCGGCTTCCACGGTCCTGGCGGTCAGGCAGATGTCGATCGCCTTGGCCAGGCCGACCAGCTCGACCAGCGGCTTGGTGCCGGTCAGATCGGGCACCAGCCCCAGTGCGGGTTCTTTCATGCAGAACTTGACATCGTCGGCCACGATCCGCAGGTCACAGGCGAGCGCGAGCTGGAATCCCGCGCCGATCGCGTGGCCCTGCACGGCCGCGATGGAAACGATCTCGGGGCGGCGTAGCCACAGGAATCCCTGCTGGGCCTCCTTCAGCCGCTGCTCGAACGAGGTGCTGTCGAGCCGCGCCGCCGAACTGAACGAGCCCTGTCCGGGCACCCCCTCAGGTGTGAACATGCGCAGGTCGATCCCTGCCGAGAAGGACGGTCCCTCACCTTTCACCACGACCACGCGCACCTGCTCCGGCAGGCTGTCGCCGATGCGAGCCAGACCCGACCACATCGCGGACGTCTGGGCGTTCCGCTTGTCCGGCCGGTCCAGCGTGATCGTCGCTATCTCACCGTCCACCTCGAAGCGCAGGCCGGCCTCCGCCAGTGTGGCGGCAGAGACGTCCTCCGCATTCCCCCCGCGCTGTCGTTGCGCCTTCGCTTCCGCCATCGCCTGCTCCCTCGTCGGCTTACCGTCGCGCCCGAGCTTACAGAATATGATTCTGGCTCGGGCGCGACGGCGGCTGACTAGGAACGGGCGGCTGCGGACGCACGTTCCGAGGCGGCCGTCAGCGCTTGGACTTGCCTCGGGTCGCCCCGCCGCGCCCGCGCAGAGTCACGCCGGACTCGCTCAGGATGCGGTGGATGAACCCGTAGGACCGGCCGGTAGAAGCGGCCAGGGCGCGGATGCTCTCACCCGCGGCATAGCGCTTCTTGAGATCGCCGGCCAGTTTTTCACGATCGGCCCCGGTGACCCGGGTGCCCTTCTTCAGTGTCTCGGCCACGAGTACCTCCTGTAGTGCCGGACTTCCGCAGCGTTACTCCGCCATGATCAGTCATTTCAGCGGGATCGGCTACCTACTCCACGGGAAAAGATCCGTACCCACCCAAATTAAGATCAGGCAAGTGCCACAAGATCGGAAAATTCCTCGCTCCACGCGTCTTCAGTTCCGTCTGGCAGCAAGATCACCCTATCCGGTGAAAGGGCATCAACGGCACCCTCGTCATGGGTAACCAGGACGATCGCTCCTGAATACGACCTCAGAGCCTCCAGAACCTGCTCGCGGCTGACCGGGTCGAGGTTGTTCGTGGGCTCGTCGAGCAGCAGGACGTTGGCGCTCGACAGCACCAGGATGGCCAGCGCCAGCCGGGTCTTCTCGCCACCGGAGAGCACCGAGGCCGGCTTGTCGACGTCGTCGCCGGTGAACAGGAACGAGCCGAGAACCTTGCGCAACTCGGTGTCGGTGAACGTGCCGCCCGCCGAGCGCATGTTCTCCAGGAGGGTGCGGGAGCCGTCGAGCGTCTCGTGCTCCTGGGCGTAATAGCCGATCTTGAGGCCGTGGCCGGGCTTGATCGCGCCGGTGTCGGGCTCCTCGATCCCGCCGAGCAGGCGCAGCAGCGTGGTCTTGCCCGCGCCGTTGAGCCCGAGGATGACGACCCGGTGACCTCGGTCGATGGCCACGTCGACGTCCGTGAAGACCTCCAGGGACCCGTACGACTTCGACAGGCCCTCGGCCATGAGCGGGGTGCGCCCGCACGGCTGCGGCTCGGGGAAGCGGAGCTTGGCGACCTTGTCGCCCTTGCGCTCCTCCTCGGTGCCGGCCAGCAGCCGGTGGGCGCGGCGCATCATGTCCTGGGCGGCCTTGGCCTTGGTCGCCTTGGCGCGCATCTTGTCGGCCTGCGCGAGCAGCGCGCCGGCCTGCTTCTCGGCGTTGGCCCGCTCGCGCTTGCGGCGCTTCTCGTCGGTCTCGCGCTGGGCCAGGTAGGCCTTCCAGCCGACGTTGTAGTGGTCGATGACGCACCGGTTGGCGTCCAGGTGCAGGACCTTGTTGACCGTGGCTTCAAGAAGCTGGACGTCGTGGCTGATGATCACCAAGCCGCCCTGATGGGATCGCAAAAAATCACGAAGCCACCCGATTGAGTCCGCATCTAGGTGGTTTGTCGGCTCATCGAGTAGGAGAGTTTCCGCTCCGCTGAAAAGAATTCGCGCCAATTCCACACGCCTGCGCTGACCGCCGGAAAGCGTTTCCAGCGGCTGCCCCAGCACGCGGTCGGGCAGGCCGAGGCTGGAGGCGATGGAGGCGGCCTCCGACTCGGCCGCGTAGCCGCCCAGCACGTGCATCTGGTCCTCCAGCCGACCGTACTGCCGCACCGCCTTCTCCCGGGTGCGGTCGTCGGCGGAGGACATGCCGAGCTCGGCCTGGCGCAGCTTGCGGATCACCTCGTCCAGCCCGCGGGCGGACAGGATGCGGTCGCGGGCCAGCACCTGGAGGTCGCCGGTGCGCGGGTCCTGCGGCAGGTAGCCGACGCTGCCGCTGGTGGTGACGCCGCCCGCGGCGGGCAGCGCCTCACCGGCCAGCACCTTGGTGAGGGTGGTCTTGCCGGCGCCGTTGCGGCCGACCAGACCGATCTTGTCGCCGGGGTTGACCCGGAAGGACGCGCTCTCGATGAGCAGCCGCGAACCGGCGCGCAGTTCGATGTCACTAGCAATGATCATGGTTGGCTCAGCACTCCCGAGCTAGGGAAACGAGGGATTTCAGAAGGCGTGCGACGCCGGTCAATCGGGAGTGTGCATACAGATCAGTGTAGGGCCCTGACCAAGAGTTATGACGGGCTCGGATGATCACCGCCGCCCAGGACGGCGAGCTACCTCGCACGTCACCACGAGACGACTGTTGAATCGACTCAAACCGCCGGGACCTCACCCACCCCTGCGCGGCTCGCTGGACGCCCGCACGACCAGGTCGGGCTGGAAGATGACCTGCCGGTGGCGGTGCCGCTCAGACTCGGTGACCTCCTCCAGCAGCAGCTCGATCGCGGTGCGGCCGAGCAGCTCGCGCGGCTGGCGCACCGACGACAGCGGCACGGCCGCCGCCGCCGCGAACTCGATGTCGTCGTAGCCGACGATGGCCATGTCGGCGGGCACCCGCAGCCCGCGGGCCGCCATGGCCTGGAGGAACCCCAGCGCCACCACGTCGTTGGCGCAGAAGGCCGCCGTGGGGCGCTCGCCGGGCGGCATCGCGGCCAGCCGCTCGCCCGCCCGCCTGCCGGTGTCGAAGCTCAGCGTGGGCATCGCGCACGCGACCAGCTCGACGCCGTCGCCGGCGGCCTCGACGGCGCTCATGACGCCCGCGTGGCGGTCGGCGACCTGTTTGATCGACGGCGGCCCGCCGATGAACGCGATGCGCCGGTGCCCACGCTCGATCAGGTGCTCCCCGGCGATCCGGCCGCCGAGCCGGTCGTCGACCGCCACCGAGCACTGGGCGCCGGAGGCGGCGCTGTCGACCAGCACCACCGGCGTGCCCCGGGCGGCCAGCTCGGTGAGGCGGGGGCTGGCGGCGTCGACGGGGGTGATGAGGATGCCGAGCACGCGCTGCTGTTCGAGCTGGTCGAGATGGCGGCGCTCGCGGACCGGGTCGGCGCCGCTGTTGCACAGCACGACCATCGTGTCGTGCTCGTCGGCCGGGCCCTCGGCGCCCTGCGCGACGTCGGCGAAGAACGGGTTGGACACGTCCAGCACGACCAGCCCGACCGTGCGGCTGCGGCCGACGCGCAGGTGGCGGGCCACCTCGTTGCGGACGAAGCCCAGCTCGCGGATCGCCTGGAAGACCCGCTCCCGCGTGGCGGGCGAGACGATCTCGGGCCGGTTGAGCACGTTGCTCACGGTGCCGACCGAGACCCGCGCCAGCTCCGCGACCTCCTTGATGCTCCTGGTCCCCATTGATCCTCACGAGGCCGTGCCGCTGTGACGCGCCCCAGCATAGCGGCAGTCAAGATTGTTTTGAATCGTCTCAAAGACCGGCTCAGGCCGTCATCCCGTCGAGCATCAGGCCCAGGAACCAGTCCGGGCGGGCCGCCACGTGCGGCGGCAGCGCCTCCGGATGGCAGGCGAACAGGTTGAGCGCGGCCACCACGTCGGCGGCGCCGACGTCGCCGCGCATGACGCCGTCGGCCTGGGCCCGGCGCACCAGCGCGTCGAGCCGCTCCAGCCAGCGGGCGCGGGCGCGGATGAACCCGTCCTGATCCTCGTACGTCCCGTCCGGCAGCTCGGCGAGCGCGGCGGCGAGCGCGCCGCGCCCCGGGTCGGCCGCCCACAGCGCGAACGCGCGCACCCCCTGCCAGGCGTCGGGCGCCTCGGCGGCGGCCCGGTCGAGCGCCTCGGCGAGCGAGCCGACGTAGTGTTCGGCCACGGCGGCCACGAGCGCCTCCCGGTCGGGGAAGCGCCGGTAGAGCGTGCCGACGCCGACGCCCGCGCGGCGGGCGATGAGCTCCATCGGGGCTCCGGTGCCGCGCTCGGCCATCACGGAGGCCGCCGCCTCGACGATCTTGGCCAGGTTGCGCCTGGCGTCCGCGCGCACGACGCCCAGCGTACCGGGAGACAAGTGGACGATGCGATTCCGGTTACGGTACGGTCCAAGCGGAATCCAATCGTCCACTTAGGAGGTTGCCGTGATCGTGGTCACCGGCGCGACCGGTTCCATCGGCAGGGCCCTGACCGGGCTGCTGCCCCGCGAGGAGGTCGTGGCCGTCGTCCGCCGCCCGGCCGGGCTCGCGTGCGCGGAGGCCGTGGCCGACTTCGAGCGCCCCGAGACGATCGGCGGGCTGCTGTCCCCCGGCGACCGGCTGTTCCTCAACAGCTCCCTCTGGCCCGGCGTCGCCGACGCCCAGCGCGCCGTCGTCGACCTGGCCGCCGAGGCGGGCGTGGCCCAGATCGTGTCCGTCTCCGTCCGGGGCGCCCGGCCCGGCGGGCCGCTCGGCGCCGACCCGCACGGGCGCATCGACGACCACCTGCGGGCGTGCGGCGTCCCGTACGCGATCCTGCGGCCGAGCGGGTTCATGCAGAACCTGCCGGGCGAGGTGCGCGACGGCCGCTTCCACGGCTCGTACGGGGAGGCCCGGGTCAACTACATCGACACCCGCGACGTCGCGGCCGTCGCCGCCGCGCTGCTGACCGCCCCGGTGGGGCCCTCGGCGGTCCACGAGCTGACCGGGCCGGAGTCGTACACGCACGCGGAGATCGCCGCCGTGATCAGCGCCGCCGCCGGGAAGCCGGTCACCTACGTGGACCTGCCGGTGCCCGAGATGACCGCCCACCTGGTCGCGCGGGGCCTGCCGGAGCCGGCCGCGGGCGCGCTGGCCGCCATGATGCGGGACATGGGGCGTACGGACTGGTGGTCGCTGAGCACGGCCGTCCGCGACCTCACCGGCCGCCCGCCCCGTACGCTGGCCGCCTTCGCCGCCGAGCACGCGGCCGCCTTCGCCTGACACCCGGCGGACCGGTCGGACCCGGCGGACCGGGCGGGCCGGGCGGGAGGTCAGGCCGGGTCGGTGATCAGGATGCGGACGGCGCGGAACTGGCCCGGGGTGTCGCGGAGGACGGCCAGCCTGGGGTCCGGCACGTCCAGGAACGGCTCCGACTCCAGCGCGAACAGCGGCGCGAGCCTGCGGTCGGCGCGCAGCGCGTCGACCGCCTTGCGGTCACCGCCGAACACCACCGCCTCCAGCTCGCCGAGGTGCGGCGTCAGCACGCGCAGCGCCGTCTCGGCCGCCGCCTCGAACGCCTTGCCCGCCTGGTTCTCGCGGCGTCGGGCGAACCGCTGCTGCGACCAGCCGCCCGCCGCCGTGCGGCCCTGGACCAGCCGTGAGCCGACCTTGGAGGCGACCAGCTCGCCCCCGTGGAACACCCCGGCCGCGTAGCCGCCGAGCCGCACCAGCACCACGCCCACCCGGCGGTCCTCCCGCGCGTGCCCGGCCAGCCGGGTGACGTGCGGCGGCCCCGGGCGCATCGGCGGGAACGGCACGTGCAGCTCGGCCACCGCCCCGTCGGCCGCCGTGAGCCGGACCACCCGCTCGTCGCCGGTCGCCTCGAACGGCCCGTGGCGTCCGGCGAACCCGTCGATCCACGGGTGCACCCGCTCCGGCGGCACGCTCACCCAGCGGCCGCCGCCCTTCGCCGGCCGGGCCCTCACGCGGGCACGTCGCCGTCCGCCGCCGCCCTGCTGTGGCCCGGATCGCGGCCCGAATCGTGGCCCAGGCCGCGGCCGAAGGTCCGGTCGACGGCGATGCGGGTCAGCCAGCCGAGCCCGGCGGTGAACAGCGGCGGCCACACGACAGGCCCGAACGCGTAGCCGACCAGCACCGCCAGCGGGATCCACACGCGGTGCACGGCCTGGTGGACGAGGCCGGGCGGGCGGGCCCCGGCGAGCCCCGCCAGGCTCGGCAGCGCGAAGAACGCCAGCGCCGCGGCCGTCGTCGGCAGGCCGTACTTGACGCTCTCGAACACGGCGAACGCCGCCAGGAACAGGGCCGGCGCCCCCCAGGCGGTCCGCCGCGGCAGATCGCGGCTCGCCGGCACGTCGCGCGCGTGTTCGGGTGTCACGGGACCAGCGTAGACCCGAACGGCATTCCCCTTCGAGCGGGTGGGAAATACCGCGAGAAATGTCGGTGAACTTCGCCGCACCGCCCTTCCCCGCGTGCTCGGGTGACACCATCATCTCAACGTGTCCTCCCTGCTCACCGGCCCTGTCGTGGACCTCGACACCGGATCGGTCATCGCCTACCCCGCGCTTCTGGACGCCTCGGGCCAGCTGCGGGCCGCGCCGCTTCCGATGGTGCTGGAGCTGCCCATGCGGGTGGTGCTGTCGGGCGCCGGGGCGCTCGTCCCGCTGCACGAGGCGCTGCGCCGCGCCCGGAGGCATCCGCGCGAGGCGATCCTGCTGCTGTCGGGGCCGTGCGCGGTGACCGACCGGCCGGTGCTGAAGGTGGCGCTGGACGGGCTGCGCAACCTCGGCTACCTGCTCGGCTTCGGCGGCGCCGGGGCGGAGAGCGTGCCGCTCGACCTCATCGCCGACACGGCCCCGTACCTGGTGGCGATGGCCCCCGACCTGATCGCGCGGGCGCCGCGCGACCACCGGGCGGCGGCGGTGGCGCAGGGGCTGACGGCGCTGGCGCGCGGCGTCGGCGCGCACGTGCTGGCCCCCGGCGTGGAGGACCCGGCGCAGCTGGAGGCGGCACGCGGGTGGGGGGTGCGGCTGGCGCACGGGCCGCTGCTCGCGCCCGGCCCGGACGGCCGGGTGCGGGTGCCGCTGCCGCCCGCCGACGACTCCCCCGCGGCCGTCATGCTCGGGCCGCGCGTGCAGGAGCTGCTGCTGCCCGCGGTGACGCTGCCGGTGGCGGCGACCGCGGAGGAGGCGGTGGAGGCGTTCGGGCACGAGCCGACGATCACCAGCGTCATCCTGGTTGACGAGTACCAGCGGCCGAAGGGCAGCCTGGACCGCAGCCGGTTCCTGCTGTCGATCGCCTCCCGCTACGGGCACGCCCTGCACGGCTCGAAGCCCGCGCAGCGGCTGGCCGACCCGCCGCGCACGGTGCCGAAGACCACCCCGGCGGTGGCGGCCATGCAGGCGGCCGGCCGCGACGCGCTGCGCGTCTACGACGACCTGGTGGTGACCGACGAGCTGAGCCGCTGCCTGGGCATCGTCCGCGTGTCGGACCTGATCCGCGAGGTGGCGGCGATGCGCGCGTAACGACTCGGTCCCGGAGCTGGGCACGGCCGCGGGGCCGGGATAGGAAGAGGGCGTGACTCCTCGGCTGAACAGACGGGCCCTGCTCGGCGCGGGAGTGCTGGCGAGCGTGGCCGCCTGCACGTCCTCCCCTGCTGCCTCCCCTGCCGCTCCGACTCCCTCCGCTGGGGCCTCCGCCGGGGGGTCCGCCGGGGGTTCCGCGCCGCCTTTCGATCCTCAGGACTGGGAGTCCGTACGCGCCCAGTTCGCTCTCGACCCCAAGTACGCGCAGTTCGCGGCGTTCATCCTGGCACCCGCCCCGGCGATGGTCCGCGAAGCCGTCCAGAAGCACCGCGACGCCCTGGACCGAAACCCGCACTACCTGCCGGACGGCGGCGACCCCGACGAGGCGATCCGCGCGGCCGCCGCCCGCCACCTGGGCGCCGAGCCGTCCGGCATCGCGCTGACCGACAGCACCACGATGGGCCTCGGCCTGCTCTACTCCGGCCTGCGGCTGCGCGAGGGCCAGGACGTGCTCACCACCGAGCACGACTTCCTGGCCACCCACGAGGGCCTGCGCCTGCTCGCCCGCCGCACGGGGGCCGAGGTGCGCCGGGTCAGGCTGTACGACGACCCGGCGCGGGCGTCGGCCGGCCGGATCGTCACCGCGATCAGGGAGGGCCTGCGCGACCGCACCCGGATCGTCGCGATCACCTGGGTGCATTCGAGCACCGGCGTCCGCCTGCCCGTCAGGGAGATCGCCGACATGCTCGCCGACGTCAACCGGTCACGCGACGAACACGACCGGGCGCTGCTGTGCGTCGACGGCGTGCACGGCTTCGGCGCGATGGCCGACGGCGTGGCCGAGCTGGGCTGCGACTTCCTGGTCAGCGGCACGCACAAGTGGCTGTTCGGGCCGCGCGGCACCGGCATCGTGTGGGGTCACGCCTGGGACGCGCTCGACCCCGTCATCCCGGCCTTCAGCCAGGGCGCGTTCGAGGCGTGGCGCACCGGCGAGCCGCCCGCGCGCACCGACGCCCGCCTGGCGACCCCGGGCGGCTACAAGGCGTTCGAGCACCGGTGGGCGATGCCGGCGGCGTTCGGGTTCCAGGAGGTCATCGGCCTGGACCGGATCCAGCGGCGCACCCAGGAGCTGGCCACCCGGCTCAAGGCCGGCCTGGCCGGTCTGCCGCACGTCACGCTCGCCACCCCCGCCGACCCCGCGCTCTCGGCCGGCCTGGTGTGCGTCTCGGTCGACGGCATGCAGCCCGGGGAGGCGATGCAGCGGCTGCGCGCCGGCATGATCGACACGAGCCTCACCCCGTACGACCCGCCGCTGTTGCGGTTCGGCACCAGCATCGTCACCACCCCCGAGCAGGTCGACCAGGCCGTCGAGGCGGTGAAGAAGCTCGGCTAGCGCCGCCCCGGGCCTCACAGGCGGGTCCATCGCTGGTTGGGCGCCCCGCTACAGGACCAGATCTGGAGCCTGGCGCCGTTGGCCGTGGCGTTGCCGGACACGTCCAGGCACTTGCCCGCGCCGACGGCGGTGATGCTGCCGTCGGCGTTGAAGCGCCATTTCTGGTTGCTCTGACCGTTGCAGTCCCAGATGATGACGCCGGTGCCGTCGGCGGTGGCGGCCCTGTCGACGTCCAGGCACTTGCCGCCGTAGACGCGCAGTTCGCCGGCGGCGGTGGCGGTCCACTGCTGGTTGCTCTGGTGGTGGCAGTCCCAGATCACCACCTGGGTGCCGCTGACCTGGGACGCGCCGGACACGTCCAGGCACCTGCCGGAGCCGGCGCCCTGGATCCGGGTGGCGGGCGGCGCGGGGGTGCCGCCGCTGACCCGGAACACGGCGGTGCCGTGGGGCGGGACGCTCGCCGAGATGGTCCCGGTGGTCGTGGTGACGGCGTTCGTCCAGGCGTCGCGGAGCGTGAACGGGCCGCCGGTCAGGCCGACGGCGGAGGCGGTGGTGCTGATCGTGGTGGTGGCGGCGCCCTGGTTGAACAGCGCGACCGCGACGTCGCCGTTGCTGAGCCGCTTGGCGAGCACGCGGCGGGTTCCGTCGTGGCTGACCTGGGTGGCCTGCAGGCCGAGCGGGTCCTGGTTGACGGCGATCAGGTTCTGATTCTTCATGATCGTCGCGGTGGCGGCGTCCATGTTCCGGACGTCGTTCCCGGCGATCAGCGGGGCGGCCATGACGGCCCACAGGGCGAAGTGGCTGCGCATCTCGGTGTCGTTCATGCCGCCCCGGCCGACGACCATCATGTCGGGGTCGTTGAACTGCCCCGGCCGGGCGTTGCCCGCGAGGGGGACGTTGACGTCGACGATGTTCTGGATGCCCATCGGGTAGCCGTTGGTCTGGCCCGTGTTCCAGGCGTTGGTGATGTCCTCGGTCGTACGCCAGATGTTGGCCACGTCGCCCCAGTCGCGGCGCGGGCCGGTCTTCTCGTGAATGCTGTTGGGGTTGATGCTGTAGAGGATCGGCCGGCCGGTGGCGGCCAGGGCGTCCCGCATCTTGGCGAAGGTGCGCACCTGGTCGTCGATGGTGCCGGTGGGCGAGCACCAGTCGTACTTGAGGTAGTCGACGCCCCAGGCGGCGAACTGCCGGGCGTCCTGGACCTCGTGGCCGAGGCTTCCGGTCGCCCCCGGGTAGGAGCCGAAGTACTGGGCGCAGGTCCGGTCCAGGGGCGCCTGGTAGAGGCCGAACTTCAGGTTCCTGGCGTGCAGGTAGTCGCCGAGCGCCTTCATGCCGCTCGGGAACCGGGACGGGTTGGCCCGCAGGTTGCCGGCGGAGTCGCGGGCCGGATCGAACCAGCAGTCGTCGACCACGACGTACTGGTATCCCAGGTCACGCATGCCGGAGCTGACCAGCGCGTCGGCCGTCTGCTTGATCAGCGTCTCGTTGATGTTGCAGCCGAAGGTGTTCCAGGTGTTCCATCCCATCGGCGGGGTGCGGCCCACGCCGTTGTCCAGCGCCCGCGCGGGCGTGGCCGGGCCGACCGCCACGACTGTGGTCGCCAGGGCCAGGATGGCGGCGGCGGCGTGGACCAGGGGGAGGCGCGTTGGGTTCCTGTCCATCGATGTCTCACCTCGGGGGTCGAAGGGGCGGGGTCGGTCCTTCCGCCAGGTCACCGGAAGGAGGCGTCGTCGATGTAGAGGCCGTCGGTCCCCGCGACGGTCTCGACGTAGAAGGAGGCGCCGGTCAGCGTTCCGGTCCAGGAGACGGTCGTGGTGCCGGTGAGCTGGGTCCAGCCGTTCGCGCCGACGGTTCGCGCCGGAGTGAGCTGGTGGTAGTTCGTGGCGCCGTTCGCCGTGACCGCCAGGGTCGCCTTCGCGCTGGGGGTTCCGCTCTGCGACCGCACCCAGACGCTCGTGGTGTAGCTCCTGCCGTTGGCGAGCCGCCCGGTCAGGCTCTGGTGGGGGCCGTTCCAGGCCGCGGTACGGCCGGAGTTGAGCAGGGACCTGCTGCCCGTGCGGGCGACGTCGGCGGCGGAGGTCAGGGTGCCTCCGGAGGTGGTCCAGCCCGTCGTGCCGTCCTCCATGCCGCCGTTCGTCAGCAGCTCGGCGCCGCTGCCGCCGATCGGCGTGAACTGCCACCAGCCGAGGTTGAGCAGGTAGCCGCTGCCGCCGGCGAACCGGAGGTAGAGGTCATGGGTGCCGGTCGCCCCGGACACCGGGCAGGTGACCGAGGCCCAGTTCTGCCACCCGCCGGTGCCGGTGACGGCGCAGGTGCCCACGAGGGCGCCGGTGGCGCTGCCGAGCCGCAGCTCGATCCGGCCCCCGCTGGTGGCCGAGGCGACGCGGGCGGTGAAGGAGGAGGCGCCGTTGCCGAAGGCGACGCCCTTGACCTTGAGGTGGTCGCCGTTCTCGATGAAGCCCACGTTCAGGCCGCCTTCCTCGGAGGGTTCGGTCTCGACCCCGGAGGACCAGGCCATGGTCTCGGCCTCCTGCCGGACGAACGGGTCGAGGGTGCCGATCTGCGGCGGCCCGGCGGTGGTCATGTTGATGACGGGGATGGTGCCGTCGGCGTTGTACGTGAACTTCTCCACGGCCACCGACCTGGTGAAACCGCCTCCGCCGGGGAGGGCGCCGTTGTGGTAGAAGAAGTACGACCCGCCGGCGAAGTCGACGATCCCGGCGTGGTTGGTGAAGCTGCTCCCCTGCCTGGGCATGATCGTTCCCCGGTAGGTCCAGGGGCCGGTGGCGGTGGGCGCCGTCGAGTAGGCGATGAACTCGGAGCAGCATTCGGCAGCGAACACGTTGTAGTACAGGCCGTTGCGCTTGAAGACCCAGGGGGCTTCCTCGTAGAGGGTCGGGCGGGCGGCGTTGCCGGTGCGCGTGCCGTAGCCCGCGGTGGTGAGGGGGATCTGGGTGGGGCTGCCGGAGTAGGAGATCATGTCCGTGTTCAGCCGGACGTACCAGAGGCGGGGGTTGCCCCAGTACAGGTAGGCCTGGCCGTTGTCGTCGATGAGGACGTTGGGGTCGATCTCGCCGTTGTTGACCAGCGGGCGCCCGATGGCATCCCGGAAGGGCCCGGTCGGGCTGTCGGCGACCGCGACGCCGATGGCCATCGAGCCGCTGGCACGGTCGCGGACCGGCACGTACCAGTAGAAGCGGCCGTTGCGGTGGGTGACGTGACCCGCCCAGGCGTTGGCGTCGGCCCAGGCGAAGGTGGCCAGGCTCAGGGGCGAGCCGTGGTCCGTCCAGTTGGCCATGTCCGAGGAGGAGTAGACACGCCAGTCCCGCATGGTGAAGTACGTGGAGCCGTCCTCGTCGTGTCCGGTGTAGACGTAGACCCGGCCGTCGTGGACGAGTGGCGCGGGGTCGGCCGTGTAGATGGTCTGCACGATCGGGTTGTCGGCTCCGGCCGCCGACGGGAACAGCACGGCCGGAAGCAGCAGGCCGACGGCACACAGAAGCGTGCGCAGGGCGGATCTCACCGGTTGTCCTCCTCCGACTTGCGCTGTTAGCGCTAACATTCGGTACCGCAGAGCGCCCCTCCGAGGGGCCCGATGTGCCGGAGTACATCCGAGGTCCGGCCCCGCGTCAACGACAGGAATCCCCCTCGCCACCGGCCCCCTGCCTCACCTGGCGCTCTCTCCCCCGCCCGGGTGAAAGTTTCACCCGGGCAGCGGCGGCGGCGTGCGTCAGACGACGCGGCTGACCAGGCCCGTGTCGAGGCAGTAGTGGGCGCCCAGGACCGTCGCGCGCCCGCGCAGCAGCGGGTCGTCGCGCAACTCCCGCACCGTGGCGGCGGTGTGGGCGCGCGTCATCGCGGCCACGTCGCCACCCGAGCTCTCGTACGCGCCCGCCAGCGCCGCCACGACGGCGGGCAGCTCCCCCGGCAGCGTGGCGCGCTCGCGCAGGGCCGTCGCCGCCGCCGTCACCGCGCCGCAGCGCTGATGCCCGAGCACCAGCACGAGCGGCGCGCCCAGCGCGTGCGGGCCGTACTGGACGGCGGCCCTGACCAGCGGGTCGAGCGTGTGCGCGGCGGTGCGGACGACGAGCAGGTCGCCGAGCCCGGCGTCGAACACCACCTCGGGCGGCACCCGCGAGTCGACGCACGACAGCACCACCGCGAACGGCGCCTGCGCCCGCGCCACCTGCCGCCGCCGCTCCACGTCCTGCCCGGCCCGGCCGGGAGTCCCGGCCGCCCAGCGGCGGTTGCCGTGCTTGAGCCACGTCCACGCGTCGCGCACGGTGAAAGCGCGGCGGGCGCACCGCTCCGTAACAGGTCGGATACTCACGGACCGGTACGTTCCCGCCCGGAACAGGCGATTACCTGACGGCGCAGGCAGAGGTCACAGGCGGCAGGCGTAGATGTCGGTGACCAGAATGGCCCTTGCGCCGATGTCCCACAGCTGGTCCATCACCTGCTGGTGCCCCCGGCGCCGGACCATGGCGCGCACGGCCACCCAGCCCTCCCGGTGCAGCGGCGAGACCGTCGGCCCCTCCATGCCCGGCGTGAGCGCGATGGCCTCCTCGATCCGCTCGGCGCGGATGTCGTAGTCCATCATCACGAAGTCGCGGGCGTGCACGACCCCCTGCAGCCGGCGCACGAGCTGCTCGACGCCGTTGGTCGCCGGGGCGGTGTGCTGCTTGATGAGCACCGCCTCCGACTTCATGATCGGGTCGCCGAACACCTCCAGGCCGACGTTGCGCAGCGTCGTGCCGGTCTCCACCACGTCGGCCACCGCGTCGGCCACGCCGAGCCTTATGGCGGTCTCGACCGCGCCGTCGAGCTTGATGACGCGCGCGTCGACGCCCTGGTCGGACAGGTATTTCTCCAGCAGGCCCGCGTAGGCGGTGGCCACCCGCAGCCCCTGCAGGTCCTTGACGGACGTCATCGTGCCGGCCCGGGTGGCCAGACGGAAGGTGGAGGCGCCGAAGCCGAGCGGCATGACCTCCTCGACCGACGCGCCGGAGTCGACGAGCATGTCGCGGCCGGTGATGCCGGCGTCGAGCGTGCCCTCCCCGACGTAGACGGCGATGTCGCGCGGGCGCAGGAAGAACAGCTCGCAGCCGCTCTCCTCGTCGACGACGACGAGCTCCTTGCTGTCTCTGCGGGACCGGTAGCCGGCCTCCTTGAGCATGACTTGGGCGGCCTCACTGAGAGTGCCCTTGTTCGGTACGGCCAGGCGAAGCATGTCTGATTCCTCGGTGTCCAGAGTCGTTGCGGAAGACCGGAGGCGGGCGCGGGGGCGCCCTAGAGATGCTTGTAGACCTGGTCCAGGCCGATCCCCTTGGCGATCATGAGCACCTGGACGTGGTAGAGGAGCTGGGAGATCTCCTCGGCTGCCCGGTCGTCAGACTCGTGCTCGGCCGCCATCCAGCTCTCGGCGGCCTCCTCGACGACCTTCTTGCCGATGGCATGGACGCCGGCGTCGATGGCGGCCACGGTGCCGGAGCCGGCGGGCCGGGTCCGGGCCTTCTCGGACAGCTCGGCGAACAGCTCTTCGAAGGTCTTCATGATCTCTCTCGTCGATCGGCTGGCGTGCGGTAACAGCCTAGTCGCCGCGCGACCCCGCTTCGTGCCGCGTCCGCCAGCCGAGACACCCGCGAGTCGCGCGGGTCCCGTGCCTGGCGGCCGTCGGTGGCCGAGGCCGGTGACGGCGTGGCGGCGGCCGTCCGGACCGGGAACGGTCCGTACGTCGTGCAGGCAGGCCACCGGCGGGCGGGTGAGATGCGCCCGCCAGGGTGCGGGAACGCGGACGCCCGCCGTGCCCGGGAGGACCGGGCGCGGCGGGCGTCGGACGAACTCATGGGGCGGTGCCGCCCCGGGAATCAGCGCTCGTAGCGGCGGGCGGAGCCGCCCCGGCGGAAGCCGCCGTTGCCACGGTCGTCGGCGCGGAAGCCGCCCCGCTGGCCGCGGTCGTCGGGACGGGCGCCGCCGGAGCGGTAACCGTCACGGGGACGGTCGTCCGTGCGGACGCCGCGCTCGCGGTCGGCCGAGAACGGGCGGCCACGGTCGGTGGAGTGGCGGCGGTCGTCGGAGCGGAACCCGCCACGCGGCCGGTCACCCTCACGGAACCCGCCACGCCCACGGTCGCCGCCGGAGAAACCGCCACGGTCGCCGTCGTTGCGGAAGCCGCCGCGGTCGCCACCACCGGAGTAGCCACCACGGTCACCGTCGTTGCGGAACCCACCGCGGTCACCGTCGTTGCGGTAACCGCCGCCGGAGTAGCCGCCGCGGTCGCCGTCGTTGCGGTAGCCACCACGGTCACCGCCGCGGTCACCGCCGCCGGAGAAGCCGCCGCGGTCGCCGTCGTTGCGGTAGCCACCACCACGGGGGCGGTCGCCGCCGGAGCGGCGGTCGTCGCCGAACGTGCGGGGCTCGTCGTGACGGCGCGGGTAGCGGTCGTCGGTGCGGCGCTGGCCGCCGAACGAGCCGTCCTCGGTCCGGCGCGGGCCGGCGAAGGGCGGGCGGTCGCCGTCGTGGCGGCGCGGGCGGCGCTCGCCGTCGAACTCACGGCGCGGACGCCGGCCGCGGCGCTCGGAGCCGGCGTGGCCGCCTTCGCGCCGGGGGCGCAGCGGCTTGCGCACGTCGGGCTCCCACACGGGGATGGCCTCGCCGCTGGGCGTGCGGGCCCCGGCGATCTCGGCCAGGCGCGGGTGGCCGGGCGTCGCCTTGAGGCGGAACGGGTGGATGCCCGCCCGCCGGGTCAGCGCGTCGGTGGAGCGGCGCTCGTTCGGGAGCACCAGCGTGACGACGGTGCCCTTCTCGCCGGCGCGGGCGGTGCGGCCGCCGCGGTGCAGGTAGCTCTTGTGGTCCTGCGGCGGGTCGACGTGCAGGACGAGGCTGATGTTGTCGACGTGGATGCCGCGGGCGGCCACGTCGGTGCAGACGAGCACGTTGACCGAGCCCTCGCGGAACTCGGCGAGGATGCGGGTGCGCTGGTTCTGGCGCTTGCCGCCGTGCAGGCCGCCGGCCTTGACGCCGACGCGGGCGAGCTGCTTGCACAGCCGGTCGACGCCGTGCTGGGTGCGGACGAAGATGATCGTACGGCCCTCGCGGTTGGCGATCTCGGCCGTGACGTCGAACTTGTCGTCGCGCGTCACCTGCATGACGTGGTGTTCCATCGTGTCGACCGGGGAGGTCGCGGGGGCGACGGAGTGGGTGATCGGGTCCTTCAGGAAGCGCTGCACGAGCTTGTCGACGTCGCCGTCGAGCGTGGCGGAGAACAGCAGCCGCTGACCGTCGGCCGGGGTCTGCGCGAGCAGCTCGGTGACGACGGGGAAGAAGCCGAGGTCGCACATGTGGTCGGCCTCGTCCAGGACGCTGATCTCGATGTCCTCCAGCGAGCACTCGCCCTGCCGGATGAGGTCGCCGAGACGGCCCGGGGTGGCGATGACGACGTCGACGCCGCGGCGCAGCGCCTCGATCTGCTTGCCCATGGACATGCCGCCGACGACGACCTTCATGCGCAGGCCGAGGCCGCGGCCGAGGGGCTCGATGGCGTCGTGCACCTGGAGCGCGAGCTCACGGGTGGGGACGAGGATCATGGCGCGGGGCCGGCCGGGGGCCGGCTTGACGCCGGCGAGGCGGGCCATCGTGGGCAGGCCGAAGGCCAGCGTCTTGCCGGAGCCGGTCTGGCCGCGGCCGAGGACGTCGGCGCCGGAGAGCACGTCCGGGATCGTCGCGCTCTGGATGGGGAACGGGCTGTCGATTCCCTGCCGGGAGAGGCCGCTGATGAGCGGCTTGGGCAGGCCGAGCAGCTCGAACTCGGACGGGCCCTGCTCAGGGGTCGTCTCGGGCAGGGCAGCGTCAAGCATGGTCACGAACTTCGTGCCTTTCAGTCGAAGTGGCACGTCACTTCTGCGAAAGGACGAGCCAGGACGTACGGCGGCCTTGCCGTACACGGTGCAGTGCGCCCGCCGTGGGGGCGAGCGGAGGGGGAGGCGCACCTGGGCGCCGGCCGCAGGCGGCGCGGGACGCGCGATGAGGCGTCAGGTGTCCCTGGTGCCAACGCGGGGAGGATCAAGACTATTCCCCGTCGGGGCGCCGGACTTTCCGGATCCCCTGGCATGCTGAAGCGGCTGACGCGGAGCGCCAGCCGACCAGCGGTAAAAGATCAGACGTTGAAGCCTAGCATACGAAGCTGCTCACGGCCCTCATCGGTGATCTTGTCCGGGCCCCACGGCGGCAGCCAGACCCAGTTGATCTTCACATCGGAGACCATGCCCTCCAGGGCGGAGTGCGCCTGGTCCTCGATGACGTCGGTCAGCGGGCAGGCCGCGCTGGTCAGCGTCATGTCGATGGTGGCCACCGGCTTGGCGCCGCCGTCGGCCGGGTCGAGGTTGAGGCCGTAGATCAGGCCGAGGTCGACGACGTTGATGCCGAGCTCGGGGTCGACGACGTCCTTGAGCGCCTCCATGACCTCTTCGACGCTCGCCTCGCCGTCGAAGCCGGTCGGGGTCTCGACGGGCTTGCTCATCGTGCAGCACTCCTCACTACAGCGTCCTTGTAGGCCATCCACGACAGCAGCGCGCACTTCACGCGGGCCGGGAACTTGGCCACCCCGGCGAACGCGACCGCGTCGCCGAGCACGTCCTCGTCGGCCTCCACCTGTCCCCTGCCCTGCATGAGCCGGGTGAACTCGTCGACCACCGACAGGGTCTCCTCGACGGTCGAGCCGGCGGTCAGCTCGTGCAGCACCGAGGCGGCGGCCTGGCTGATGGAGCAGCCCTGGCCGTCGTAGGAGACGTCCTCGATGCGGCCCGCGTCGCCCACCTTGACGCGCAGCGTGATCTCGTCGCCGCACGTGGGGTTCACGTGGTGAACCTCGGTGTCGTACGGCTCGCGCAGCCCCCGCCCCTGCGGGTGCTTGTAGTGCTCCAGGATCAGCTCCTGGTACATCGACTCGCCGATCATGGCTATGCGAACACCTTCTGTACGTGGTGGAGGCCGCGCACCAGGGCGTCGACCTCGCCCGTGGTGTTGTACAGGTAGAACGACGCCCTGGTGGTCGCCGGTATTCCGAACCTGAGGTGCAGCGGGCGCGCGCAGTGGTGGCCGACCCGCACGGCGATGCCGAACCGGTCGTCGAGGATCTGGCCCACGTCGTGCGGGTGGATCCCCTCCAGCGTGAACGCCAGCGTGCCGCCCCGCAGGTCGAGCGAGTCGGGCCCGATCAGGCGCAGGCCGGGCACCTCGCGCAGCGCGTCGAGCGCGTAGGCGGTGAGCTCGCGCTCGTGAGCCTCCACGGCCGCCATGCCGATGCCGGTCAGGTAGTCGACGGCCGCGCCGAGCCCGATGGCCTCGACGATCGGCGGGGTGCCGGCCTCGAACTTGTGGGGCGCGGGCGCGTACGTCGAGCGGTCCATCCAGACCGCCTCGATCATCTCGCCGCCGCCGAGGAACGGCGGCATGGCCTCCAGCAGCTCGCCGCGCGCCCACAGCACGCCGATGCCGGACGGGCCGACCATCTTGTGGCCGGTGAAGGCCACGAAGTCGGCGTCCAGCGCCGCCATGTCCACGGGGTGGTGCGGGACGGACTGGGAGGCGTCGAGCAGGACCAGCGCGCCGGCCCGGCGGGCGAGCGCGACCACGTCGGCGACCGGGTTGACGGTGCCGAGCACGTTCGACTGGTGCGCGACCGAGACGATCTTCGTGCGTTCGGTGACGACGCCGTCGGCGAGGTCGAGCCGGCCCTCGTCGGTAACGCCGAACCACTTCAGCGTCGCGCCGGTGCGCTGCGCGAGCATCTGCCACGGCACGATGTTGGAGTGGTGCTCCATCTCGGAGATGACGATCTCGTCACCGGGGCCGAGCGTGAAGCGCGGGTCGGCGCACGCCGGGTTGCCGAAGCTGTAGGCGACGAGGTTGAGCGCCTCGGAGGCGTTCTTGGTGAAGACCACCTCGTCGCGCGACGGGGCGCCGATGAACGCGGCGACCTTGTCGCGCGCGCTCTCGTACGCCTCGGTCGACTCCGAGCCCAGCACGTGCATGGCGCGCCCGACGTTGCTGTAGTGCATCGCCAGGTGCTCGCGCATGGTCTCGACGACCGATGTGGGCTTCTGCGAGGAGTTGCCCGAATCGAGGTAGACGAGCGGACGCCCGCCGGGCAGCTCGCGGGAGAGGACCGGGAAGTCTTTCCTGATCCTCTCCACGTCCAAGCTGGTGGAAGTCATGCAGATGCCTTCGTGTACTGCTCGTAGCCCTCGGCCTCGAGCTTGTCGGCCAGCTCCGGCCCGCCCTCCTCCACGACCCGGCCGGCCGCGAAGACGTGCACGAAGTCGGGCTTCACGTAGCGCAGGATGCGGGTGTAGTGGGTGATGAGCAGCACGCCGGTCTCGCCGGAGGCGCGGAAGCGGTTGATGCCCTCCGACACCACGCGCAGGGCGTCGACGTCGAGGCCGGAGTCGGTCTCGTCGAGCACCGCGATCTTCGGCTTGAGCAGCTCGAGCTGGAGGATCTCGTGGCGCTTCTTCTCGCCGCCGGAGAAGCCCTCGTTCAGGTTGCGCTGGGCGAAGGCCGCGTCGATGGCCAGGGCGTCCATGCCGCTCTTGAGGTCCTTGGCGAACTCGCGCAGCTTGGGCGCCTCGCCGCGGACGGAGGTGACGGCCGAGCGCAGGAAGTTGGACACCGACACGCCGGGGACCTCGACCGGGTACTGCATGGCGAGGAACAGGCCGGCGCGGGCGCGCTCGTCGACCGACAGCTCCAGCAGGTCGACGCCGTCGAGCAGCACCTCACCGCCGGTGATCGTGTACTTCGGGTGACCGGCGATCGCGTAGGCGAGCGTGGACTTGCCCGAGCCGTTGGGGCCCATGATGGCGTGGGTCTCGCCGGCCTTCACGGTCAGGTTGACGCCGCGCAGGATTTCCTTGTCCTCGACGGCGACCTTCAGGTCACGGATCTCAAGGGTGGACATGTGTTTATGACTCCTTCGAGAGCGAGACGAGGACGTCGTCGCCGTCGATCTTGACTGTGTAGACGTTCACGGGCTTGGTCGCGGGCGGGCCGGTGGGCTTGCCGGAGCGGATGTCGAAGCACGAGCCGTGCAGCCAGCACTCCAGGGTGCCGTCGTACACCTCGCCCTCGCTGAGCTTGACCTCGGCGTGCGAGCAGATGTCGTGCAGGGCGAACACCTCGTCGCCCTTGCGCACCAGCGCCACGGGGGTCTCGCCCACCTCGACGCCGATCACCCCCTCGTCGGGGATGTCGCTGACCTTGCACACCTTCTCGTAGCCGCTCATCGTGCGAGCTCCGCCTCCACCGCGTTCATCACGCGCTCGCGCAGCTCCTCGACCTGGATCTTCTCGATGAGCTGGCCGAGGAAGCCGCGGATGACCAGGCGGCGGGCCTCGTCGAACGGGATGCCGCGGGCCTGGAGGTAGAAGATGTGCTCGTCGTCGAGGCGGCCCGACGTCGAGGCGTGCCCCGCGCCGGCGACCTCGCCGGTGAGGATCTCCAGGTTGGGCACCGAGTCGGCGCGGGCGCCGTCGGTGAGGATGAGGTTGCGGTTGAGCTCGTAGGTGTCGGTGCCCTCGGCCGCCACCCTGATGATCACGTCGCCGATCCAGACGGCGTGCGCGTCCTCGCCCTGGAGCGCGCCGCGGTAGTCGACGTTGCTCTTGCAGTTGGGCTGCGAGTGGTCGACGAGCAGGCGGTGCTCCAGGTGCTGGCCCGCGTCGACGAAGTAGACGCCGGACAGGTCGGCGTCGCCGCCGGGCCCGGTGTAGGAGACGCTGGGCGACAGCCGCACCAGGTCGCCGCCCAGGGTCACCACGAAGCTCCGGAACGTGGCGTCCTTGGCGAGCTGGGCGTGGTGGTGGGAGACGTGCACGGCGTCGTCGGCCCAGTCCTGGAGGCTGACGACCTTGAGCGTGGCGCCGTCGCCGACGACGAACTCGACGTTGTCGGCGTAGACGGCGCTGCCCTCGTGCTGGACGACCACGGTCGCCTGCGCCATCGGCTCGACGACGACCACGATGTGGCCGTACGCCGCGCCCTCGCCGCCGTTGCCCTTGATCTCGACGGTGATCGCGTCGCCGGGCACGGCCTCCTTCGGCACGGTCACGACCAGCGCCTTCTCGAAGCCGTTGTAGGCCTGGGCGCTGACCCGGTCGGCCGGCACGTAAGCCTTGCCGATGCGCTCGTCGTCGCGGCCGACCCACTCGGCCCGCACGCCCTCGGGCGTGTAGACCTGGGTGACCACCTGGCCGCTGGCCGCGGCCTGGCCGTTGTGCAGCCCCTTCAGGCGCGACAGCGGCGTGAAGCGCCACGCCTCCTCGCGGCCCGTGGGGACCTCGAAGTCGGCCAGGTCGTACGACGCCTTCTCGTGCAGGGTCGACAGGGGCTTCTCGTTCAGGCCCATCAGCCGACGGCTCCTTCCATCTGCAGCTCGATCAGCCGGTTCAGCTCGAGCGCGTATTCCATGGGCAGCTCACGCGCGATCGGCTCCACGAAGCCGCGCACGATCATCGCCATCGCCTCGTCCTCTTCGAGCCCGCGGCTCATGAGGTAGAACAGCTGGTCCTCGCTGACCTTGGAGACCGTGGCCTCGTGGCCCATCGAGACGTCGTCCTCGCGGACGTCGACGTACGGGTAGGTGTCGGAGCGGCTGATCTGGTCGACGAGCAGGGCGTCGCACTTGACGGTGCTGGCGCTGCCGTGGGCGCCCTCCTCGATCTGCACGAGACCGCGGTAGGAGGTGCGGCCGCCGCCGCGCGCCACCGACTTGGAGATGACGCTGGAGCTCGTGTTGGGCGCCAGGTGCACCATCTTGGAGCCGGCGTCCTGGTGCTGGCCCTCGCCGGCGAACGCGACGCTCAGCGTCTCGCCCTTGGCGTGCTGGCCCATCAGGTAGACGGCCGGGTACTTCATGGTGACCTTGGAGCCGATGTTGCCGTCGATCCACTCCATGGTCGCGCCCTCGTAGGCGACGGCGCGCTTGGTGACCAGGTTGTAGACGTTGTTCGACCAGTTCTGGATGGTCGTGTAACGGCAGCGGGCGTTCTTCTTCACGATGATCTCGACGACCGCGGAGTGCAGCGAGTCGGAGGAGTAGATCGGCGCGGTGCAGCCCTCGACGTAGTGCACGTAGCTGTTCTCGTCGACGATGATGAGCGTCCGCTCGAACTGGCCCATGTTCTCGGTGTTGATCCGGAAGTAGGCCTGGAGCGGGATCTCGACCTCGACGTTCGGCGGCACGTAGATGAACGAGCCACCGGACCACACGCTGGTGTTGAGAGCGGCGAACTTGTTGTCGCCCACCGGGATCACCGAGCCGAAGTACTCCTTGAAGAGCTCCTCGTGCTCGCGCAGGCCCGTGTCGGTGTCGACGAAGATGACGCCTTTCTCCTCAAGGTCCTCACGGATCTTGTGGTAGACGACCTCGGACTCGTACTGGGCCGCGACGCCGGCGATGAGGCGCTGCTTCTCCGCCTCGGGGATGCCGAGCTTGTCGTAGGTGTTCTTGATGTCCTCGGGCAGCTCGTCCCAGGAAGCGGCCTGCTTCTCGGTGGAGCGCACGAAGTACTTGATGTTGTCGAAGTCGATGCCGGTGAGGTCGGAGCCCCAGGTCGGCAGCGGCTTCTTGCCGAACAGGCGGAGCCCCTTCAGGCGAAGGTCGAGCATCCACTCCGGCTCGTTCTTGAGCGCGGAGATGTCTCGGACGACCTCCTCGGACAGGCCGCGCTTGGCCGCGGCCCCGGCGGCGTCGGGGTCGGCCCAGCCGAACTTGTAATTCCCGAGGCCTTCCAGCTCCGGGCGGTCGGTGACAGTCACCTTCCGGTCTCCTTGTTCTTATCGATGGCTCTATGTGCGGGCCCCAGCGTCTGGGGGCTGACGTGCGTGGTGCAGACCCCGTCGCCGTGCGCGATCGTGGCCAGGCGCTGCACCGGGGTGCCGAGCAGTTGCGCGAACGCCTCCGTCTCGGCCTCGCACAGCTGCGGGAACTCCGCGGCCGCGTGCGCCACCGGGCAGTGGTGCTGGCAGAGCTGGTCGCCGCCGGACTTGGCCTTGCTGGCCGAGGCCGCGTAACCCTCCGCCGACAGCGCCTGCGCCAGGACCTGGACCCGCTGGTCGGCCGGCACCGCCCGCATGACCGGCTCCATCCGCCGCAGCAGGCCGGAAACCTGTGAGCGGGCGAAGTCGGACACGGCTTCTTCTCCCATGCGCTCTGCCAGGAAACGCAGCGCGCTCCCGGCCAGATCGTCATAGGCGTGCTCGAAGGCACTGCGCCCCGCGTCGGTGATGGCGAACAGCTTGGCCGGCCGCCCGCGCCCGCGCTGACCGCGCTGGCGCCCGGTGCGAGGCTCGATCATCCCGTCGGTCAGCAGCGCGTCGAGGTGACGGCGGACGGCCGCGGGCGTGAGCCCGAGCCGCTCGCCCAGCGCCGCCGCGGCGATGGGACCGTGTTCCAGGATCAGCCGGGCCACGCGCGCACGGGTGCTGCGCTCGCTGCCTGGCTCGATCGTGGGCACGTTTTTCACAACATCAGTGTGCCGTAATTCCTTCCCGCATCTCAAATGAATCCGGAGGACCCGGCAATGCAATTTCTCACGCAGGGTAGGCTTACCTAATTTCGCTGGCGTCCCAGGATGCCGAAGCTGAGCGCCGAAGCGGCCATCAGGGCGAGCATCAGCGCGGCCATCGGCACGGCGGTGTCCTGGCCGGCCAGGCCCACCAGCGGGGCCGCGACCGCCCCCAGCGCGAACTGCAGGACGCCCAGCAGCGCCGAGGCCGACCCGGCGACCTGCGGGGGCTGCCCGGCCAGCGCCAGCGCGCCGGTGCCCGGCAGGACGAGCCCCTGGCCGCACATGATGACGAACAGCCCCGCCACGATACCCGCCAGCCCCAGCCCGGTGACCGCGGCGGCCAGCAGCAGCCCGCCTCCCGCCAGGCTCACGAACAGGCCGGCGAACACCAGCCGCGCCGGCCGGACCCGGCCCGACAGCCTGCCGCCGACCTGGGCCATCACGGTCAGGCCGAGCGCGTTGAGCCCGAAGATGAGCGAATACTGCTGGGGCGTGGCCGCGTACACCTCCTGCAGCACGAACGGCGAGCCGGAGATGTAGGCGAACATGGCGGCGAAGGCCAGCCCGGCCGTGAGCGCGCAGCCCATGAACGCGCGGTCGCGCAGCAGGGCCCAGAACGTGGCCAGCGTGTGCTTGAGCCCGCCGCCCTCCCGCTGCTCGGCGGGCAGCGTCTCGCGCACGCCCGGCAGGACGGCCAGCAGCAGCACCAGCCCGGCCAGGCTGAGCGCGACGAACACGCCGCGCCAGGAGGTGAAGGCCAGCAGCTGCGCGCCCGCCACCGGGGCCAGGATCGGCGCCAGGCCGCTGACCAGCATGAGGGTGGCGAAGATGCGGGCGATGGCGGGCCCGTCGTACAGGTCGCGGACCACGGCCCGGACGATGACCAGCGCGGCCCCGCCGAGCATCCCCTGCAGCAGCCGCAGCACGATCAGCACGGGCACCGACGGCGCGAAGGCGCACAGCAGCGACGTCAGCGCGAACCCGGCCACGCCGACGATCAGCGGCAGCCGCCGCCCGCGCACGTCGCTCACGGGCCCGGCGATCACCTGGCCGGCCGACACGCCGATGAGACAGGCGGTGAGCGTGAGCTGGACCTGGGCGGCGGGGCTGAGCATCTCGCCGCTGATGGCGGGCAGCGCGGGCAGGTACATGTCGATGGACAGCGGCCCGATCGCCGACAGCGCGCCCAGGATGAGGAGCAGGAGCCCCCGTCGCTCCTTGACGACGGCCGGTTGCGACTGCGTGGCCTCTGCCACGGACATGCGTACCCCTTTCCCCGCAGGCGGTGTGGCCCACGAGGGCCGAGGGGTCAAACCATCATCTGGTCCCCCGAATTCCCAATTATGGGATAAATTTCGGCCAGCTTGCCCTGCGGGCCGGACCGGCCCCGGCAGTCCCTAAACTCGTGCGCATGGAATCCCCAGCCGTCGAGATCGCGGACCTGGTCAAGCGCTATGGCGGCACCACCGCGGTCGACGGCCTCAGCATGCTGGCCGCGCGCGGCGCGGTCACCGCCGTCCTCGGTCCCAACGGCGCCGGCAAGACCTCGACGGTGGAGATCTGCGAGGGGTTCCGCAAAGCCGACGCCGGCACGGTGCGGGTGCTCGGCAGCGCCCCCGACGCCGCCGCGCTGCGCCCCCGGGTGGGCGTCATGCTGCAGTCCGGCGGGGTCCCGCCTGCGATGCGCTGCGCCGAGTGGCTGCGGCTGGTCGCCCGCTTCTACGCCCGTCCCCTCGACCCGGGCGCGCTGCTGGAGCGCCTCGGCCTCTCCGATCACGTACGGACCCCGTACCGGAGGCTGTCGGGCGGCCAGCAGCAGCGGCTGTCGCTGGCCGCGGCCGTCATCGGCAGGCCCGAGCTGGTCTTCCTGGACGAGCCGACGGCCGGGCTCGACCCGCAGGCCAGGCACGCGTGCTGGGAGCTGGTCGGCGAGCTGCGCGCCGCCGGGGTGTCGGTGGTGCTGACCACCCACCACATGGACGAGGCCGAGCGGCTGGCCGACAAGGTCGTCATCATCGACCGCGGCCGGGTGGTGGCCGAGGGCAGTCCCGCCACGCTGACCGGCGCCGAGCGGCAGCTCCGGTTCCGCGCCCGGCCGGGGCTGGGGCTGGAGGAGCTGCTCAACGCGCTGCCGGCCGGGAGCGCGGCCAAGGAGTCGCCGGCCGGCCACTACATCATCGAGGGCCAGGTGGACCCGGAGCTGCTGGCCACCGTGACGGCCTGGTGCGCGGCGGAGGGCGTCACGGCCGACGACCTGCGCATCGAGCGCCGCACGCTGGAAGACGTGTTCCTGGAGCTGACGGGCAGGGAGCTGCGATGAGCGCCACGCTGGACTTCACCCCCGCGCCGGGGGCGGCGCCGTTCCCGCGCATGGTGCTGGCGCAGGCCGGGGCCGAGATCCGGGCCATGCTGCGCAACGGCGAGCAGCTGCTGCTCACGATGATCATCCCGGTGCTGCTGCTGGTCGGCTTCTCGGTGGCGCCGCTCATCGACGTGGGCGGCGGCGACCGGGTGGCGTTCCTCGCGCCGGGCGTGCTGGCGCTGGCGGTGATGTCGACGGCGTTCACCGGGCAGGCGATCGCCACCGGGTTCGAGCGGCGCTACGGGGTGCTCAGGCGGCTGGGCGCCACGCCGCTGTCGCGGGGCGGGCTCATGCTGGCCAAGACGGCCGCGGTGATCGCGGTGGAGGCCATCCAGGTCGTGGTGATCGTCGTGGTGGCGCTGGCGCTGGGCTGGCAGCCGCACGGGTCGCCGTTCGCCGCCGCGCTGCTGGTGCTGCTGGGCACCGCCGCGTTCAGCGGGCTCGGGCTGCTCATGGCCGGCCTGCTGCGGGCCGAGGCGACGCTGGCCGCCGCCAACCTGGTCTACCTGCTGCTGCTGGCGGCGGGCGGGGTGGTGTTCCCGCTGGCGAAGTTCCCCGCGTCGGTGCGGCCGGTGCTGGAGCTGCTGCCGATCTCGGCGCTGACCGGCGGGCTGCGCGCGGTCCTGTCGGGCGGCGCGGCGCTGCCGCTGGGCGCGCTCGCCGTGCTGGCCGTCTGGGCGCTGGCCTCCCTGGGCCTGGCCGCCCGCACCTTCCGCTGGGAATGACGCGCGCCGGGACTGGCCCGCGTGACGACGCCCTGGCCTAACCGGGCGTCGCGTCTGGGACGAGGGCGCCGTAGCGGCGTCTGGCGAGGGCGGCCACGACGGTGAGGGGCAGCGCCGCCGCCGCGGCGAGCCCGAACAGCAGCCCGTAGCGGCCGTCCCCGGCCAGCGGCCCGGCCGCCCACGAGGAGGCGGCGCTGCCGACGAACAGCGCCGAGGCGAAGAACGCCACGGCGGTGCCCCTGGCGTGCGGCACCACGGAGGTGACCCACGTCTGCAGCGACGAGTGCATGAACGACCAGCCGCCGCCGAGCAGCAGCGCGGTGACCGTGACGGCGGCCACGCTCACCCCGGCGGCGACGACGGCGTACCCGGCGCACATCTGCGCGCCGCCCGCCGCGATGAGCCACCACGCGGGCCACCCACGCGACAGCCGCATGACCAGCCGGCTGAACAGCCACACGCCGAGCCCGTAGGCGGCGGCGCAGAGCCCGGCCACGGTGGTGGAGACGCCGTCGTGCTGCAGGGCGGTGGCCAGGAACGCCATCGTGCCGATGAGCACGGCCCCCTCCACGAACGCCAGCGCGAACACCAGCAGCGCCCACGGGCTGCGCAGGACCGCGCCGACGTGCCCGCCGCGCCCGGGACCGGCGGCGCTCCTGGGCAGCTCCGGCAGGGCGCGCAGCGCGACGGCGCAGGCCAGCGCGCACGCGGCCGGGACGGTGAACACCAGCCGCCAGCCCGCCAGGTCGCCGAGCAGCCCGCCGAAGCCGGTGGCCAGCGCGGTGCCCAGCGCCATCACGCCCATCAGGTCCGACAGGGCGCGCTGGCGGCCGGACGGCTGGACGGTGTCGCCGACGTAGGCGAGCGAGGCGGGCACGATCGCGCCGAAGCAGGCGCCCGCGGCGACCCGGGACAGGACGAGCGCGCCGAGCACCGGCATGAACGCGGAGACCAGGCCCGTCACGGCCGCGCCGAGCAGCGCGATCCGCATGACGCGCACCCGCCCGAACCGGTCGGACAGCACGCCCCACAGCGGCTGCACCAGCCCGTAGGCGAGGTAGTAGCCGCTGGCCACGGCGACGGCGGCGGCCAGCGGGACGCCGAGGTCGACGGCGATGAGCACGAGCATGGGCGTCACGGCGAAGCGGTCGAAGCAGCTGACGAACGAGGCCGCGGCGAGGGAGGACGGGGGCCTGTCGGGAGTGGCGGACATGGGTCCCCTTTACCGATTCATGGGGTTATCGGGCAGTCATATCACCTCGGCTGCGGCGACGCCGGAGGCGGTGGGTAGGCTGCGAGGGCCTTTTCGCTGTGAGGAGATCCGTGACCGCCTTCGCCTACGACGACCCGCTCGACCGCGGCGGCCGCCTGCCCCGGGCCGGCAGCCTGCTGCGCGGCGCCGCCGATTCCATTCCGCCGTCCGGGCTGGTGCTGCTGGGGATCTTCTCCGTGCAGCTCGGGGCGGGGTTCGCCAAGGAGCTGTTCGCGGCGCTCCCGCCGAGCGCGGTGGTGTTCCTGCGGATCGCTGCCGGGGCGCTGATCATGGGGGCGGTGGCCCGGCCCCGGCTGCGCGGGCTGGCGTGGCGCGACTGGGCTGTGGGCCTGGCGTTCGGCGTGACGCTCGCGGTGATGAACCTGACGTTCTACGAGGCGCTGGCGCGGCTGCCCATGGGCGTCGCGGTGGCGATCGAGTTCCTGGGGCCGCTGGGCGTCGCCGTGGCGGCCTCGCGGCGGCGGCTCGACCTGCTGTGGGTCGGCCTGGCCGCGGCCGGGGTGGTGCTGCTGGCGCCGTGGGGGCAGTCGGCCGGGGTGAGCTGGGCCGGCATCGGCTTCGCGCTGGTGGCGGGCGCCTGCTGGGCGGCCTACATCCTGCTGTCGGCGGCGGCCGGCGGCCGTTTCCCCGGCACCACCGGGCTGTCGTTCGCGATGATCGTGTCGGCCGTGGTGATCGCGCCGGTGGGCGTCACGACGGGCGGCGCCGACCTGCTCCAGCCGGAGCTGGTGCTCATCGGGCTGGGCGTGGGGCTGCTGTCGTCGGTGATCCCCTACTCGCTGGAGCTCAAGGCGCTGCGCCGGATGCCCAAGCACGTGTTCGGCATCCTGATGAGCGTCGAGCCCGCGGCTGCGGCGCTGATCGGCGTGCTGCTGCTGGGCGAGATCCTGAACGTGCAGCAGTGGGCGGCGGTGCTGTGCATCGTGGCGGCCAGCTTCGGCTCGACGCGGGCGGGCCGGGGCTAGGGCGGGCCGGGGCTGGGATTGCCGGGGCCAGGGCGGGCTCAGGCGTTGCTGGCCCAGATGCCGCGCACGTGCTGGATGTGCTCCGACATGATCAGA
This sequence comes from Nonomuraea ceibae, assembly GCF_019396325.1. Lineage (GTDB taxonomy): Bacteria > Actinomycetota > Actinomycetes > Streptosporangiales > Streptosporangiaceae > Nonomuraea > Nonomuraea ceibae. Next base: position 103,171 of record NZ_JAHKRO010000019.1, read on the forward strand.
CGGACGGCCTCCACGTCGCCGCCCTTGAGCGCATCGAGCAGCTCAACGTGCTCGCGGGCGGAGTCGGCCAGCGTGCCGCGCTGGGAGAGCTGCGACAGGCCGTACAGGCGGGCCCGGGTGCGCAGGTCCCTGACGACCTCGACCAGGTGCGCGTTGCCCGACAGCGCGAGCAGCTCCAGGTGGAAGCGCAGGTCGGCGTCGACGTAGGCGAGCAGGTCGCCCTGCTCGGCGGCGGCGACGATCTCCTCGGCGACCGGGCGCAGCCGCTCGAAGTCGGCGGCGCGCCCGGTGTCGGCCAGCCGCGCCACGGTCGGCACCTCGATGAGCCTGCGGATCTCGGTCAGCTCGTCCAGGTCGCGCTCGGACAGCTCGGTGACGCGGAAGCCCTTGTTGCGCACCGCCTCGACCAGGCCCTCCTTGGCCAGGTCGAGCATGGCCTCGCGGACGGGCGTGGCCGACACGCCGAACTGCGCGGCCAGCACCGGCGCCGAGTAGACCACGCCGGGGCGCATCTCCCCCGTGATCAGCGCGGCCCGCAGCGCGTGCGCCACCTGCTCGCGCAGGCTCTGCCGCTCGCCCACCATCGGCAGGTCGAGCCGGTCCTCGGCAGCCATCCGCCCATCCCTTCCCTAGGTCCTCCGGGACCGGGTCCGCTGAAACCACGCCTCGTACGCGGCGGCCGCGACGACCAGGTCCTGCCACGCCATGCCGGTGCCCTTGAACACGCGGGGCCCGTCGCCCGGGACGACCCGGCCCGCGACCAGCTCAGCGAGGTTTCCGGCGAGATGATGAGTGGTGATCGTACCGTGGCGGATGGGGATGACCACATCCCCCGCTTCGGCCAGCGCCGCGGATCTCGCCTCGACGACCACGCACGACCGGGCGATCAGCTCGCCGTCGAGCTCCCGGGCATCCTGCTCGTGCGACCCGATGGCGACCACCGTGGCCCGATCGCGCACCAGCGCGCCGTCGAACAGCGGCTGCCTGGCGGTGGTGCAGCAGACGACGAGGTCCGCCCGCGCCACGGCCGCGCCGACCCTCTCACCGGCCCTCTCACCGGCCCGCTCACCGGCCTGATCACCGGCCTGGTCACCCGGGCCGGTCAGCGCCTCGGCCTCCAGGCCCAGCTCGCGGCAGCGGGCGGCGAACGCCCCGGCCCGGCCGGGGTCGCGGCCCACGACCGTGACCCGCCGGACGGGCCTGACCTCGGCGAGCGCCTCGACGTGGCCCCACGCCTGCGGGCCCGTGCCGAACACGAGCAGGTCGCCGGCGTCCGGCTCGGCCAGGTGGCGGACGGCCAGCGCGGAGACGGCGGGCGTGCGCAGCGAGGTGAGCGCGATCCCGTCCATCGTGGCGAGCGGCGCCAGCGTGCGGCCGTCGAACAGCAGGTACGTGCCCTGGATGCGGGGCAGCCCGAGCGCGGCGTTGCCGGGCGCCACGGTGGCGGCCTTGACCCCGGCGTACCGCCCGGCCGCCGCGGGCATCAGCAGGAGCTGACCGGCGGGCAGATCGACGACGGGCCGCTGCGGCGTCGCCTCCGGGTCCAGCCCGCCGAGCAGCGCCTCCTCCAGGAGCCGCACGGCGCTGGCCACGGGCACCAGCCGCCGCACGGTGTCGGCGTCGAGATGGGGAAGGGTCATCGCAGCGTGAACCCCGTGCCGATGGGGTCGTCCTGGTCGAGCTCGAAGGTGTGCCTGCCGGTGCGGTAGGCCATGCCCTCGATCTCGGGCACCACCCCGGCGGGCGTCTCGGCGGCCACCCGGGCGCGGAACACGCTGCCGACGACGCTCTCGTGCACGAGCGTGCCGCGGTGGCCGTCCTCGTGCAGCAGGGCGAGCCGGGCGGCGGTGCCGGACCCGCACGGCGAGCGGTCCACCTCGCCGTCGGCGAACACGGTGACGTTGCGCTGGCGGCCGGGGCCGAGGTCGTCGTAGAAGATCACGCCGTAGACGCCGGACAGCCGGTCGTCGCCGGGGTGCCGGGTGGCCGGGTGCCCCTCCAGTCCGGCCTTGATCCGGCGGCCCCAGGCGATGAGCTCGCCCACGTGGCGCGGCTCGACGGACAGGCCGACGGCCTTGGCGGGCACCGAGGCGTAGATGGCGCCGCCGTAGGACAGGTCGGTCTCGATCCCGGCGGCCGGGACGCCGCGCGCGATCACGTACGAGGGGACGCTGACGAAGGTGACGGCGGTGACGCGGCCGGCCTCGCGGCGGACGCGGGCGGTGACGCGGCCGGAGGGCACGTCCACGACGACGTCGGTCTCGCCGTCGGGGTCGCTCTCGACCAGGCCCTCGCGGACGGCGTGCACGCCGAGCGCGATGGTGCCGTGGCCGCAGGCGGTGGAGTAGCCGTCCTTGTGCCAGAACAGGACGCCGAGGTGGGCGCCGGGGTCGTCGGGCGGGACGAGGAAGCAGCCGTACATGTCGGCGTGGCCGCGCGGCTCGTGGCAGAGCAGCCGCCGCACGTGGTCGGCGGCGGCGGGGGCGTTGGCGCGGCGTTCGAGCACGGTGGCGCCGGGGATGGCGGGGACGCCGCCGGTGACGATCCGGAACGGCTCGCCGCCGGTGTGGTAGTCGACGGTGCTGATCAGGGACGTGCTCGCAGGCGAGGTCACAGCTCGAACCCTTCGGGGAACGGGTCGCGCGGGTCGAGGAAGTACTGGGCGGTGCCGGTCACCCAGGCGCGGCCGGTGATCGACGGGAAGACGGCGGGCCTGCCGCCGACGACGCCGTCCTCCAGCAGGCGGCCGATGAACCGGGTGCCGATGAACGACTCGTTGACGAAGTCGCGGCCCAGCGGCAGCTCGCCCCGGGCGTGCAGCTGGGCCATGCGGGCGCTGGTGCCGGTGCCGCACGGCGAGCGGTCGAACCAGCCGGGGTGGATGGCCATCGCGTGCCGCGAGTGGTGGGCGTCGGAGCCGGGCGCGGCGAAGTAGACGTGGTGGCAGCCGCGGATGCGCTCGTCCTCGGGGTGCACGGGCTCGTCGGCGGCGTTGACGGCCGCCATCGTGGCCAGCCCGGCGGCGAGGATGTCGTTCTTGGCCTTGCGGTCGAACGGCAGCCCGTACGCGTCGAGGTCGACGATGGCGTAGAAGTTGCCGCCGTAGGCGAGGTCGTAGCGGATCTCCCCGTAGCCGGGCACGGTGACGGTGGCGTCGAGCCGGTCGGCGTAGGAGGGGACGTTCCTGAGCGTCACGGACGTCGCCATGCCGTCGCGGACGGCCACGTCCACGACGACGAGCCCGGCGGGCACCTCCAGGCGGACGGTGGTGACGGGCTCGACGACCTCGACCATGCCGGTCTCCACCAGCACGGTCGCCACGCCGATCGTGCCGTGGCCGCACATCGGCAGCAGCCCGGACACCTCGATGAACAGCACGCCCCAGTCGGCGTCTGGCCGGGTGGGCGGCTGCAGGATGGCGCCGCTCATGGCGGCGTGGCCACGCGGCTCGTTCATCAGCAGCTTGCGGATGTGGTCGAGGTGGTCGCGGAAGTAGACCCGCCGCTCGGCCATGCTCGCGCCGGGGATGACGCCGACGCCGCCGGTGACGACCCTGGTGGGCATGCCCTCGGTGTGCGAGTCCACGGCGTGGAACACGCGTTTGGTCCTCATCGCAGTCCTTCCGCGAGTGCCTTCTCGGTGGCGGCGCGCACGGCGGCGGCCTGCTCGTCCGTCAGCGGCCGCCGGGGCGGGCGGCAGGGGCCTCCCGGACGGCCCGCCAGGTCCATCGACAGCTTGATGGCCTGGACGAACTCCGTCTTGGAGTCCCAGCGCAGCAGCGAGTGGAGCTTACGGTAGAGCGGCAGGGCCGTGCCGAGGTCTCCGGCGACGGCCGCCCTGTAGAGGGCGGCGCCGGCGGCGGGCAGCGCGTTCGGGTAGCCCGCGATCCAGCCGGTCGCGCCGGCCAGGGCCAGCTCCAGCAGCACGTCGTCGGAGCCGATCAGCACGTCCAGGCCGGGGGCCAGCTCGGCGATCTCGTAGGCGCGGCGCGGGTCGCCGGTGAACTCCTTGACGGCCACGATCAGGCCCTCGTCGAACAGCCGGGCCAGCAGCGCGGGCGTCAGGTCGACCTTGGTGTCGTAGGGGTTGTTGTAGGCCACCACGGGCACCCCGGCGGCGGCGACCTCGCGGTAGTGCTCGGCGACCGCGGCCTCGTCGGCGCGGTAGGCGTTCGGGGGCAGCAGCAGCACCGACCCGCAGCCCTCCTCGGCGGCCTGCTCGGCCCAGCGCCGCGACTCGCCCGAGCCATACGCGCCGACGCCCGCCATCACGTTGCGCCCGCCCACGGCCTCGACGGCGGTGCGCACGACGCGGGCCCGCTCGTCGGCGGTGAGCGTCTGGTACTCGCCGAGCGACCCGTTGGGCACGACGCCGTCGCAGCCCTGGTCCACCAGCCAGCGGCAGTGCTCGGCGTAGGCGTCGAAGTCGACGGTCAGGTCCGCGCGCAGGGGGAGCGCGGTGGCGACCATGATGCCGTGCCAGGCCTTGCTGCGATCGGTCATGGATGTCCTCCCGTGGGGGGTTCGGCGGCTTCGGCGAGTGCTGCGAGGGTGATCGGCTGGGCGACGGGGCGGCGCGGCGGCGCGGGCCGCTCGCCGGTGAGGCAGGCGACGGGGTAGCCGCAGATGCGGCCCTGGCACCAGCCCATGCCGGGCCTGGCCAGCAGCTTGACCGAGCGCGCGTCGGTGGCGCCCAGGCCCTGCGCCTCGCGCAGGCGGGCCAGCGGCACCTCCTCGCACCGGCACACGAGCGTGTCGTCGCGCAGCCAGCCCTGCCAGCCGTCCTTCACGGGGTAGGCCGCCAGCAGCGCGCGGGCGAAGGCGCGCAGGCTGTCGCGCCGCCGGACGAGCTTGACGGGCAGTGCCCTGCCGGCGGCGGCGAGCCCGGCGAGGCGGCCTTCGAGCTCGGCCAGCCGCCAGCCGCCGACGCCGGTGGGCTCCCCGGCGGCCCACACGCCGGGGACGCCGGTGGCCTGGCGGGCGTCGACGGGG
>NZ_JAHKRO010000190.1 GCF_019396325.1 Nonomuraea ceibae
GTGGGGTGCGGGGCGGGGGGTGGTGAATACACTTGTCCAACGTGACTTCGAAGCCTCGTATCCCTGATGTTCTCGCCGCTCGTTACGCTTCGCCGGAGCTGGCGCGCCTGTGGTCTCCCGAGTACAAGGTGGTGGCGGAGCGGCGGCTGTGGCTGGCGGTGCTGCGGGCTCAGGCGGAGCTGGGGGTGGCGGTTCCGGAGGGGGCGCTCGATGATTACGAGAAGGTCGTCGAGCGGGTGGATCTGGAGTCGATCGCGGCGCGGGAGCGGGTGACGCGCCACGATGTGAAGGCGCGGATCGAGGAGTTCAACGCGCTGGCCGGGCACGAGCAGGTGCACAAGGGCATGACGTCGCGTGATCTGACGGAGAACGTGGAGCAGTTGCAGGTGCGCGACAGCCTGCTGCTGGTGCGTGATCGGGTGGTGGCGTTGCTGGCGCGGCTGGCGGAGCTGGCGGCCGGGCATGAGGCGACGGTGATGGCGGGGCGTTCGCACAATGTGGCGGCGCAGGCGACGACGCTGGGCAAGCGGTTCGCGTCGGCGGCCGATGAGCTGCTGGTGGCGTATCGGCGGCTGGAGGAGCTGCTGGCGCGTTATCCGTTGCGGGGGATCAAGGGGCCGGTGGGGACGGCTCAGGACATGCTGGATCTGCTGGGCGGTGACGAGGGGGCGCTGGCGGAGCTGGAGGGCCGGGTGGCGGCTCATCTGGGGTTCGCGCACCGGTTCACGAGTGTGGGGCAGGTCTATCCGCGGTCGCTGGACTTCGAGGTGGTGACGGCGCTGGTGCAGCTGGCGGCGGCGCCGTCGTCGCTGGCCAAGACGATCCGGTTGATGGCCGGGCACGAGCTGGTGACGGAGGGGTTCAAGGAGGGGCAGGTGGGCTCCTCGGCGATGCCACACAAGATGAACACGCGCTCGTGTGAGCGGGTGAACGGGCTGACGGTGGTGTTGCGGGGTTACGCCTCGATGGTGGGTGAGCTGGCGGGTGACCAGTGGAACGAGGGGGACGTGTCGTGTTCGGTGGTGCGCCGGGTGGCGTTGCCGGATGCGTTCTTCGCCTTCGACGGGCTGGTGGAGACGATGTTGACGGTGCTGGAGGAGTTCGGCGCGTTCCCGGCGGTGGTGTCGGCGGAGCTGGATCGGTATCTGCCGTTCCTGGCGACGACGAAGATGCTGATGGCGGCGGTGCGTGCGGGGGTGGGGCGTGAGCAGGCGCATGAGCTGATCAAGGAGCATGCGGTGGCGTCGGCGCTGGCGATGCGGTCGCGGGGGGCGGCCAATGAGCTGCTGGATCGGCTGGGGGCTGATGAGCGGTTCCCGTTGGATCGGGCGGCGCTGGAGGGGTTGCTGGCGGATCGGGTGTCGTTCACGGGGGCGGCGGCGGGTCAGGTGGCGTCGGTGGTGCGGCAGGTGGGTGAGGTGGTGGCGGCTCGTCCGGAGGCGGCGGCTTATCGGCCGGGCGCGATCCTGTGACGTCGGTGTCGCCGGCTTTCGTGCGCGGGGGTGTGCGGGAGCTTGGGTCGCCGGCTGAGGTGCGTGCGGCGTGCGGGGATGACGATCTGCTGGTGTGGGCGGCTCAGCGGCTGGAGGGCGGGGCTCGGGCGTGGGCTCTGGGTGATGCGGTGGTGGCGTCGGCTCCGGCGATCTCGCGGCGGGACCGGCTGGTGGTGTGGGCCGGTCCGGGGCCGGCGTCTTCGGTGACGGCTGTGCGGCTGGTGCGGTTCGCGCTGGCCGAGCTGGGGCCGTCCTATCGTCCGCTGGGTGAGCGGGAACTGGTGTCGCGGGTGGTGGCGGAGCTGGACGGGGTGGAGGTGTCGGGGGCGTTCTCGTGGATGAGCCTGCCCGGCGGCCCGGTCCCGTACGACGACGCGGGTGGCCCGGAGGTGGGCTGGCTGGGGGGCGCGGCGGAGGGTGAGGTGGCGGCGCTGCTGGCCGGGCACGCGCCCGACTCGTACGCGGTGCCGGGTGTGGCCGGGGTGCGGCGGTGGGCGGGGGTGCGGATCGGCGGGGAGCTGGCGGCGGTGGCGGCCGATGCGTGGTCGGCGCCGTCGGTGGGGCTGCTGGCGGGGGTGGCGACGGTGGCGAGCCGGCGCGGGCGGGGGCTGGCCGAGCGGGTGTGCCGGTGGGTGTCGCGGGAGCTGGTGGCCGAGCACGGGCGGGCGGCGCTGATGGTGGACGACGACAACGCGGCGGCTCTGTCGGTGTACGGGCGGATCGGGTACGTGCGCCGCCCGGTGCTGGCCGCCCACGTGGCTGCCTGAACCCTCCGGGGTGCGGTCCGGGTCGAAAATTAATTCGGGTGAGGTTGCGGGTGGCGTCAGGCACAGTGGACGCGTGATGACCGATTTTGTGCCTGGTATCGAATTGTCCCGTGCCTTCTATCGGGAGGCGGTGGCGCCGCTGCTGGCGGGTGTGCGGCACAGTGCGGCGCTGGTGGGGCCCGGGTCGGAGGTGCTGGCCTTCGACACGGGCCGTTCGGCTGATCATGATTGGGGGCCTCGGGTGCTGGTGTTCGTGCCCGAGGGGCTGGTGGGTGAGGTGGAGGCGGCGGTGACGCGCCGGCTGCCGGAGTGTTTCGGCGGGTTTCCCACGGTGTTCGACTATCACGGTGAGGTGCGGCCGGGGGTGGTGGTGGCGGATCTGGGGGAGTGGCTGCGGGGGCAGCTCGGGTTCGATCCGCGTGGCGGGGTGTCGGTGCTGGACTGGCTGTCTGTGCCGTGGCAGCGGCTGGCGGAGGTGACGTGCGGTGAGGTGTTCCACGACGGCCTGCCCTCCGGCGGGCCGGATGGCGGGCGGCCGGATGGCGGGCGGCCGGATGAAGGCGGGCTGGAGGCGGTGCGGCGGACGCTGCGCTGGTATCCGCGTGACGTGTGGCGCTACGTGCTGGCCTGCCAGTGGCGGCGCATCGCGCAGGAGGAGGCGTTCCCCGGCCGGTGCGGCGAGGTCGGCGACGAGCTGGGGTCGGCGGTCGTGGGGGCGCGGCTGGCGCGGGAGGTGATGCGGCTGGCGCTGCTGCTGCGCCGCCGCTATCCCCCGTACGCCAAATGGCTCGGCAGCGCCCTGGCGCGGCTGCCCGGGTCGGTGGAGCTGGGCGAGTCGCTGGGGGCGGCGCTGGCGGCGCGGTCGTGGCGGGAGCGGCAGGAGGGCCTGTCGTCGGCGTATTCGCGGCTGGCGGCGCTGCAGAACCGGGCGGGGCTGGCGGTGCGGCTGGACGAGCGGGTGCGGGCCTTCCATGATCGGCCGTTCGAGGTGATCGGGGGTGACCGGTTCGCCGAGGCGCTGCTGGGTCAGGTGGCCGATCCGGCGGTCAGGGCGCTGCCCTTGACGGGGTGCGTCGACCAGTTGTCGGATTCGACGGATCTGCTGATGGCGCCGGCGCGGGCGCGGGCGGTGACGGCGGCCGCGCTCGGCCTGGGCGCCTGAGGCTCCCGTAGCCCTGTCCGGTGCGCCGGTCAGGGGGCGAGGGTGGCGGCGAGCTCCTCGGTGCGGGCGCGCCAGGCGGGCAGCGTGGCGCGCAGGGCGGCGGCCTGGCCGGTGCCGGTGAGGACGAGGCGGGCGCCGTGGCCGGTGCCTTCGGCCAGTTCCCAGCGGATGACGCCGCCGGCGCTCTCGTACTCGCTCTCGCTGTCGTGCTCGAGCTCGTATTCGAGGAGTTTGCCGGGCTCGACGCGGGTGACGGGGCCGGCGGGGACGCCGCCGGCGGTGAACGGGGCGGGCGGCGGCGCGCCGGGGGTGGCCCGGCCGCCGTCGAGGGCGGCCCACACGTCGGCGGCCGGGCGGGTGAGCTGGCGTTCGATCCGCAGGACGGCGCCGCCGTCGCCGGTCTCTTCCACGGTGCCGGGGACGAGGCCGAGGATGGCGACGTAGTCCTCGTGCAGGCGGCCGGGGGCGGGCGGGGTGAAGGGGCGGCCGTCGAGGTGGGCGGCGAGCGCGGCGGCGCAGGTGTGCCAGCCGGAGGCGAAGCTCGCGGCGCCGAAGCGGTCGCCGAAGGTGTGGGTGAGTTCCAGGACGCAGCCGTCGCCGTCGGGGTGGATCTCCCAGCGCAGCTCGTCCTCCCCCCAGGTGTGGGCGAACACGTGGGGCGGGCGCAGCTCGACGACGCGGCCGTCGGGGCCGAAGCCGTAGCTGACGCGGTCGCCGTCGATGCTCATCTCGGCCGGGAACCAGTGCCGCAGGTGGGCGGGCTCGGTGATGGCGCGCCACACCTTGGCGGGGGGGTGGGGCAGGCGGCGTTGCATGCGCAGTTCGGTGCGGCCGTCGGGGCGGGTGGTCAGGTGCTCGTTCACGGCTCCTCCGGAGGGTCGTCGGGCATGGTGTCCAGGTGGTGTTCGAGCCGGTCGAGGCTGCCGGCCCACAGCCGCCGGTAGGGGGTGAGCCAGGCGTCGATCTCGGCCAGTGGCTGGGGGCGCAGCTCGTACCAGCGGCGCTGGGCGTCCTTGCGGACGGTGACGAGGCCGGCCTGGCGCAGGGCGCGCAGGTGCTTGGAGGTGCCGGGCTGGGTGAGGCCGAGGCGCTGGGTGAGCTCGCCGACCAGGCGCGGGCGCTCCAGCAGCAGGTCGAGGATCTGCCGCCGGGCCGGTTCCGCCAGAACGTCGAAACGCATGCTTCATACTCTACCGGTTATATACCGGGATGGGAATGTATCAGGGGGAGTGCCGGTCCGCGTTCGCCGCGATCGCCTCCCGCACGTACCCCGCCAGCCCCGGCGTCACCTCGTCGTAGGCCGCCGTGAACCGCGGATCCGACACGTACAGCTCACCCAGGCACCGGTGGATGTCGTACGTGCACGTGTAGAACCACCGGCAGATGTGCAGCCGATGCCGCTCGGCCAGATCCATCGCCCGCACCCCGCCCGCCGGCAGCCCGCCGGTGAACGCCGCCGCCAGCTCCGCGCCGATCGCCTCCGCCTCCGCCTTCAGCTCCACCCAGTCGCCCTTGGTGTAGGAGGCCACGCGGCGGCGGCTCTCGGCGTAGGCGTCGGTGCCGCCCCAGCGCCGCTCCACCTCCGCCTCATGGTCCTCCGGCCGGAACCGGCCGAACACCTCCAGCCGCTCCCGCGGCGTCAGCGCGATCCCGAGGGAACGCGCCTCGATCGCCCGCTCCACCGCCGCGATCACCTCCCGCAGCCGCTCCGACTTGCGCGACAGCAGCTCGTGCTGGCGGCGCAACTGCGTCACCTCGTCCACCTGCGGATCGTCGAGGATGACGGCGATCTCCTCCAGCGGGAAGCCCAGCTCCCGGTAGAGCAGCACCTGCTGCAGCCGCACCAGGTCGTCGTCGGTGTAGCGCCGGTAGCCCGCCGCCGTGCGCTCACCCGGGCACAACAGCCCGATCTCGTCGTAGTGGTGCAGGGTGCGCACGGTCACCCCCGCGAGCCGGGACACCTGGCCGACAGACAGACTCATGCCCTCCAGCATGAACCCTCACGTGGCGTGAGAGGCAAGTGGACTCTCCCCCCGCCGGAGAGTCCATGCTGGGGGACGTGGACGAGGACCTGCTGCCGATCGGGCAGTTCGCCCGGCTCAGCCGCCTGAGCGTCAAGCAACTGCGGCACTACGACGAGCTGGGCCTGCTGGAGCCGGCATACGTGGACGGCGACACCGGCTACCGCTACTACCGGCCGTCGCAGGCGCGCACCGCGCTGTCGATCGGGCTGCTGCGCTCGCTCGACGTGCCGCTGCCCGCCGTGGGCGAGGTGCTGGCCGGCCGGCCCGGCGCGCTGGAGTCGGTACGGGACGCCCTGGAGAGCGAGCTGGCCCGCAGACGCCAGGCCCTGGCGGCGCTGGAACGCGTCATGGCCGAAGGGCTGCCCGAGCCGCCGGTGCGGGTCGTCGAGGAGCCCGCGCACCGGGCCGCCGTGGTGCGCGAGCCCGCCGCCGGCCCTGAGGGCATCGGCGCCGCCACCTCGGCCGCGGTCGCCCGCCTCATGGCCGCCCGCCACGCGAGCGGCCCGTCCGGTGGGCCAGGCGGCGGGCCAGGTGGTGGGCAGGTGCGGCTGATCGGCCTGTTCCCCGCCGACCTCGGCGACGTCGTCGACGTGGCCGTCGCGCTCGTCCTGGACCCCGGCGACCCCTGGGAGGAACCCCCCGCCGGAGTGCGCACCGAGGTGCTGCCCGGCGGCACGTTCGCCATGGCCACCCACGTCGGCCCGTACGGGCAGATCGCCCTCACCGCGCACGCCGTGCTCGCCTGGTGCGCCGAACGGCGCCTGCGGGCCCGCGGCCCGATCCGCGAAGTGTACGTCTCCGACCCGGCGGTGACGCCGCCGGAGCGGCTCGTCACCCATCTGATGATCGCCCTGCAGGAGGAACGATGAACGACACCCCCGAACGCGTCACCCTCGGCCCGCTCGTCTGCCTGAGCGTCACCGGGCTCGGCGAGCCCGGCGGCAGCGAGCACACCACCGCGATCGGCGCCCTGTACGCGGTCGCCGCCGGCCTGGGCGGCCCCGCCGGCCCGCTGGAAGGACTGTGGTGGGCCGAGGACGAACGGCCACCGCTGCAGGTGCCGCGCGAACTGTGGCGCTGGCACCTGCTGCTGCCCCTGCCCGGCATGCCGGAGCCGGGACTGCTGGAGAGCGCCCGCGAACAGGCCCGCCCCTCCGGCGCCGCCGTCGACCGGGTGCGCGTGAGCGTGCACACCGAGGGGGAGTGCGTGCAGCTGACGCACGAGGGCCCCTTCAGCGAGGAGCACCGCACGCTGGCCGTCATGGACGCCTACATGACCGCCCACCACCTGGTGCCCAACGGCCCCCACCACGAGATCTACCTGACGCCGCTGGACGACCCCCGGCCCCGCACCCTGCTGCGCCAGCCGGTCCGCAAGGACAGCCCCCTGTGACGGAAGCGCCCCGCGGGCCTCACCGCTCGCGGGGCTCGCGCAGCAGCGGGTGGGCGCGCATCGCCACCTCCAGCTCGCCCGGCAGCTCGTCACGGTAGCGGCCCAGCGTGGACAGGTCACTGTGCCCCAGCACCCGCCGCACCGCGTCCATGTCGACCGCGTCGGCCAGCAGATGCGTCGCCGTGGTGTGCCGCAGCCCGTGCGGCGTCACCGACCGCGCCCGGTCCGGGTCGACCTGCCGGCGCACCCGGTCGATCACCGCCTGCACGTCGCCACGCGCCAGCCGCCGCCCCCGCCACGACAGCAGCAGCGCCTTGTCGGCCGACTCCGGCCGCCCCCGCTCCAGATAGACCTCCAGCACGTGCGCCACGTCACGGGGGAGCGGCACGTCCCGGGTGCGGCCGCCCTTGCCGAAGATCCGCCAGTAACGCACCCCGTCGTTGGTGAAGAAATCCTCCACGTTGGCGCCCACCAGCTCCGACACGCGTGGCCCCAGCGTCGTCAGCAGCAGCACGATCAGCGCGTCACGCACCTCCGTGCGCTGATCACGCCGCCGGCCCGGCCGGGGCGCCGCCTCGCCCAGCTCCCGCGCCGCCCCGATCAGCCCCTGCGCCTGCTCACGCGTCAATGCCCGCCGCTCGGGCCGCAGCCCGCCCCGCTCGCGCGCCGTCACCGTCGCCGACGCCATCGGATCCAGCTGCACCCACCCGGCCCGCGCCGCGTGCTTGAACAACGCCGACACCGACCGGCGAAACCGCGCCTGCGACGAGGCCGACTGGCGGGCTCCCGGCTCCGGCGCGCTGCGCCGCCCGTCAGGCTTGCGCGCGAACGCCAGCAGGATCGCGTCGACGTCCTCACCCGTCAGATCGTCGAGCACCGTCCGCGCGCCGGCCAGCTCCACCAGCGTCGCCACGTCACGCGCGTACACCTCCGCCGTCGAGGCCGAAAGCGCCCCCGTCAGCGTCCGCGCCCGCACCAGCTCCACATAGCGATCAGCCGCCTCCGCCACCGTGACCCGGTCGAGCTCCGCAGGCCGCACCGTCCCCCCTCACCCCTTCGGGAAAGATCCACCCAAGGAGAGACGGTAGCGGCCGCCACCGACGAAATCAGATGTCGCGGAACGTCTCGATCCGCGCCCCCAGCGCGTTCAGCCGCTCGGCCAGATCCTCGTAACCACGGTTGATCACGTACACGTTGCGCAGCACCGACGTGCCCTCGGCCGCCATCATCGCCAGCAGCACCACCACCGCCGGCCGCAGCGCCGGCGGGCACATCATCTCCGCCGACCGCCACCGCGTCGGCCCCTCCACCAGCACCCGGTGCGGGTCCAGCAGCTTGACCGACGCGCCCAGCCGCGTCAGCTCCGTCAGGTAGATCGCCCGGTTGTCGTAGACCCAGTCGTGGATGAGCGTCGAACCCTGCGCCGAGGCGGCGATCGCCGCGAAGAACGGCACGTTGTCGATGTTCAGCCCCGGGAAAGGCATCGGGTGGATCTTGTCGATGGGGGAGACGAGCTTGGACGGCCGCACCGTCAGATCCACCAGCCGGGTGCGGCCGTTGGCCGCCGGGTACTCCGCCCCCCGGTCGTGGTCGAGCCCCATCTCCTCCAGGACCGCCAGCTCGATCTCCAGGAACTCCACCGGCACCCGGCAGATCGTCAGCTCCGACGACGTCACCACCGCCGCCGCCAGCAGGCTCATCGCCTCGACCGGGTCCTCCGACGGCGAGTAGTCGACGTCACGCTCGATCGAGGCGACCCCGTGCACCGTCAGCGTCGTCGTGCCGATGCCCTCGACCCGCACGCCGAGCTGCTCCAGGAAGAAGCACAGATCCTGCACCATGTAGTTGGACGAGGCGTTGCGGATCACCGTCACCCCGTCGTGCCGCGCCGCCGCCAGCAGCGCGTTCTCCGTGACCGTGTCGCCGCGCTCGGTCAGCACGATCGCCCGCGACGGCGACACCCCCCGGTCCACCCGTGCGTGGTAGAAGCCGCCGGTCGCGGTGATGTCGAGGCCGAAGTGCCGCAGCGCCGACATGTGCGGCTGCACCGTGCGCGTGCCCAGGTCGCAGCCGCCCGCGTACGGGATGCGGAACTGGTCGGTGCGGTGCATGAGCGGCCCGAGGAACATGATGACGCTGCGCGTGCGCCGCGCCGCCTCGGTGTCCATCGACTCCAGCTCCAGCCGGGCCGGAGGGACGATCTCCAGGTCGCTGCCCTCGTTGATCCACCGCGCCCGCACCCCGATCGAGGCGAGCACCTCCAGGATCCGGTAGACCTCCTCGATCCGCGCCACCTTGCGCAGGATGGTGCGGCCCGAGTTGAGCAGCGACGCGCACAGCAGCGCCACGCACGCGTTCTTGGACGTCTTCACCTCGATGCTGCCCGACAGGCGGCGCCCGCCCACGACCCGCAGATGCATCGGCCCCGCGTAGCCGAGCGACACGATCTCGCTGTCGAGCGCCTCGCCGATCCGCGCGATCATCTCAAGACTGATGTTCTGGTTGCCGCGCTCGATCCGGTTGACCGCGCTCTGGCTCGTCGCCAGCGCATCGGCCAGCTGCAGCTGTGTCCAACCACGATGCTGGCGAGCATCCCGGATCAGCCGGCCGATCCGCACAAGGTAATCGTCTGCCACAACCCCACAACCTATCTCACATATGAGATGCCCCCGGGAGCGACGTGCCGGACAGTTCACGATGAACCGCCAGATGCGGTGGCGTGCGGTCAGCCTTCCGCTTGTGCACGAAAGCCTCACGCGCCTGCCGGAACCCCGACCTGTCGTCGAACATGTCCCGGCTCATCTCCGCCAGCTCCTCCACCCGGTAGGCCTCCAGCGGCCTGCGCCGCTCGTCGGCATCCCTGGCCGCCTGTTTGGCCGCCAGCAACCGTCCATACCCGGGATCGGCCGCGAGTCTCTCCGCGTACTCCAGCACCGACCGCTCGAACGCCTGCCGCGACCCCGCCACCGCCCGGTCGGCCAGCCCCAGCTCCACCGCCTCCCGCGCCCCGATCGGCAGCGCCTCACCCGTCAGCCGCGCCGCCTCCCGCGCACCCACCCGCCGCACCAGCGTGTACGTCCACAACTCGCTGCCGAACAGCCCCATCGTCCGGTAATGCGGATTGAGCACCACCCCCTCACGCACGATCACCCGGTCGGCGCCCAGCCCCATCATCACCCCGCCCGCGCCCGCGTTGCCGCCCACCGACGTCACCACCAGCTGGCCCGTGCACCACACCAGCTCACGGCACACCTGGTTGATCGCGTTGATGTTCGTCCACGCCTCCAGCTCCGGATGCGGCGCCGCCTCGATCACGTTCAGATGGATGCCGTTGGAGAACACCTCACCACCACGCAGCACCAGCACCCGCGTGTCCTGCGCCGCCGCGTACCGCAACGCCGCCGCCAGCCGCCGGCACTGGTCGGTCGACATCGCCCCGTTGTAGAAGTCGAAGCTCACCACCCCGACCCCGTCGCCCCGGTCATAGGTGATCTCGCTGTAGCCCGGGCGCTCCTGCGCCTCCGCCACCCGCTCACCCAGCACCGACACCGCCGGCAGCTTGACCGCGCCCGGCTCCTCCGCGCGCAGATGCCCCACCCACACCGACCCGTCGCCGGTGTGCACGAGCACCGCCCCCTCACGCCGGCCCGCGACCGTCCCCGGAGTCCCCGCCAGCGCCGGACCCGGATACACGTCGAACACCCGCACCCGCATCCCGCACAGCTCCGCCAGGCCGCCCGGCGACCCGTCGGCCGCCCGCACCCGGCGCACCACCTCCGCCGTCGGCTCCGCCCACGACACCTCCCGGTCCGCCCGCCGCATCGCCGGCCGCAACCTGCCCACGACCTCCGGCCGCGCGTAGTCCAGCGGCTCCGGCACGAACGCCGGGTCACCCGCCTTCGCCGCCACCTCCAGCACCAGCTCCACCGCCGCGTCCGCCACCGGCCCGTTGTACAGCGCCGACTTGCGCGGCGGCCCCGCCGGCACCGGGAACATCCGGTACGCCCAGATCGGGCCCGCGTCCATCTCCTCGACCGCCTGCAACGCCGTCACACCCCACTCGGCGGCCCCCTCGAGGATCGCCCAGTCCAGCGACGACGGCCCCCGGTCCCCGGGCGGACCCGGATGGATGATCACCGTCCGCTGCCCCCGCCACAGCTCGGCCGGCACCTTCTCCTTCAGGAACGGGCAGATCACCAGATCCGGCTTGGCCAGCTGGACGGCCTCCAGCATCACCTCCGGCGACAACGCCAGCTCCACGCTGACGTCATGACCGGCCCGGCGCAGCTCCAGCCAGGCACGCTGGGTCAGGCCGTTGAACGAGGAGCACAGCAGCAGGATGCGCAAGGGGGGATCCTCCGGACGATGTCGTTTTAAGGCGGCCCCATATGGGACGTTCGTGCATCGATGCTGACATGGTCCGGCAAGCAATGATGACAAATCCCAGCAGAACACCACGATGGCGGAGGTGATTTCTACCCATATGTCGGGATTTTTCTTCGGTTGGAGGCCCAACCCCCACCCACCCCCGCTGACCGAAACCCCCCA
>NZ_JAHKRO010000191.1 GCF_019396325.1 Nonomuraea ceibae
CGGCCGTCGAGGTGGCCGTCTACCGGATCGTCCAGGAGGCGCTGACCAACATCCGTCGGCACGCCGAGGCCGAGACCGTCACCGTCACGCTGCGCCGGGAACGGTGCGTGCTGCGGGTGACCGTCACAGACGACGGGCGCGGCCTGCCCGAGTCCCACCGGCCCGGCGTCGGGCTCTCCTCGATGCGGGAGCGGGCGGCGGAGCTGGGCGGCATCTGCGTCATCACCGGCGAACCGGGCCGGGGGACGCGGGTGGAGGTGATGCTGCCCCTGCCGACGACGGTCTCGGCGGGAACGCCGGCAGGCGTCCGTCTTGATGCCCCAGGAGGACGCCCCCTTCTGACCACGAAATGGACAACAGGTGGTCTGTTGGAAGATCGCGCCGGTGGTGGACCCTGGCCAGGCGAAGGTCGATCCGGTCATCGACGGCCGGCATGCCAATGCTGAGGGGAAGCATTCATGAGAAGATCGTCAAGGCTCGCGACCCATGCCCTGACCATGGGTTTGGTCGCCGGCCTCGGCATCGTGGGCGTCACCGCGCCCGCGTGGGCCGAGCCGCCCCCTCCCGAGATCGCGGAGAGCGCCAGCGCCGCCCACCTGAAGTTCCGGCCGCTCCTGGACTATGACAACGACGGCTGCTACCCGTCGGTGGCCATCGGCCACGATGGCACCATGAACCCGGGGCTGAAGCTCGGCGGCGCACGCAACGGGGCGTGCCACGACGCCTCCGACCTGAAGAACAGCAACATGTACGCGCGCACCCGGTGCAACGCCAACGGCTGGTGCGCGCACAAGTACGCACTGTACTTCCAGAAGGACCAGAAGAACGACGGCACCCTCGTACACAACGGACACGTCCACGACTGGGAACACATCGTGGTCTGGACCAAGGACAACGAGGTCAAGTACGTCGCCGCCTCCCAGCACGGCAGCTATGTCGTCAGGGAGCCTGCCGAGATCGAGATGGACGGCGACCACCCGAAGATCGTCTACCACTTGCAGGGCGGCGACACGCACGCGTTCCGGTTCGCCGACAAGGGCGAGCAGCCGGAGAACCATGAGGGGCGCTGGCACGAGCCGGACCTGATCAGCTGGAGCGGCTTCCCCTCCAACGCGCTGCGCGACAAGCTCGCGGCACACGACTGGGGCTCGGCCACCCTCGCCCTCAAGGACCAGGGCAACGAATTCGCCCGCGACCTCGCCAAGGCCCACCGCCGGCTCGTCGCCAACGGCGAGTATTACGAGGAGGAGGAGCTGCCCTTCGACTTCAACATCTACACCAACATCCTGCCGCCGGGGATGCCGGACCCGAACACCCCGCCTCGTGACGACGACGGTGGCGGCGACGACGGTGGCGGCGACGGCGAACCCGCGGACTCCCTGCGGGTGATGGGGCTGGGGTCGTCCAGCACCTTCGGCGAGGGCAGCCCGGACGGCAACGGTTACAGAGACGTGGCCGACCACGGGTTCAGCGACCTCTTCGAGGCCAAGGACGCGGCGGCGGCCGCCGCCCAGGACACCACCCCCAAGGTGGACTGGGTCGGATCCGTACGGGTCGGGACCATGCCCGACCGCGACGTCGAAGGCTGGCGGGGATACAAGATCAACCAGATCGCCGACAAGGCGCGGTGCGCTGTCAAGACGTACCAGCCCAACCTCATCACGCTCATCGCGGGCGGCAACGACGTCATCTATGACCACGAGATGGGCGGGGCGATCGGCCGGCTCGAATCCCTGATCAAGCAGGTCATCGAGGACGACTCGCGCGTGACCGTGCTGGTGGCCGGCATGCAGCCGTTCGGCGACCCGGCCACCAACCGGCGCGGAGAGGCGTTCACCGCCCAGATCGCCGAGCTGGCCGGACGGCTGGCCGGCCAGGGACTGCGGGTCGGGTACGCCGACACCACCGGGCTGGAGCTGTCCGATATCGGCTCCGACAACGTCCACCCGAACGCCGCCGGCTACCGCAAGATCGGCGAGGCGTTCGTGAAGGCGGCCCGCGAGGCCATGGGCAAGAACTGGATCCGCAAGCCGCACGCGATGGCGGCGAACGCGGGCAGCAATCCCTGTGGTCTCGTGGACCACGGCCCCGGCCTGCACGTGCCGACGTCGGACAAGCTGGGCACCGGCTGGGAGGACCGCGGCGTCATCCAGGAGACCCAGTTCCCCTCCAGCAACAGGTTCTGGATGGTGGACATCAATCAGGACCGCAAGGCCGAGTTCGTGACCGTGGACACGAACCAGAACTTCCGGTTCTGGTGGAACAGCGGGCCCTCGGGGAGCAAGTGGGTGCCGTTCGTGGAGGGCACCCACTCCTACAAGCCGCCCGGCGGCGCGGTCGGCAACATGCTGCGCTTCGCCGACGTGGACGGCGACGGCTTCCCCGACTGCCTGACCGTATGGCTGACCGGGCAGGTGGACGTGCGCACGTGGAACGCCGGCGCCCCGGCCGGGCAGCGCATGTGCATGAAGAAGTACGACGGCGTGGCGAACGTCTTCTCCAACGGCTCAGAAGGGGACAAGCTGACCATCGATCCCAACACGAGGATCCGCTTCGCGGACGTCACCGGAGGCGGCCGCGATGACTACCTGCTGCTCAAACCCGACGGTACGGCGACCGCGTGGTACAACAGGGACTTCCAGGTCAAGGGCGAGCGCAAGTACCTGGACTGGGCCCCGCCCCAGAAGATCAGCGGCCCGCTCAAGTACCCCCGCGAGATCCGTTACGCCGACATCAACGGTGACAGGCGCGCCGACCGCATCCTCATCACCGCCAAGGGCGGCGCCAGGGCCTGGATCAACGAAGGGGCCAAGGGCGCCGGCGGGAAGTATCGCGACATCGGGCGCATAGCCGGTGACGCGGAGGTGCCGGTCAAGGACATCCACTTCGCCGACCTCGACGGGGACGGCAAGGCCGACTTCCTGCGCATCGGCTGGACCGGCGTCACGCACGCCTGGCTCAACAAGCTGCCGCCCGAGTACTTCGCCAAGTTCCACCCGTAGGACCCCAGGTCTGAGTTGTGCCCGGTCAGCGTCGAGCCTGACCGGGCACGTCGCCGTTGCCACCTCCCCCGCACCCTCCGATGGCGAACATCCTCGACCAGGGTGCGAACCTGGGGAAAACCCGGCCACGACTCCTTGGGGACAGGGCGCACAATGCAGTGTTTGCGTAAAAGCTTGAATCGACCGTAAAAACTCCCGCACCCCCGCGCGGCAGCGGTTTCGGAAATCTTGCGCAGCGACTTGACGTCGACCCGGAAGCAGGAGTGACGATGGAAAGAGAAAGCGCGAGGCGACACAAAAAGGGGGTGGTCTCATGCTCAAGGAAGTATTCGCGGCGAGCGCTCTGGTGACGGTCGCGATCGCTCCCTCGGCGGTGTCGGCGACTCCGCAGGTCCGGGCCGGGGGCTCTACTCAAAGCACGCCGGCGGCGGCACCGGCATCGCTCGGCGCGTGCGCGGCGGCCGCGGCCCCGAAATGCAAGTGGATGGAAGGCAGCAAGAACCGGTGCCGGCTCTGCAAGACGAAGAGCGGCAACTGGAAGCAGCAGTACTGCGAGCCGAAGACCGGCAAACCCCAGAAGGAAGAAGGACCCAAGCAGATCACCTGCACGTTCAAGACGAGCCAAATAATCGAGGACGGAAAGACGAAGACCCGTCAATGCGAGGTGTGCAAGGACAGAAATACAGGCAAGGTAATATCCGATAAATGCTTCGAAGGCTGACCCGAGTCGCTGCTGGGCTGTGCCGAAACGGCCCAGCAGTTCCGTGCCTCGCAGGAGCGCCCGCCCCCGCGGCGTCGGGGTCCCTGGATCGGGCTGCGAAGATCAGCCGAGCGTGAACGTCCTGGCGGGGATACGGCCCCGGCTGGGAGGGTGGGCGTCATGATGGAAGACTTGCGGGACGCCGAACGCCGGCTCCAGGCCGCGCAGCTCGCCGGAGATGTCGAGGCGCTGGATCGGCTGCTGGACGATCGGCTGATCTTCACGTTCGGTGCGAACGTGGCGACCAAGGCGGACGACCTGGAGCTGCACCGCACCCGGACGCAGGTGCTGACGAAGGTGGCCGAGGAGGACTTGACCGTGCTCGCCGATGGGCACACCGGGGTGACGTGGTTTCTCGGCACCGTCGAAGGCACCGTCTCCGGTGCGCCGTTCTCGGCCAGGATGCGCTACACCCGTACGTGGCTGTACACCGAGACGCACGGTTGGCGAATCATCGCCGTGCACGCCGGCACGATCGATTGACATAGGCGCTCTCCCTGGCCTTGGCAGTCCAGGCCGGTCATGTCCTCTTCACGTCGGGGACATGACCGGACAGGTGTAACCCGCATTGATGGGTAAGTGGTTCCACCTGACCACGCCACCACCCGCTACATGAACTCGCCGTTGATGCCGGGCAGGGCGAGCGTGGCCCGGGAGGAGGATTTCCGGTGCGCGTCCCCGATGAGCAGGTACGCGGTGCGCATCAGCGCTTGCTGGCGGGCCAGCACGAACTCGTGGAAGCCTTCATGACGGTTCAATGGGCTCTCCTCTCAACCGTTGCCAACGCCACCGGGGCGGCGAAAGGTTGCAGGCGGAGGATCGGCCGGCCCCGGTCGGGGAGATGGCTCAGCTCGTGGCGACGAGGGGACAAACCCTGGCACACAACGCGGAAGGCGCAAACTTTCCCGGCTGACCGCACATCCAACGCTCCGTGGAAATACTGATCGACGGGGATCCCCAGTACCTGGGGACGTACTGGCTGGCCGGGCGGCTCGGGGCGGGCGGCCAGGGGGTCGTCTACGAGGGGTACGCGGAGGACGGCGCCCGCGTCGCGATCAAGGTGCTGCACAGCGACCAGGACGCCGGCCAGCTCGCCAAGGAGGCCGCGGCGGCCCAGCGGGTGGCGTCGTTCTGCACGGCGCGGGTGATCGAGGCCCGGCTGGACGGGGCCAGGCCGTACATCGTCAGCGAGTACGTCGCGGGACCGAGCCTACGCGCCGCCGTCACCGAGGGACGCCGCTTCTCCGGCGGTGACCTGCACCGGCTGGCGACGGCGGTCGCGACCGCGCTGACCGCGATCCACGACGCCGGGGTGATCCACCGCGACCTCAAGCCCGACAACGTGCTGCTGGGCCCGGACGGCCCGCGCGTGATCGACTTCGGCATCGCCAGGACGGCCGAGATGTCGCTGACCGCGACCGGCCTGGTCCGGGGCACGCCGACGTACATGGCGCCGGAGGTGTTCACCGGCGACCGGGCGGGGATGCCCGCCGACGTGTTCGCGTGGGGCGCGATCATGCTGTACGCGGCGACCGGCAAAGACCCGTTCGAGGCCGCCACCCTGGGCGCCGTCATGCACCGGGTGCTGTCGTCCATCCCGGACCTGGGGGTGCTGCCCGAGTCGCTGCGCCCGCTGGTCGAGGCGGCGCTCAGCAAGGAGCCGCTGCACCGGCCGAGCGCCCGCGACCTGCTGCTCTCCCTGGTCAGCGGGGGGCCGGACCTGGGCCAGCTGCTCGCGCAGGGCGGCAGGGAGGCGGCCGGAGTGACCGGCGCCGCCGACCCCGGCCTCGGGGCGCTGGCCGAGGACGCGTACGGGATGCTCGCCCCGGAGGAGCGGGAGCTGGTGCCGGAGGTGTTCCTGCGGCTGGTCACGGTGGGTGAGAGCGGCGGGCTGTCGGCGTGCCGGGCGGAGCTGGCCGAGCTGGTCGAGGGCAGGTCGCTGCCCGAGGTCTCGTCGGTGAACAGGATTCTGGAGGTGTTCGGGTACCTGCTGGGCCGGGACGGCGAGTCGGTCTGGCTGACCCGTCCCGCGCTGCCGCGCGCCTGGCCGCGCTACCGCCATTGGGTGGAGGCCAACCGGGACGGCCTGGCCGTGCACCGGGAGATCCTGACGGCGGCACGGCGCTGGGACCAGTCGGGCCGCAGGGACGGCGACCTGTTCCAGGGCTCGGCCCTGGAGAACGCCCTCCAGTGGGCGGCCACCGCCCGCAGGAACATCACCCTCTCCCCCACAGAACGCGACTTCCTGGAATCCGCCGCCGCACTGACCAGGCGCAGGGCCAGGCGCAGCCGCCTCGTCACGCTGAGCCTGGCGGGATTGCTGACGATCGCGCTGGTCGCGGGCGGCCTGGCGGTGCAGCAGGGCAGGCTGGCCGACGAGCGGGCGGCCCGCATCGCCGTCCAGCTCGGCAAGGCGGAGGCGGCGCGGCTGGCGCAGGTCGCGGACACGTACCGGCACAGCGATCCCCGCCTGGCCATGCACCTCAGCCTGGCCGCCTGGCGGCTGGACCGCACGCCGCGGACCAGGACGGCGCTGACGGCGTCGCTGGCGCAGCGCGAGGTGTCCATGTTCAGGGATCCGGCGACGGCGGGCGACACCCTTCGCGTGCTCAGCGCGGACGGCCGGACGATGGCCAGCGTGAGCGGCGACGCGGTACGGCTCTGGGACGTGACCACGGGCAGGCCCAAGGGCGGGATAGCCAAGCTGGGGCTCGGGGACGGCAGCCCGGCCGGCGCCGCGCTCTCCCCGACCGGCCGCCGGGTTCTGGTGGCCACCGGCACGCAGGCCGGGGTGTGGGAGCTGCGAACGGGCCGGCGGATCGCGACGTGGCGGTTCGACAAGGAACTCGGGCAAGGCGTGGACCTGCCGGTCAGCGTGGAGTACGGCAGCGTGGACAGGTACGCGGTGGTCCGCATCGACCGCGACGACTACCTGTGGGACGTGGAACGGAACCGCCGCGCCAGAACCGCCGACAAGCTCGGCCCGATGACGCCGACCGGGACGGCCGTCTACTCCTCCGCCTCCGTCTCGCCCACCCGGATCGACCGGCGGCGCGTCCCGGACCTCGCCACGCAGGCCACCCGCCGCGCGGCCGGCCGGTGCGACCTGTGCGGATGGCCGCTCGCCCTCACGCCGGACGGCCGCGGGCTGGCGCAGGCGGCGCCGGACGGCCTGGTGATCACGTCGGTCAGGGACGGCTCGGTCATGCACACGATCGGGGACCGCGGCACCCTCTGGAACCAGGGCGAGGTGACCTTCAGCGCCGACGGGCGGCTGCTCGCCACGGCCACCCGCGACGACATCCAGGTGTGGATGCGGGATGGCCACTTCCTGACCGAGGTGACGCTTCCTGAGGGCCTGTCGGACGAGGCCCTGGCCCCGGGCGCCATCCCCCAGGTCGCCTTCGACGGCCGCGTCCTGCGCTACCTCCTGGTGGACCGGGTCGTCACCGTGAGCCTCGCCGACGTGTCACTGGTCTCAGGGAGGACGTACTGGGCGAAGGCCGCGCTGACCCCGGAACGCCTGCTGAGGGTCGAGGCCGACGGCCGCGAAGAGATCCGCGTGATGACGCCCGGCGAGCCGGGCGAGATCCTTCAGCGCCGGACCGGCGAGGACGGGACGACCGCGCTCGCCCTCAGCCAGGACGGGCGGCTGGCGGCCGTCGGCGGCGCCCGGACGATCTCCGTGCTGGACGCGAACGCCCGGCGGGAGCTGGCCAGGCTGACCCCTGCCGCCTTCACCGCCACCGAACAGCTGGCGTTCAGCCCGGACGGCACGCGGCTGGCCACGGTGGTGGAGGGGCCGGAGCACGGCGCCGCCCGCACGTACTCGCTGGCGATGTGGGACTGGAAGGCCCGCCGCCTGCTGTGGTCACGCGACGTGCGGCGGGCCCAGGACGTGGAGTTCGCGCCGGACGGCAGGACGCTGGCGGTCGCCACCGACGCCGAACGCCTTTACGACGCCGCTTCCGGCCGGCCGATCGGCGGCCCGTTCGGCGGCGCGGGCCAGGGCATCACGCTCACCGACGCGGTCTTCACCCGGGACGGCCGGTCGCTGGCCGTCGTGGACTCGGGCGGGCGCCTGACCGTCTACGACGTGGCCACCCGCCGCCCGGCCGGGGAGGCGATCAGGGGGAACCTCAGCGGGCACGCGGTCAGATCGCCGCGCGAGGACGTCGTCGCGGCGGTCACGCGGGACGACCGGGTGCAGCTGTTCGACCTGGCGGGACGGGCGTCGCTGGGGGTGCTGGCCGACGCCAACCAGTACGGCGTGCAGGCCCTGACCTTCGCCGCCGACGGTACGAAGGTGCTGGTGCTCGACGGTAACGGGACGGTGCGCGAGCAGCTCGTCGAGCCGGGCGCGGTCGCGGCGGCGGTGTGCGCCCGCGCCGGGAGCCCGTTGAGCAGGACGGAGTGGGCGCGTCACGTCACGGGTGCGCCCTATCACGAGACGTGCCCCCGGCCATGACGACGACGGGCCGGGCCCGGATATTCGGTGGCCGGCCCGCCCGCCGAGGACACAAGATGGTGCCCGTGACTCTGGCCACCCCCATGCTGAACACCGCTCGCCTGCGCCTGCGCCCCTTCGCCGACGCCGACGCGGACGCCCTCTTCGCGCTGCACAGCAACACCCACGTGATGCGCTACTGGGACTCCCCGCCGTGGACCGAACGGGCCCGCGCCGAGCGTTTCATCGCGATATGCCGGAAAATCGCGGACGAGGGCACCGGAGCCCGGGTGGCCATCGACCGTGTCTCCGACGGGGCCTTCGTCGGCTGGTGCGGCCTGACCGGATGGAACCCGGACTACCGCAGCGCGTCGCTGGGCTACTGCCTGGACGATGCGATGTGGGGCCACGGCTTCGCGACGGAGGCCGCGCACGCGTTGCTGCGGTGGGCGTTCGACACACTGGACCTGAATCGGGTCCAGGCCGAGGCCGACACGCGCAACGTGGCATCCGGCCGGGTTCTGGAGAAGATCGGATTCGTACGCGAAGGAACGCTGCGGGAAGACTGCATCGTCAACGGCGAGGTGTCCGACTCTTGGGTGTTCGGGTTGCTCAGGCGGGAGTGGCGCCCGTCAGCCGTCCCGGTTCCGGCCTCCTAGGGCCTGGCCGGGGAGGGCCGTCCGCGAGAGGACGGCCCTCCGGCCATCGGAGGGATGTCAGTTCACGCAGTCCTGGCTCTTGAGGGCAAGGCCGAGCTGCTCGACCTTGTTCTGCCGGTTGAGGCCGAAGTAGTAGTGCGCCTTGCGGTTGCCGGGCACGGTGGCGTAGTAGCCGCTCGGTTCCTCCTTGACGCCGGGGTAGGCCTTCTTGATCTGGCGGAGGGTCGAGCCGGCGCCGATGCCCTTGGGGGTGCGCACCCCGGCCGGCGCGAAGATGACGGCGACGCCGCGCTTCTTGGAGAGGTAGAGCCCCACCTCGTCGCGAGCGTTGCGGTGGGCCTTGTAGTCCCAGCCGGAGCAGTAGCCGCGCCACTTGAGCACGATCTTGCCGGTGGCCTTGGCCTGCTTGGCCGTCATCCCCAGCTTGACGCCGCCGTAGCCGTACGGGCCGAAAGTGCCCGACGGAGCGGTAACGGCTCCTGCCGGGCTCGCGATCACCAGCGTCGCGCCGGCGACCGCCAGCGCCGCAACCAGTGGAGTCATCTTCATCCTCATCGCCCCGTTTCTTCAGTGGTTCGTGGAAATCCCTCCTTTTGATGCCGCTCACGGGTGGTTGGTTCGCCACCAGTTGATCTCAGTGGCGACGACCGGCATGGCGGCGAGGGCCGGCACAGGTGGGCGCGATGCGCCGCCGAGACCTGCCGGGTACGCCGCTCGGCCGCGGTCACCGCGCTGCGGATCGCGCGCAACAGCATGGTACGTTCGAAGACTTTGTCCGTATCGAAAGGCACGTCATGGACTCTCTCTCCCTGCACAACCGTTTCCTGAGCGACACGCTCCCCCGGATTCGGCAAGATCCGAGAGTGGCCGGTGTCGCCGTCGCGGGGTCGATCGCCAAGGGGCGCCCCGACGTCTATTCCGATGTCGATCTCATCGTGGTCATCGACGACGAGGCGTTCGACCGGGTCATGGAGGAGCGTCTTGAGCTGATCGGCTCGTGGGCAGCCCTGGTGGCGGGGTTCACCGGGGAGCACGTCGGCGAACCGCGTCTGATCATCACGCTCGCCGGGCCGCCCCTTCTCCATGTCGACTTCAAGTTCGTGCGGGCGTCCGACTTCGCCGAGCGGATCGAGGACCCGGACGTTCTCTGGGATCGGGACGGCAGCCTGGCCGCCTCCCTGGCGGAGCATCCGCCGGCGGACTCGTCGCTCGACCTCCAGTGGATCGAGGACCGGTTCTGGGTCTGGGTGCACTACGGCGCGACGAAACTCGGCCGTGGCGAACTGTTCGAGGTCATCGGCTTCCTCAGCTACCTGCGCGAGGCCGTGCTGGGTCCGCTGGCCGCCCGGCGGGTGGGTGCGTCACCCCGGGGTGTCCGCCACCTCGAATCCATCGCACCGGACGAGGCGCGTGCCCTTCAGGCCACCCTCTGCGGCTACGACCGCATTGACGCCGGCCGGGCTCTGCTCGCCTGCGTCGATCTCTACCGGCAGTGGCTCGACAACGCGGCGGCGGGGCTCGTACCCCGTCGCCACGCCGAAAAGCTCGCTGTCCAGTACCTCCACGACGTCATCGCCCAGGTGAGCTGACCAGCCACGCAGGCGGTCCGGCGCGGTCAGGGCCGATGATCACATCCAGCGCCCCTGCGCGCCGGTTCCTCACCTGAGGGAGATCAGTGCTCTTGACAGGGAGCACTCCAAACGAGAGCATTGCTCTCATAGCAGGGCGATGCTCTCCAAAGAGAGCATGCTGCAGTGACCGTCAACGTTGGGAAGCCCATGAAGCTCGCGCCGCACCTGCACCGCCTCGGCAATGATGTCGTGGCGTGCTACCTCGTCGACACCGACGAGGGCATCACCCTGATCGACGCGGGGCTGCCCGGCCACTGGCGGGATCTGCAGGCCGAACTCCGTTCGCTCGGCAAGTCCGTCGACGACATCCGCGGGCTGGTGCTGACCCACGGCGACTCCGACCACATCGGGTTCGCCGAGCGCCTGCGCAGCGAACACGGCGTACCGGTGTTCGTGCATGCCGCCGACGCGG
>NZ_JAHKRO010000192.1 GCF_019396325.1 Nonomuraea ceibae
CACGCATCAGCCAGCGCATCCTCGCCCTCAACGCTGTCATCTGGCACAACTGGAACATCGGCGCACCCGTGAAACGATCCCTGATCGCCTACGATCACTAACCCAAATTTCACATCAGCGATCTAGGGGGCGGACGTGAACGCTCCGTAACCGCCTCGGAAGAACAGCAGCGGCCCGCCGTCGCCGAGCGTGTCGAACCGGTGCACCCGGGCCACCACGATCATGTGGTCGCCGGCCCGGTGCTCGGCCTCGATCGAGCAGTCGAGCCAGGCGAGCGCGCCGTCGAGCACCGGGTTGCCGGCAGGGGACGGCGTCCAGCCGAGGCCGGCGAACTTGTCGCCGCCCCGCGAGGCGAGCTGGGCGCAGGCCGCGCGCTGGTGCTCGGCCAGCACGTTCACGGTCACGGCGCGGGTGGCGCGCAGCCGGGGCCAGCTCGTGCTGGTGTGGGCTACGCAGAAGCCCACCAGCGGCGGGTCCAGCGACACCGAGGTGAAGGAGTTGGCCGCCAGGCCGCACGGGCTGCCGTCGACCGGGTCGAGCGCGGTGATGGCGACGACGCCAGTGGCGAACCGGCCGAGCACCGACCGGAACCGCGCGCTGTCGGGCCGGGGCGCGGGAACCACCGGGACGGCGGGAGCGGTCGGAACGGCGGGCGCGGGGGGAGTGGCGGCGGCCGGGGTGCGGCGCGGCCGGGGGATCGCCAGGCCCGGGTGCCGGCTCGGCGCGATGGGCCGGGCAGCGTGGGGGGTCATGGGCCGCCTCCTCGTATAAACCAAGCGCTTGCTTGGACGTTAGGCTCGCCCCCGGAAGACTGTCAAGCGGTACGCCCGCCGCGCCGGCCTCATCGTAACGCGAAAGAGGCCCAAGCGCTTGCTAGGGCCTCTGGAGTGGATCGCGCGCCCTGGCGGGCGTGGGGGACCCGCCAGGGCGCGCTTCCTGCCCCGTGAGCGGCGGCGCCAGGACTCCGGCGAGGGATGGAGTCCTAGACCGTGGGTTCGCGCACGGAGATGGTGGGGGAGTGACCCTCTTGCGAGGACTCCGGGTGTCGGTAACCTGCGGCGATGCGATCCGCCGCGCCGGCCGGGTCGTCAATGGGGTGGCGGACGGGGGCGCTCCCCTCGTGCCAGACGAGGGACCCGTCCTCGCACCACACGTTCAGCTCGGCTGACTCGGAAAGTGCGGACATACCGTACCCGCTGCTCTGGTAGGTGTGGGTGAATCCCTGGCGAGGCAACGCGTAACGCAGTAAACGTGTTGCATCACGGGGGGAGTCCCAGGGCAGGTACGGCGTACCCGCGTGGACCGGCACCACCGGCCCTCACCCCCTCACCGGCCTTTCGATGGATTTGTACCAACGAATGGATGATGCGGCTCCCGATGCCGTCCGGTCAAGGGGTGATGGCCTGCTAGAACCAGATCGTCTAAATTGTTGGAACAAAAGGGGTGAAAGTGGCAAGGTCGGTGCTGTATCAGCAGGTGGCTTCGGAGCTACGAAGGGCCATCTACTCCGGCGTACTCGGCCCCGGAGCGCAGCTGCCGACTGAGGCGCAGCTCATGGAAGACCATGGGGTGAGCCGCAACACCGTCAGGTTGGCCCTCGGGGAGTTGGTCAATGAGGGGCTTGTCACGCGTACGCCACGACGCGGAACGGTGGTCAGAGACCGCAGGCCGCTGCTCATCTATCCGCAGCGAGAGCTGGAACCGCAGCCCACGGGAGAGCTGCGTGAAGCCTTCGCCTACGCCGTGACGCAGGAAGGCCGTGCCCCCAGCCAGTACATCGAGGTGCTGACCGTCTCCCCCGTGGAGGAGATCGCCAGCCGGCTCGAGCTGGCCGACGGACAGCTCGCAGTGGTGCGCCGCCGCCTGCGGTTCGTGGACGGCCAGCCCTACAACACGAACGACTCCTACTTCCCCCGGGACCTGGTCGCCAACTCCGAGATCGCCCGGCCCGGGGACATCGAGCGCGGCGCCAACCGGGTGCTGGAGGAGCTGGGCCACGCGCAGGTGCGCGTGGTGGACGACATCTGGGCCCGCATGCCCAACCAGGAGGAGGCCGAGCGGCTCCAGCTTGAGCTTGGCACCCCTGTTGTGGTCTATGTCCGGGTCGGATACGACGAGGGCGACATGCCGGTGCGCGTCGCGGTGTCGGTGCTGCCTGCCGACAAGCATCTGATCAGATACGAGCTCGACCGCCGCTGAGCGGCCTTGCTTGGGGGTGATCCCGCCGGCCGCGGCCCAGTGAGCTTGCCGTCTCGCTGAGCGTTAGGGAGTGGTGCACCGCTCCCTAATAGCGATTTATCCGCATATATCGGGTTATCTAGCCCTGTCGGGTTTGTGTCCCATTGAGCGATTACGCTCTGTGTCGATTCGGCCACCCCTCGCAACGAAAGGCAGACCCATGCACGCGAACACGCTGCTGCACCCGCTGACCCTCCGCCGCGCCGAGCCCGCCGACCTCCCGGGCGTGCTCACGCTCCTCGCCGACACCGCCGAGTGGCTGCACACCCGGGGCGTACGCCAGTGGCCCCGGGCGGGCTTCGGCCCCGAGCGCATCGAGCCGCTGATCGAGGAGCGGGTGCTGTTCCTGCTCGACGACGAGCTGCGCTACTTCGACCCGGACGGCTCGGCCCGGCCGGTCGCCACCATCGCCCTGGACGGCCACGCCGACCCCGAGTTCTGGGCGCCGGACGACGACCCCGGCGCCGCGCTGTACGTGCACAAGCTGGCCATCGCCCGCCCCTGGTCGGGCGGCGGCCTGGGCGACGCGCTGCTCGACTGGGCCGGGGCGACCACGTACGCGGCGGGGCTGCCGTGGCTGCGGCTGGACTGCGCCAAGGGAAACCGGCGGCTGCAGGACTACTACCGGGGCCGGGGCTTCCGGCACGTGCGCACGGTGGACCTGCCGCATCGCGCGTCCGGCGCGCTCTTCCAGCGCCCGGCGGCCGACTCGGCGATCACGGCCTTCCGTGATCTGACCCTGCCCGAGCTGATCAGCGCCTGACGCCGGTTCCCCGGGGTTCTCCGGCCGGGCGAACGCGAGGATCTCTATTCGCGCAAAAAGGTGCAGAGCACCATATAACCTCTGCTGCATGACCGGATCCCTCCTTGAGGTGATCGCGCTTGACGTGCGCGACGCCGTGGCCGCTGAAGAGGGCGGCGCCGACCGCCTGGAGGTCGTCGCCGACATGGCGGCCGACGGGCTGACGCCCGCCCCGGAGACGGTCGCGGCCATCGCCGCCGCGTGCCCGCTGCCGCAGATGGTGATGTTGCGCGGCGGCCCCGGGTTCGCCGGGACCCCCGAGGAGCTGGAACGCCTGCGCCAGGACGCCAGGGAACTGGCGCAGGCGGGCGCCGCCGGGTTCGTGTTCGGGTTCCTCGACGAGGCCGGCGCGGTGGACCTGGCGGCCACGGAGGCGCTCATCCACGCCGTCTCGCCGCTGCCGTGGACCTTCCACCGGGCCGTCGACCACGCCGCCGACGTGCAGGCGGCCTGGCGGGCCGTGCGGCTGCTGCCCAACCTGGCGACCGTGCTCACCGCGGGCTCGCCGCTCGGCGTGGGCGACGGCCTGCCCGTGCTCAAGGGACGCGCGGACGCCGGCGACGGGTCCATCATCCTGGCCGGCGGCGGCCTCAAGCCCCACCACGTGCCCGACCTGCTCGACTACGGCGTGCGCGCCTTTCACGTCGGCTCGGCCGTGCGCCGCGACTGGTCGGAGCCCATCGACCCGCACATGGTCCGCCGCTGGCGGGCGCTCGTCGAGCGCGACTGAGCCGCCGGGCCGGTCAGCCGAGCGCCGCGTCGGCCCTGCGCAGGGCCGACTCCAGCGTGCGGATCGTGGCCGGCTCGTCCAGGACGCCGCCGACCGGCCGCCGCTCCCGCCAGGCGCGCACCCGCTCACGGTAGGAGTCGTAGGTCGCCAGGTGGAAGGAGTACACCGTGGCGAACCTGCTCACCAGGTGGGACGGATGCATGTCCCAGCCCTGGTGGAAGCCGTGCGCCAGCGAGTGGCGCACCAGCCCGGCGTGCCGCCGCCACAGCGCCCGCACGTCCTCCGCCGAGCCGGAGGCGGGCGAGGCGGCCAGCGACCCGTCCGACAGCTCCACGCCGGTGCCCGCGTAGGCCGTCTGCATCACGTGCCTGGCGTGGTCGCACGCCGGATGGTCGAGCCGCTGCTCGTGCGGCGGCAGCCCGATCGCCGCCGTGTAGTCGAACACTCCGAAGTGCGCCGCGGCCAGCCGCCCGCCGCACGTCAGCCCCGCGCGCAGGAACCGCACCGTCTGCGGAGCCTCCACCTGCATCTCGAACCGCAGCCGCCGCCCCGCCCGGTCGTCCAGCCCCTGGAGGAACCCGGCGAACATCCCCAGGTACGCCTCCATCAGGACCTTCGGGAAGGTCACCACGAAACCCTCCGGAAGCCCGCCGGCCCGCCCGGCCAGGCCGGTGACGAACCGGTCGAGCGTCCGCGTCGAGCGTGCCGGGTCGCCGTCGGCGAACGACTTGACCCGCAGCCCCCACCGCCTCGGCAGCGTCCCGGCCGCGTGCATCGCGGCCAGCGCCTCCACGGCCTGGTCGACGTGCCCGTCCTCGTCGTCCGGCCCGCCGCCGTAGCCGTCCTCGAAGTCCACCCGCAGGTCCTCGACCGGCTCGGCCGCCAGCTTGCGCACCAGCCTGCCGTGCACGTCACCTGCGATCCCGTCGGGCACGCCGAACACCCCGGCGAGCTCGTCCGGCCCGGCCAGATGCGCCTTGACCAGGCCCAGCGCCTCCTCGCCCCACGCGGCCACGGTGCCCGCCGAGAACCGGTCGGCCGGCACGTACACGGTGTGCACGGGCTGCCAGCCGGGCTCAGCGGCGGGGTAGAGCGCCTGCTGCTCGCGGTGAACCTGGTCGAAGTCGAGCATCCGATGCCTTCCGTACGGGGCCGAACAGGGCCGAACAGGGCCGGTCAGGGGCGGCAGGCTCGCAGCATGGCGTCGAGGCCGACCAGCTTGACCCGTTCGCCCCGGCCCAGCGTCCTGGCCAGCTCGGCCTCGGCGGCCTCGATCTCCAGCCATTCCGCGTACGTGACCGGGCGGACGCCCCGCTCGGCCAGCAGGCCGTCGACGGAGGCGAGCCCGCCGGGACGGGCGCCGGCCAGGTCGGACAGCAGCGTGCGGACGGTCTCGGCGGCGTCGGACTTGTTCGTGCCGATCACGCCGCTCGGGCCGCGCTTGAGCCAGCCCGCGACGTACTCGCGCTCGCGCACCCGCCCCGCCACGTTCGGCACCGTCATCGTCTCCTGCGAGAACGGCACCCCGGGCAGCGGCACGCTCTGGTAGCCGACCGAGCGCAGCACCATGCCGACCGGCAGCGTCTCGTACTCGCCGGTGCCCACCACGCGGCCCTCGTCCGACAGGCGGGTCCGTTCGAGCCGGAGCCCCTCGACCCGCTCGGCGCCGAGGATCTCGACGGGCCGCAGCCAGAAGCGCACGTCCAGGCGGCGCGGCCGGCCGGCGGGCTCGCGGCTCGCCCACGACTGGAGCACCTCGATGTTGCCGCGCACCTGGCGCGGGAAGTCGCCGCCGAGCACGGCGGCCTCCTCCGGGCGCACGCACACGTCGGCGTTGGCCAGCGCGCCGAGCTCGCGCAGCTCCTTGAGCGTGAACTTGGCGTGCTCGGGGCCGCGCCGGCCGATCATGTGGATGGCCTTGACCTGGCTGTCGCCGAGCCGTTCGAGCACGTCGTGCGGCACGTCGGTGGCGCTCAGCTCCTCGGCGGTCTTGGCCAGCACCCGCACCACGTCCACGGCCACGTTGCCGACGCCGATCACCGCGACCTCGGGGCTGTCGAGCGTGAACCGCGACGGGTCGACGTCCGGATGCCCGCAGTACCAGTTGACGAAGTCGGTGGCCGCCACGCTGCCCGGCAGGTCCTCGCCCGGGATGCCGAGCCGCCGGTCGACCATTGCCCCGGTGGCGTAGACGACCGCGTCGTAGCAGGTCAGCAGGTCCGCCACCGACAGGTGCTCGCCGAGCGTGACTCCGCCCAGGAAGCGCACCTGCGGCAGCTCCAGCACCCTGCGCAGGTAGCCGGCGATCGACTTGATCGAGGTGTGGTCGGGCGCGACGCCGTAGCGGACCAGGCCGTACGGCGTCGGCAGCCGTTCGAGCACGTCCACCTCGACGTCCTCGGCCGACTGCTTGACCAGCGCCTCGGCCGTGTAGATCCCGGCGGGTCCCGAACCGATGACCGCCACGCGCAACGTCACGCTGCCTCCCTATGCCCGCCAGATCCGATGTATCCCCGATCCGATGGCGCCTCACCCCGATCCTCCTCTCCCGGGCCCCGGGCCTCAAGGTCGCCAGGGCTTGCGGGATGGGTGCGGTCGCGATCAGAGTGGTTGTTCGTGAGGCGAAAGCACGGGCCGCGGAGGCATCTGACCGAATCGCTGAGATTCGAGGCGTTCGGCCGCGTCATGGCCGCGCTGGCGACCAAGGCGGAGTTCATCGAGGCGGCCCGCGACCTGACCTGGTGGCGGGGGGCCGACCACAGCTGGCACATCGAATGGCGCGACGGCCCCTACGCCTCCGAGGTCGCCGCCCTGCTCGACGCCACCCCGGCGGGCCCCTGCGGCAACTCGCGCGCGGTGCTCGACGTCATGGGCGTCCGCTTCGAGCTGCGCGCCGTCGACCCGGTGGGCCGCGTCCGCGACCGCGCCCGCCCGGGGTTCTGGCGGCTGGCCGAGGCCCTCGACACCACCCGCCGCACCAACACCCGCCACCCTTGGGAAGAACTTCTCGGCGGTTGATCCTTTTCCCATTCCCACCGCCAAGATTGCTTACGGTTAACCGAAATTTGCCTTTTATGTACGATCACATAATCTGGATGTGGTCGTCCCTGGAGAATCGCCGGGGGTGGGATGACCAGGGAATGGGGATGGAGAAAACCGCGATCGAGTATGCCGACTTCGCCGAATACGACCGGCGGCAGCGTGGCATCGAACGTCATCTGCTGGCGGCCTTCCTGGGCGGACTGGCCGTCGGCTTCATCGGCATGATCACCGCCGGCCGGGGGCCGGGCTGGCTGGAGCACGTCTACGACCCGTACGTCTACCTCGCGATGGCGCTGGCCGTCGGGGCGAGCGCGTCCGGGTTCGGCTGGGCGCTGCTGACCACGTTCCTGGCCGCCGTGTCGATGCTGGTCGCCGCGATGGGCGGCAGCGCGCTGCGGGGCGACCTCGACTTCGACATCATCGGCGGCAGTCCCGCCGGCCTCAACTGGACCGTCGCCCTGCTCGTCGGCACCGGCCTGCTCGCGTACGTGACCCGCAGGAAGGACCGGTGGGGCGACTACGCGGCCGGCGTCATCGGCGCGCTCGTGCTGGCCGACGTCGTGGACCGGGCGACGCCCGGGTTCATCGGCGACGAGCGCTCCTTCTGGCCGATCCCCGCCGTGCTGATCGGCGCGGGGGCCATCGGGGTGGTGCTCGCCCTGCGCCGGGGCGCCGGCGGCCGGGCGCGGGCGCTGGCGTGCGCGGTGGGGCTCGCGGGGCTGTTCGCCACCGGGCTGGCCGCGGCCATGGGCGGCTGGATCACCGTAGCGGTTTGAGCGCGCGCGGCGGGCGTCCCGGAGTCGATAGCCTGTAGCCCTCACATCAGGCTCGACCGAGGAGTGGCCGTGTTGCTGCGCATGTCGTCGTTGTTTCTTCGCACCCTGCGGGACGACCCGGCAGACGCGGAAGTGCCGAGCCACAAGCTCCTCGTCCGCGCCGGTTACGTGCGCCGCGTCGCGCCCGGCATCTACTCCTGGCTCCCGCTCGGCAAGATCGTCATGGAGAACGTCGCCCGCGTCGTCCGCGAGGAGATGAACCGGATGGGCGGCCAGGAAGTGCTCTTCCCCGCCCTGCTGCCCCGCGAATACTACGAGGCCACCGGCCGCTGGACCGAATACGGCGACACGCTCTTCCGGCTCAAGGACCGCAAGGGCGCCGACTATCTGCTCGGCCCCACGCACGAGGAGCTGTTCACCGATCTGGTGAAGGGCGAATATTCCTCGTACAAGGACTATCCGGTCACCCTTTACCAAATTCAGACGAAATATCGCGACGAGGCACGGCCCCGGGCCGGCATCCTGCGCGGCCGCGAGTTCATCATGAAGGACTCCTACTCCTTCGACCTCGACGACGACGGCCTCAAGCGCTCCTACGAGGCCCACCGCGACACCTACATCCGCACCTTCGACCGCCTCGGCATCACGTACAAGATCGTGTTCGCCACCTCCGGCGCGATGGGCGGCTCCGCCTCCGAGGAGTTCCTGGCCCCCACCCCCACCGGCGAGGACACCTTCGTCGCCTGCCACTCCTGCGGCTACGCCGCCAACGCCGAAGCCGTCACCACCCCCGCGCCCGCCGCCCGGGCCCTCGACGGCCTCGACGCGCTCAAGGTCCTCGACACCCCCGGCACCCCCACGATCGACACCCTGGTCGCCCACCTCAACGAGCACCACGGCCTGTCCGTCACCGCCGCCGACACCCTCAAGAACGTCGTCGTCAAGGTCACCACTCCCGGCTCCGACAAGGTCGAGACCCTCGTCGTCGGCGTCCCCGGCGACCGCGAGGTCGACTTCAAGCGCCTGGAGGCGGCGCTCGCCCCCGGCGAGCCCGCAATCTTCGAAGCCGACGACTTCGCCAAGCACCCCGGCCTCGTCCGCGGCTACATCGGCCCGCAGGTGCTGAGCGACCTCGGCATCCGCTACCTCGTCGACCCCCGCGTCGTCGACGGCACCTCCTGGGTGACCGGCGCCAACGAGCCCGGCAAGCACGCCGTCAACGTCGTCGCCGGCCGCGACTTCACCCCCGACGGGTTCATCGAGGCCGCCGAGGTGCGCGCCGGCGACCCCTGCCCCCGCTGCGGTTCCGGGCTGTCCATCGACCGCGGCATCGAGATCGGCCACATCTTCCAGCTCGGCCGCAAGTACGCCGACGCCGCCGGCCTCGACGCCCTCGGCCCCGACGGCAAGCCCGTCCGCATCACCATGGGCTCCTACGGCATCGGCGTCTCCCGCGCCGTCGCCGTCATCGCCGAGCAGGCCCACGACCAGCTCGGCCTCGTGTGGCCGCGCGAGGTCGCCCCCGCCGACGTGCACATCGTCGGCACCGGCAAGGAGCGTCAGGTCGAAGTCGCCCTGGAGCTGGCCGCCGAGCTGGAGTCCCGCGGCCTGCGCGTCCTCGTCGACGACCGGCCCCAGGTCTCACCCGGCGTCAAGTTCAAGGACGCCGAGCTCCTCGGCCTGCCCACCATCCTCATCGTCGGCCGCGGCCTCGCCCAGGGCGTCGTCGAGCTGCGCGACCGCGCCACCGGCGAGAAGAGCGAGATCCCGCTCGCCGAAGCCGCCGACCGCGTCCACGCCGCCTGCACCGCCTGACCCATTCCTCCGGGACGGTCCCCATCGGGGCCGTCCCGGTTTGACGGCTCGGGAGTGTGCTGCAAATCTCATCCGATGAAGCCACACGCCGAACTGAAAGACTTCTGGGAATCACGCCTGCAGTCCGACTGGACCGAGAGCGGAGTCGGCTACAAGGCGCTCGGCCGCGCGTTCAACATCTGGATGTACCGGGTGCGCGCCGAAGGCTTCCGCCGTGAAGCCGCCGCCATCCCGCTCGACCTGACCAAGGCCCGGGTCCTCGACGTCGGCTCCGGCACCGGCTTCTACATCCGCCAGTGGCGCGCCCTTGGCGTCGAGACGATCACCGGCAGCGACCTCACCCAGGCCGCCGTCGACCGGCTCCGCGAACGCTTCCCCAGCGCCTCCTTCCTCCGCCTCGACATCGCCGATCCCGCCGGCGCCCTCGAACCCGGCTCCTACGACGTGGTGTCGGCGATGGACATGCTCTTCCACATCACCGACGACGACCGCTACAAGGCCGCGCTGCGCTCCATCGGCGAGGCCGTCCGGCCAGGCGGCGTCTTCGTCCTGTCGGAGAACTTCCTCCACCGGCCCGAGCAGCGCTCCGACTACCAGGTCAACCACACGCTCCCGTGGATCACCGCCGCCCTCGACGAGGCCGGCTTCGACGTCATCCGCCGCGTCCCCATGCTCGTGCTCATGAACGCCCAGGTCGACGCCCACCCCCTCTGGCGCAAGCTCTGGGGCGGCCTCCTGCGCGCCGTCACCCTGACGGAGGTCACCGGCTGGCTCGCCGGCGCCCTTCTCCACCCCCTCGAACGCCGCCTCGTCCGCGTCCTCCGCGAAAGCCCCACCACCGAGCTCATGCTCTGCCGCCGCCGCTGACCACCCGCCGCCCCGGCGCCGTCCCGCCGTGGCGGGTGCGACGAGCGACCCCCTCCCCGGCGCCGGTGCGGCGAGAAGGAGGACGGCGGAGTCCGGCGCAACGCGCACGGCGCTTCGGGGGGCGTACGGCACCCGGCCCGCCGTAGCGGGGGTCGGTGATCGCGCGCCCGTCTGCCCCTCCCGGGCGCCGGTGCGGCGAGGAGGGGGGACGGTGGGGTCCGGCGCAACACGTACGGCGCTTCGGGGCGTGTGCGGCATCGGCCTGCCCGCCCTTGAGGGATGGGGCACGCACGGCGCCGTCCCGCCGTGGCCGGGGCGACGAGCGCGCCCGTTCGCCCCTTCCCGGCGCCGGTGCGGCGAGGAGGGGGGACGGTGGGGTCCGGCGCAACGCGTACGGCGCTCCGCGGCGCGTACGGCACCGGCCCGCCGCCCTTGGGGGATGGGGGCGCGGGGTTGGCAGGGCGGGCGAAAAGGCGGGGGTCAGCCGCTTGGGGTGGCGGTGGCCGTGGCGGGTGGGGGCGGGG
>NZ_JAHKRO010000193.1 GCF_019396325.1 Nonomuraea ceibae
CTCCCGCGCGGTCGCCGGGGCCCCCGCCGGCGGCCCCGACGCCCCCAGGATCACCGGAGAGACCACCGCCGAAGCGGTCGGCGGCGGCGCGGCCGGCGGCGCGGTCACCGGCGCCCCCGAGGTCACCGGGCCTCGGGACGTCGCCGGAACGGCCCCCGAAACCACCGTCGCCGGGACCACCGGCGGCGCCCGCGCGCGTGCAGGGGTCCGGGAAGGGCGGGGCGGTGGTGTGGCGGATGGTGGCGGCGTCGAGGGGGCGGGGGCGCATGCGGAGGACGGTGCGGGCCGCCGCGACGGGGTCCTTGACGGGCAGGCCGAGGGCGGCGGCGATGTCGTTGCCGGTGCCCGCCGGGATGATGCCGAGCGGCACGTCGGTGCCCGCGACGGCCTGGACGGCGAGGTGCACGAGGCCGTCGCCGCCGAAGGCGACGAGCGCGTCGGGACGTTCGGCGACGGCGGCGCAGGCCCGCACGAGCGCGTCCGCCGCGTCGTCACCGACGATCACCGACAGGTCGGCGCCGCCGGCGCGGAGGCGGCGGGCCACGGGTTCGAGCAGGCGCAGGGTGCGTCCGCCACGTGCGGCGGGGTTGACGAGCAGGGCGATTTGGGGGGCCACGCCCGGAACCTATCGCCTATCGGGCAGAACCGGAATCCTCTTCCTGTCGCCCGTCGTCCACGCCGGTGGGGGCGTCGATGGGGGTGTCGTCGTCGGACAGCGCGGAGGCCTGGTCGTCGTCGAGCCCCGCGTAGGGGTCGGCCCGCTTGCGCTCCAGCAGGTACATGACCAGCTCGGCCGCCGCGAACAGCACGATCATCGGCGCGGCCAGCGCCATCATGGTGACCGGGTCGCCGCCCGGCGTGACGAGCGCGCCGAAGACGAACATGAGGAAGATGACCAGGCGCCGGTGCTTGGCCACGGTGGCGCGCGGCAGTACGCCGATGATGTTGAGGAAGACCAGCAGCAGCGGCAGCTCGAACGAGACGCCGAAGATCAACAGCATGATCAGGACGTAGTCGAGGTACTCGTCGATCGAGATGGTGGCGACGGTGCCCTCGAGCGAGAAGCTGAGGAGGAACCCCAGCGCCGTGTCCATGATCAGGTAGGACAGCGCCGCGCCGGCCGCGAACAGCGGGATGGCCAGCCCCAGGAACGCCATCGTGTAGCGCTTCTCGGTGCGGTAGAGGGCGGGGGTGACGAACGCCCAGATCTGGTAGAGCCACACCGGTGAGGCCACGACGAGGGAGACCATCAGCGAGATCTTCAGCGTGATGAAGAACGAGGAGAAGATCCCGTTGTAGGTCAGGCTGCACTCGCCGGTCAGATCGCGCGACTGCGGGGCGGAGCAGTAGGGCTCCTTGAGCAGCTCCCACATCGGCCCGGACACGAGCCAGCCGATGACCAGGCCGACCGCCACGGCCGCGAGCGCGATGAGCACCCGGTTGCGCAGCTCGCGCAGGTGCTCCATCAGCGGCATGCGGCCCTCGGGATCCCGCTGCGGTTTGGGATCCGACCGTTTCAGCAGCGCCATCTAGTCAGTCCAAGGGGACGAGGGGTGGATGGGTCAGGGACGCTTGTCGGCCTGCGCGGCGGCACGCAGCCGGGCGGCCTGCTCCTCCAGCTGGCGAGCCTGCTCCTCGGCGGAGGGCGCCGCCGCGGGGATCTGCTGCGGGGGCGCGGGCTGGGGCTGAGCCTGGGGCTCGGCCTGCGCCTGCACGACGGTGGGCTTGTCGTCGTCGTCGTTGAGCTTGCTCGTCTCGGCCTTGAAGATGCGCAGGGACCGGCCGACGCCACGGGCGAGATCCGGCAGCTTCTTGGCGCCGAAGAGCAGGACCAAGGCCACCAGGATCAGGATGATCTCCGGAGCTCCCAAGTTCATGTGACGTCCTTCATGGTGAGCGAAGTGCGGTTCTTCCCCCCGATCGTACGCTGCCGGGGCCGCTGCCTCATCCCCCGATGTTCTCTTTGTGTCTGAATTGCTGATGAACTTGGGCAATCTCCCTGTTCAAGCGGCGTGCGGCCACCGCCGCGCGCCGCCCGGCGACCGCTATCACGGCCAGCCCGGCGACCAGGAGCACGGCGGCCGGCAAGATCCACGTCATGCCTGGTGAGCGTACAGGCCGAGGGCGCGCTCCGCCTCCTCCCGCACGCGGCCCGCCATCGCGGGCGGCGCCACGACGCGGCCGGTGTCGCCCAGCCGCAGCGCCAGCCGCAGGACCCAGTCCTCGTCCCGGGCCCGCAGCGTCACCCGCAGCCGCCCTTCGCCCAGCTCGGTGACCTGCTCGCACGGGTAGTACTCGGCCACCCAGCGCCCGGCGGCGGTGACCTCCAGCTCGACCAGCTCGTCGGTCGGCGACGGCCGGAACACGCCCTGCGCGACGTCGATCGGCTCGGCCTCGGCGGGCGGGTCGGCGGGCACGTCGAGCACCTCGACGCCGAGCATCCGGTCCAGCCTGAACAGCCGCATCGCCTCGGCCCGGTAGCACCAGCACTCCAGGTAGCTGCGCCCGTCGACGACGACGATCCGCATCGGGTCGACCTCGCGCGGCGTCACCTCGTCGCGGCCCGGCACGTAGTAGCGCAGCGACAGCCGGCGGCGGGCGGTCAGCGCCTGGCGCACCCGGGGCAGCGCGTCGGGGGCGGCGTCGACGTCGACGGCGACCTGGCTGCTGACGGCCGCGGCGCCCTCGCCCGCGGCGCGCTCCAGCTTGGCCACCACCCGGGGCAGCGCGTCGCCCTGCACCTCGGCCAGCTCCGGCGTGGCGGCCAGCATGCGCAGCGCGACCAGCAGCGCGCTGGCCTCGTCGATGCCCAGCCGCAGCGGCCTGGCGATGGTGTCGGCGTTGTCGATGACGATCTCGCCGCCGTCCCACGACACGTCGATGAGGTCGCCGGGCGTGTGGCCGGGCAGCCCGCACATCCACACGAGCTGCAGGTCGTCGATGAGCTGCTTCTCGCTCAGGCCGAACACCTCGGCCACCTCGCCGACCTGCGCCCCGGGGTGGGACATCAGGTAGGGGACGAGCGCGAGCAGCCTGGGCAGCCGGTCGGCGGACCCGCTCATGCCAGCGCTCCCTTCAGTCGGCGGATGACGGCTTCGCGGGCGTCGGGCGGCCCGGCCACCTCGACGTCGGAGCCGAGGCTGGCCATCCATCCGGCCAGCCGTTCGGGGTCGGAGAAGGTGAGCTCGGCCTCGTCCCACCCGTCGGCGCCGGGGCGCACGGTCCGGGCGAGCTGGCGCAGTCCCTCGCAGGCGCCCTGCCGCACGCGCACCAGCGCGGTGCGCTCGCGCGCGGGCTCGTCGGGGAAGTCGACCATGGCCCGCAGGTCGACGCCCTTGGGCACCTCGACGGAGCCGGGCCGGCCGGCGGCGGCGACCTGGCCGGTGATGCGGCTGAGCCGGAAGGCGCGCGGCGCGCCGCGCCCCCGGTCGAACCCGGCCAGGTACCAGCGGCCGCGGCGGCTGACCACGCCCCACGGCTCGACGGTGCGGGTGTGCACGTTCTCGCTGCCGGCGCCGCGGTAGTCGAAGCGGACCGGCCGCCGGTCGCGCACGGCCTCCCACAGCGCCGGGAAGGCCGGGTCGCGGGTGTCGACGCGCACCTCCAGCGCGCCGCCGCCGGCCACTCCCCCGCCCGCGGTCTCGTCGGTGGCGACCCCGCCGGCGCGCAGCTTGAGCAGCGCCCCGGAGGCGGCCTCGGCCAGGCTGGCGCGCTGCCACACCTGCGCGGCCACGCCCAGCACGGCGGCCTCGTCCGGCTCCAGGGTGATCTCGGGCAGCTCGTACGACTGCCGCTCGATGCGGTAGCCGGGCTCGTCCTCCCACGGGTCGCGGACCACGTCGATCGGGATGCCGATCTCGCGCAGCTCGTTCTTGTCCCGCTCGAACATGCGCTGGAACGCCTCGTCGCCGTCGCGGTCGTAACCGGGGACGGCCTGGCGGATCTGCTCGGCCGACAGCGGGCGGCGGGTGGCGAGCAGGCAGATCACCAGATTGAGCAACCGCTCGGTCTTACGGCGCGACATCTGCTCACTCCTCCTTCAACGACGCTACCCTGCCCCCGTGATCAGATGGCGCAAGGGCGAGGTTGTGCGGATCCGGCGCGAGTGGCCGGGAGCGATGGAGCTGGACGTCGCCGTGTCCGGTGAGGACTCCAACGCGGCGGGCGCGTTGTCCCGGGCGCTGGCCTATCCGCTGCTGGTGGGCCGCCCGGAGCCCGGCGACGAGGTGCTGCTCAACACGACGGCACTCGCGATGGGTCTCGGTACGGGAGGTTACGCCATGGTGGTGGCAGTGCCGAACCGTTTGCCGGAAGATCCCCAGGGCCCCGGCCACCTGGTGAAGGCGCGCTACACGCCGCTGCAGGCCACGGTGCTGGGCGCCGACGAGCAGGACTCCCCGTTCCACGAGCGCCTGCGCGAGGCCGACTCCGTCGACGGCATGCCCGTGGTGGTCGCCGACCTGCACTCGGCGCTCCCGCCGATCCTGTGCGGCCTGTACGAGTCCCGTCCCGGCGTACGGGTCGCGTACGTGATGCAGGACGGCGGGGCGCTGCCCGCGTGGTTCTCGATGGCGGCGGCGCGGCTGCGGGAGATCGGCTGGCTGGCGGGGACGGTCACGGTCGGGCAGGCGTTCGGCGGCGACGTGGAGGCCGTCACCGTCCACACGGGGCTGCTGGCGGCCCGCCACGTGCTGGAGGCCGACGTGGCGGTGGTCGCGCAGGGGCCGGGCAACCTGGGCACGGGCACCCGGTGGGGGTTCTCGGGGGTGTCGGCGGGCGAGGCGGTCAACGCGGCGGCGGTGCTGCAGGGGCGGCCGGTGGCGTCGCTGCGGGTGAGCGAGGGCGACCTGCGCGAGCGGCACGTGGGCGTCTCGCACCATTCGCTGACGGCGTACGGGCGGGTGGCGCTGGCGCGGGCCCGGGTGCCGGTG
This sequence comes from Nonomuraea ceibae, assembly GCF_019396325.1. Taxonomy (GTDB): domain Bacteria; phylum Actinomycetota; class Actinomycetes; order Streptosporangiales; family Streptosporangiaceae; genus Nonomuraea; species Nonomuraea ceibae. The sequence goes on from NZ_JAHKRO010000193.1 coordinate 4,932, forward strand.
CCGATGCTGGACGGCGCGTTCGGTGAGCGGGTGCGGGACCAGGCGGAGCTCCTGGCGGTCCGGCACGACCTGGTCCCGGTGCCGGTCGACGGCCTGCGCGAGGCGTTGTCCGCCTCGCCGGTCCGGCTGTCGACGATGGGCAGGGGGCTGGAGGAGGACCTGGCCTACTTCCTGGCCGCGGCGGCGGCGGGCAGGCTGGCGGCCTCGCTGCTGTCGTAGGCGTCCTTGTAGGTGAACGCCTCGGGGCCGGGTCCTTCGGTCCTGAGGCGGCGCAGGCGTGCCATCCCCTCGGCCAGCGTCGGGATGGTCCCTTCGGGGATCCACCACATCACCATGGCGGGCTCCGCCATGCGCAGGAACCATTCGCGGCGGCGGCGCAGCACGGCCAGGTGGTCGCTGCGGTAGACGTAGTTCCACAGCGCGTCGAGCGACTCCCACACCGAGAAGTTGACCAGCAGGTGGTCGCCGTACTCGTGCTGGACGGTGGCGGTCGGGTCCTCCTCGCTCTCCTTCAGCCGCCACACGAAGCCGGGTGAGCGGTCGGCCAGGTCGTTGATCGGTTCGAGCAGGGCGACGAACTCGGCCAGCTCGGCCGAGTCGATGGGCGCGCGCAGGTGCGCCAGGTTGAGCTCCGCGAGATGCATGACGCTCAGCACACCATCCCGGAACCTTCTATGTCAATCTCCGTTTGTTTTAGAAAGGGTGACGCAGCACTCCCCCGGCCGCGGGTCCAGCCGGGCCCGGTCCGGGTCGTCGCCGAGCCCTGCCAGCAGGCCCTGGCACAGCGCCAGGTTCATCGAGCACACGAGCAGCGGCTGCTCCATCGCCAGCGCGTGGAAGGGGCAGTTACGCATGCGCAACCGGCCGTCCTCGGCGTACGGCTCGTAGCCGCGCTCGCGCAGCACCGCCTCGGCGGGATCGCCGCCGGAGGACGCCGAGCCGGCGGGTTCCGCGACCCGGCGGCCGAGGCGTTCGCCGGCGCGGCGGGCGGCCGCCTCGGCCCGCTCCTCGGCGCCGAGCTCCTCGACCACCTCGGCCAGCACCGCGCCGAGCGTGGCGTACTCGCGCGGCGGCAGGCTCACCGACAGCTCGGCGGCCGCGCGCCGGTAGACCTTGGCGGGCCGGCCGCTGCCCGGCCCCTTGCGCTCGGGCGCGCGGAAGCCGCTCTCCAGCAGCCCGGCCTCGACCAGCCGGTCCAGGTGGTGCCCGGCCAGCGTCCTGGAGACCCCGGCGGCCTCGGCCGCCTCCGCCCGGCCCACCTCGCCGCCCCGCCCGGCCACGGCCTCGTACAGGCTCCGGCGGACCGGGTCGTGCAGCAGCGCCAGCGCGTCGAGGTCGTCATCGCTCACAGCCGCGAGTCTAGAGCTCCCGCCCGGCCCGCCCGATCGTGCAGGCCCGGCTCGGCACCCGCTCGGACGACCCGTACGCCCGCCAGCACCCGCCCTTCCTGATCACGAAGATCGACACCCCTTCCGGCACCCCGTACGAGCGGCGCACGGCCTCGGCGTTGCGCAGCAGCCGCGCCGCGACCGCGCGGCCCTGGCGCGCGCCCGAGGCGGCGGCGTGCACCCACGCCCACCCGGTGTCGCCGCCCACCACGCACGGCCGCACCTTCGCGCACAGCCGCGCCTGCTCCGCCGCCGACGCGGCGGGCGCCACCCCCGCCACCAGCGCTCCGGCGGTCACGATCACGGTCAGGAATCTGATCATGACGCCCATTGCAACGGCATCACCACCCGGAAGCAAGCCTCACGCGTACGCGTCCCGTCAGTAGACCGCCAGGACGTCCATCACGTAGACCAGGGTCTCGCCCGGTCCGACGCCGAGGGGCGGATGGCCGCTCGCGCCGTAGCCGTCGGCGGGCGGCACGATCATCAGCACCCTGCTCCCGGCCGGGACACCCAACAGGGCATGGTCCCAGCCGGCGATGACGCCGCCGTCGCCCACGGTGAAGGCCGCCGGGCGTCCGGCCCGCCACGTCGAGCCGACGGACCGCCCGCCGTCCCAGGCCACGCCCTCGTACTGGGCCACCAGCAGCCGTCCGGCGCTCGCGGCGGGCCCGCCGCCCCGGCTGAGCACCACGGCGGCGAACCGGCCCGGCGGCGGCCCCGGGGGCAGCCTCAGCACCGGCCGGGCGCCGCCGCTCACCCGGACCCCGTGCAGCTCCCCGCCGCCGGCGTCCAGGGACGCCCCGGCCGCGTGCCTGCCGAGCAGGTCGGCCACGTACACGGGGGCGGCGGGCCGGTCGCGCGGCGGGGTGACGAGCAGGCGGCTGCCGACACGGTGGCCGGGCAGGGCGGCGGCCAGCGCGGGCGGCACGACGGCCGTGGGGGCGCCGCGGGCGAAGGTGGAGTCGGCGGTCCGGGCCGCGCCGCCGGCCCGGACGTGCGCGGCATAGTACGCGGCGTAGTGGACGACGGCCAGGTCGTCCGGCCCGATCTCCGGGCCGTCGCCCTCCAGGACCACCCGGACGGCGGGATCGGCGGCCTCCGCCGGGAGGACCACCGTGGGGCGGGCCCCGAAGGGCCCCGTCACCTCAGCAGCCGGAGCGGTGCAGGCAGCGGTGCAGGCGAGGGGCAGCAGAACCGCGAGGGCGCGTCGGCGCATCGGAGCCTCCCGGACGCGAACGGGCCCGGCGGCATGGTGCCACCGGGCCCGGCGATGCTACCGCGCGCGCCGCGTCCGCCGACGGGCCCCTCGGGATCCCGTACGGCGCCGGTCAGTAGGCGGCGAGCACGTCCACGACGAACACCAGCGTGCTGTTGGCCGGGATGCCCTGCTGCTCCTGGGCGCCGTAGCCGAGGTCCGGCGGGATGCTCATCACGACGCGGCTGCCGACCGGCACGCCGGCCAGGCCCTTCTGCCAGCCCTGGATGACGTTCGACAGCGGGAACGCGGCGGGCTCGCCCCGGCCCCAGCTCGAGTCGAACTCCTTGTCGGTGCCCCAGATCTTGCCCGTGTAGTGGACGGTGAGCGTCTGGGTCGGCTGCACCTTGGCGCCGGTGCCCTCGATCAGCGTCTTGACCACGAGCTCCTTGGACGGCTTGGCGTCCGTCTTGGTGGTGAGCACGGGCGCCTTGTCGCCGCCGGGGCTCTCCACCTTGACGCCCTTGAGGCTGTCGCCGGTCTCCTTGCCGGTGGCGGCGGCCAGCGGCTTGGGCGGCGTGCCGACGACGTCGAGCACGAAGACCTTCGTCGGCTGGGCCGGCTGGGCGTTCTGCTGCTGGGCCTCGGAATCGCTGGCCATGACGGCGAGCAGCCGGCCGCCGTGCTTGACCTTGGTGAAGCCGTCGCGCAGCACCTGCGGGAGCTGCTCGTTGACCGGGATGGTCTCGGGCGCCTTGGTGTCGTAGGAGGAGCCCTGGAAGGCGTTCTCCTTGCCGTCCCAGTTGTAGACGGTGAGGTTGACGATGAGCTGGTCACCGGTCTTGACGGCCGGGCCGGTGCCTGCCGTGACGACCTCGTAGGAGGACTTCGTGGCGGGCTTGCCGGAGGGGAAGGTCACCGTGGGCTTGGCGCCCACCTGTCCGGTGACCTTCACCCCCGCGGAGCCGGCGCCGGTGGTGGCCGTGGTGGCGGTCGGTTCGGAACCGCACGCGGCGGCGAACAAGATCAAAGGCACGGCGGCCAGAGCGGCCAGAGCGCGGCGCATGGATTTCCCTCGGAAAAGACGTCAGGTTCGCGTCACCCTATCCGACATCCCGGTAGGGCCGAGGTAAACCACCCGCTACATTCCCGCGATGAGCTTGTCCACCCGCTCGTCGACGCTGCGGAACGGGTCCTTGCACAGAACCGTGCGCTGCGCCTGGTCGTTGAGCTTGAGGTGCACCCAGTCGACGGTGAAGTCGCGCCGCTTCTCCTGCGCCTTGCGGATGAACTCGCCGCGCAGCCGCGCCCGGGTCGTCTGCGGCGGCACCGACTTGGCCTCGAAGATCTTCAGGTCGGAGGCCACCCGCTCCACCGAGCCGCGCCGCTGCAGCAGGTAGAACAGGCCGCGCTTGCGGTGGACGTCGTGGTAGGCCAGGTCGAGCTGCGCCACCCGGGGCGACGACAGCGGCAGGTCGTACTTCTTGCGGTAGCGCTCGATGAGCTGGTATTTGGTCACCCAGTCGATCTCCCGCGACACCAGGTCGAGGTTGCCGGTCTCGACGGCGCGCAGCGTGCGCTCCCACAGCTCCAGGACCCGGCGGGCGATGGCGTCGCCGCCGCGCCGCTCGACGAAGTCCTTCGCCTTCGACAGGTATTCCTCCTGGATCTCCAGGCTGGACGCCTCGCGCCCGTTGGCCAGCCGCACCCGGCGGCGGCCGGTCATGTCGTGGGAGACCTCGCGGATGGCGCGGATCGGGTTCTCCAGCGACAGGTCGCGCATCACGGTGCCGGCCTCGATCATGCGCAGCACCAGGTCGGTGGCGCCGACCTTGAGCAGCATCGTGGTCTCGCTCATGTTGGAGTCGCCGACGATGACGTGCAGGCGGCGGAACCGCTCGGCGTCGGCGTGCGGCTCGTCACGGGTGTTGATGATCGGCCGGCTGCGGGTGGTGGCGCTGGAGACGCCCTCCCAGATGTGCTCGGCGCGCTGCGACACGCAGTAAACAGCGCCGCGCGGCGTCTGCAGCACCTTGCCGGCGCCGCAGATGATCTGCCGCGTCACCAGGAACGGGATGAGCACGTCGGCCAGCCGGCCGAACTCGCCGTGCCTGCCGACCAGGTAGTTCTCGTGACAGCCGTAGGAGTTGCCGGCCGAGTCGGTGTTGTTCTTGAACAGGTAGATGTCACCCGCGATGCCCTCCTCGCGCAGCCGCTTCTCGGCGTCGACGAGGAGTCCCTCGAGGATGCGCTCGCCGGCCTTGTCGTGGGTGACGAGCTCGATGACGTTGTCACACTCGGGTGTTGCGTATTCAGGATGGCTGCCCACGTCGAGGTAGAGGCGTGCGCCGTTGCGGAGGAAGACGTTGCTCGATCGGCCCCAGGACACGACCCGCCGGAACAGGTAGCGCGCGACCTCGTCCGGCGACAGCCTGCGCTGCCCCCGGAACGTGCAGGTCACGCCGTACTCGTTCTCCAGCCCGAAGATGCGACGATCCATCACCTCACACTATGCCCACGGATGGTCCGGCGGGAGAGATCTCCACGGTGTTTTCCCCGCGCGGGGTGCGGCGCGGCCCGCCCCCGCGAGGCCGCGCGCCCTTCCGTCAGGGGGTGAAGATCTCCTGGACCTTGACGATCTTGCCCTGGTGGACGGTGATGAGGGCGGGGCGCTCGTAGCGCTTGGCGCGCTTGATCAGGTCGGCGCGGGAGCAGCGCTTGGCGCCGAGGCCCCTGCGGTCGACGGTCAGCTTGGTCATCGCCGAGCCGCAGCCGACGGCCGACAGGAAGACGACGTTCCCGGCGATCGGCGAGGCGTAGGCGGTCACGTCGCCCTCCGGCGGGCCGACGAAGCGGCCCTCGGTGACGCCGCCCTTCTTCCACCGGATCGGCTCGTACTCGGCCACGCTGCCGCGCACGTGGGTGATCCAGCCGCGCAGGATGCCGTTGTGGCGTGAGCGGATGCGCTTGGTGAAGTCGTGCCCCGGGTCGGCCTGGAACGTCGTGCCGAAGATCTTGGGGGTCTTGTACTTCGGGTAGGCGGCGGCGTCGGCCGCGACTCCGGAGGACAGGACCACGGCCGCGGCGGCGGCGCCCGCGACGAGGCTGCGCTGAAGAATCTTCACGGACTCTACGACGGCCGATCTTGGCCGCGAGTTCGGCCGGAATGATGTGAGACAGATCACATCATTCCGAGATCGG
>NZ_JAHKRO010000194.1 GCF_019396325.1 Nonomuraea ceibae
CGGGCGAGCCGGCCGCGGCGCGCGCGGTGGCGGCCGCCGCGCGGGCGCTCGGCCGGGGCGCCGCCGCCCTGGTCAACGCGCACGACCCGGAGGTGGTGACGCTCTCCGGGCTGGCCGCCGACCTGCACGGACAGGCCGGCGCGGTGCTGGCGGAGTCGCTGACGGGCGGGCTGATGACGATCCGCCGCGAGCGCCCGCCGCTCGTCACCCCGGCCGCGCTGGGCCGGCGCGCCTCGCTGGTGGGCGCGATGGAGTCGGTCTTCGACGCGTTCCTGACCACCGAGGGCCTGGCCGGCTGGCTCGCCCGCGACACGCCCGGGAGCACAGTGTGATGCATACCACGAAATATCGCTAGAAAGCACGCTTTAAGGATGAAAACGGCCATCCCGTACGTGATCCGTACGGCGATCCTGGCGGGTCTGTGCACCGGCGGCGGCGGTGAGGCGTCGAGCAGGCAGGTGACCTGACGCGAGGGGGACGGCCGATGGATCTGGAGATCGCGTTGCGCATGTGCGAGGCGGCGTTGCGGCAGGCTTCCCGGGAGGGTTCGGCGATCTCCGTGGCGGTGGTCGACGCGGGCGGACATCTGGTGTCTTTCCAGCGTATGGCGGGTGCGGGGTTCGCCGGCACCACGCTCGCGCCCGGCCGGGCGAGCGCCGCCGCGGCCCACCGCAGGCCGACGGCCGAGCTGTCCGGGACGGGCGGCCCGGGAGCCGGGCCGTGGGAGCGCACTCCGGGCGGCCTGCCGCTGTGGTCCGGCCGCGGCCGCAGCGGGTGCGTGGCCGGCGGCGTGGGGGTCAGCGGCGGCACGCCGGAGCAGGACCAGGCGTGCGCCGAAGCGGCCGCCTCGGTGTGGCGGACACGTTGACCGGGCGCTTTGGGCAACACGAACCGCTGGTATCCGCCATGATTAGCCACTGCACTACGGGTAACAGAAACCCCGATCGTCAACTCCCCGAGGAGAGAACAGCAGATGGCACTTCCCACTCTTACCCCAGAGCAGCGCAAGGCCGCGCTGGAGAAGGCCGCGGAGGCTCGCGCCGCCCGCACCGCCCTGCTCGCCAAGGTCAAGACCGGCGAGCTGTCGTTCTCGCAGCTGCTGGAGCGCGATGACGACATCGCCAAGAAGATCAAGGTGTCGCAGGCCCTGCGCGCCGTGAAGGGCGTCGGCCCGGCCAAGGCCACCGCGCTCATGGAGGAGGCGGGCGTCGACGAGAAGCGCCGCCTCGGCGGCCTGGGCGCCCAGCAGCGCAAGAAGCTGGTCGACGCGCTCGGCTAAACCGGCCGGGCGGCCAGGTCCGCGCGCAGCGCCGCGCGGACCGGCCGGCAACGCTCCAGGAGACCGGCACACCCCTCCGCATCACCGGCCGCCTCCCGGAGAGATCCGCGACGCCCCCGCCAGGGACCTCCCCGGTGCCGCCCCCGGGAGGGCCGGGCGCTCAGCTGCGCAGGTAGGCCAGCACCGCGAGCACGCGCCGATGCTGGTCGCTGTCGTCGGCGTAGAGGCCGAGCTTGCTGAAGATGCTCCTGATGTGCTTCTCCACGGCCCCGTCGCTGATCACGAGCTGGCGGCCGATCGCGGGGTTGGACTTGCCCTCCGCCATCAGGCCGAGCACCTCACGCTCCCGCGGTGTGAGCTGGGCCAGCGGGTCGTCCTTGCGCCTGCGCACCATCAACTGCGACACCACCTGCGGATCGAACACGGTCCCGCCCGCGGCGACCCGCCGCAGGCCCTCCATGAACTCGTCCACGTCGACGACCCGGTCCTTCAGCAGGTAGCCCACCGCGCCCCGGGCGTCGGCGAGCAGGTCGTCGGCGTAGGAGACCTCGACGTACTGCGACAGGATGAGCACCGGCGCGCCCGGCACCCGGCGGCGCGCCTCCACGGCGGCGCGCAGCCCCTCGTCGGTGAACGACGGCGGCATGCGCACGTCCACCACCGACACGTCGGGCCGGTGCTCGGCCACCGCCTCGACGAGGCCGTCGCCGTCACCGACGGTCGCGACCACCTCGCAGCCGAACTCCTCGAGCAGCCTGACCAGGCCCTCCCTGATCAGAACCGCGTCATCGGCCACGACTACGCGCACGGTACCTCCGCTGCTATCACCGTCGGCCCGCCGTCGGGCGAGTGCACCTCCAGCTCCCCGTCGACCGCGCGGAGCCGGTCGGCCAGCCCGGCGAGACCATGTCCCTTGGCGACGTGGGCGCCGCCGACCCCATCATCCACGATCGTCAGCACGAGGGCGTCGTCGGTGTGGGTGAGGCGGATGGTGCACACGGTCGCCTGGCTGTGCTTGGCGACGTTGGTGAGGGTCTCGGCGACGACGAAGTAGACGGCGTTCTCCACCGCGGCCTCGTACCGGCCGGTGGCGCGCACGTCCAGCTCGACGGGGACGATCGAGCGCCCGGCGAGGGCGGCGAGCGCCGGGGCCAGGCCGCGGTCGGACAGGATGGGCGGGGCGATGCCGCGCGAGAGCGCGCGCAGCTCGTCGAGCGTCTCGCGGGTGGCGGAGATCGCGGAGGTGAGCGTGGCCTGGGCGGCCTCGGGGTCCTTCTTCAGCTGCCGCTGGGCCCGCGAGAGCTCCATGGCCAGCGACACCAGGCGCTGCTGCGGCCCGTCGTGGATGTCGCGCTCCAGCTTGCGCAGCGCGTTGGCCTCGGCCGACACGGCGGCGGCGCGGCCCTGGGCCAGGTCGTCGATGCGCTCCTGCAGCTCGGCCACCCCGGTGAGCAGCGCCCGGCCGAGCCCGGCGCGCACCAGCGCCGCCCCGCGCACGGTGAAGGGCAGGATGAGCAGGAACAGCAGCCCCAGCGCCACGTAGAAGATCGAGTTGATCAGGTAGCCGTCGCCCAGGCCGAGCAGCTCGGGCAGCTCCACGTTGTCCTCGATGCGCGAGGTGATGAGCCCGTAGATCGGGTAGGTCAGGCCGGCCAGCGGCAGCGCCCAGCAGACCACGGTGAGCACGAACGCGATCAGCGCGGGCGGGAAGTTCACAATGGAGTGCAGCAGGTCGAGCCAGGACTGCCCGCTGGTGAGCGGGTTGACGATCCGCCGGAAGCGGCCCGCCCCGGGCGGGGCCGGCTTGTAGCGGGGCCGCACCGGGGGCCGCTTGAGCACGTCGGACAGCCAGCCGCGCTCCGCGTCGGCGAATCCCCTGGCAGCCAAAAGGGTGGCCGCGAGCACCGGCACGCCGATCCACACCACGGCGGTGCCGACGCCGGCGGACAGGCCGACCAGGGTGACGGCGAAGCCGATCAGCGTGGTGGGGAACCCCACCAGGGTGTAGCGGGTGTCGAGCATGACCCGCCGAATCAGGGAGCGCATGCCTCCACGCTAGAGCCCCGGAAAGCCGTTTTCGAACCGGTGCGCCGGTCTTGCGATGGTAGGGCCAGCCCCACCCCCGGGGTGGTGGCGGGACGACCGCAAGACGGTGGTTCGCGGCAATGTGCGCGAGCCGCCCGGACGGAAGCCTTGAGACGTCGCCCCACCCCCGATGAAACGAGGCTTCCATGACCGTCCTGCTGGAGCGGCCCGCCCTGCCCGAGCAGCCGGCGCGCACCGGTTCCCCGCGCCGGGCCAGGGACCCGTTCATCGACATCCTGCGGGTGTTCGGGATGGCGCTGGTCGTGCTGCAGCACTGGACGATCCCGGTCCTGGACTACGACGGGGCGCGGCTGACCACCGGCAACGCGCTGGCCGAGCCGGGCGTGTGGGTGGTCACGTGGATCAGCCAGGTGATGCCGCTGGTGTTCTTCGCGGGCGGGGCGGCCAACGCGATCAGCTTCGGGCGGGCGGCGCACGGCGGGCCGCAGTGGATCGTCACGCGGGTGCGCAGGCTGGCGTGGCCGCTGCTGCCGCTGGCGGCGGTGTGGCTGCCGCTGCCCCACGTGCTGATGACGCTGGGCGTGCCGGAGCAGCCGCTGGAGGTGGGGGCTCGCCTCACCGGGCAGCTCCTGTGGTTCCTGGCGGTCTACCTGATCGCGGTGACGGCGACGCCGTACCTGCTGCGGCTGCACGCCGCGCACGGGTGGCGGGTGGTGGCCGTGCTGGCGGCGGCCGCGGTGCTGACCGACGTGGTGCGCTTCTCGACCGGCGTGGACGCGCTGGGCTACGCGAACATCGTGTTCGTGTGGCTGGCGGTGCACCAGCTCGGCTTCCTGTACGCCGGCGGCCGGCTGCGGCTGCCCGTGCTCATGGCGGCGGGCGGCTTCGGCGCGGCGGCGCTCCTGGTGGCGTACGGGCCCTACCCCGGCAGCATGATCGGGCTGCCCGGCGCGGAGATGTCGAACATGGCGCCGCCCACGCTGGCGATGCTGGCCGTCTCGTTCGGGCAGGTGGGGCTGGCGGCGCTGCTGCGGCCGTGGATCGTGCGGCTGCCGCTGACGCGGGTGCTGGCCTGGGCCGGGCCGCGCATCATGACCGCCTACCTGTGGCACATGCCGGCGCTGTTCGCGGTGACGGGCGTGGTCGTGGTGGCGATGCGGGTCCAGACGCCCACGCCGGGCAGCGCGTTCTGGCTGGCCGGGTGGCCGGTGTGGTTCGGCGCGCTGTGCCTGCTGCTGTGGCCGCTGCTGCGCTGGTTCTCCCGGTTCGAGGAGCCGCCCGCGCTGCCGTACGGGCGAGCCACCTGGGCGACGGCGCTCACGTCGGCGGCGCTGACGGGCGGCGGGCTGCTGGCGCTCACGGTCGCCGGGTTCGCGCCCGGCGGGGTGCCGTTCCTGGGCGTCATCGCGGTCCTCGGCGGGCTGCTCCTGACCGGGCCGCGCACCCGGATGTGAGGGCGCCGGTTCGACCACGCGGTGAACTTCGGCAGGATAGGGGTGTGAGCCTTCTCGTTGACCGCCTGCCGGAAGAGATCGACGCCGATCCCGACGCCATTTTCGACGCCTTCGCGTCCTGGAACTCCGAACGGGGGCTCACCCTCTATCCCGCCCAGGAGGAGGCGCTGATCGAGGTGGTGTCGGGCAGCAACCTGATCCTGGCCACGCCGACCGGCTCGGGCAAGAGCCTGGTGGCCGCCGGGGCCCACTTCGCCGCCCTGACCCGGGACGTGCGCACCTTCTACACCGCGCCGATCAAGGCGCTGGTGTCGGAGAAGTTCTTCGACCTGTGCGCGATCTTCGGCACCGAGAACGTCGGCATGATGACCGGCGACGCGAGCGTCAACGCGGGCGCGCCGATCATCTGCTGCACCGCCGAGATCCTGGCCAACGTGGCGCTGCGCGACGGCGCGGCGGCCGACATCGGCCAGGTGGTGATGGACGAGTTCCACTTCTACGCCGAGCCCGACCGGGGCTGGGCCTGGCAGGTGCCGCTGCTGGAGCTGCCGAACGTGCAGTTCATCCTGATGTCGGCGACGCTCGGCGACGTCTCGATGTTCGAGCGCGACCTGACCCGGCGCACCGGGCGGCCGACGGCCGTGGTCAAGCACGCCGAGCGGCCGGTCCCGCTGGTCTACTCCTACCGGATGACGCCGCTGCACGAGTCGCTGGAGGAGATGCTCTCCACCGGCCAGGCTCCCGTCTACGTGGTGCACTTCACGCAGGCGGCGGCGATGGAGCGGGCCCAGGCGCTGATGAGCATCAACATGGCCTCCAAGGCGGAGAAGGAGGCCATCGCCGCGATGATCGGCGGCTTCCGCTTCACCACCCGCTTCGGCCGGGCGCTGTCGCGGCTGGTGCGCCACGGCATCGGCGTGCACCACGCCGGCATGCTGCCGAAGTACCGGCGGCTGGTGGAGCGGCTGGCGCAGGCCGGGCTGCTCAAGGTCATCTGCGGCACCGACACGCTGGGCGTCGGCGTCAACGTGCCGATCCGCACGGTGCTGTTCACGGCGCTGTCGAAGTACGACGGCAACAAGGTGCGCCGGCTGCGCGCCCGCGAGTTCCACCAGATCGCCGGCCGGGCGGGCCGGGCCGGGTTCGACACGATCGGCTACGTGGCCTGCCAGGCGCCCGAGCACGACATCGAGAACGCCAAGGCCCTCGCCAAGATCGGCGACGACCCGAAGCGGCGGCGCGGCTATGCCCGCAAGAAGCCGCCGGAGGGGTTCGTCGGCTGGAGCGAGGAGACGTTCGAGAAGCTCCAGCAGGCCGAGCCCGAGCCGCTCAACTCGCGCTTCAAGGTGAGCAACGCGATGCTGCTGGCGGTGATCAACCGGCCGGGCGACTGCTTCCAGGCGATGAAGCACCTGCTGACCGACAACCACGAGGACCGCAAGTGGCAGCGGCGGCACATCAGCCAGGCCATCGCCATCTACCGGTCGCTGCTGGCGGGCGGCGTGGTCGAGCAGCTCGCCGAGCCCGACGAGCAGGGCCGCAGGGCCCGGCTGACGATCCAGCTCCAGGACGACTTCGCGCTCAACCAGGCGCTGTCGACGTTCGCGCTGGCCGCCTTCGACCTGCTCGACCGGGAGTCGCCGAGCTACGCGCTCGACATGGTGTCGATCGTGGAGTCGATCCTCGACGACCCGCGCCAGATCCTGTCGGCCCAGCTGAAGAAGGCCAGGGGCGAGGCGGTCGCGCAGATGAAGGCCGACGGCATGGAGTACGAGGAGCGCATGGAGGCGCTGTCCGAGGTCATGTACCCGATGCCGCTGGACGACCTGCTGCTCGGCGCGTACGAGACCTACCGGCGCGGCCACCCGTGGGTGGGCGACTACACGGTCAGCCCGAAGGCCGTGGTGCGCGACATGTTCGAGCGGGCGATGACGTTCGGCGAGTACATCCAGTTCTACGAGCTGGCCCGGTCGGAGGGCACGGTGCTGCGCTACCTGGCCGACGCCTACCGGACGCTGTCGCGCACGGTGCCCGAGCACCTGAAGACCGAGGACCTGACCGACCTCATCGAGTGGCTGGGCGAGCTGGTCCGCCAGGTCGACTCCAGCCTGATCGACGAGTGGGAGAAGCTGGCCAACCCGGATCTGGCGCTGGAGGAGCGCGAGGCGCTGGAGACGAAGGTGCGGCCGGTGACGGGCAACACCCGGGCGTTCCGGGTGCTGGTGCGCAACGCGATGTTCCGGCTGGTGGAGCTGTGCGCGCTGGAGAAGGAGGAGGAACTGGAGGAGCTGGCTCCCGACGTCGACTGGGGTGCCGCGCTCGACGCCTACTACGCCGACCACGAGGAGATCCTCACCGACGCCGACGCGCGCGGGCCCGCGCTGCTGCGCATCGAGGAGGAGAGCGGGCTGTGGAAGGTGCGCCAGACGATCAAGGACCCGGCGGGCGACGGAGACTGGGGCATCGACGCGCAGATCGACCTGGCCGCCTCCGACGAGGAGGGGCGCGCGGTCGTCCACGTGACGGGGCTCAACCGGCTCTAGGGGAGATAGCCGTGTGCCGGAACGGACTGGCAAGGGCGCTCCGGCACACGCCTGTTCTCTTATTCTCCGGTCGCGTACTTCGGCAACGCGTCATGACAATGTCTCAAGATCGGGACATTTCCCGTCAGCAGGCGGCGATGCGGCAAATCTTCCCGAGCATCCGCTTGGCGTCCTTCGTCTGCTGCTTGAAGTCGGCGGCGGCGGGCTTGCCCCACTCCCCCGACACCGTGTAGACGATCAGCGCGTTGGCGCGGCGCGTCACGACGGCCCGCTCGCCGCCGATGGCCGGCTTCTTGCTCTGGTACGCCTGGCCGGTGATCGAGACGCCCTCGTCGCCGAGCCGTACGGGACGGTAGGAGTAGCGGTAGTCGGCGGTGCCGCAGGCGCGCACGGCCGCGCGCAGGTCGCGCACGGCCTTCTTCGCCGCCCCCGCCGAGCCGTAGAGGATGACCTGCTCGGACTTGGAGTAGTCGGGCACGGCCGTGTAGGTGAGCGTCTTGGCGGCGGTGCGCCCGGCGCGGCCCAGCGTGGCCTTCTGGCACGGGTTGACGACCAGCCGGGCGCTCGTCCTGCCGCTGACCTGCCAGCTGTGCTCGGGGTTCGGGTCGTGCTTGGCCGCGTCCTTCTCGTACAGCATGAAGCCGCCGGGGATGCCCAGGGCGAGGGCGGCGGTTAACGCCACAATGGAGACCATGAGGCAAGATTGTACGAACGCCTGACGTCTAGCGGCGCAGGTTGGCCGTCCAGGCGTCGAGCTGCGACTGCCAGCCGTCGACGGTCTCCGGCCTGCCCGGCACGCCGGGGCGGGTCTGCCAGGGCAGCGGCCCGCTCTCGCGCCTGTACTCCACGCCGATCGCGTCCAGCCGTTCCAGGTGGGCGGCCAGCCTCTGGCGGAAGTCCGGCAGGTCCCGGTCGGCGGGGCTCCACACGGTCTCGGCGAAGGCCGCCAGCCTCGGGAAGGCCATGTAGTCGACCTGCCGCGGCGAGTCGATGAGCTCGGTCCACACGGCGCACTGCGAGCCCAGCACCCGCTCGGCGGCGGGCTCGCCGCGCAGCTCGGCGGGGATCGGCTCGAAGGCGTAGACGTCCTCCAGCGTGAGCACGGTGCCGAACGGGACCGGCTCGTCCTCGCCCGGCCCCTGCCGGTAGTCGAAGTAGACCGACGTGTTGGGGGTGCTGATCACGTCGTGGCCGTTCCTGGCGGCGGTGACCGCGCCGAGGTCGCCGCGCCAGGAGGCGACGACCGCGCCGGGGGCGAGCCCGCCTTCGAGGATCTCGTCCCAGCCGACGAGCCGCCGCCCGCGGGCGCTCAGGTAGGTGTCGAAGCGGTGGATGTACCAGCTCTGCAGCTCCTCCTCCCCGGCCAGGCCGAGCTCGCGGATGCGGGCCTGGGCGGCGGGGCTGTCACGCCACTGCTGCTTGGGGCACTCGTCGCCGCCGACGCACACGTACGGGCTCGGGAACAGCTCCAGGACCTCGTCGAAGACGTCCTCGAAGAACCGGATCGTGCTCTCCTCGGCGTTGAGCACGTTCGTGCCGATGCCCCAGCCGGTGCGCACCTCCAGCGGCGTGTCCAGGTTGCCGAGCTCGGGGTAGGCGGCGATGGCGGCCTGGGTGTGTCCGGGCAGGTCGATCTCGGGGACGACGGTGATGTTGCGCTGCCCGGCGTAGGCGACGATCTCCCTGATGTCGTCCTGGGTGTAGTAGCCGCCGTGCGGGCGGCCGTCGAACGGCCCGTTCCAGCCGGTCTGGCTCTGCGTGCGCCAGGCGCCGACCCCGGTGAGCCGGGGGTGGCGGCGGATCTCCACCCGCCAGCCCTGGTCGTCGGTCAGGTGCAGGTGGAGCACGTTGAGCTTGTGCAGGGCCATCAGGTCGACGAACCTCAGCAGGTCCTGCTTGGTCATGAAATGCCGGGCCACGTCGAGGAGGCAGCCGCGCCAGCCGAAGCGCGGCTCGTCCTCGACGTGGGCGGCCCTGATCTCCAGCTCGCCGCCGGGCCCGGCCTTGCGGAAGGCGGCCGGGGGCATGAGCTGCCTGAGCGTCTGCGCCGCGTAGAACGCCCCGGCGGGGCCGCCCGCGGCGATCCGGACGCCGTCCTCGCCGACGGTCAGCCGGTACGCCTCGGGCGGCAGGTCGGCCAGGGCGAGCGTGATCGTGCCCGGCCCCGGAGCGGCGGGCGGCAGGTCGCCGCCGGTCACGGGGCCGATCTCGCTCCGCAGCCAGGCGGCCGCCGCGCGCAGCGCCGGGTCGGCGGCGAGCGCGGTGTCCGGGCCGAGGACGAAGCGTCCCGGCAGGACCTGGCAGTGGACGGGCTTGGGCACGATCATGAACGGTTTCCCCCTAGTGACAGGTGACGGTGGCGTCGGCGAAGTCGACGTGGTCGGAGTAGGCGTTGTCGCCGCCGTTGGTGGCGACCAGCCGCACGTGGCGGGCGCCCTCGACGGAGGCGGTGACCTCGACGGCCGGGTCGGCGCCGGTGACGAGCTCGGAGGCGGCGACGCGCCCGCCGTCGGCCCACACCTCGAAGCGGGCCGAGCCGGCCTGGCCGACCTCGTCGTCGACGCCGCCCAGGAACCGGACCGTGGCGCAGCGGCCCGCGGTGTAGTACTCGATCTCGGCGGGCGCGTGCGCGCCGAGCCCCTTGGCGTACCGGACGCCCTCGATGGTGAGCGGGCGGCCGTCGCCGGCGGCGCGCTCGCCGTTGCTGGCGTCCTTCTCGACGGGGCCGAAGTGGTTCTTGGCCGCCGTCCAGGTCAGATCGCTGAGGTGGGTGGTGCCGGCGCCCGGAGCGCGCGCGACCCTGACGACCGCCTCGCCCGGCACCCGGCCGCCGGCGAAGGCGGCGACGGCGGCGAGCCGGTGCTCCGTGGGGGGCGCGCCCCCGGGCCGGGGGACGGCCCAGGTGAC
>NZ_JAHKRO010000195.1 GCF_019396325.1 Nonomuraea ceibae
GTCGGGGGTGGCTGTGACGAGGAGGCGGAGGGCGGCGTCGGGGGTGGGGCGGGCGGCGGGGTCCTTGGCGAGGCAGGCTTCGACGAGGGGCCGGAGGGCGGCGGGGAGGGCGGTGAGGTCGGGAGCGCCGGTGAGGATGCGGTGCATGACGGCCGGGAGGCTGTGGTCGCCGAAGACGGCGCGGCCGGTGGCGGCGAAGGCGAGGGTGGCGCCCCAGGCCCACATGTCGGAGGCCGCCGTGGCGCGGCTGCCGGCGAACAGTTCAGGCGCCATGTACGAGGGCGTCCCGACGAGGCCGCCGGCGGTGGAGGTCTGGTCGAGGACGCGGGCGATGCCGAAGTCGATGACGCGGGGCCCGTCGGGCCCGAGCAGGACGTTGCCCGGTTTGAAGTCGCGGTGCACGATGCCGGCGCGGTGGATGGCCGACAGCGCGGCGGCGGTGCCGATGCCGATGCGGATGACGGCGCCGGGTTCGCGGGGCCCGTCGCGGGTGACGAGCTGTTGCAGTGACTCTCCGGGCACGTACTCGCTGACGATGTACGGGCGTCCGCCGGTGAGGTCGGCGGCGAGCACCCGCGCGGTGCTGAACTGGGCGACGCGCCGGGCGGCGGCGACCTCGCGCAGGAACAGCTCGCGGGCGTGGGCGTCGGTGGGGGCGAGCGGGTGTAAGACCTTGATCGCGACCCGTTGCCCGGCGGCCGTCTCGGCGAGGTAGACGACACCCTGGCCCCCTTCGCCAAGACGGCCGAGCAAGCGGTGACCGCCTACGGATGCCGGATCCCCCGGCCACAGGGGAGCGGACACGCCGTCAGGAGGCCAGGACCGTGCTCAGGCGCTCCTGGCGGAGCTGCTCGTAGCGGGTGTCGTCGAGCGGGGCGAGCTCGCCGACGCGCCATGACAGCAGCAGGTCGGCCAGCGCGGGGTTGCGGGCGAGGGCGGGGCCGTGCAGGTAGGTGCCGATGACGTGACCGGCGTAGCAGCCCTCGAAGCCGTCGCCGTTGCCGACGCCCTTGACGGTCTTGGACAGCGGCCGGACGCCGGGGCCGAGCCGGGTGACGCCCATGTGGTTCTCGAAGCCGGTCAGCGTGGGCAGGCCGAGCGCGGCGTCGACCTCGGCCACGAGCTCGCCGACGGCGCGGGCGGGGCCGCGGGCGCTGGAGATGTCGAGCAGGCCGATGCCGTCGACCGGCTGGCCCTCCTCGCCGCCGAATGTGCTGCCCATGATCTGGTAGCCGGCGCAGACGGCGAGCATGGCGGCGCCGCGGGCCACGGCGCGGTGCAGGCCGCCGTCGCGGCGCAGGCGTTCGGCCGCGAGGATCTGCGGCCGGTCCTCACCGCCGCCGATCAGGTAGATGTCGCCGGTCTCGGGGACGGGGTCGGCGGACCGTACGTGGATCGTCTCGGTCTCGATGCCCCGGCGCTGCGCCCGGTGCTCCAGGACGAGCGCGTTGCCCTGGTCGCCATAGGTGCTGAGCAGGTCGGGGTAGATCCAGACGATGCGAAGGGCGCTGTCAGACGGCACGGCCGAACTCCGATCGGATCAGCTGGAAGGCGGTGTAGTTGGCGATCACGTCGACCCGGCCGGGCGGCTGCATGGCCAGCGCCTCGGAGAAGGAGGAGCACAGCGCGAACGGCACGTCGGCGACCTCCAGCCGGAGCGCCAGGTCGAGCCGCCGCTCGCCGGTGACGAACACCGGGCGGCCGCGCAGGATGCGGTAGTCGACGTCCCACAGCCAGGAGGTGTCGCGCCCGTCCGGGCCCTGGGCGTTGACGGACAGGATGATCGGCAGGCTCGGGTCGGTGACGTCGAACGCCTCCAGCCAGCCCGCCGGGTTCTTGGCGAGCAGCAGCCGGGCGTGGCGGCCGTCGCGCTCGACGGTCGTGTAGCGGCCGGCGACCGAGGTGACCTCGCGCAGCCGGGGCAGCGCCCGCTCGACCGGCAGCCCGAACGCCTCGGAGACGGCCAGCGCCATCGCCGCGTTGGACCGGTTGGCCAGGCCGGGGAGCTGGATGTCGAGCAGCCAGCGCTGCCCGCGCGGGTCGATGACCGCGTCGTCGTCGAGCACCCACTGCGGCTCCGGCCGGTGGAAGGTGCATTCGCGGCAGGCCCAGTCGACGCCCTTGCGCTCCAGCGGGCCGCCGCATTCGGGGCAGCTCCAGGAGTCTTCCTTCCAGCGCTGGCCGCCGGCCACCCAGGTGACCTTGGCGGCGGTCGAGGCGCCCCAGGTGACGAGCGGGTCGTCGCAGTTGGCGATGACGTGGGTGGGTTTGCCGGACAGCGCCCTGCGCCACTTCTGCGCCAGGAGCCAGATCTCGGCGGCGCGGTCCATCTGGTCGCGGCTGAGGTTCATCAGGCAGACGACGCCCGCGCCGGTGGTGTCGAGCACCTCGGGCAGGTAT
The DNA here is from genome assembly GCF_019396325.1 of Nonomuraea ceibae. Classification (GTDB taxonomy): domain Bacteria; phylum Actinomycetota; class Actinomycetes; order Streptosporangiales; family Streptosporangiaceae; genus Nonomuraea; species Nonomuraea ceibae. Next base: position 2,401 of record NZ_JAHKRO010000195.1, read on the forward strand.
TTCTCGTCCACCTCCAGCACGCCGTAGGGGGCGCTCTTGTGCTGCGACAGCGCGGAGACGTGGCCCGCCGGCATGTTGGCGCCATAGGCGTTGGTGGCCACCTCGCCCAGCTCCAGCAGGGCGGAGGTGATCAGCCGGGTGGTGGTCGTCTTGCCGTTGGTGGCGCTCACCAGGGCCAGCTTGCGGTCGCGGGCGAGCTGGCGGAGCAGGTCGGGCTCGAGCATCAGGCCGACCCTGCCGCCGATCACCGAACCGTCACCCCGCCCGGTCATCCTGGACAGCGTCGCGGCACTGCGGCCCAGAGCGCTCGCGAGCTGAGCCCGCAGTGGAAGCTGGGTCATGAACAAGAATCCTAGTCGGCCCGGGGCATCCCGGGCCCTCCTACTCGCCGCCCGACTCCACGAACGCGATCTCCGGGGCGCCGCCGTCCTCGAACGGCAGCACGAACCGGCGCGGCCACGACAGCACGCCTTCCAGCCATCCGGCGCCCATCGTCTGGCCGACGTGGCGGAGCCTGGCGGGCGCCTCGACGCCGATGGCGACCGAGTTGACGTCGCGCTGGACGCCGTCGCCCTCGTCGTCACCGAGGATGACCCGCCACGCCAGCGCCCTGTTGTGCGCGACCTCCATCGACAGCGGGTGGTGGCGCAGTGCCTTGGCCCGGTGGCCGAGCAGCTCGGCGTGCATCAGGTCGGCGGAGCCGTTGCCGTTGGCCTGCTGGCGGAACAGCGCGTACTCCAGGGGCGGGGCGGGGCTGCGCAGGTCGGGCGCGGGCCTGCCGTACGGGAAGAGCCTGTCGACCTCGTGCAGCCAGCGCACCTGCGGGATCACCCACGACGCGCCGGGACGCTCGCCGCCCGGTTCGAGCGAGCCGAGCAGGCGGGTGGCGGTCTCGGCGGCCTTCTCGGTGAGCAGGGCGGGGTCGAACCAGCTCCGCAGCGACCAGGCGCGGCGCTGCACGGCCCGTTCGACCAGGGTGGCGAGCAGGCACTCGCGGCGGCGGGCCGGCAGGTCGGACCAGGCGCCCGCAAGGCTGCGCGGGACGCCGGGCAGCGGCCGGTTGCTGACGAACGCGAGCACGACCGTGTCGCACCAGATGCGCAGCCACGCCCAGTCGGGGGCGTCGGCGAGCACGTCGGCCTCGCGCAGCTCGACGAGCGTGCACGCCTGCCCGGTGCGGCACTGCGCGCCGCAGGCGGCCGAGCGGCGTCCGCGGATCGGCGGCGGTGGGCTCGCCAGCAGCTTCTCGCGTGACTCGCCGAGCGGCACGCGGACGCGCAGCGGCCGGTCCATCCCGTCGGCGAACACGGCGGCGTCGCCCGGCGGCAGCGACACGACGTGGCGGGACTGCTCGTCGCTGAGGTTCATGGCGGCGCCGACGAGCCGGCGGTCGTCCTCGGCGGGCAGCCGGTGCACGACCTTGAGCGCGGTGTTCTTGACCACGTCGGGGACGAGCTTGGTGGGGATCTGCTCGGCCACGACGATGCCCTCGCCGTACGCCCTGATTTCGGCGAGCATGCCGGCCAGGAGCTCGACGGCGTGGGTGGCGGCCCGGCCGGCGCCCCGGTCGCGCAGCAGCCGGTGCGCCTCCTCGATGACGATGACGTGCCGCAGGTCGGCGGTCTTCTCCTGGCGGGCGCGCATCCGCAGGTGCTCGACGATGCGGATGATCAGCGTGCCCATGAGGAACGCCTTGTCCTCGTCGTTGGCGACGTCCTCGATGGCGAGCACGACGTTGCGGCGCATGAGGCCGCCGATGTCGGCGGGGTGGCCGCCCTCGAAGAAGCGGCCCGCCGAGCCGACGCGCAGCGAGCGCAGCCGCAGCGAGATGAAGCCTTCTACGTCGGCCTGCACCTCGCGGCCGTAGCCGATCTCCTTGATCACGTCCATGGCGTGCTGCTGGAGCTGTTCGAGTGTCGGCACGCTGGGCGGGACCTTGGAGCCCGGCACCGCGCCGCCGGTGACGACGTCCCAGCCGGTGGCCTCGTAGACGCGCTGGAGGGCCAGCGACATGATCTGCGGGAACGGCTCCTCGGCGTCGAAGGCGGCCATGAACAGCGCCCTGACCATGTCGATGTGCGCCTGGACGGGGTAGCCGGGCTCGGGCTCCAGCGGGTTGATGCTGAACGGCACGCCGCCGGGCGCCGACGGGTTGATCACCGTGACGGGGCCGATCGACTCCACCCGGCCGGCCATGGCCGCGTACTCGGACTTGGCCGCCTCGATCGCGAGCCACGGGATGCCGGCGTGGCTGAGCTGTTCCAGCAGGTGCCTGACCGTCTGCGACTTGCCCGAGCCGGTCGCCCCGGTGACGAAGGCGTGCCGGTTGAGCGTGGCCAGCGGCACCCGGAACGAGCCGACGCCGCGGTCCTGGCCGTCGAGGATCTCGCCCAGCTCCAGCTCGCCCTCGCCCGCCTCGGAGGTCACGTCGAAGAACCCGGAGTCGAGCACCCGCACGCCCGGCACCTCCCGCCTGGGCAGCCCGGCGAGCGCCGCCAGCGCCCCCGCCGTGGCCGCGAAGGGGGCGGCGGCGCCGTCGGCGGGGTCCTGCATGGTGATGGCCAGCGCCTCGGGCAGCGCGTGCACCGAGCCCTGGGCGCTGCGCAGCCGGTACGGGTGGTGGCTCATCTCGACCGAGCCGACCAGGACGGGCGCGATCTGGCCCAGTTCCTCGGCGGTGGCGGCCCCGGCCAGCACCCGTACGTTCCACAGCCCGGCCTCGCGGAAGGCGTCGAGCTCCTGCATCCGGCGTTCGGCCCGCTCGGCGTCGAACCGGGACCGCTCGGAGGCGTCGCCGTACTGCCTGAGCACGTTGAGCTGGGTGCGCAGGTGGGCCACCTCGGCGTCGAGCAGGTCGGTCGGCTCGGCCACGACCAGCCAGGCGAACGGCCGCGACATGAGCGTCACCAGCGTCGACTCGAACAGCGTGGGCCGCTTCAGCTCGTCCGGGTCGAGCCCGGCGGAGTCGCGCCGGCCGCCGAGCGGCGGCGCCTGGCGGCCCGGGCACGGCGTCCACACCAGGTCGGCCAGGTCGGCCAGGTACTCCTCGTCGAGCTCGACGCCGCGCGCGCCGCCCGGGAAGAGCAGCGGCTGCGGCCCGGCGGGCCGGCCGGGCGCGTCGGGCGAGCGGCGCGGCTGGCGCGGCGGCGACAGCGGCCCGGCGTTGGTGATCAGTTCCAGCGGCGCGCCGGAGCCGCGCGACAGCCAGCCGATGACGAACGGCCGGTCCCGCTGGGCTGCCGACAGCACGGCGGGCAGCACGGTGACGAAATCCCACTCCGCCGACGAGCTGCGCGAGGGTGCTGCGATGGACTGGATCCGGTACCAGGGCCCGCTCAGCGACACACTCGGCTGCATTTCATCCCCCCACAGACGGTCGTTCAGTAAAACTCCGCCCCCCGCCAGCGCGGCACCTCGGCATTGACCATGTCATTGCCTGTCCTTGCGCCAGTCCAGGCGCGGCGGGGGCGGGCCCAGATTCGGCGGCGGCTCGCCGTCGCCGTTCTCCTGGTGTCCGGCGCCGAGGACGGCGTCGCGGACGTCCTCCAGCTCGCCCAGCGTCGTCTTGGGGAAGGTGAGGATGGCCGGGTTGGCGTCGGCCAGGCGGACGCGCCGGCCCTGCGCGGTGGCGTCGGTGACGATCACCGACGTGGTGGGGAGCTGCTGGAGCTGGTGCGGTTCGACGAGGAACTCGCGCGAGCGCTGGAGCACCCGCTCGGTCTCGGAGATCTTGTCGGCGGTCCTGCCCCACTCGGTGGACTCCGTGATGTCCTCGGCCAGGTCGGCGTGGCTCTCGGCGCGCTCCTGGCCGCCGTCGTCGAGCTGGTCGATGGTGGAGGTGTAGCCGCCGTCCAGGCGCGGCAGCGAGTCGCTGATCGTCTCGGTGAGCTGGGCCAGCTCCAGCCGGTGCTCGGTGCCGACGTGCTCGCTGGCGACGCGGGCGTCCTCGGCGTTGCCGAGCCGCATGAACGCCACCGCCGCGTGCCCCCGGCCCAGCCGCTCGCGCACGGTCGGGGTCAGCGACCGGTACGTGAGCACGAGCCCCGTACGGGAGGTCTCGCAGGCGTCCATGAGCCGGTCGAGCACGTCGCCGCGGAGCTTGTCCGCGCCCGCCACGATGATCGTGTGATACCAGGGCCGGTCGGAGGCGGGCGACTGGCGCAGGATGTGCGTGAGCGCCGTCGCGACGTACGTGCCCAGCACCCGGTTGCCGAAGACGCCCGCCTGGCGGTCCATGCTGACGACCCGCAGCCTCGCCGGGGGCAGCCGCACCGCCTGGGTGCCGAGCGTCTCCAGCTTGCGTAACTGCGACTCCAGCGCCCAGGCGCGCTCGATCACCACCCGGTCGCTGACGCCCCGCCCGAACAGCGTGCCGATGCGCTCGAGCTGCGACGCCGTGATCAGGCCGAACCGCAGGTCGTCGCGCGGGTCGCCGACCTGGGCGAGCGCCCGCAGCGCGGCCGTGACCTGGCTGATCGTGGCGTTCTCGCCGAGCACCTCCAGCACCCGCTCCAGGATCGCGTTGTCGAAGCTGAGGTCGCGGGTGGTGCGGTGCTCCTCGCTCACGCTGACCACGTGCGCCAGCACGTCGGCGAACGCCTCCGGCTTGAGCGTCGCGCCCAGGTCGAGCCGGGGCAGGTCGACGGGCAGCACCCAGACCAGCGGATCGTCGCCGCCCTTGCGGGCCAGCTCGATCAGGTCCTTGGCGATCGCGCCCTCCGACAGGTCGAGCACGGTCAGGTGACCGCCGCTGTAGAGGCGGGTGGCGCCCAGCAGCGTGATCAGCGCCGACCAGCCGGGCAGCGTGCCGCCCGCCACGTCGACGCGGTCGATCTCGTCGGGGACGGCCACGGCGTACCAGTTGAGCTGGCGGTCGTGGCGCTCCTTGACCTCCTGCCACTCCCGGTAGCGCTGGGCGTGCTCCTCCTGGGCGCGGAACAGCTCCCGGTCGCGCTCCTGACGCTGCCGGTCGGCCCGCGCCTGCTGCTCGGACACGCGGTATTTCACCGCCCGGTCGCCCTGGAGGATCGCGTACGCGCAGATCGCCGCCACACCGCCGGCCGCCGCTATCCCGAGGAGCGCGAACGACCAGTCCAGGTAGCCGGCGACGGCCACCACCAGCAGCAGCGCGGTCAGCGCCAGCATGAACATGCGCACGAACCGCACCGGCCGGTTGAGCATGTCCTCCTGGAGCCGCTCGCGGCGCAGCAGCTCGGGGTCCGGCCCGTCACCGGCGGCCGGCGCCTCCTCGGCGGGCGAGGGGCGCTTCGGCGGCGGGCCCGGATCGGGATGGAGCAGGAGGTACTGCCAGCCCAGATAGATGCGGTCCGACTGGAGCTGTGCGTGATCGGGATGCACGTCCGCCACGTGACCCCCTCCGGCTGCCCTGTGTCATGACAGCGTAAAAGCTACAACCCCTGCTGTGGCAGGGTTCGCGGCAATTCGGCCAGCGCAATGGGCGCATTGGGGTGAGTGGGATGAGTGTGACCTATTACCATCCATACCCATGACGGAACCCTCCGGCGGCAGCGACAAGCCGAGACGCCCGGTAGCGGTGCCCGCCCTGGCCCTGGTGGCGCTCACCGCCATCGGCGTCACCGCCCTGCTCGGCGGCCTCAACGAGGCGCCCGAGGCCCCGCCGCCCAAGGTCAAGACCGGGCACAGCTTCGACCAGGGCCAGTTCGAGACCCAGTTCGTGGAGTCGAAGGTCACGCTGCAGCGGGCGCAGATCGGGTCCGCCGAGAACAAGCGCTTCCTCGACGTGCTCTTCAAGGTCACCAACAAGACCGACGAGACCATCTCGGTCGGCCACCTGCCCACCGACAAGGGCAGCGGCTACAGCTTCGGCGGCGCGCTGCTCAAGATGACGCCCGAGATCAGGACGAAGTCCGGCGGCCGGCTGTTCGTCACCTCCAAGGGCGCCGAGTCCGCCCAGCTCCACCCCGGCGTCCCCGTCACCGTGGTCGCCCGCTACGAGCTCGACGCCGCCGCCGAGCCGCCCGCGGAGGTCACCTACGAGCTCGGCGTGTACGAGTCCGTCGAGAACCCCCTCACCGGCGAGACCAGCTGGATCCTGCCGAGCGAGGACGACCTCCTGGGCAAGCCGGGAGCGACCGAGGTGGCCGCCACGGTCACCCTGCCCGTCAAGCGTGAGGACGCCTGATGACCGCGCAGACCGTGGCCCCGCGCCGCTCCCGCCGTCAGGCCCCGCGCCGCCGCGGCGCCGGCGCCGTCCTGCTCAGCACCCTGGCCGGGATCGTCCTCGCCGCCGGCGCCGTGGGCGTCCAGTCGCTGCGGCTCTCCGTCGAGGAGACGGGCGCCCCGCTCACGTACGCGGGCGCCAAGGGCGAGATGGTCGACGCCGGGCGCTTCTCCGTCCGTGTACGCGACGTCACCACAGCCAGGACCGTCAGGAACCAGGACGAGGCGGTGACCGCCGAGCAGGTGTTCCTCGTCGTCGAGGCCGAGGCGACCGTGCCGAAGGAGCCCCTCCACCTGGGCCCGGCCGTGCTGCTCGCCGCCGACGGCAAGAAGTACACCGCCACGGACAAGGTCGACAAGATGGCGACGCTGGCGTACCCGTGGATCCAGCCGGGCTGGACGACCTCCGGGCGGTTCGTGTTCGAGGTGCCCGCCTCGGCGCTGGAAGGCGCGCAGGTCGTGTTCCGGCTGCCGATCGCCGGGCTGTACGTCGAGCCGATGCCGCCGGAGGCGCAGATCGACCTGGGCATCGACGCGGCGACGGCCAAGAAGCTGAGTTCCGCGCCCGCGGACGTTGTCGACCTGGGCGAGAAGAAGTAGACGATGAGCACTGACGACCGCGACTGGTTCGCCCCGGCCCCCGGCCGCCCGGCCCGGCCCGACGACCGGCCCCCCGCCGCCCCGCACCCGGGCGGTCCGCCCCAGGGCGGCTCGCCGTACCCGGAGGGCCCGCCCCAGAGCGGTCCGCCGTACCCGGAGGGCCCGCCCCAGGGCGGTCCCCCGTACCCCGGCTGGGCGCCGCAGGGCGGCCAGCCGCTCCCCGGGCGGCGCCGCCGTTCCAGGCCGGTGCCCCCCGGCCAGGGCACGCCCGGTCACGCCGCACCGGCCCCAGGTCAGGGCAGGCCCGGGGCGCCTCCGGGGCAGCAGCCGTACCCGGGGATGCAGCGGCGCGTCGGCGTGCACCCGGACCAGCAGGTGTGGCCGCCCATGCGCCGGGAGTCCACCAGCTCCACGCAGCCGATCCCGGCGATTCCCAGCGCGGGCCCGCTCCCGCCCGGCGCGGCCCAGCCGCCCGGCCTCGCGCACCCGCCCGGCGCCCACGCGCAGGGCCCGCAGGCCCGGCCCGGGGCGGCCTCCGGCGACGCCGAGCCGCCGGGGGGCGGCGCCCCGCCGGGCGCGGCGCC
>NZ_JAHKRO010000196.1 GCF_019396325.1 Nonomuraea ceibae
GCCCCGCCTCCACTTCACCACCCCACCCCTCCTGATCACCCCCCACCCTCCGGGCCCGCCAACGCTCCCCACGGCCTGGCCCCCACCCCAGGAGCCGCCTCCCTCGGAGGCCACGCTTCCCCTGGAGGGCGCCTCCCAGGAGTGGACCCCACCCCTGGAGCAGGCCCCCCTCCCGGAGGGTGCCCCCCTTACGGAGGGGACGCGTTCCCAGGAAGGGACGACGTCATCGAAGGCGGTGCTCTCTGTGGAGGGTGCGGCCTCTTCGGGGGCTGGGGGCCCTCAGGAGACGGTTCCGTCGGAGGCGGCGGGGCCGGGGGAGGGGCTGGTCCCCTCGGAGAAGGCGCGCCTCTCGGAGGGGGTACGCCTGGCGCAACGGCCCGCCTTGCCGGAGGCCGCAGGTGGGCCCGGGGAGCGCTCCGGGCGGTCGGAGGTCGTGGTGGAGGCGAGTGACCTCGTAGTACGGGGTCGGCTGCGGTTGGCGGGGCTGCGCGTACGCCAGGGGGAGCGGCTGCTGGTCACGGGCCCGAACGGGGCGGGCAAGAGCACGCTGATGCAGGTGCTGGCCGGGGAGCTGGCGCACGACTGTGGGACGGTGCGGCGGCCGGCCAGGGTCGGGTACCTACGGCAGGACCAGGCCCCGGCTGCCAGGGACCTGACGCTGCTGCGGGCGTTCGCCGAGGGCCGGGCGGGTGACCTGGAGGAGCACGCGGAGACGCTGCTGGCGCTGGGCCTGTTCCGGCCGCGGGACCTGCTGCTGCGGATGGGCGAGCTGTCGTACGGGCAGCGGCGCCGGGTGGAGCTGGCCCGGCTGGTGACGAGCCCGGCGGACCTGCTGCTGCTGGACGAGCCGACGAACCACCTGTCGCCGCTGCTGGTGGAGGAGCTGGAGGAGGCGCTGGCCGGGTATGGCGGCGCGCTGGTGGTCGTGACGCATGACCGGCGGATGCGCGCCGCCTTCACGGGTTCGCGGCTGGAGCTCAGGTCTCCCTGATCGCCGAGCCGACTTCGCGGACGCGGTCGGCGAGGAGGCCGAGGGCGCCGACGGCCCGGGTCATCGGGTCGTCGCCGCTTCCGCCGAGCGCCTTGGCGCGCACGTACGCGGCCTTGATCTCGGCCCAGCGGGCGGCCTGGGCAGGGGTGAGTCGGCCGCGGAGTTCGGCGAGTTTGAGCAGGTTGGCCTCGGCGTCGGAGGTGAGGGTCTGGGCCTCGCCGAGGTAGTGGTCGTCGAGCACGGCTTCGAGCTCGTCGTCGTTCATGGCGGGGACGATGCGTTCGGCGAGCTTGTTCATGTTGCGGTAGGAGCCCTGGAGCCGGTAGGGCGGTTCGGTGCGGGCGGCGTCGGACTGGGCGGCGGAGGCGATGTAGGCGCGGTTGTTGGCCAGCACCACCTCCTGGACGCGCAGGAGCTTGCGCAGCACGCTGAGCACCTGGTCGAGCTCGGGCTTGGTGTAGGGGTGCTTGAGCTGGTCGGGGCGCACGCCCTGGTCGCCGCGGGCGAGCCGGACGAGGAGTTCGACGTCGGAGCGGTCGCGGGCGGACAGGGGGGCGAGGACGGCGTTGGAGGTGAGCGCGTTGTCGATGAAGCTGAGCGCGAACAGCTCTTCGCGTCCGGAGAGCACGTCGCCGAGGTTCCACACGTCGGCCCGGTTGGCGAGCATGTCGGGGATGCGGAAGCGCTGCCCGGACTCGGTGTACGGGTTGCCGGCCATGCACACGGCGAACCGCTTGCCGCGCAGGTCGTAGGTGCGGGTGCGCCCGTTCCAGACGCCTTCGATGCGGCGTTGGGCGTCGCAGAGCGAGATGAACTTCTGCAGCAGTTCGGGCGAGGTGTGCTGGATGTCGTCCAGGTAGAGCAGGGTGTTGTTGCCCGTCTCCAGCGCGAACGAGATCTTCTCCACTTCCTGCCTGGCGGTGGCGTCGGGCGCTTCGGCGGGGTCCAGCGAGGTGACGCGGTGGCCCAGGGCGGGCCCGTTCACCTTGACGAACACGAGCCCGAGGCGGCTGGCGACGTACTCCATGAGCGTCGTCTTGCCGTAGCCGGGTGGTGAGATGAGCAGCAGGAGGCCCATCTGGTCGGTCCGTTTGCCCGCGCCCGCCGCGCCGAGCTGCTTGGCCAGGTTGTCGCCGATGAGCGGCAGGTAGACCTCGTCGAGCAGCCGGTTGCGCACGAAGGCGCTCATCACCTTGGGCTTGTACTCCTCCAGCCGGAGCCGGCGGCGTTCGGCGTCGACGAGCTCGCCGCGCCGCTTCTGGTAGGCGCGGAAGGCGGGGACGCGTTCGGTGGCGAACCGCCGGGTCCTGGCCAGCGTCTCGTCGAGGCGGATCTCCAGTGTGCGGCCGGTGATGCGGGTGTGGGCGCCGAGGAGCCCGTCGGCGGTGGCGGTGACGGCGGCGCCGGAGTCGTGCCGGGGCAGGTCGCAGAGCTGTACGGCGACGGCTTCGGTCAGCTCGGGCCCCTGGTCGAAGGCGCCGAGCCAGGCGCGGGCGAGCTGCACCCGTTCGGGCAGCGGGACGGCCTTCAGGTCCTGCTCGAACTCGCGGGTGCGGCCGGGCCCGAGCGCCTGGTGGAACCCGGCGACGAGGTCGCGCGCCGCCTTGCTGGTCACGAACCCGGCGGGCTGCCCGGCCAGCTCCTCGACCAGGTACTCGCCGGCCAGGTCGCCCGCGTCCCAGGCCCCGGCGGTCGCCAGGAAGGCGGAGATGAGCGCGCCCAGCTCGGCGGCCAGTGCCGACAGCGCCGCGGTGGGGCCGAAGACGTCGCGGGCGCGCACCAGCGACACGGCCCGGGTGGTCAATGTTTTACGTGAAACCTCGTCGATCCCGTGCGCCCAGAAGAGCTGCGCCCCGGCCCGCGCCTCGGGCGGGTAGCGCAGCAGCCCGGCGCCGTCGCGGAGCCGGACGAGCACGTCGAGGATGGCCGCGGCGTCGTGGTCGTGGACGCCGCGCTCGTACCCCTCGTCGTAGCGGTCCTGGGCGGCCTGCCGTACGAGGGCCTGGAGGTCGGCGCCCGGCACGGCGGTGTCGAGGAGTGAGGCGGCGAGGTGTTCGGCGCGGTAGACCTCCGGCGTCTCGGAGACCAGGAGCTGGTCCCAGAACGGCCGGGTGTCGGCGAACGAGGCGGGGACGGGGGCGCGGTAGTCGGTGCCGGTGATGGCGAAGTGCATCTCGGAGCCGTGTGGCACCAGCGTGAGGTCGATGGGCTGGGTGTTGACGGCGAAGCGGTGGTGGCCGAGCCGGATGGTGTCGCCGCCGTCGGTGAACAGGTCGAGCCGGTCCCGCAGTGCCCGTCCGGCCTCCTGCTGTGCCGCCTTGACCCGGCCGTCCAGCTCCTCGGCGCGTACGGCGTCGCCCAGCTCGCGCAGTTCGGCGGCGACCGAGCGGAGCTTGGTGATCATGGGGTCGGTGGCGAAGTAGGTGTTGACCTCGTCGAGCGTGCCGAGGCCGCCGAGCCGCCGGGTGACGCCGGTCAGGATGCGTTCGGCGGAGGCGAACAGCCGGTCGGCGCGCCGGGCCAGCGCGTCGAGCTGTGACTGCTTGCGGGAGGAGAACGCCTCGTAGACGTCGTCGCGCTTGGCGGCGAGCTGGGCGGCGAAGTCGTCGAACTCGCCGAACCGCGACTCCAGGTTCTCCACCTGGATCATCAGCCGGCCGAGCTGTTCGTCGCAGCTCTCGGGGCTGTCGGCGACGGCGAGCGCGCCGGTGATGGCCTGCCCGAGCAGCGCGAACTCGGCGGCGAACGCGGCGCGGCCCTCGCTGCCGAGCAGTTCGCGCCGCCGTCCGTCGAGCACGGCCCGCGCCCGGTTGACGCCGCCGAGCACCTCGGCGATGCGGCCCAGGATGGCGGTGCGGACGGTGGCGTCGGCGATGTCGAGCGAGCCGACGACCTCGGTGACGACCTCCAGCCCTTCGGCCTGCGTCGACAGCCGGTCGGCGACGGGCTCGGCCTCGGCGGCGGTGGTGATCGCGCCGGCCTGGGCGGCCAGCTCCTCGACGGCGGCGTGGTAGCCGGTGAACGCGTCGGCGCCCTCCAGGAACGCCACCGCGCGCCGGCCCGCCGCGTCCAGCTCGGCGCGCACCTCGGCGGCCAGCTCGTCCAGCCGGGCCAGGTCGACGTAACGCACCTCGCGCAGCGTCACCAGGTGGCCCTGGGCGCGGCGGAGGGTGGCCAGCAGCGTCACCCAGGCGTCGGCGGTCGCGGGCGTGTCGCCGCGCGAGCGCCGGACGAGCTGGGTGACCTCGTCCTCGGCCTCTTCGAGGGTCCGCTCGGCCTGCCGGGTGAGCTGCTCGACGTTCTCGTACTCGTCGAGGACCTGTTCGGCGGTGGCGCGGACGTCGCCGAGCGGGCCGTCCAGGCCCTGCTCGCCGAGCCAGTGGTAGCTGTCGAAGGCACGCGTGCAGGCGGCGATCAGCGCCTCGAACGTGGCCGCCGACGGCGCCATCTCCTCGATCATCCGGGCGACCGACAGGCAGTCGGAGATGCCGCGCACCAGCTCGGCGTTGCCGATCCGCTCCAGCGGCCCGGTGCCGGCGGGCTGCGCCGCCGCGTAGGTGTCGGAGACGTACGGCGTCTGCCACACCTGCATGGGGTGGACCCGCGTCGGCTCCTCGGAGGTGGCGCGGAAGACCACCATCGTGCCGTCGTCGAACAGCGAGTAGCCGTGGCACACGATGGGGTTGGCCACCTCCTTCCTGATCACGTTGTACGGCAGCAGCAGCGAGCGGCCGTCGCCCCTGGCGTGGAAGACGTAGAGCACGTCCTCGCCGTTGGGGGAGCGCACCACCCGCTCGAACTCCAGGTCGGTCACGTCGGTGTCGAACGTCTTGCTGACGCCGGTGGCCAGGTAGTAGCCGCCGGGGAAGATCAGGCCCTGGTCCTCGGGCAGCCGCTGGCAGGCCTGGCCGATGCCGTCGAGCCTGGTCACGGCCTTGGTGCGGGTGTTGAAGACGAGGTGGCGCCAGGCGGTCTCCTTGTACGGCCTGATCCGCATGAGGATGAGCGGGCCGACGCGGGCGTGCTCGACGTCGGCGTCGGCCAGGCTCTGCAACTGCTCGCTGACGGGTTCGGCGTAGATGCCCGCGCCCGACTCCGTGTTGTTCTCGATCTTGATGGTGAGGTCGCCGCCGACGGTCTCGACGAACACCTCGCCCTGCACGGAGATGTGCGGGTGGCGGCCGAGGACGTGGTCGTCGCGGGTGGTGGGCGTCCACTCGAAGTCGTGGGAGGGCGGGAAGACATGGTCCCGCTCCCCACGGTTGTCCTGATATTTCGGGACCCCGGTGGGCGTGACCGTCCAGCGCAGCACCCGGATGTCCGCCGGCCCCGTCTTGAACACGGCCAGCAGCTTGCCCTCCACCCGCCTGAGCTGCGCCAGCCGGGTCTCCTTGTAGTAGCGGTAGAGCTCGGCGAAGTCCTTCCTGAACGCCTCGTCGTCCAGCGTCTCCAGCTTGTCCTGGTCGAAGCGGAACGCGTCCCCGTCACGGGTGAACCGGTGCACCGCGAACACGTCCGACACCGCGGTCTCCGGCTTGAGCCCGATGAACACGTTGTAGCCGAACAGCATCACCCCGCCCAGGGAGACGATGTCCCTGGGCACGCAGTTGTTCTCGGTGCGGATCCGCTCGGTGCCCAGCAGCCGCAGCTCGGCTCCGCCGAACACCTCCAGCCGCTGGGCGTTGACCGACTCGGCCGCCTTCGTCAGCGCCTTGGCCTGGGCCCCGAGCCGGTTCCTGAGCACCTCGTAGGTGCCGGCCTCCAGATCGGGCCGGACGTCCTCGGCCACGCGTCAGACCTTCGCCGGGGTCAGCGCCGCCACGGGGGAGTCGGCCACGCCCAGCCGGCGCGCCGTCTCCAGCAGCTCGCCGAGCGGCCCGGAGTCCGGCCCGCCCCGCTGGATGAGCTGCATGAGCAGCGCCGACACGGTCAGGTTCTTCAGGTCCTCGCTGCCGATCCCGCCGACCAGCCGCCCGATGTCCTCGACCAGGCTGGCACTCCCGTTCAGGTACGGGGTCGCCATCGACCGGACGACACCCGAGTGCTCGACGAAGCCGTCGACCACCTTGCCCGCGGTGATGGAGCCGACGACCTTGTCGAAGAACATCGTGTCGCCGCCGACGATGTCGATGTTGGCCTTGGCCAGCCCGGCGGCCAGCACACCGGCCTGCGACTCGGCCACCTGGCGGGAGACGTCGATCTGCTTGAGCCGCACTTCCTTGTCGGCCTCCAGCCGCAGGCGGTACTCCTCGTGCGCCCGGCTGGCCTCGTCCAGCGCGGCCAGCGCGGCGGCCTTCTCCGTCAGACCCTCGGCCTCGGCCTTGAGCTTCTCGCCCACCGCCGCGGCGGTGGCCAGCGCCATCGCCTGCTCACCCTCGGCCTTGGCCTTGAGCCGGTCGCCCTCGACCAGCGCCATCGCCTTGGCGCCGTCGGCCTCGGCCCGCAGCTTCTCGCTCAGCACCAGCGCCTCGGCGCGGCCGACCTTCTCGATCGCCTCCGCGTCGCGCTCCCTGACCTGGACGTCGGCCAGCCCGGCCGCGGCCGACTCGGCCTGGATGCCCTCCGCCAGCCGGATCTTGGCCCGGGCCTCCAGCTCGGCGGCCTGCTGCTTGGCCTCGGCGAGCACGAGCTCCTCGCGGGCCCGGAACTTCGACGCCGCCTCCGCGGCCTCGGCCGCCTTGATGCCCTTGACCAGGTTCTCCTGCGCCTCGGCCTCGGCGGCGATGATCACCGACTGGCGGGTGCGCTCGGCCTCCTCGACCACGCGCAGCCGCTTGATGGCCTCCTCCTGCTCGGCCACGGTCTTGTCGACGGCGATGCGCTCGCGGATGACCTCGGCGATCGACCGCTTCTCGGTCTCGACCTCCTTGTCCTTGGCGATGCGCGACAGCTCGGTCTCCCGCTCGCGGGCGATGACCTCCAGCAGGCGGTCCTTCTCGATGCGCTCGGACTCGATGGCGATCACGCGCTCGCGGTTCTTCTCCGCGACGGCGACCTCGCGGGCCCGGTTCTCGTGCTGGACGCCGAGCTGCTCGTCGGTCTTGATGTTGGCGGCCTGCGCCTTGAGTCGCTCCTCGGCCTGGACGCGGGCGATCTCGGCCTCCTCGCGCGCCTTCATGGTCTCGATCTCGCGCTTCTGCTTGATCTCGGCGTCGGCCTGGCGGCGCTGCAGCTCCAGGATGGCCTCACGGGCGTCCACGTTCTGGCGGGTGATCTCCTTCTCCTCGGTGCGCTGGAACTCGTTGGTGCGCACGTGCTCCAGCGCCGTCAGCTCGGTGATCTTCCGGATGCCCTGGGCGTCGAGGATGTTGCTCTTGTCGAGCTGGTTGAGCGAGGTCTGCTCCAGGTAGTCGATCGCCGCGTCCTCCAGGCTGTAGCCGTTGAGGTCGGTGCCGATCAGCCTGACGATCTGGTCGCGGAACTCGTCGCGCTTGGTGTAGAGGTCGACGAAGTCGAGCTGCTTGCCGGCGGTCTTGAGCGCCTCGGAGAACTTGGCGCTGAACAGCTCCTGGAGCGTCGACTCGTCGCTGGCCCGGACGGTGCCGATGGCCTGGGCGACCTTGATGACGTCCTCGGCGGTCTTGTTCACCCGGACGAAGAAGGTGATCTTGATGTCGGCCCGGATGTTGTCGCGGCAGATCAGCCCTTCCCGGCCGGTCCGCCCGATCTCGATGGTCTTCACCGAGATGTCCATGATCTCGGCCCGGTGGACGACAGGCAGCACGATGGCCCCGGTGAACGTCACGTCGACCTTGTTGACCTTCGAGATGATCAGCGCCTTGCCCTGCTCGACCTTACGGAAAAGGCGGCCGACGAGGATGAGCAGTCCTATGACGATGACCAGGACGACGGCGAGGAATATACCGAATCCGGTGGAGATGACATCCATCAGTGCTCACTTTCGTAAGGCATGACCCAGAAGAATTCGCCGTCTGCGTCGTATTCGAAGATCAATGCGCTGTCGCCGCGGGACAGCCTGTCCTGACCGGTCGTGCGGACCTGGATCACGGCCGAGGAGCCGTCGGCGGCGGTGACTTCGGCCTGGCCGAAGTCGGCTGTCGCCGAGCCGGTGCGGATCACGCACATCTGGCCGACGAAGTCGCCGCGCGAGGGCTGCCGCTCGCGGGGCGCCAGCCGCCGCAGCGGCGCGAGCAGGGCGCGCGTGCCCAGCCAGCCGCTGGCCAGGGCGAGCAGCGGCACGACAGGAAGGGTGGTGATCTGGCTGCCGATCAGCGTCAGCAGCCAGGAGAACGCGATCAGCAGCGAGAGCGTGACGCCGGCCGGCACACCGCCGAGACCGAGCCACGGCGCGTCATGGTCGCCGGTGTCGAACAGGCCGGTCACGACCACGATCCAGTAGCCGACGACCACGATCAGCGGGTAGGTGAAAACGGCCATCGGATAGCTGAACGCGACATGCAGAAACTCGCCCAATGCTGGTTGCCCCGTCCCCCGGTGCGTATCCGTTGTCGGACTATATCGAGATAAAGAGCGAGTAAAGGAAAAAGTTCCCGAAAGGTTAGCTGGCTTGACCTCAAGTGCGGTTGAGGGATCAGGCTGGGCGGCATGAGCCAAGAGATGATGCGGGCCGCGGCGTTCTCCGCCTTCGGCGGCCCCGAGGTGTTGCGTGTGATGGAGCTGCCCGCCCCGCAGGCGGGCCCCGGCCAGGTGCGGGTGCGGATCAGGGCGGCCGGGGTGCAGCCGTTCGACACGGCGGTGCGCGCCGGCTGGACCCCGCCGAACGTGACCGGCGACCTGCCGCGCATCCCCGGCAACGAGTTCGCCGGCGTGGTGGACCAGGTGGGCGAGGGCGTGACGGAGGTGGCGGTGGGCGCGGAGGTGCTCGGCTTCTCGCTGCTCAACTGCTATGCCGAGTACGTGGTGGTGCCCGCCGGTGACGTGACGCCCAAGCCGCCGGAGCTGCCGTGGGAGGTGGCGGGCGGGCTGACCTCCGGGGTCCAGTCGGCCGAGCTGGCCATCGACGGGCTCGGCGTGGGCGAGGGCGACACGCTGCTCGTGCACGCCGCCGCCGGCTCGGTCGGCACCGCGGCCGTCCAGATCGCCCGGCGCCGCGGCGCCACCGTGATCGGCACCGCCCGCGAGGAGAACCACCCTTACCTGCGCGAGCTCGGCGCGATCCCGGTCGTGTACGGGGACGGGCTGGCCGACCGGGTGCGCGCGCTCGCGCCCGGCGGGATCGACGCCGCGCTCGACGGCGCCGGCGGTCACGCGCTGGAGGTCTCGCTGGAGCTGGTCAAGGACCGCTCCCGCATTCTCACGCTGGTCGAGCACGGCAAGGCCGCCGAGCTGGGCGTCAAGGTCACCCAGGGCGTCCGCTCCGCCGAGCGTCTCGGCCGCTACGCCGCCCTGGTCGCCGCCGGGGAGTTCGTCTTCCTGGTGCGCAGGACGTACCGGCTGGAGGAGGCCGCGGACGCGCACCGGGAGAGCGAGGCCGGCCACGGCCGCGGCAAGATCGTGATCACGGTCGGCGCCGCTGGTTGAACCGGCCCACCTTGGACCGGTTGCCGCAGACCTCCATCGAGCACCAGCGTCGGCTGCCGTTCTTGCTGACGTCGAGGAACCACAGCACACACTGAGGGTTGGCGCACTTGCGCACTCGTTCCGGCCGCTCGCCCAGCACCCGGGCGAGGTCGGCCGCCGCGGCCCAGGCCGCGTGCCAGTCCGCCGCATCGACCACCACCAGCTCGTACGGCCCCGTCTCCCCGAGGCGGGGCCGTCGGCCGCCGTGGTCGAGCACGGCGTTGAGCCGGTCGGGAGGGCCGCCGCC
>NZ_JAHKRO010000197.1 GCF_019396325.1 Nonomuraea ceibae
CCCCCCGAGGCGGGCCCGTCGGCCGCCGTGGTCGAGCACGGCGTTGAGCCGGTCGGGAGGGCCGCCGCCGAGCAGGGTGCGCATCGCGTCGCGGGTGGTCACCAGCCGGTCGCGGACCCGCTCGGCGTCGTCCGCGCCGGGCAGGTCGTGGTCGGCGAGCCAGGCGCGGACCCCGTCGAGATCGTCGAACTGGTCGAGGAGCCCGCCCTGCTCCACCCACACGGTGTCGACCAGGTCGAGCCCCACGGGCTCACCGCGCAGCGGCCGGATTCTCACTTCTAACCCCTGAAACGAGTTTGACTGGTTATCGACGGCCATGCTATCACTTAACCGTCTAAACTGCTTTGACCGGTTAGGGGTTGCTGTGACCATTCGCTATCGCACCGCCGTCGTCGACGGGCTCGACGTGTTCTACCGCGAGGCCGGAGACCCGTCCGCGCCCACGCTCGTGCTGCTGCACGGCTTCCCGACCTCGTCCGTCGCCTACCACGAGCTGATCACCGAGCTGGCCGACGAGTTCCACCTCATCGCGCCCGACTACCCGGGGTTCGGGCACAGCTCCGCGCCCGCCGCCGACGAGTTCACCTACACCTTCGACCGGCTCACCGACGTGGTGGACGCGCTGCTCGACTCGCTGGGGCTGCGCTCGTACGCCCTCTACGTGCACGACTACGGCGCGCCGGTCGGCTTCCGGCTGGCCCTGCGGCACCCGGAGCGCATCGCCGGCATCGTCACGCAGAACGGGAACGCCTACGAGGAGGGGCTGACGCCGTTCTGGGAGCCGTTCAAGAAGGTCTGGGCCGACCCCTCCGCCGACGTCGCGCCGCTGCTCGGCCTGCTCACCGCGGAGGCCACCCGCTGGCAGTACGCCCACGGCGTGTCCGACCTGTCGCTGGTCAACCCGGACAAGGCGGCGCTCGACCAGGCCAGGCTCGACCGGCCGGGCAACCACGAGATCCAGCTCGCGCTCTTCCGCGACTACGGGACCAACCCGGGGCTCTACCCGCTCTGGCAGGAGTACCTGCGCGAGCACCGGCCCCCGCTGCTGGCCGTCTGGGGGCGCAACGACGAGATCTTCGGCCCGGACGGGGCGCGCGCCTTCGCCCGTGACCTCCCGGACGCCCGCATCCACCTCCTGGACGCCGGCCACTTCCCCCTGGAGACCCGGGGCCGCCAGATCGCCGGCCTGGTGCGCGACTTCCTGCGCACGCTGTCGGACCGGCCGTAGGGCGGGCTACCGCTCCCGGGGCAGCACCCGGAAGCGCAGGTGGACGGCTTCGCGGCCCTGGGCGGTCCGCAGGATCTCCAGGTGCACGTGCCGCTCCACCTGCTCGAACAGCCTCGTCCCGGCGCCGAACAGCACCGGGACCAGGTGGATGGACAGCTCGTCCACCAGGCCCGCCCTGATGCCCTGGCAGATCGTCTCGGCGCCGCCCATGATCGCGACGTCCTGGCCGCCCGCCGCCTCCTTGGCCAGCGCCACGCCTTCCTCGATGCCGGGGGCGAACTCGTACACGCTGTTGGCGGGGACGTCGTCCGGGACGCTGTGGGAGACGACGATCAGCGGCAGCCGGGCGGGGCCGGACGGGCCGTCGGCCCGCCAGAAGCGCAGGGAGGCGTCGTAGGTGCGGCGCCCGGCGACCATCGCCCCCATCGCCGGGACGTCGGCGACGGCGCGCTCGCCGAGGTCGAAGAACCACTCGTGCAGCCGCTCCCCGCCCACGCCCATCGGCTCTTCCGGGGTGCGTCCGTCGGCCTCGACGAAGCCGTCGAGGGACATGCTGATGTCGGCGATGACCTTGCTCATGGTGGCGCTCCTCCGGATCGGCTGTCACTGAAGCGTCGAACACACTCATCCCCGATCGACACTTTGCCGCAACCCGTGATATGTATGCATATGCAACATTTGCAGACGCTCAGTACATCGGGGAGCAAGTATCATGGACACCCGTAACGGCAAGCCCGTCACCGTCGAGGACCTCTCGCCGCTGGCCTTCGCCGGATTCGCCCACTTCACCGCCATGCAGGTGCGCGACGGTCGCGTACGAGGGCTGGACCTGCACCTGGAGCGGCTGCGCAACGCCTCCAAGGAGCTGTTCGGCCGGGCGGTTCCGGACGACCGGGTGCTGGCGTACATCAGGTCGGCCGTGGAGGCGGGCCCCGCCGACCTCTCGCTCAGGGCCACCGTCTACTCGCCCGCGGGCGAGTTCACCGCCGCCGACGCCGAGCCCGAGGTGCTGGTCAGCACCGGCCCCGCCTCCGACGGCCCGCGCGGCCCGCTGGCGCTGGCCGTCGTGGAGCACGAACGCTTCCTGCCCGCCATCAAGCACGTCGGCGAGTCCGCCAAGACGTACGTGCTCCGCCAGGCCGTCGAGCAGGGCTTCGACGACGCGGCGTTCGTGGACCGGCGGGGCCGCCTGAGCGAGGCGTCGATCTGGAACCTGGCCTTCTGGGACGGCGAGGCCGTCGTGTGGCCCGAGGCCGCGATGCTCACCGGCACCACGATGGGCATCCTGCGCAGGCGGCTCGACGACCTGGGCGTGCCCCAGCGGGTCAGGGAGATCACGGTCGCCGACCTGCCGTCGCTGGCCGGGGCCGTGGTGATGAACTCGTGGACGCCCGGCGTGCCGGTGCACCGGATCGGCGGCGAGGCGCTGCCCGAGGCGCCGGAGTTCGTCGGGCTGCTGCACCGCGCCTTCGAGGCGGAGCCGCTCACCACACCGTGACGACGGCCTCCGCGACCGCTAGCTGCACGTCGTCCAGCCGGGTCTCGCCGTCCTCGACACTCCACAGCGAGTTCTGCAGGACCCGGCCGAGCGTCCAGCCCGCGGCCCGCTGCCGGTCCAGGCCCAGCAGATCGGTCATCAGGTCGAAGCGCCGCAACACCGCCCCCCGCACGTCACCGGTGGAGACCACGTCGTCCCAGCGGTTGTGCAGCGCGGGCATCAGGTCGAACCCCGGGTCGCCGGCCAGCGGCTTGGGGTCGATCGCCAGCCACGGCTCACGCTCGGCGGCCAGCACGTTGTCGTAGTGCAGATCCCAGTGCAGCAGCCGGTCGCCGGCCTCGCCCGCCAGCTCGCCGACGGCCCCGGCGCACACCCGCAGCCAGCGCCGGTCGCCCTCGCCGGGCAGCGCGTCCAGCGCGGCGGGCACCTCGTCCAGCATGCCGCGGGCGATGTCGGCCAGCCGCCGCGTCCCGGCCGGCGCGGGGACCGCCACCAGCCGCCGCAGCAGCCCGGTCAGGATCTCCAGCGCCGCCAGGTCGTCCGGCACCGACGACAGCGTCGTGCCCCCGTCGAGCCGCTCCAGCAGCAGCGTGCCCGTCGCCGGGTCCGACTCCAGCAGCAGCACGCTGGCCCGGCCCGCCCAGGCGAGCAGCCCGGGCCCCTCGCTCGCGTTCTCGTCGCTGACCGGCTGCAGCTTCAGCGCCGCCGGGGTGCCGTCGGCCCGCACCACGGGCAGCACCAGCGACACCACGCCGTGCATCGGCTCCCCGTCGAGCCGCAGCTCCCACTCCTCCAGGTAGCGCTCGGCCAGCGCGGGCAGCCCCGCCGACCACGCCCGGCCCGCCTCGCCGTCCCACTTCACGTGACTCTCGGTCAGCGCGGGCGGCACCACGATCCGCACGGTCAGTAGTGCCAGGGGAACGGCGACCAGTCGGGCTCGCGCTTCTCCAGGAAGGAGTCGCGCCCCTCGGCCGCCTCGTCGGTCATGTACGCCAGCCGCGTCGCCTCACCGGCGAACACCTGCTGGCCCACCAGCCCGTCGTCGATCGCGTTGAAGGCGAACTTGAGCATCCGCTGCGCGGTCGGCGACTTGCCGTTGACCTTGCGCGCCCACTCCAGCGCCGTCGACTCCAGCTCGCCGTGCGGCACCACCGCGTTGACCATGCCCATCCGGTGCGCGTCGGCGGCGCTGTAGGTGTCGCCCAGGAAGAAGATCTCCCGGGCGAACTTCTGCCCCACCTGCCGGGCCAGGTAGGCGGAGCCGAAGCCGCCGTCGAAGCTCGCCACGTCGGCGTCGGTCTGCTTGAACCGGGCGTGCTCGGCGCTGGCCAGTGTGAGATCGGCCACCACGTGCAGGCTGTGGCCGCCGCCCGCCGCCCAGCCGGGCACCACGCAGATGACCACCTTGGGCATGAACCTGATCAGCCGCTGCACCTCGAGGATGTGCAACCGGCCGGTCGAGGGCGTGCCGTCGGCGTACTGGTAGCCGTCCTTGCCCCGGATGCGCTGGTCGCCCCCGGAGCAGAACGCCCAGCCGCCGTCCTTGGGCGACGGGCCGTTGCCGGTCAGCAGCACGCAGCCCACGTCGGTGCTCTGGCGGGCATGGTCGAGCGCGCGGTAGAGCTCGTCGACCGTCTGCGGCCGGAAGGCGTTGCGCACCTCCGGCCGGTTGAAGGCGATGCGGACCGTGCCCTGGTCGACCGCGCGGTGATAGGTGATGTCGGTGAAGTCGAACCCGTCGACAGCCTGCCACGCCCGGGGATCGAACAGCTCGGAGACCATGGGGCAGAGCCTAACGCGTGGGTCAGGGGACCTCCGCGCGGAGCTCGGCCAGAAGCTGTCCCTGGTCTGCGAGCATGTCGGTGAGGATGCGGCGGGCGGTGCCGAGCAGGTCGGCGAGCTCCGGCGTGGCCAGTGTGTAGACCACGGTGCTGCCTTCGCGGATCGCGCTGACGATGCCCGCCCTGCGCAGGACCGCGAGCTGCTGGGAGAGGCTGGACGCCTCGATGTCGATCTGGGCCAGCAGATCCCTCACGGGTAGTGGCCCTTCCTGGAGTAGCTCCAACACTCGGATGCGAGCGGGGTGGCCGAGCGTCCGGAAGAAGTCGGCCTTGGCCTGGTTGACCTCCACGTGCATAGTGCCAGACTAATCCAGCGCAGTTGCATAATTCTTCAAGTCGTAACGTTGTTGGATAGCATGACAGCGGGGACTAGGGAGTAGCCATGGGCCGAGGAAGAGCCAAGGCGAAGCAGACGAAGGTCGCTCGCCAGCTGAAGTACACCAACCATCACATCGACTATGACCGGCTCCGCGAGGAGTTGGGCGCCGATGCCGGGCGCGACGAGATGCGCCCGGCTACGGCGTCCGAGCAGGAGTCCGAGCGCGCGCAATGACGCGCGTCAGCTCCGCCGGGGCAAGGGTGACGTTCGCGAGCCGCCTGGCCTCGGGCGCCTGATCAGGCGCCACGAGTTCCAGGCGGTGCAGCACCTCACGGATGATCACGCGCATCTCCAGCAGGGCGAGCTGCGCGCCGACGCAGAAGCGCCGGCCGCCGCCGAAGGGCATCCACGCCCGGCTCTGCTGCCCCTCCAGAAAGCGTTCCGGGCGGAACTCCGCCGGTGACGGAAACGCGGCGGGGTCCTGGTGCACGAGCGGGATGAACGGTCCCGCGTACCATCCCGCGGGGATGTCATAGCCGCCCAGCCGGAGCGGGGCGTCCAGCAGCCGGGGCGCCTCATAGACCACGGGCCTGGCGCGCAGGGCCTCCTTGACGACCGCGTCGAGGTAGGGCTCGTCGTCGGGCAGCCGCCGCAGCACGTCGGGCAGGCGCAGCAGCCGCTCGAAGGTCCAGGCCAGCCCGGTGGCCGTGGTCTCGTGACCGGCGATGAGCAGTGTGACCAGCTCGTCGCGGACCTCCTCGTCGCCGAGCCCGGCGTTCAGCAGCCGGCTCAGCACGTCCGTGCCGTCCGGGTCCGCGCGCCTGCGGCGGATCTCGTCGTACAGGATGGCGTCGACGGCCGCCCGCAGCCTCAGGAACCGCGCGTACGGCAGGAACGGCAGCGCCGCCGCCGGGCCGCGCAGCCGTGCCGGGAGCATCGCGACGGAGGTCGAGCCGCCCGACTCGATCAGGCGGGGGAGCAGCGCGCGCAGGCGGCCCATGCGCTCGGCGTCGCGGATGCCGAAGATCAACCGGATGATGATCTCCAGCGTGATCTCCTGCATGCGGTCGCGCAGCGCGAACGGCCTGCCGAGCGGCCAGGCGGCGATCTTCTCTGCGGCGATGGCCGCGATCTCGTCCGCGTAGCCGGCGACCTGCCTGGCGCGCAGCGGCGGCGTCAGCGACTTGCGGTGCCCGGCCCAGGCGTCGCCGTCGAGCGTCAGCACCGAGTGCGCCCCCACCAGCGGTTCGAGGAAGTCGCGCCGGGCGGCGCCGGCCAGCCCGCCGCCCTGGTCGGTCCTGAAGACCTGCTCGGCCAGCTCGGCCGTCGCGACGTACACCTCCGGCGGGAAGCCGAACCAGCGGATCGTGAAGACGTCCCCGTATCTGGCGTGACAGCGCTCGATCAGCCCGGCGGGATCACGCATGAACCAGGCCGTCTGGAGAGCGGCGGGCAGCCGGGGCCCGGGTGGCAGCACGTGCATCAGCTCCAATTGATATGTACGTACGTCATATACGCTCGTATACATCTGTAGCATGGATCACGTGTCACGAAAAGAGGCGGGATACCGCGAAAAACTCCTTGCCGGCGCGGTGAGCTGCCTTCAGGAGAAGGGCTACGCCCGCACCACGGCCCGCGACCTGGTCGCCGCCTCGGGGACCAACCTGGCCTCCATCGGCTACCACTTCGGCGGCAAGGACGCCCTGCTCAACGAGGCCATCGCCGGCTGCTACGAGGCGTGGACCGAGCGGGTGGAGGAGGCGATGTTCGGCGACGCCGTCGGCTCGCCGCGCGACCTGCTGGAGCGGGCGATGGTCGCGCTCATCGACGTGTTCGACGAGATGCGGCCCCAGCTCGTCGTCTGCATCGAGGGCTACCCCGCGGCGCTGCGCGAGAGCGTGCTGCGCGAGCGCCTGGCCGCCGCCTACGGCAGGGGCCGCGAGGCGGGCGTCGCCATGCTCCACCGGGGCGCCGCCGAGCTGGGCATCGAGCTGCCGGTCCCGCCCGAGGCGCTGGTGTCGGTGCTGATCGCGATCTCCGACGGGCTGATGATCCAGTGGCTGCTCGACCCGGCGAGCACGCCCGACGCCCGCCAGGTCGTCGACGTGCTCGCCGCGCTGGGGGCGTTCACCGGGCCGTGTGAGTGAGGATGGCCGCCGCCAGCTCGTCCGCGAACCGGGGCGCGATCATGTGCCCCATGTCCTGAACCATCAGCAGCTCGGCGTCCGGGATCTCCTCGGCGATGAGCGCCCCGTGACCCGGCTTGGCCGGCTCGTGCGTGCCCTCCACGACCAGCGTCGGCGCCTTGATCCGGGGCAGCGCGCCCACCGGCTCGAAGTCCGGAGCCGTCTGGCCGGCCCGCCGATGGTTCATCGCCGCCCCCAGGTCACGCGCCCGCTCGTGCACGCGCTCGGCCAGCCGCCGCTCCGCGTCCTCGTCGAACGGCAGCGCGGTGCCGTTCATCACCCGCGCCTCGGCGATCAGCGCGTCGATCTCCTCACCCCGGCTCGCGGGCGGCGGGCTCGCGATCACCGCGCGGAAGTGCGCCACGAACTCCGGCGTCGGCGGCGGCAGGCTGCCCTCCGGCTGCGGCTCGCCCATCAGCGCCCGCATGATCACCTGGCCCTCGCCCCCGCCCAGCGGCGACGCGCCGACGACCGTGAGCGTCCGCACCCGCTCCGGCTGCTCCACCGCGACGAGCTGGCCGATCAGCCCGCCCGCCGAATGACCCACGAGATGCACGCTCTCCAGCCCGTACGCGTCCATCACGCGCAGCATGTCGTCCTTGATGTCGAGCCAGCTGTAGGGATGCGCGTCGAAGTCCACGGTGCCCGACCTGCCGGTGTCGCGGTGGTCGTAACGGATCACCCGGCGACCGCCCGCCACCAGCCTGCCGACGAGCTCGTCCGGCCAGGTGACGCCCTGCGCGCCCGAGCCCGCCACCAGCAGGATCGGCGGGTGCGCCGCGTCCCCGAACTCCTCGGTCCAGATCTCGACGCCGTCACTGTCAATCAGGTTCGTTTGCATGCCTGTCAGCCTGCCGGACCGGGCCCGTGCCGCCTTCCGTAGGACTACTGGCCTCCTACAGTAGGCGGGCCAGTTCAGTACGGCTGGTGATGCCCAGCTTGGGATAGATCTTGTACAGGTGATACTCGACGGTCCGCGGGCTGAGGAACAGCCGCGCCGCCACCTCCTTGCTCGACGCCCCCTCCGCCACCAGCCGCGCGATCCGCAGCTCCTGCGGCGTCAGCGCCGCCAGCGCGTCGCCCGCCGGCCGCTCCACGGCCTCGCCCGCCGCCCGCAGCTCCGCGTGCGCGCGCCGCGCCCACGGCTCCGCGCCCAGCCGCTGGAACGTCTCCAGCGCCGCCCGCAGCGGCCCGCGCGCCTGCCCCGGCTGATGCCCCCGGCGCAACCGCTCCCCGTACAGCAACGCCGTACGCGCCTCCTCGAACGGCTCCCCGTGCAGCCGCAACGCCTCCTCGAACGGCTCGATCGCGCCCTCCACCAGCCCCACGCAGCGCAGCCGCAGCGCCCGCGCCTCGTCGGTCCTGGCCTGGGCCGCCCACCGGTCGAGCCCCTCCAGCGCCTCCCGCGCCGCCGCCGCGTCCCCGGCGGCCATCGCCGCCTCCACCCGGTCAGGGGTCGAACGCCACACCACGGTCGGATGCCCCGCCCCCGGCCCCGCCGCCCGGATCGCCTCGAACCGGTCGTGCGCCGCCGCGAACCGCCCCATCCCCAGATCCAGCATCGCCAGCGCGTACGCCGCCACCGCCGCCCGCAACCCCACCCGGTGCGGCACCGCGATGGCCAGCGCCTCACCCGCGTACGCGCGGCACCGCTCCTCCTCGCCCCGCAGCGCCGCCACCACCGCCAGGTTCGCCAGGTGGGCCGCCTCCGAGTTCGTGTAGCCCGCCTCCCTGGCCAGCGCCAGGCCCTCCTCGGCCACCGCCGCGCTCTCCGCCAGCCTGCCCCCGACCCGCTCGGCCGTCGACACGAACTCCAGCACCACCGGGAGCTGCCCCACCATCCCCGACACGCGCGCCACCCGGCCCGCCCGCCGGATCAGCTCCGCCGACACGTCCGCTTCCCCCAGGTACGACGCTGCCGCCGCGGCCCACAGGAACTCCGCCGCCCCGCTCAGCTCGCCGGTCCGCGCCAGCGCCCCGCGCAGCAGCTCGCCGCCGCTCCCGTCACGCAGCATCGCCGCGACGCCCACCAGGATGTCGCGCAGGAAGCCCGGCGCGAACCCCTCCGCCCGCCGGCCGACGTCCACCATGGCCGCCACGTCCCCGACCACGCTGGCCGCCTCCCACGCGTCGGCCAGCATCTCCAGGCTGTCGCCGGCCGCGAACACCCGCATCGCCTCGGCGGCGTCCCCGGAGTTCAGCTCGAACCGGCCCCGCAGCCGAGCCACCTCCCCCGCCACCTCCCCCCGCCCACCCCTTTCCAGGACACACCCCTCCACGGGCCCGCGCCCCTCCCCGAGGGCGCGCGCCTCTTCTGGGGCGGGCGCCTCCGCGAGGGCATGCGCCTCCCCGGGGCCGCCCGTCACCCCGGGGCCGCCCGCCTCCCCGAGGGCGGGCGTCTCCGCCCGTTCGGACGGGGCCTCTACCAGGAGGCGGGCTTCTGCCAGGTAGGTCTGGGCCTGGCCCGGGCGGGCGCCGAGCCAGGCGG
>NZ_JAHKRO010000198.1 GCF_019396325.1 Nonomuraea ceibae
CCTGTAACTCCCGGCCGCCGGCCCGCCCCGTTGGCAGACGGGGCGGGCCAAGGCGGGCCGCCCGGCTCTCCGCCCGGCGGCGGGGTGCCGCTGGTCGCCGTGGCTCACGGGTCGCGCGACCCGAGGGCCGCCGCGACGGTCGAGGCGCTGCTGGAGGAGGTGCGGCGGGCGCGGCCCGGACTGCCGGTGCGCGGCGCGTACCTGGACCACTCGGCGCCGACGCTGGCGCAGGCGCTGCACGGGCACGCGGAGGCCGTGGTGCTGCCGCTGCTGCTGACGGCGGCCTACCACAGCCGTGTCGACCTGCCGGCGGCGCTCAACGAGGCGCGTGCCCGCGATCCGCTGCTGCGCGTCCACTACGGCGACACGCTCGGCCCCCACCCGCTGCTGGTGTCCGTCCTGGAGCGCCGGCTGGCGGAGGCGGGCGTGACGCCGGGCGATCCCGGCACGGCGGTGGTGCTCGTCTCGGCGGGCTCCAGCGACGCGCGCGCCAACGCGGTCGTCGCGGACCTGGCCCGCACCTGGCGCCCCTCCCCCGGCCGTGCGAGCGGCCCTTTGAGCGGCCCCACGAGCGGCCCTTTGAACGGCCCTTTGGGCGGCCGCGCAACGGGCCCTGCCAGCGGTGGCGGCGGCTGGTGGGCGGTGACGGCGGCGTACGCGTCGGCCGCCGGGCCGACGCCCGCGGAGGCGGTCGCGCTGCTCAGGCGGGCGGGCGCGCCCCGCGTGGCGGTGGCGCCCTACCTGCTGGCCCCCGGCTACTTCGCCGACAAGGTGCGGCGCGACACGCTGGCCGCCGGCGCCGACGTGGTCGCCGACGTGCTCGGCCCTGCCCCGGAGCTGGCCCAGGTGGTGCTGCGGCGCTACGAGGCCGCGCTGCGCGCCCCCGTGGACGCGGCGGCCTCATGAGCTGATCCCCGCCGCCCGGCGTGAACGGGCGGCGGGCCCATCAGCAGCCCCGGTCTCAGCAGCCCGGGTCTCAGTAGCCCGGTCTCAGTAGCCCCGGTCGAGGGAGCGGCGCTCGTTCCAGTCGTCGCCGTGCAGCTCCCGCCAGTGCTCGCGCCAGGCCGACCAGCGGCGCTTGAGCGGCTTGGCCCGCGAGTCGCCGAGCACCTTGACGTCGCCCATCACCGCGTAGGCGTGCACGCGCACGACGGGCGCGCTGGTGCCGGGTGCGGCCTCCTGCACGTCGACGCGCTTGTCGCCCATGATGGCCACGCCGTCGAGGTCCACGTTGACCCCGTCAGGCACGATGATCTTCACGTCGCCCATCACGGACACGGCGGTGATCTCCACCAGATCGGTGCGCACCTCGGCCTCGCGCAGGTCGAGCAGCACGTCACCCATCACCGCGACGGCGCCGAGCTCCTGGTCGATGCGCCAGGTGCCGCGCCGCTTGGTGTCGCCCATGATGCCCACGAACCAGCGCCGCTTCCTGCCCTCGCGCGGCTGGACCTGACCGGGGGCGGCCGGGGCCGCGGGCAGGTCCTGGGTGAGCAGGGCCAGCTCGGCGTGCGTGGTGGCGGTGTAGGCGGCCTCGGTGCGGTCGGTCAGCTCGGCGAGCGTGAGCCGTCCTTCGACGGAGGCCTCCCGCAGCATCTCCACCACGGCTTCCCGCTCGGCGTCGGAGGCCCGTACCTCCCCAGGGTCAGTCATACTCGCAACATATCGCGTTTGCGGGGGTTTGCGATCCTCCCGAAGAAGGAATCGCCATCCCCCGAACCGCTCACCCCCTCCTGTGCGTATCAGTTGGTGACACGGGCCCCGGCTTGGTCCCGCGGCGCGGCCGGGCCAGGCTAGGGTCCCTGTCATGCATGAGGAACAGCTCTACCGGGCGGCGTTGAACGGCGAGACCGAGGCGGTGGGCGAGCTGCTCGCCCAGGGGGCCGATCCCAACGTGGCCAGCGAGGGCGCGGACGAGGAGGGCGGGCTGCCGCTGTGCGCGGCGGCCGCCTGGGACCGGGTGGAGACCGCCGGGGCGCTGCTGGCGGCCGGCGCGGAGGCCGACGGCCGGGAGAGCGGCGGCTGGACGGCGCTGATGTGGGCCGCCGCCAACGGCAGCGCCGACACGGCGCGGGTGCTGATCGAGGCGGGCGCCGACGTCGACGCCGTCAACGAGTCCGGCGACACGCCGCTGTCGCTGGCGGCCCGGCGCGGCGCGCTGGGCGTGGTGCGTGAGCTGCTGGCGGCGGGCGCCGACCCGGAGAAGTACGACGGCGACGGCGACACGCCGCTGGACATCGCGGCCGACTGGCTGGGCGTGCACCTGGAGAGCGCGCTGCTCGACCAGATCGGGCAGGAGGACTGGGAGTACGTGGTGGCGCGGCAGTTCGCCAAGGACGGCACCGAGCTGGTGACGGTGGCGGGCCGCTCGGCCGACGGGTCGCAGAGCGAGCAGGTGCAGGCGCAGCGCGGCCACGCGGCGATCGCGACGCTGCTGGAGGACGCGGCGGGCGTCTTCACGCCGATCGACCGGCTGGTGGCGCGCGCGCTGGCGCACCGCGACGTGGACGAGGACGCCGAGACGTGGTGGGTGGTGGCCGACACGCTGGGCAAGCGGGCCGACGACGAGACGTACGAGGCGCTGGCGAAGCTGTGCGTGAGCGAGGACGCCAGGGAGCGTGAGTTCGGCGTCGACGCGATCGCCCAGTTCGGCGTGACGAGCGAGGACAAGCCCTATCTGGAGCGCACGCTGCCGCTGCTGCAGAAGATGACGACCACCGAGGGCAACCCTCAGGTGCTGCGCTCGGTGCTGGCCGCGCTGGGCCACACGGGCGATCCGAGGGCGCTGCCGCAGGTGCTCGACGTCATCGGCCGTCCGGGTCACAAGCGCACGATGACCGACGCGATCGCGCTGGCCGACGTGCTGCCGCCGGATCACGCCGAGGGGCTGGCGCTGCTCATCGACATGACGCGCGACGACGAGACCGAGGTGCGTGACTGGGCCACGGCGGGGCTGGCCGGGCTGGACGCCGACACGCCGCAGATCCGCGACGCGCTGGCGGCCCGGCTCGACGACGCCGACCTGCGCACGGTGGCCGAGGCGACGCGGGGGCTGCGGGCGCGCGGCGACGAGCGGGCGCAGCAGGGCGCCAAGCGGGTGCTGGAGGAGTCCGACGACCCGTACGCCGTGGAGCTGGTCACCGAGGCCTGAGCCGGGCCCTGTAAAGCCTCTCAGGAGCTCTCAGCGTCTCTCAGGGGCCTGACAGGGCGGGTGCGGTGGCGAGGACGTCGCGGGCCAGCGCCCGGTCGCCGGTCAGCTCGGCGGGGAAGCTCGCCGGGTCGCCGCGTCCGCCCAGCAGGAAGCAGAACGCGACCACGTCCGCCGTGATGCCCGCGTCGGGCTCGGCGGGCGGGGCGGGGTCCTCGACGCCGAGGGCGACGTTCCACTCGCCGCCGCCGGGCCCGGTGAGGGTGACGCGCACGCCGCGCCCGGACGCGTCCAGGCCCGACAGCAGCATCGTCCACGGCAGCAGCCGGGCGCACAGGTCGGCGACCGGGTGGATGTGGCCGGGCAGCGGGTGCGGCAGGCTGACGCGGGCGGTGCGGGCGGCGTCGTCGGTGTGCACCCACGTCTCCAGCATCCTGGCCAGCACGTGGTCGGCGGCGGGCGCCTCCAGGCCGTCGAGGGTGGCGGGGGTGCCGGCGGGCAGGCCGGCGAGGTGGCGGCAGAGCGCGTCGGCCTGCGCCCGCCAGTCCCTGCGGGTCTGCTCGGGGTCGCGGGAGCGCTCGTACGCCTGTACGTGCGCGGTGCGGGTGGCCGAGTCGGCGGCGGTGAGCTCGGGCCCCAGGACGGGCGCGCCGACGGAGGCGGCGAGCAGGCCGTCCTTGGCGGCCAGGTGCGCGACGAGTTCCTGGAGCGTCCAGCCTTCGACGATCACGCGGGACCAGTCGTCGTCCACGGCCGAGGCGAGCAGCGCGTCCAGGGCGGCCACGCGGCCGGCGTACGGCTCGGCCCAGGGCGCGGTGGGGGCGGCGGGCCGGCGCCGCGCCCTGGCCCCGGCCAGCAGTTGCGGACGCAGCGTGCCCGTGGGCTCCACCGGGTCCTCGAGCAGCGCGTCCAGGTACAGACGCTCGAGCGGCTCCATCACACCTCTTCCTCTGCCAGCGCGCCGGCCAGGCGGCGCAGCGCCAGCCGGATGCGCGACTTGGCCGTCCCCTCGGGCACGCCCAGTTCCTCCCCCACCTGCCGGTACGTCCTGCCGCCGAAGTAGGCGAGCTCGACCGCCTCGCGCAGGGCGTCGGGTAACGCCGTGACCGCCTGCCGCACCCGTTCGGCCTGGTCGGCGGCGAGCACCGTGTCCTCCAGCCGGTCGGGCGCCCGTTCGAACAGGCGGGGGCCGAGCGTGGAGACGCGGCGGCGCTCCTCGGCGCGCACGTGGTCGACGGCGCGGCGGTGGGCGATCGTGGCGAGCCAGGCGCGCAGCGTCCCCCGGCCCGGGTCGTAGGCCAGCGGGCGCTCCCAGAAGATGAGGAACACCTCCTGCGTGATGTCCTCGGCGATCACCCGGTCCCGCGTGACGCGCAGGGAGAGACCGAAGATCAGCGAGGAGAGCCGATCGTAGATCTCCCCGAGCGCGGCCTCGTCGCCGCCGACCACCCGCTGGTGCAGCAGGCGGTCGTCGTACGGTGCCTCCACTGGCACCACACTCCCGTGATCCGGACCTAGGCGGCGGGTGTGCCGCGACCCGAGCATGTCACTATTCGCCGGAAAAGGGCAGACGGATGTCGGAGCCCGGCGCGCCCGCCGGGCCGGGATAGTGTCAGAAGACACCACGAGTCGTCGCACGTCCAGAAGCAGAGGGAGCACATTCATGGCCACCACGCGCACCGCCACGACCGAGTGGAAGGGGGCCCTGCTCGACGGGTCCGGCACCGTCTCGCTCGACACGTCCGGGGTGGGCACGTTCGAGGTGTCCTGGCCGTCCAGGGCCGAGGCGCCGGCCGGCCGGACGTCGCCGGAGGAGCTCATCGCCGCCGCGCACTCCTCGTGCTTCTCCATGGCGCTCTCGCACGCCCTGGCGGGCGCCGGCACGCCGCCGGAGTCGCTGCGGACCAGCGCCGACGTCACCTTCCAGCCGGGCGAGGGCATCACCGGCATCGTGCTCACCGTGCAGGGCCGGGTGCCGGGGATCGACGCCGCGCAGTTCCAGGAGGCGGCCGAGACGGCCAAGGCGAACTGCCCGGTCAGCAAGGCGCTCGCGGGCACCACGATCAGCTTGCGCGCCGAACTCCTGTAGCGGGACCGCGATCGCGTGCGACAATCGGGTCACATGCGCGAAGTCTGGCCGGGCGAACCTTATCCACTCGGTGGCACCTGGGACGGCGTGGGCACCGGTTTCTCGGTGTTCTCCGAGGTGGCCGAGCGGGTCGAGCTGTGCCTGTTTCACGACGACGGCTCCGAGGAGCGGATCGACCTGCCCGAGGTCGACGGGTTCGTCTGGCACGGCTACCTGCCCGGGATCATGCCGGGGCAGCGCTACGGCTACCGGGTGCACGGGCCCTACCAGCCGGCCCAGGGCTACCGGTGCAACCCGGCCAAGCTGCTGCTCGACCCCTACGCCAAGGCCGTCGACGGCGAGCTGACGTGGAACGAGGCGCTGTTCCCCTACCACTTCACCGATCCGTCGCGGCCCAACTCGGCCGACAGCGCGCCGTACATGCCGAAGAACGTGGTGATCAACCCGTTCTTCGAGTGGGGCAACGACCGCTCGCCGCGGGTCCCGTACCACCAGAGCGTGATCTACGAGGCGCACGTGCGGGGGCTGACGATGCGCCATCCCGGCGTGCCCGAGGACCTGCGCGGGACGTACGCGGGGATGGGGCATCCGGCGATCATCGACCACCTGGTGTCGCTCGGGGCGACGGCGGTCGAGCTGATGCCGGTGCACCACTACATGCCCGAGCACTTCCTGGTGGCGCGCGGGCTGACGAACTACTGGGGCTACAACACGATGGCCTACCTGGCCCCGCACGGCGGCTACTCCAGCTCCGGCACGCGGGGCGAGCAGGTGCCGGAGTTCAAGGCAATGGTGCGGGCGCTGCACGAGGCGGGCATCGAGGTGATCCTCGACGTGGTCTACAACCACACCGCCGAGGGTGACCACATGGGGCCGACGCTGGGCTTCCGCGGCATCGACAACGCCGCCTACTACCGGCTGCACGACGGCGACCGGCGCTACTACCTGGACTACACCGGGTGCGGCAACTCGCTCAACGTGCGCTCGCCGCACGCGCTGCAGCTCATCATGGACTCGCTGCGCTACTGGGTGCTGGAGATGCACGTCGACGGGTTCCGGTTCGACCTGGCCTCGGCGCTGGCGCGGGAGCTGCACGACGTCGACCGGCTGAGCGCGTTCTTCGACCTGATCCAGCAGGACCCGGTGATCTCGCAGGTCAAGCTGATCGCCGAGCCGTGGGACGTGGGGCCGGGCGGCTACCAGGTGGGCAACTTCCCGCCGCTGTGGACCGAATGGAACGGCAAGTACCGCGACACCGTGCGCGACTTCTGGCGGGGGACGCACTCGGCGCTGCCGGAGTTCGCCTCGCGGCTGACGGGCTCGGCGGACCTGTACGAGACGTCCGGGCGGCGGCCGGTGGCCTCGATCAACTTCGTCACCTGCCACGACGGCTTCACGCTGACGGACCTGGTCTCGTACGACCACAAGCACAACGAGGCCAACTGCGAGGACAACCGCGACGGCACCGACGACAACCGGTCGTGGAACTGCGGGGCCGAGGGGCCGGTCGAGGATCCGCGCATCGTCGGGCTGCGGCACCGGCAGCGGCGCAACTTCCTGGCCACGCTGTTCCTGTCGCAGGGCGTGCCGATGCTCTCCCACGGCGACGAGCTGGGCCGGACCCAGCGGGGCAACAACAACGCCTACTGCCAGGACAACGAGATCGCCTGGGTCGACTGGTCGATGCTGCACACCGAGTCGGACCTGCTGGAGTTCGTGCGCAGGCTGTCGCAGCTGCGGCGGGAGCACCCGGTGTTCCAGCGGCGGCGCTTCTTCCACGGGCGGCATTCGGGCAACGGCCTGCGCGACCTGGTGTGGCTGACGCCCGGCGGGGCGGAGATGACGGCGGGCGACTGGCACATCGGCTACGCCAAGTCGCTCATGGTCTACCTCAACGGCGAGGCGATCACCGAGCCGGGGCCGCGCGGGGAGAAGATCACCGACGACTCGTTCCTGCTGCTGATCAACGCCCATCACGAGGACATGACGTTCACGCTGCCGGGCGAAGAGTTCGGCGGCACCTGGATCCCCGAGATCGACACCAGCCACGAGACGCTGGAGAGCGTGTTCGTCGACGAGGGGTGGCGGCCCGGCGACCTGGTGGCGGTCACCTCCCGATCGTTGCAGGTGCTGCGCCAGCCCCGGCGTCCATGACTTGTCACAGGCGTGTGCCAAGGTAGAGGGGTGCGTCGCATCCATCCCGACATAGAAGACAATCCCGACATCGAGCGGGCCTACGCCTATCCCGACCGGCCGTGGCTGCGCCTCAACATGGTGGCCAGCGCCGACGGCGGCGCGTGGGTCGAGGGGCTGTCCGGCGGGCTGTCGAGCAAGGGCGACCGGCGCGTCTTCGGGGTGCTGCGCGGGCTGGCCGACGTGATCGTGGCGGGCGCCGCCACCGTCCGGGCCGAGGGCTACGGCGCGGTCCGGCCGCGCGAGTCGTGGCGCGAGATGCGGGCGGGCCGGCCCGCCGCGCCGCCCATCGCGGTGATCACCCGCGGCCTCGGCCTCGACCTGGCCGGGCCGCTGTTCGACGGCGGCGTCAGCCGGACCATCGTCGTCACCTGCGAGAGCGCGCCCGCCGAGCGGCGCAAGGCCGCCGCCGAGGTCGCCGACGTCATCGTGGCCGGCGAGGAGTCCGTCGACCTGGCCGCCGCCCTGGCCGCGCTGCACGAGCGCGGCCTGACCCGGGTGCTGTGCGAGGGCGGGCCGCTGGTCAACGCCCAGCTCGCCGCCGCCGGGCTCGTCGACGAGCTGTGCCTGACCGTCAGCCCGGCGCTGATCGGCGGCGACGCGGCGCGCATCCTCAACGGCGCGCCGTCACACGTCAAGCTTGAGCTCAGCCAGGTGCTGGAAGAGGAGGGGGTCCTCTTCTGCCGCTACACGAAGGAGTCTGGCCCATGACAGAGCCGACCGCGCCACGGGGGAAGAAGGCGGCCAAGGAGCCGGAGCCGATCCCGGACCTCGACCTGCCCGTGCGCCCGCCGGTCGCGCCGATGCTGGCCAAGCCGGTCAAGGCGATGCCCAAGCAGGACGGCAATCTGTTCTACGAGCCGAAGTGGGACGGGTTCCGGTGCATCGTGTTCCGCGACGGCGCCGAGGTCTATCTCGGCAGCCGCAACGAGCGGCCGTTCACCCGCTACTTCCCGGAGCTGGTGGAGGCCGCCAAGGCGGAGCTGCCCGACCGGTGCGTGGTCGACGGCGAGATCGTGCTGCCGCGCGGGTCGCACCTCGACTTCGAGGCGCTGCAGCAGCGCATCCATCCGGCGGCGTCGCGGGTCAAGATGCTGTCGGAGCAGACGCCCGCCTCGTTCGTCGCCTTCGACCTGCTGGCCCTGGGTGACGAGTCGTTCATGGAGACGCCGTTCGCGGAGCGCCGGCGGCGGCTGGTCGAGATATTTCCCGAAAAAGGCGGATCCATCCGGCTCACTCCGGTGACGACGGACGACGCCCAGGCCGCCGAGTGGTTCGACATGTTCGAGGGCGCCGGGCTCGACGGCATCATCGTCAAACCCGGCGACCAGCCCTACATCCCCGACAAGCGGACCATGTTCAAGGTCAAGCACGAGCGCACCGCCGACGTGGTCATCGCCGGCTACCGCGAGCACAAGAGCGGCCCGATCGTCGGCTCCATCCTGCTCGGCCTCTACGGCGACGACGGCCGCCTGCACCACGTGGGCGTGGCGGCCTCGTTCCCCATGGCGCGGCGGGCCGAGCTCGTCGAGGAGCTGCGACCGTACATCGCCGACCTGTCGGAGCACCCGTGGGGCCACTGGGCCGAGCAGGCCGCCGCCGGCATCGGCCAGCCCGCCGCCACCCCGGCCACCGGCGGGCAGCGGGTGCCGGGCGCGATCTCGCGGTGGAACGCCAAGAAGGACCTGTCGTTCATCCCGCTGCGGCCCGAGCTGGTGATCGAGGTGGCCTACGACCAGATGGAGGGCGACCGGTTCCGCCACACCGCCCAGTGGCGGCGGCTGCGTCCCGACCGCACCCCCGAGTCGTGCACGTACGAGCAGCTCGACCGGCCCGTCTCCTACGACCTGGACGACATCCTCGCCCGCTAGATCGCTGATGTGAAATTTGGTGATCGGCTGCGGGCGTGACGAAGGGCGTCCATGGTCGGTGTGTGAAGACAGACTTGGACGCCCTTCTGACCGCACTCTATGTCTACTTGGACGATCACG
>NZ_JAHKRO010000199.1 GCF_019396325.1 Nonomuraea ceibae
GGTTGGGCGGGCGAGACGGCGGCTGGGGAGGTGGCGGTGGTGGCGGGGGTGGGGGCGGCGCGGGAGCTGGTGATGGGGGCGGTGGAGGAGGTGCTGGTCGTGGCGACCGCGTCGGTGCGGGCGGGGGAGGAGGGCGGCGACGGGCGGGTGCGGCGGGCGCTGGCGTTGATCGCGGCCGAGCCGGGGGCGCCGCACACCGTGGGGTCGCTGGCGCGGGCCGTCGCGCTGTCGCCGTCGCGGTTCGCGCACCTGTTCGCGGAGGAGACGGGGCGGACGCCGATGCGGGCGGTGCGGGAGGCTCGGCTGCGGCATGCGGCGATGCTGCTGGAGGCGACGGACCTGGACGTGGGCCGGGTGGCGGCGGCGTCGGGCTTCGTCAGCCCGTTCCATTTCAGCCGCGCCTTCCGTAGAGAGCACGGGGTGCCGCCGCGCGCCTACCGGGCCCGCGTGCGAGGGTGAGCGGCGCACCGCCGCGCCGACCGGACGGCGCGCGGCCGTGAGCGTGCGGCGGCCGGCGCCGCGCGCGGGTGGGCGGGTCAGCGGGAGAGGGGGAGGGGGCCGGCCTCGGGGGTGAAGAAGCGGCGTTCGACGTGCTCGACGGCGTAGTCGATGGCGCCGACCACCACGCATTCGTCGCCGAGCGTGGAGGCGCGGATCTCGGGGGTGCGGATGCAGCGGCGTTCGAGGCGGTCGCGGAGGGGGCCGAGGAGGACGTCGGCGGAGCGGGAGAAGCCGCCGCCGAGGACGACGACCTGGGGGTCGAGGAGGAGGACCATGGCGGCGGTGCCGACGGCGAGGTCGTCGAGGTAGCGGCCGACGGCTTCGAGGGCGACGGGGTCGCCGTCGCGGGCGGCGGCGAGGGTGTGGCCGGCGGCGTCCTCGGGCGGGGTGCCGGGCGGCACGGCGGCGCTGGTGTTGAGGTGGTCGGGGGCGTCGAACCAGCGGGCCTCGGGCAGCATGGCGATCTCGCCGGCGGCGGCGCCGAAGCCGCGGTGGACCTTGCCGTCGATGATGAGCCCGGTGCCCATGCGCCTGCCGACGTGCAGGAAGACGACGTCGCGGGCGTCGCGGGCGACGCCGCGGCGGGCTTCGGCCAGGGCGGCGAGGCGGCTGTCGTTCTCGACGAGGATCTCGCACGGGAACATCTCCCGCAGGCGGCCGGCCAGGTCGAGGCCGGTCCAGGCGGGGACGGCGGCCGAGAAGGAGATGCGGCCGTCGGGGCTGATCACGCCGGTGGTGCCGGCGGCGAGGACCCACAGGTCGTCGGGGGTGCGGCGGCTGAGGGTCAGGCAGCCGGAGACGGCGCGTTCGATGGCGTCGAGGCGTTCGTCGAGGGGGGCGTCGGGCTCGACCGGCTGCCGGGTCTCGGCGAGCACGCGGCCGTCGAGGTCGGACAGGGCGGCGCGGACGTTGTGGCCGCCTATGTCGACGCCGACGAGGTGGCCGTTCTCGGCGCGGAAGCGGTAGCGGCGCGCGGGGCGGCCCATGGTGCCGGGGCTGGGCGGCACCTCCTCCACCCAGCCGAGGGAGCTGAGCTCGTCGACGACCTCCTTGGTGGAGGGGCGGGAGAGCCCGGTCCGTTCGGCGAGGGCGGAGAGGGTGAGCGGGCCGGTCTCGCGCAGCGCCCGGATCGCGGTCAGCGAGTTGAGCTGCCTGAGCCGGGACAGGTCGCCGCCGCGTAGGTCTGCCAACGCCCCGTCCTTATGTAGGTCTCCTTTGTATGCGCCGATTATGCCAGCCGCCGGGCAACAGCAAGACCATCAAGAACCCCCACATGACCCGGTAATCCACCATTGACCCACAGAACTCAACACTGCTACTAATGAAGCGCTCCTTCGTAAGTGAGATGAGGTTCGAGTGTCTTTCGCAGACATCGGCGAGGTCGCGTGCGCGCCGGAGAAGGCCCGGGTGTTCGAGCACGGCTGGCAGTCGTGGAGCCCCACCGGCGCGTACCGGCTGGACGACACCCCTCCCCGCCCGGCCGACGGCAACATCCAGACCCTCTGCTACCGCCCCGGGACGCCGGTCCCCGCCGGCTCGTTCCAGGGCGAGGGCCTGCTCGCCGTCGACCCGGGCGACGGCGGCCCGGTCGAGCTGTGGTCGGCGCCCGGCCCGCTCGCCGTGCCCTCCATCCGGGCGCGGCCGGTGGACGGCCGGCTGGTGATCTCCGCCGACGGACCCGTACGGCACGAACGCGTCGAGGGCGGCCTGGACCGCGCGCTGCGCCACTGGGCCGACAGCCTGGCCCCGGGCCGCGCCTTCCCGGCGGTGCCGCCGATGTGGTGCACCTGGTACGGCTACTTCGACAAGGTCACCGAGGCCGACGTGCTGGAGAACCTGGCGCTGGCCGCCGAGCACGAGCTCGGCGCGGACATGTTCCTCATCGACGACGGCTACGAGGCGGGCATCGGCGACTGGCTCGACCCCAGGCCGGGCTTCGGCTCGCTGGAGCGGGCCGTCGGCGAGATCACCGCGACCGGCGCCCGCGCCGGGATCTGGACCGCGCCGTTCCTCGCCGGGCACGACAGCCGCCTGTTCCGCGAGCACCCCGACTGGCTCGTCGGCGGAGCGCACGCCGGTCACATGTGGGACCAGGACCTGGCCGTGCTCGACGTCACCCACCCCGACGCGGCCGCGTACCTGGTGGGGGTCTTCGCGCGGTTCGCGGCGATCGGCATCACCCACTTCAAGCTCGACTACCTCTACGCCGGCGCGCTCGCCGGGCGCAGGCACGCCGGCCTCGACCCGATCGCCGCCTACCGGCGCGGCCTGGAGCTCGTCCGCGAGGGCGCCGGCCCGGACGCCACCCTGCACGGGTGCGGCGCGCCGATGCTGCCGAGCATCGGCCTGGTCGACATCATGCGCGTCAGCCCCGACATCGCGCCCACGCTGCACCCGAGGAAGGGCGACATCAGCCAGCCGTCGCAGCTCGGCGCCCGGCTGACCGGCGCGGCCCGCGAGTTCCTGCACGCCCGCTGGTGGGTCAACGACCCCGACTGCCTCATCGTCCGCCCCGAGGTGGAGGCGCGCGAGGAGTGGGCCGCGCACGTCGGCGCGACCGGCGGGCTGCGCGGCTCCAGCGACCCGATCGCCGCCCTGGACGCGTGGGGCCTGGAGACCACCCGGCGGATCATGAGGCCCACCAGCACGGAGCCGTCGTGAGGCGCCGCGGCTCCTGGTACGCCTACCTGTTCGTCGGGCCGAGCCTGCTGGGCGTGGTGGCGTTCCTGCTGCTGCCCGTGGTCATCGTCCTGGTCCTCAGCTTCTTCGACTGGGAGCTGCTGTCGGACCCGTCGTTCGCGGGCCTGGACAACTACGCCCGGCTGCTCGGCGACGGCGAGGCCTGGCACTCGCTCTGGGTGACGGTGCTGTACGTGGCGCTGTGCGTGCCGTTGCAGACGGTGATCGCGCTGGGCGCCGCCATGCTGCTCAACCAGCGGGTCAAGGGCGTGCGGTTCTACCGGTCGCTGTTCGTGGTGCCGTGGATGGCCACCCCGATCGTGCTCGGCCTGGTCTGGAACTGGATCTTCGATCCGCGTGACGGCGCCATCAACCGGGCGCTGTCGATGGTGGGGATCACCGGGCCCGACTGGCTGTCGGACTCGGCGTGGGCGATGCCGGCCGTCGCCCTCGTCACCGTGTGGCAGTACAGCGGCTACAACATGCTGTTCTTCCTGGCCGGGCTGCAGGGCATCCCGCAGGAGCTGTACGACGCGGCGGCCACCGACGGCGCCACCCCGCGCCAGCGGTTCTGGCGGCTGACGCTGCCGCTGCTCAACCCCACGATGTTCTTCGTCATGGTGACGAACATGATCGGCGCCTTCCAGGTGTTCGACACCGTCTACGTGATGACGAACGGCGGCCCCTCGGGCAGCACCGCCGTCCTCAACTTCACGATCTTCGAGACCGCCTTCCGGCAGTTCGACTTCGGCTACGCCTCCACGCTGTCGATGCTGCTCTTCGTGATCATCCTGGTGGTCACGCTGGTGCAGGTCAGGTTCTTCGGCAAGCGCACCACCTACGACCTGAGCTGAGAGACAGATGACGAAGCGGATCCTGCTCTACGCCGCGCTCGTGGCGGGCGCGTTCATCTCGGTCTTCCCCTACCTGCTGGTGGTGCTGACCGCGTTCAAGACCAAGGCGCAGCTCAACTCCACCGAGCCGTGGCTGCCCGGACTGCCGCCGACGCTGGACAACCTGGGCCAGATCCTCGGCGGCGACTTCCCCCGCTACATCCTCAACACGCTCGTCATGACCGTGCTGCTGACGCTGGGCCAGCTCGTGTTCACCACGTTCGCCGCCTACGCCTTCGCCCGGCTGAACTTCCGCGGCAGGGACGTGCTCTTCTGGCTGTACGTGGCCACGATGATGGTGCCGAGCGCGGTGACGATGATCCCGCTGTTCCTCATCATGCGCGAGCTCGACCTGGTCAACACCTGGTACGGGCTGCTGGCCCCGTACATCCTGGGCACCCCGTACGGGATCTTCCTGATGCGGCAGTTCTTCAAGGGGCTGCCCGCCGGGTTGGAGGAGGCCGCGCGGATCGACGGCGCGGGGCCGCTGACGGTGCTGGTGCGCATCCTGCTGCCGCTGTGCAAGCCCGCGATCGGCACGCTGACGATCATCACGGTGATCTCGTCGTGGAACAGCTTCCTGTGGCCCCTGATCATCACCAGCGGCGACGGCACCAAGGTCATCACGGTGGCCATCGCCGCGCTCAAGGTCGGCATCGGCGTCGACCACAACCTCATGATGGCCGGCGGCCTGATCGCCCTCGTCCCCATGGTGGCGATCTTCATTTTCTTCCAGAAGTACATCGTCCGGTCGGTCGTCCTCACCGGCCTCAAGTAGGAGAGCCCCATCATGCGAACCCCCCGAACCCGCCAGGCCGCCCTGCTGGCCGCCGCCGCCCTGCTCACCCTGACCGCCTGCGGCTCCGGCGACGCCGGCGACGCCGGTGGCGGCGACGGTGGCGGCGACGGGGGCGGCGGCGAGAAGGTCACGCTCACCTACCGGCTCTGGGACGAGCAGCAGAAGGCCGGCTACGAGAAGGTCATGGCCGCCTTCGAGAAGGCCAACCCGACCATCGACGTGCAGATCGAGCTGCTGCCCTACGACCAGTACTGGACCAAGCTGACCGCCGACGCCGTGGCGGGCAGCGCGCCCGACGTGTTCTGGATGACCCCCACCCAGTTCCCCGAGTACGTCACCAAGGGCGTGCTCGCCGAGGTCAAGGTCGACGCCTCCAAGTACCACCCGACCGTCGTCGGCTCCTTCACCTACGAGGGCAAGCTGTACGGCGTCCCGAAGGACTGGGGCACCGTCGGCCTGCTCTACAACAAGGACCTGTTCAAGAAGGCCGGCGTCGAGATGCCGGACAAGCTCACCTGGAGCCCCGACGGCGGCGGCACCCTCCTGGAGGTCGCCCGCAAGCTGACCGTCGACGAGGCCGGCAAGCACCCCGGCGAGGACGGCTTCGACCCGGGCAAGGTCAAGACGTACGGGTTCGGCTCCTGGAACCACTACCAGACCCAGTGGATGAACTGGGTGAACTCCAACGGCGGCAAGCTCCTGGACAAGCCGTTCGGAAAGTACACCTTCAACGACGAGGCGTCGGTCCAGGCCCTGCAGTGGGGCGTCGACCTGGTCAACAAGCACCACGTGTCGCCGCCCGCCAGCCAGACGAACCCGCCCACCGGCAAGATCACCGACATGTTCACCGCCGGTGAGGTGGCGATGTTCCCGGCCAACAACGCGCTGCTGCCGTTCGTCGCGCCGGGCGCCGGGTTCGAGATGGGCGTCGCGCTCATGCCGGAGGGCCCGCAGGGCCGCTCGGTCAACCTCAACGGCCTGTCGGAGGCCGTCTACGCCAAGAGCGAGCACCCCGAGGAGGCCATGAAGCTGGCCGCCTACCTCGGCACCGAGGAGCCGCAGAAGCTCATGGCCGACGGCGGCTACGTCTTCCCCGCGATCAACGGCCTCGCCCAGGGCTACGTCGACTACTGGAAGGCCAAGGGCCTGGACGTCTCCCCGTTCCTGGAGGAGGCCGAGGGCACGACCTTCCCGCTGCCGGTCACGACCGGCTTCACCGGGTTCGAGACCAAGCTGAACCAGATCTTCAACGAGATGTACCTCGGCAAGCTCACCCCCAAGCAGGCCGCGGACCAGGCGGTCGCCGAGGGCAACGCCACCATCGAGTAGGGAGCCCCCCCACCCATGATCACCCGGCGTGCGTTGTTCGCCGGGGGCGCGAGCGTGGGCCTCGCCGCCGCACTGGGCCCCGGCCCGGTGCGCGCGGCGGCCGCTCGCACCCCCCTGTCCGACCCCTTCCAGCTCGGCGTCGCCTCCGGCGAGCCCGCCTCCGACGGCGTGGTGCTCTGGACGCGGCTCGCCCCCGATCCCCTCGCCCTCGACGGCTTCGGCGGCATGCCGTCCCGTCCCGTCCCCGTCCAGTGGCAGGTCGCCAAGGACGAGAACTTCAAGCACGTGGTGCGCCACGGCGTCGAGATCGCCCGCCGCGAGGAGGCGCACAGCGTCCACGTGGAGCTCGACGGCCTCGACTCCGGCGCCGAGTACTTCTACCGCTTCCGCACCGGCGGCGAGATCTCCGAGACCGGCCGCACCGTCACCGCCCCGGCCCCCGGCGGGCGCAGCCGCGACCTGAACCTGTCGTTCACCTCCTGCGCCGACTACCAGAGCGGCTGGTTCACCCCGTACCGCAGGATGGCCGAGGACCAGCCCGACCTGATCGCCTTCCTCGGCGACTACATCTACGAGTACGGCGACTACAAGTACCCCGTCCGCGACCAGGCCGGCGGCGAGTGCCTGGACCTGGCCGGCTACCGGCTGCGCCACGCCCAGCACAAGGCCGACCCGGAGCTGCGCATGGCCCACGCGATCGCCCCCTGGGTGGTGGTGTGGGACGACCACGACATCGAGAACGGCTGGGCCGGCGACGTCCCCGAGCAGCCCGACCCGCCCTTCCTCAAGCGCCGCGCCGAGGCCTTCCAGGCGTACTACGAGAACATGCCGCTGCGGCGCGCCCAGCGGCCGGACGGGTCGTCGCTGCGCCTGCACCGCTCGATCCGCTGGGGCGCCGTGGCCAACCTGCACCTGCTCGACACCCGCCAGTACCGCGACCTGTACGCGTGCACCGGCCGCAGCGGCACCGTCGGCCCCGACTGCGCGGAACGTTTCGCGCCCAACCGCACCATCCTCGGCCAGGAGCAGGAGGCCTGGCTCGACGGTGAGCTGAAGGGCTCGCGGGCCACCTGGGACCTGCTCGGCCAGCAGGTC
The DNA here is from genome assembly GCF_019396325.1 of Nonomuraea ceibae. Taxonomy (GTDB): domain Bacteria; phylum Actinomycetota; class Actinomycetes; order Streptosporangiales; family Streptosporangiaceae; genus Nonomuraea; species Nonomuraea ceibae. The sequence continues at coordinate 7,297 of NZ_JAHKRO010000199.1, forward strand.
TTCATGATGGAGATGGACTGGACCAACGGCGAGGGCAAGGGCTACTCCAACGAGGGCTGGGACGGCTACGTCGCCTCCCGGGACCGCCTGGCCGCCGCCGTCGACACGTACGGGCGCAACGCCGTCGTGCTCACCGGCGACGTGCACTCCCACTGGGCGGGCGAGATCAAGCGCGACTACCGCGACCCGGAGTCGAAGTCCGTCGCCGTCGAGCTCGTCACCACGTCGGTCACCAGCGCGGGCAACGGCATGGACGAGTATCCCGACACGCGGAACCTGCTCGCCGAGAACCCGCACGTCAAGTTCTTCAACGGCCGCCGCGGCTACGTCCGCACCCGCATCAGCGAGCGCGAGATGAAGGTCGACTTCCGCTCGCTGTCGCGCGTGACCGAGCCGTACGCCCCGGCCTACACCTCCGGCTCCTTCGTCATCGAGCCGGGCACCCCCGCACTCAACCCGACCTGACGGGACCCCCATGCGCACCGCACCGGCCGCCCTCGCGGCGGTCCTCCTCACCATGCTCTCCGTCCCCTTACCCGCCGCCGCCCAGGCCCCCGCGGCGGGGCCGCCGATGGGCTGGAGCAGCCGCTCGCTCGGCTGCTCGGTCTCCGAGACGTCCGTCAGGGCCGCCGCCGACGCGCTCGCCCCGCTCGCGCCGCTCGGCTACCGGTACGTCATCCTCGACGGCTGCTGGCTGGCCCCGCAGCGCTCCGGCGGCGCGCTGGCCGCCGACCCGGCCCGCTTCCCCTCCGGGATCGAGGCCCTGGCCGCGTACGTGCGCGGCAAGGGGCTCGACCTGGGCGTGAGCCTGTCGGCGGGCACCAAGGCGTGCGCCGGCGGCGGCCCGGGCTCCTACGGCTCCGAGGCCGCCGACGCCGCCCAGGTCAAGGCGTGGGGCGTCGGCTACGTCAAGTACGACTGGTGCGACATCCCCAAGGCCGACTTCCCCGGCCAGAACGTCGAGCGGATCGCCCGGACGCTCTACCCGCGCATGCGCCAGGCGCTCGGCGACGGCGTCGTGTTCGCGATGAACAACGAGGACGGCAGCACCGTCCCGTGGCTGTGGGGCAAGGAGGCCGGGGCCACCACCTGGCGGACCAACGTCTTCAACCGGCCCATCGCCGACAGCTACGCGACCATGGTCGACATCTGGGAGTTCAACCAGCTGCGCGCCGAGTACGCGGGCGCGGGAAGCTGGGCCGACCCCGACCTCATCCAGGCCGGGCTGGGCGGCATGACCGCCACCGAGTACCGCGCCCAGTTCTCCCTGTGGGCGATCGGCGCTGCCCCGCTGATCCTCCAGGCCGACCCGGCCAGGGCGCCGCGCGAGATCGTCGCCGACCCTGAGGTGATCGCCGTCGCCCGGGACCCGCTCGGCGCGCACGGCGCCCTGGCCCGCTCCGACGGCTGGTACCACGTGCTGGTCAAGCCGCTGGCGGGCGGCGACCGGGCGATCGTGCTGTTCAACGAGAGCGACCGGGCCGCGACGATCTCCACGGACCTCGGCCCCGGCCGCCACCGGATCGAGGACCTGTGGACCGGCGCGGTGACCGGCAGCACCGGCGAGCTGGCCGCCCAGGTCCCCGCGCACGGCGCCGCCATGTACCGGGTGTCGGACGGCCGCGCCGGTACGCCGCTGGTCACGTTCGAGGTCGACCCGGCCGCGCTCGGCGACGACCGGCCCTCCGTGCTGGAGCCCGGCGCGACCGGCGAGATCGTCACCCGGGTGGTCAACACCGGCGCCACCGGCGCGCTGCGCGACCTTGCCGTGACGCTGGCCGTACCCGAGGGGTGGCGGGCCGAGGCGCGCACGCCCGCCGCCACCGGCAGGCTGCGCGGCGGCGAGACGTTCGCCGTCACCTGGGCCGTCACCCCGCCCGGCGGCGCGGCGCTCACCGAGCACCGGCTCGCCGCCGTCGCCGCCTTCGCCGGCGGCCGGGTGCCGGGCGAGGCGGTCGTCAGGGTCGCGCGCGCTCCCGGCGCCGGCACCACC